>NZ_JBIVFN010000001.1:0-980182 GCF_044748145.1 Streptomyces sp. NPDC090022
TGATCAGCATGCCGTAGAGGCCGGAGCCCACACCGCCGGGCGCGATCTCACCGAGCTGCATGCCCAGCAGCTGGATACCGCCGCCGAAACCGGTGTACGAGGAGTGGAAGGAGTTGACCGCGCCGGTGGAGGTCAGCGTGGTGGAGACCGAGAAGATCGCCGACGCGCCGATCCCGAAGCGGGTCTCCTTGCCCTCCATCGCCCCGCCCGCGACCTCGAAGGCCGGGCCCTTGCCGACGAACTCGGTCCACATCATCAGGGCGACGAAGCCGACCCAGATGACCGCCATGGTCGCGAGGATCGCGTAGCCCTGCTTGACCGAGCCGACCATCTTGCCGAAGGTCCGGGTCAGCGAGAACGGGATGACCAGGATCAGGAAGATCTCGAACAGGTTGGAGAACGGGTTGGGGTTCTCGAAGGGGTGGGCGGAGTTGGCGTTGAAGTAGCCGCCACCGTTGGTGCCCAGCTCCTTGATGACCTCCTGCGAGGCCACCGCGCCGCCGTTCCACTGCTGGGTGCCGCCCATGAACTGGCCGACCTCGTGGATCCCGGCGAAGTTCTGGATCGCACCGCACGCCACGAGAATGACGGCGCCGATCACGGACAGCGGCAGCAGGATCCGGACCACACCGCGGACCAGGTCCGCCCAGAAGTTGCCCAGCTCACCGGTCCGCGAGCGGGCGAAGCCGCGCACCAGCGCCACCGCGACGGCCATGCCGACGGCGGCGGAGACGAAGTTCTGCACGGCCAGGCCGCCGGTCTGCACGACGTGGCCCATGGCCTGCTCGCCGGAGTACGACTGCCAGTTCGTGTTCGCCACGAACGACGCGGCGGTGTTGAACGCCTGGTCCGGGTCGATCGAGGCGAAGCCGAGCGAGCCGGGCAGGCTGCCCTGCAGGCGCTGCAGGGCGTAGAGGAACAGGACGCTCACGGCCGAGAAGGCGAGGACACCGCGCAGGTAGGCGGGCCAGCGCATCTCGGCGGTGGGGTTGGCGCCGATGGCCTTGTAGATCCACTTCTCCGGGCGGTAGTGCTTCTCGGAGGAGTAGACCCGGGCCATGTAGTCGCCCAGCGGGCGGTAGGCCAGGGCCAGGGCGGCGATCAGGGCAAGAAGCTGGAGCACACCAGCCATCTGGGAACTCATGACAGTGCTCAGAACCTCTCCGGCTTGACGAGGGCCAGGACGAGGTATCCCAGCAGGGCGACGGCCACGACCAGGCCGACAACGTTCTCGGCGGTCACAGCTTTGTCACCCCCTTGGCGACGAGACCCACCAGCGCGAAAACCGCGATCGTGGTGAGGACGAAGGCCAGATCGGCCATCGCGAGCTCCTGAAGAAGAAGTGATGAAATGGATTCGGCCGGGTGGCCGATACGGATCACATCGCATCACGCTCGCCCCGTTAAGACACCTTGACGGCCTCCATACGGCTCGATGGGAACTCTTAACGCGCCGCTGACGGCAGCCTCGCCCCGCATCCCGCGAAATTCTCTCATTCCGGACATGTCTGGGTCTATCGACCCTGTGGAGTCAAGGGTGGCGCCCGGGGTGGTCCGGTCAGACGCGTCGTGTCGCGGACGCCGCCGCATGTCGGCCAGGGACGGCGGCCCGCCGATTCCGCTTCCGGGCCCCGCGCACGATGCCTTGACGCGTTCCTGGCAGGTCCTTGACGGACTTCCGTGCGCCGCCGTCAAGAGCGCAGCAATTCCTCTGCCCGCAGGAGGGCCGAACATGATCAGGACGGTAGGTTCCTGCACGTTCCCGCCGCCGGGGGCCCAGACCATCGCATGACGACGGCCGAGGGGGCTCATGCCGAGTGGTCCCCGGCGGTGGCACTCGAACTCCGATGATGCGCGCCCGACGCCCGGCCCTCTGGGCGCCCGCCGATTCCACCGCCGAAGGTCTGACTCTTCATGTCTCCTGCCGCAGCGCAGCACGTTCCTCCGGGCTTGGGGAGCCCGCCCCCTCCGCCGGTCACGCGGCCGCCCCGCGGCCGTCCCGGGCCGGCCAACATCCTGGAGCCCGAGCGGCTCGCCGAGTCGGTGCGGGAGGCGATTCGCAAGCTCCACCCCCGTGAGCTGGCCCGGAAGCCCGTGCTGCTGGTCGTCGCGGTGGGCTCGGTGCTCACCACTTTGTCGGCCCTCTTTCACCCGTCCGTGTTCACGTGGGTGATCAGCGTCTGGCTGTGGCTGACCGTGCTGTTCGCCAACCTTGCGGAGGCGGTGGCCGAGGGCCGCGGCCGGGCCCAGGCCGCCTCGCTGCGCAAGGCGCGTACCGACACCGTCGCCCTGCGGATCAAGCACTGGTCGTACGGGACGGACCTGCGCCGCGCCGAGACCGAGGCCGTCACCCCGTCCGAGCTCCAGCCGATGGACTTCGTGCTGGTCGAGGCGGGCGAGCTGATCCCGGCCGACGGGGACGTGGTGGACGGGGCGGCCATGGTCGACGAGTCCGCCGTGACCGGCGAATCCGCGCCCGTCCTGCGCGAGTCGGGCGGCGACAGGTCCGGGGTCACGGGCGGTACGACCGTGCTGTCGGACTCGATCGTCATGCGGGTCAGTTCCCGTCCGGGCAACAGCTTCCTGGACCGCATGATCGCCCTGGTCGAGGGCGCGTCCCGGCAGAAGACCCCGAACGAGATCGCCCTCAACATCCTGCTGGCGGCTCTCACCATCGTCTTCATCCTGGTCGTGGTCAGCCTGCAGTCCATGGCGGGCTACGCGAAGGCCGCCCAGTCCACCACCGTCCTGGTCGCCTTGCTGGTCACCCTCATCCCGACCACCATCGGCGCCCTGCTCTCCGCGATCGGGATCGCCGGCATGGACCGCCTGGTGCAGCGGAACGTGCTGGCCATGTCCGGCCGCGCGGTCGAGGCCGCCGGTGACGTGGGCACCCTGCTCCTGGACAAGACCGGCACCATCACCCTCGGCAACCGCGAGGCCGCCGAGTTCATCCCGCTGCCCGGCCAGGACCTGCACGGTCTCGCGGACGCCGCCCAACTGTCGTCCCTCGCCGACGACACGCCCGAGGGCAGGTCCGTGGTCGCCCTCGCCGGCCGGTACGGCCTCCAGCCCCCGACGGAGAGCGCGCTGAGCAACCCGTGCTTCATCGAGTTCAGCGCGAAGACCCGGATGAGCGGAGTCAACCTGAGCTGGGACAACGGCGCCGGCTGCGCCATCCGCAAGGGTGCCGCAGCCCAGGTCATGGACTGGGTGGTCATGCGCGGCGGCACCGTGCCGGCGGAGGCCGCCGACTGGTCGGCCGCCGTCTCCGCCTCCGGCGGCACCCCTCTGCTGGTGGCCGTCCACGACTGGGACGGCCCGCGGGTCCTCGGCATCATCCACCTCAAGGACGTCGTCAAGGACGGCATCCGCGAACGCTTCGCCGAGCTGCGCCGCATGGGCATCCGCACGGTCATGGTCACCGGCGACAACCCGCTCACCGCCAGGGCCATCGCGGTCGAGGCGGGCGTGGACGAGTACCTGGCCGAGGCCACCCCGGAGGACAAGCTCGCACTCATCCAGCGCGAGCAGGCGGGCGGCAAGCTGGTCGCGATGACCGGTGACGGCACCAACGACGCCCCCGCCCTGGCCCAGGCCGATGTGGGCGTGGCCATGAACTCGGGCACCTCGGCCGCCAAGGAGGCCGGGAACATGGTGGACCTGGACTCCAACCCCACCAAGCTCATCGAGATCGTCGAGATCGGCAAGCAGCTCCTCATCACCCGCGGCGCCCTGACCACCTTCTCGATCACCAACGACGTGGCCAAGTACTTCGCGATCATCCCGGCCATGTTCGCCTCGGCCTACCCTGGCCTGGGCGCGCTGAACATCATGGGCCTGCACAGCCCCCAGTCCGCCATCACCTCGGCGATCATCTTCAACGCGCTGATCATCATCGCGCTGATCCCGCTCGCGCTGCGCGGCGTCCGCTACCAGCCCGCCTCCGCGCACGACCTGCTGCGCCGCAACCTCGCCGTCTACGGCCTCGGCGGTCTGGTGCTGCCCTTCGTCGGCATCAAACTCATCGACCTCGTGGTCTCCGCCATCCCCGGCATCGGATGAACTCCGCCGGAACGCGGTCACGGGCCCGCCGGGCTCCGTGACCGCACCCGGCCTTCTCGAACGGCGACCCCGGTCCGGGCGCCGCCACCCGAACTCCCCGAAGGGTCTGCTCCGTGATCCCCATCGATCCCTCCCGCCTTCCCGCCCTGACCAGGTGGTTCCCGGGCGGCGCACCAGGCGTCGCGGCCCTTGCCGAGCACGTGCTCACCACGGGATCAGGCCAATGGTGGGCGGACCGCGCCGTCAGCCCCCGGGTACTGGCCGTCTCATGCGGCAACCACGTCGTGCTGCGAGGCGACCCGAATGTTCTGGAGCAGGGGGCGCTGGCTCCCTTCGCCGGCAGCTACGTCGAGGCCCCCAGCCGCTTCCGGCCCCTCCTGCGCGCGTCGTTCACCCGGATGGAGCCCTGGGAGCGCATGGTGTACCTCCACCATGCCCCGCCCACGGCCGCGCACCCGCCGCGCGGCATCACGGTACGGCGGCTCACGACCGCCGACACCGCGGCCGTGGCCGCGCTCGGACCCGACAGCGCGTGGATCCACCACACCTGGGGCGGCCCGGAACGGCTCGCGGCGTCCGGCCACGCCTGGGGCGCCTTCGACGACGGCCGCGTACGCGCGCTGGCCTGCACCTATGTCCTCGGCAGCCGTTTCGAGGACGTTGCCGCACTGGCCGATCCCGGCCACCGGCGCCAGCATCTGGCGCTGGCCTGCGTCAGCGCCCTGTGCGCGGACATCGCAGCCCGTGATCGCGTACCGAGCTGGACCTGTTCGCGGGACAACCGTCCCAGCCGGCTCCTGGCATGGTCGGCCGGGTTCCGGCTGTCCCGCGAGTACGTGCACTACGTCACCGGGCCGGCCCGTGAAGAGAAGCGGCACGCCGGCTGATCCCCCGGACAGGCTTGACGCCGTGGGTCGGTTACGCCGAATGCCCGCCACTCGGCGGTGCCGAAGACCCCCGGAGCACGCCACGACGAGAGACGTCCGCTGAGTTCCTCCGGCCGGATCAGGTGCTCGTGGCGCGGGCGGTGAAGGGGAGGCCGTCGAGGGTCCAGTGCGGGTCGGGGGCGATTCCGAGGGACGTGTAGACCTGGGCGGCGACATCGGCGTGCCGCAGGCCTGCCGGGGACGTTCCCGCCGGCATTCCGGGACCGCACGCGGCGATCCACGCCGTACGTTCCAGCGGACTCCGGCCCCCGTGGCCCCCTTCGTCGCGGTGGCCGTGGTCCGTCACCACGATGACCGTCCACCGCTCGGACGCCGGACGACGGCGCAGCGAGCCGAGGAGACGGCCCAGCCGGCGGTCGGCGGCTTCGATGGAACGGCGGTACCGCTCGCCACAGCCGAGGAAGTGCGCGGTCTCGTCGACAGCGCCCAGGTAGACGAAGCCGGCGTGGAGGTCCTCGTCCAGGCTCAGGAGGTGCTCCGCCTCGACGGTCACCCGCTCGTCCGCCTCTTCCCACGCCGCGGGCGTGTCCGCGCGGGGGGCGACGTAGCCGAGTCGGGTGGGTGCGGTGAACAGCGGGCCGCCCTGCCGGGCGAGGAAGAGCGGTGCCCAGCCGCCGACGGCGAAGGTCCGCAGTCCGCAGTCGGCGGCGAGGCGGGTCGTGAAGTCGGGGAAGACGTCGAGGCGGTTGCCGTCCAGTCGGTTGGCCCACACCCCGTGCTTGGCGACGCCGACGCCGGTCACGATCGTGGTCCAGCACGGACCGGACATCGTCGGGGTGGCGGCGTCCACCTCGACCGGCGCGATGAACCCCGCGCGGGCGATTCCGTCGAGGTGGGGGGTGTCGAGCTCGGGGAGGAGGTCGAGGCGTACACCGTCGATGCCGACCACCAGGACGTGTGCGCTGTGCTGGGCGGTGTCCATGAGAAGTCCAAGGAGTAGTGAGGGGGGAGGGGGGAGCGGGGCGCCGGAGGGTTCAGGGTTCAGGAGTCCAGGCGGCGCAGCCGGATCAGGGCGCTGGCGTGGTCGCCGGCGGGCAGGCTCGGGTCGATCCCCCGGTGGACCAGGACCGCCCCGCTGTACTCGCGCTGCAGGTCCGGGTCGAGGTAGCGGGCGCCGGGGTCGAGCGCGGGGAGCCGTACCGGTGCCGGACGCCGGCCCCAGCGGTCCGTGACGCGCCAGAAGAAGAGCACGTGCTCGCTGTCGTCCGGTGCGGCGTAGTGGACGGCCGACAGCGGGCCGGGTGGGGCGACCCGGTGCTGGACGCCGCGCTGCACGATCGGACGGATCCGCTTGTACTGCGCGACGAACCCGGCCGCCTCGTCGAGTTCCTCCTCGGACCACGAGGCGAGGTCGCCGCCGAGGCCCAGCGCTCCGGCCATGGCGACGTGGAAGCGGAACCGGAGCGGCGTGTGCCGGCCCGTGGCCACGTTGGGGCTGTCCGTGACCCAGGCGGCCATGGCCTGGGCGGGGAAGAGCTGGGAGAAACCGTGCTGGATGCCGATCCGGTCCGCCGGATCGGTGTTGTCCGAGGTCCAGGCCTGGTCGGTGCGGGCGAGCATGCCGAGGTCGACGCGTCCGCCGCCGCCGGCGCACGCCTCGATGCGCAGCCCGTCGTGGTCGGCACGGAGCCGGTCCATGATCCGGTGAACGGCCCGGGTGTGCTCGATCCAGATCCGGTCGGGGTCGGGGTGGGCGTCCCAGCCGGTTTCGGTGAAGGGCCGGTTGGCGTCCCACTTGAGCCAGTCGACGTGGTGCTCGCGGACCAGGTGGTCGAGGGTGGCCAGGGCCCAGGCCTCGACGTCGGGCCGGGCGAAGTTCAGCACCAGCTGGTTGCGGAGTTCGGTCGCGTCGAGGTGCGGGGAGTGGATGACCCAGTCCGGGTGGGCACGGTACAAGTCGCTGTCGCGGTTGACCATTTCGGGCTCCACCCACAGCCCGAACCGCATGCCGAGCCGGTGCACCTCGTCGGCCAGCGGGCGCAGGCCCCTCGGGAACGCCGCGGGCCGCGGTGTCCAGTCACCGAGCCCGGACCGGTCGTCCTCGCGCGTGCCGAACCAGCCGTCGTCCAGGACGAAGAGCTCCGCGCCGAGCCGGGCCGCCAGATGCGCGAGACGGATCTGACCGGCTTCGGAGACGTCGAATCCGGTGGCCTCCCAGGAGTTGTAGAGGACCGGCCGGTCCCGCTCGGGTCCGGGCAGTACGTGCCGGCGTACGTACGCGTGCCAGACGCGGCTGGCCCCGCCGAAGCCGTGCGGGGTGTACAGCCCGGCGAACACCGGAGTACGAAGGCTCTCGCCCGGCCGCAGCACCCAGCCGGTCCCTTCGTGGCCGAAGCCGCCGGTCCACGTGGTGCGGCCGACGGGATCGCGGTGCACGGTGACGCGCCAGCTCCCGCTCCACGCGAGCGCCGTACTCCACACCTCACCGTGCTCCTCGTCCGCGGTGCCGTCGTCCACGGCCAGCCAGGGGCTCGCGTGGTGACCGGTGAGTCCCCGACGGCTCGTCAGGACCGTCTCGGCCACGGGAAGCCGGTCGCGCTGGAGCTGGAACTCGGAGTTCCAGCCTCCCACCAGATGACTGAGCCGGTAGTCGCCGAGCGGGGGTACGGTCCAGGCCGCCGAGTCGAGCCGCTCCACGGTGATCGGGCCGGTGCGGTCCACCGGCGCGGCGACGGCCGGATCGCCTGGAGCCCCGGCGTGCGACAACTCCGTCCAGCGCTCGACGACGTCCGTGTGCGGCCGGACGCGGTAGCACAGGTCCGCGCGCAGCGGCCGGTGCCGGTCCTCGAGGTGCAGCCGCAGCTCGCCGCGGTCCACGGTGTGGCCGGCGAAACGCCATTGGGCGCCGCGCGTGCCGTCGGAGAAGCGGACCTGGAGGCCGGCCGGCCCGAAGCGCGGCCCGGTCTGCGGGGCGAGTTCGTCCGCGGCCGCGTCCGCCTCGAAGCTGCTCGCGGCGGGGGAGAGGGCTTCCGGCAGTGAGGCCAGGACGTCGGCGGCGACCGGTGGCCCCCAGTACAGGTGCCGTGGACTGCCGTCGGTGGCGATGCGAACGGCGTACACGCTGTTCGGCGTACGCAGGACCGCGAGGGCCTGCTCTGGATCGAAGGTGACGAGCGGAGGCGTGGCGAGCACGGAAGGACCCCTGACGGGCGGGAGGAACAGGGTTCGGCCCAGGCGACGCCTACGGAAGGGTCGCGCAAGTCACCCGGCGGCACGGGGACTTGGGCGCGGAAGTGACCCGACAGTAGGGGCCCGCCGACTCCGAAATCAATACTGGAAGAAGTTTTTTATTTCCTCTACGTTTCACCCCGTGTTCCGACATCAACCCCAGCCTCTGGTCAGCGCCCCCGCCGAGACCGCGGTCCTCGCGCTGCTCCTGGCGGAGGGACCGCTCAGCCGGGTGGAGCTGGCCCGGCGAACGGGCCTCTCCGCCACGGCCGTCACGAAGGCGGCCCGTCCCCTCATCGAGGACGGCTACCTGTACGAGTTGCCTCCGGAGCGGACCGCACCCGGTGCCGGCCGGCCGGTGAACCCGCTGGCGGTCGCCGCCGACCGGGAGTACTTCGTCGGGCTGAAGATCAGCGCGGACCAGGTGTTCGGCGCCGTGTGCGATCTGCGGGCCGGTATCCGGGCCACGGCCGCCCGTCCGCTCGACCGGTGCACTCCCGAGACGGTCTCCGCCGCGGTCGCCGAGCTGACGGACGAACTCCTGGACAGCGAGCCCGCGTTCCGCGATCGCACCCGCCACCTCGGGGTCGCGGTCAACGGCGATGTGGACCGCGACAGCGGCCGGCTGCGCCGCTCGGGGCTGCTCGGCTGGCAGGACGTCCCGCTCGCCGAACTGCTCACCACCGCGACCGGTCTGACGGTCACCGTCGAGAACGACGTCAGGGCCCTGACCGTCGCGGAGCACTGGTTCGGCGAAGGCATCGGTACGGGCTACTTCGCCCTGGTCACCATCGGCTCGGGCATCGGCTCGGCGCTGGTGGTGGGCGGGCAGCTGCTCCGGGGCGCCCACGGCGTCGCGGGCGAGGTGGGACACATCTGCGTCGACCCGACCGGCCCGCGCTGCCGTTGCGGCGCACGCGGCTGCGTCGAGGCCATCGCCTCGACCGACGTCATCCTCGCCACCGTCCGCGCGGCCGCCGCGAACCCGCGCCTGGCCTTCCGTGAGGTCGTCGAGATGGCCCGGACGGGCCATCCGGAAGCCCGCGAGGCCTTCGCCAGGGCCGGACGAGCCATCGGGGTGGGCATCTCGGCACTGGTCAACCTCGTGGGTCCGGAGCGGGTCGTCGTCAGCGGTGAAGGCGTCGACGCCTACGACCTGTTCAGCCGCCACATCCAGGAGGCGTACGCCGCACACGCGTTCGGCGCGGCGGCACGCTGCTCGCTGTCGCTGCGCCCCCTGCCCTGGCAGGAATGGGCCCGGGGCGGGGCGGCCGTGGCCATCCAGGCCCTCTTCCCCCAGCCCGTGCAGGCCATGACCGGCGCCGGCTGACGGGCGACGTCCCCGCCCTGCAAGCCGTCGTGCACCACTCCCGGGCCGCCGCCCTCCTCCACTGCCTGCCTGCCTGCCTGCGGCCGGCACGGACCGAGGCGACGGCCGGGGAGCACATCCGCCCCGCACCCGCACACACCCCCTCGTAAAGGACATGCGACATGAGCGCACGCAGACCGGATCTCAGCCGACGCGGGTTCCTCACAGGATCCCTGCTCATCACCGCGGGAACGGTCCTCGCGACCGGCTGCAGCAGCGATCCGATGGCCGGCTCCTCCTCCGGTGCCCAGACCACCCTCAACGTCTGGTACCACGCCTACGGCGAAGCCGGCACCCAACAGGCGGTGCTCCGCTACGCCACCGCCTTCACCAAGGCCAACCCCGACATAGCGGTCAAGGTGACGTGGGTGCCCGGCGACTACTCGGCCAAGCTCAACGCCGGCCTGCTGACCGACGCCGCCCCCGACGTATTCGAGACCGGCGACTTCAGGGAGCGGTACGCCCGCAGCGGCCAGATCGCCGCCCTCGACGACATCTACGGCGACGCCAAGAGCGACTTCAACGCCAACGCCCTCAGCTCGGTCACCGTCGACGGCAAGCTCCACGGCGTCAAGATGATCGACGACGTCATGATGCTCTACTACCGCAAGAGCGCCCTGGCCAAGGCCGGGATCACCCCGCCCACCACCTTCGACGGCCTCGTCGCCGCGGCGAAGGCCCTGACCACGGAGCGCACCAAGGGCCTGTTCATCGGCAACGACGGTATCGGCGACGCGCCGGGCCTCGCGGTCTGGTCCAACGGCGGCGACCTCGTGACCCCCGACGGCACCGTGGCGTTCGGATCGGCGCAGGCCCTGGAGGCGATCACCGGCCTGGGGCGCCTGCACGACGACAAGTCGCTGCTGCTCGGCTTCACCACCGACTGGTGGGACCCCGCCGCCTTCACCCAGGGCGTCGTGCCGATGCAGTGGTGCGGCCTGTGGGCGATGCCCGCCATCACGGCCGCACTCGGCGACGACTTCGGCGTCCTGCCGTGGCCCGCCTTCAAGGCCGGCGGCACCCCCGTGGTCCGTGTCGGCGGGTGGACCAGCAACGTCAACGCCAAGGGCAGGAACGTGGCCGCGGCCAAGCGCTTCGTCCAGTGGCTGTGGGTCGGGCAGGCCGACCTGCAGAAGGACTTCGCCGAAAGCTACGGCTTCCACGTCCCGCCCCGCACGTCCGTGGCGGCGACCGCCCAGAAGCTGAGCACCGGCGCGGCCCAGGAGACCGTGGCCCTGGCGGCGAAGTACGGCAAGCACAACCCGGGTACCTGGGACACAGCCGTGAGCAACGCCTTCAACGCGGCCGCGGCGGAGATCGTCCAAGGGAAGGGCGATCCGGCGGCCCTCCTCGCCGGAGCGGTGAAGAAGGCACAGAGCGAGATCGACCAGACGCCAGGCCGATGACATCGATGACCCCGGCCACCGACACCCCCGTACAGCCCGCGCGTGCCGGGCGCCCCGCGGTCACTCCGCGGGGCGCCCGGGCCGGCCGCCGCCGGACCCCAGCCGGCCGGACCCGCGTCGGCCGGTCGGGCTGGATCGCGTTCCTCCTGCTCACCGCTCCGACGCTGATCGGTCTCGCTCTCTTCAAGTACGTCGCCATCGGCTGGAGTTTCCTCCTCAGCTTCAGCGAGGCGCGCGGCACCGTCTCCCTCGGCCACTGGGTCGGGCTCGAGAACTACCGCACCCTCCTGTCCGACCACGCCTTCCGGGCCTCCCTCCTCCAGATCCTGCTCTTCACCGCCTTCATCGTGCCGATCACCTTCGCGGCGTCCCTGGGACTGGCCCTGCTGGTGAACCGCGTCCGCCGCGGCCGGGCCCTCTTCCGGACCACCTTCCTCATCCCGGCGGCCGTCTCGTACGTCGCTGCCTCACTCCTGTGGAAGATGTCCCTGTTCAACGGCCTGCCGACGGGCATCGCCAACACCGTCGGAGGGTGGTTCGGAGCCGATCCCGTCCCCTGGCTGCAGTCCACCTCGCCACCGCTCTACTGGGTCGCGCTCGTCACCCTGCGCCTGTGGCTCCAGGTCGGCTTCTACATGGTGCTCTTCCTCGCCGGGCTCCAGGCCATCCCTCAGGAGCTGTACGAGGCCGCGGCGCTCGACGGCGCCACCGGACGCCGCCTGCTGACGGGTGTCACCCTGCCGATGCTGCGCAACACCTCCGTCGCGGTGCTGATGCTGCTGTTCATCGCCGCGTTCCAAGCCTTCGACGAGTTCTACAACCTCTTCAACAGCGGGCTGTCCGGCACCGGGACCGCCCCCGTCCAGACCCCACTGGTCCACCTCTACAACACCGCGATGGGAAGCCAGAACTACGGCGTCGGCTCCGCCGGGGCCTTCGTGCTCACGGTCCTCATCGTCGGAGTGACCCTGCTCCAGGGCCGGTTCACCGGGTTCGGCAGGAGCGGCGAATGAGACGCGCGAACACCGTGCACGGGCCCTCCGGCGTCGTGCGCATGCTGGTCCGTGGTCTGGCCATCGGCCTGCTGACCGCGGTCTTCATGGCACCGTTCTACCTGATGCTGCGCAACTCGCTCATGGATGCCCGGGAGCTGACCTCGCCGGAGTGGACCTGGTGGCCCTCGACCATGCGCGTCGAGAACTTCACCGCCCTCTTCGACGACCCCGCCGTCTCCATGGCGCCGGCACTCGGCAACTCGCTGCTGATCGCCGCCATCACCGCGCCGGTGTCCACGCTCCTGGCCTCCGCCGCCGGGTACGCACTGGCCCGGATCCCGGTACCGGGACGCGGTGTGGTGCTGGCCCTGGTGGTGGCGACACTGATGATCCCCGCTTCGGTCACCTTCGTACCGACGTTCGTGGTCGTCGGTTCCATGGGCGGCATCAACACCTTGTGGGGCATCATCGTGCCCGGCCTGTTCAACCCGTTCGCGGTGCTGCTGTTCCGCAACTTCTACCTGCAGTTCCCGAGCGAGATCGAGGACGCCGGACGGCTCGACGGCCTGGGATGGCTCGGGCTGTACCGCCGGATCGCCCTGCCGAGCTCCGGGGCGATGCTGGCCTCGCTCGGCGCGCTCTCCTTCATCGACAGCTGGAACTCCTTCCTGTGGCCACTGGTCATCGGACAGGACCCGTCCACGTGGACCGCCCAGATCGCCCTTTCGACGTTCATCACCTCACAGACGATCAACCTGCCCGGCCTGTTCGCCGGTGCCGTCGTCACGGTGACGCCCCTGGTCGTCATGTTCCTGGTCGCCCAGCGCTACATCGTGGAAGGCATCGCCAGCACCGGCCTCAAGGGCTGAGGCCCGGACCGCACCACGCTCCACCCGGCACGCTCCACCCCCGCACCACGCTCCACCCCCGCACCCTGCTCCTCACCGCAGCCATACGACCCCCATCCGCAAGGAGTCCCCCCGTGACACCTCGCACCACCGCGCTCCGGCGCGCGACGACGGCTCTCGCTCTGTCATCCCTGCTGCTCGTCGGCACCCTCACCGCCTCCGCGGCGGCGGCGGCGACCGCCGACGCCACCGCCAACGCCCATGCCAACGCTGCCCCGCCCCGGGTGCTCACGGGCGAGCAACTCGCCGCGTCGTGGGCCGCTCCTCTCTCCACACGGGGCCGCTACGTCGTGGACGCCGACGGCAACCGTTTCAAGCTCAAGTCGGGCAACTGGGCCGGCGCGCAGGGCACCTGGGAGGGCAGCGGCGACGTCGGCGACGCGACGAACCACCAGGCGGACCAGATGTCGCACAACATCCCGCTCGGCCTGGACCGGGTCCCGATGAGCCAGATCCTCGGCGACTTCCACGCCATGGGCCTGAACAGCATCCGACTGCCGTTCGCCAACGCACTGATCCACGACACGACCGTCGTCCCGGACGCCGCCGTCGCCGCCAACCCGCAGCTGCGCGGAAAGACCCCGCTCCAGGTCTTCGACGCGGTCGTGGCGGCCCTGACGGCGGACGGATTCGCCGTCATCCTCAACAACCACACCACCAGCTACCGCTTCTGCTGCGGACTGGACGGCAACGAGCGCTGGAACAGCGGCCAGTCCACCCAGCAGTGGATCGACGACTGGGTCTTCCTGGCCAAGCGCTACCGGACCGACAAGCGGGTCGTCGGAGCCGACCTGCGCAACGAGGTACGCCGCGACACGTGGAACGACCCCAACTGGGGCTGGGGCAACGACCACGACCTGCACAAGGCGATGGAGGAGGCGGGCAACAAGATCCTCCAGGCCAACCCCGACCTGCTGATCGTCATGGAAGGGATCAACTGGCAGGGCATCCCGACCGACCTGACGCCCCACGGCCGTCCGATGCTCACACCGGTGGCGACGCTGTCCAACACCCTGATCCGGTCCGACAAGCTGGTCTACGCGGCCCACTTCTACGGCTACACCGGTCCCCACCACACCGGCGCCACGGGAACGGGCGAGACCCACGACCCGCGCTACGAGGAGCTCACCCCCGAAGAGCTCGTCAAGGCCGTCGACGACGAGGCCCTGTTCGTCACCCGGTCGGGGCAGCACTTCACCGCTCCCGTGTGGATCAGCGAGTTCGGCGCCGCGGGCCGGGGCCCGGCCGACGACAGGGAGCGCGACTGGTTCACCCGCTTCACCGACATCATGGTCAGGAACGACACCGACTTCGCCATCTGGCCCCTCGTCGGCTGGACCGACGCCGGCGGCCGGCCGCAGGACACCTGGGCCATGGTCAGCTACGCCCAGGACGGGACCCGACTCGGCGTGATGGACGCCGGTGACTGGCGCGCCGCGGACTGGTACAAGCTGGTCGATGCCCCGAGCAGGACCGGCCAGATAGCGCAGGGCCCGCGATGGAACATGCTCAACCTCGACTACGGCGACTCCAACGTCTCCGCCACCATGCTGGCCAGGCCGGACTGGTCACCCGGCAACCGCAAGGGCAACTGCCCCGACACCCAGCGCCTGGTCGGTCTGGGCCGCAGCGACAGCCGTGGCCTGTGCACCGACGCCGGCCAGCCGGCGAAGGGCAGCGGCGCCTGGACCGTGGTCTCCGACGAACGCTTCGTCACGGGCGGCGACTGGGCGAGCGGCTACAACAAGCTCCAGTGCCCCGAGCGGTCCTTCGCCGTCGGCTACAGCGTGAACCGCAACGCGATGGTCTCCCTCCTGTGCGCCCCCGCGGCGGCAGCTCTGCCCACCACCGGCCGCGCCCTCTGGTTCGACCACGGTGACAACCGGCCCGCCACCGGCGGTTCCAGCCAGAGCGACTGGGCACCCGGCTACTACAAGGGCCAGTGCGCCGACAACGAGTACCTCGCCGGCGTCGCCTTCACCTGGAAGTGGCTGCACCACGGCGTCCCGGACGCCCTGCTGTGCCGCCCCCTCGCCTGATCCCTTCCCCCCGTTCCCTCCTCCCGATCCACCGACACCCAGGAGTACCCGGCATGCCTCGCCTGGAGATCGCCGAGAGCGGATTCCTGCTCGACGACCACCCGTTCCGCATCATCTCGGGCGGACTGCACTACTTCCGCGTCCACCCGCAGCAGTGGGCCGACCGGCTGGACAAGGCGCGGCTGCTGGGACTCAACACCATCGAGACCTACGTCCCCTGGAACCTCCACGCTCCCCGCCCCGGTGAGTTCAGGATGGACGCGGGTCTCGACCTCCCCCGCTTCCTCACCCTGGCCGCCGAAGCCGGCCTGCACGTCCTCCTGCGCCCCGGCCCGTACATCTGCGCCGAATGGGAGGGCGGCGGCCTGCCCGCGTGGCTGCTCGCCGAGGAGGACATCGCGCTGCGCAGCCGCGACCCCCGCTTCCTCGCGGCGGTCGACGGATACCTGGGCGCCCTCCTCCCGCCCCTCCGGCCGTACCTCTCCTCCGCGGGCGGACCGGTCATCGCCGTGCAGCTGGAGAACGAGTACGGGGCCTTCGGCCAGGACCCGGACTACCTCCGGGACCTCGCCGACCTGCTCCGCAAACACGGCGTCGACGTACCCCTCTTCACCTGCGACCAGCCGGCCGACCTCGTCCGCGGCGGCCTGGACGGCGTCCTGCGCACCGCCAACTTCGGAAGCCGCGTCGAAGCGGGCCTCGCGGAACTGCGGCGGATCCAGCCGCACGGGCCGCTGATGTGCTCGGAGTTCTGGATCGGCTGGTTCGACCGGTGGGGCGGCATCCACACCACCCGCGACGCCGCCGACGCCGCGGCCGAGCTCGATCGCCTGCTCGCCGCGGGTGCCTCCGTCAACATCTACATGCTCCACGGCGGCACCAACTTCGGATTCACCAACGGAGCGAACGACAAGGGCACCTACCGGCCCACCGTCACCTCGTACGACTACGACGCGCTCCTAGACGAAGCCGGCGACCCCACACCCAAGTACGAGGCGTTCCGCGAGGTCATCGCCCGGCACGCGGAGGTCCCCGACGAACCGCTTCCCGAGCCCGCCCCGAAGCTCGCCCCCGTGGCCGTGGACCTCGACCGATGCGGACGACTGTTCGATCAGGAGCACCTGTTCGGCGCCCCGGTGCGCGCCGAGCGCCCGCTCACCATGGAGCAGCTGGGCCAGTGCTTCGGCTTCGTCCGGTACGAGACGGAGCTGCCGTGCGCCGGGCCCGCCGTGCTGCGCGTGGACACCGTCCGCGACCGCGCCCAGGTCTTCGTCGACGGGCAGCCCGTCGGCGTACTCGAACGGGAGCACCACGAGCACGCCCTCGCCTTCGTCTCGCCCCGCAGCGGCGCACGTCTGGTGGTCCTCGTCGAGAACCAGGGCCGCGTCAACTACGGCACGGCCATCCACGACCGCAAGGGCCTCCTCGGCCAGGTCACGGTCAACGGCGCGGCCCTCGGCTCCTGGACGAGCAGCGCCCTGCCGTTGGACCGCCTCGACGCCCTCGCCCTCACGCCCTCCGCACCCGTGGCCGGCCCCGCCTTCCACCGCGGCACCTTCGAACTCCGCCGGACCGCCGACGCGTACCTCGGCCTGGACGGCTGGACGAAGGGACTCGCCTGGGTCAACGGCTTCCCGCTGGGCCGCTACTGGTCCAGGGGACCGCAGACCACCCTGTACGTCCCCGCCCCGGCCCTGCGCCCGGGGCGCAACGAGCTCACCGTCCTGGAACTCCACGCCACGGCCTCCCGCAGCGTCGAGCTGCGCGGCCGCGCCGACCTCGGCATCCGCGAAGACTGACACCCGCCCGGAGCGGCCCGTGCACAGCAAGCGACGCCTCGTCGGGCAGCGCCTCGACCGCGTACTCAGGGAGCGGATCCGGCCGGCCGTCCACGCGCGGACGGTCCCCCTCCAGGCCGGCATCCGGAACGTCCTCGGCGAGCCGGTTCCGGTCGCCGCCGGTCTGGGCGCCCCGTACCGACCGGTCCAGGTCGGCCACCGGTGGGGACCGGTTCCCGGAGCGGGAGGCCCGGCGCGGCGGGCGCGGCCGCCCCGCTCGTCACGGTGGACGACGAAGCGGTCGTCGTCGAAGTGGTCAAACTGGCCGACGACCGGTCCGGCGACCTCGTCGTCCGCCTCTACGAGGCCCACGGCGCCCGTGCCCGGACCACACTCGGGCTCGACGTCCCCTGGGACACCGCCACCGAGACGGACCTGCTGGAACGCACGCCGGCGGGCTCGACGCCGATGCGGCCGAGCACGCCGGAGGCCACCCCGCTCCCCTCACGTTCCGCCGTTTCACCCGTCCGCCCGACCCATCGACACCCCACACCAGACCGGAGAGCCGAACCGTGCCCGACGAACTCCAGGCCGTCCTGTTCGACATGGACGGCACGCTCGTCGACACCGAACGTCTGTGGCGGCAGGCCGTGCAGGAAGAATGCCGGGAACTCGGCCTCGTCCTCACGGACGCGGACCTCCCGTACGTCCTCGGCCGTGCGATCGAGGACACCGCCGCCCACGTCGCCTCCCGCCGGCCCGGCCATGCCGACCCGGTGCGGCTCGCGGCCGCGTTGGAGCGCCGGTTCACCCGGCTCGTCCGTGCCGGCGCGGTCCCGCTCCCCGGAGCCGAACGCCTGCTGGCACAGCTGGCCGCATCGGGGGTGCCCACCGCCCTGGTGTCGGCATCGCCGCGTCCGGTGGTGGACACCGTCCTCGCCGTGCTGGGCCGGCCGGGCTTCGCCGTCACCGTCGCGGCGCGCGAGACACCCCGTACGAAGCCCTTCCCGGACCCTTACCAGGCGGCTCTGACGGCCCTGGGCACCGACCCGGCCGCCTGCGTGGCGATCGAGGACAGCCCCGCGGGCATCGCGTCCGCCGAGGCCGCGGACCTCACGGTACTGGCCGTTCCGTCCCTGACCCCCGTATCCGCGGCACCGGGCCGGAGCGTGGTCCCCAGCCTGCTGGACGTGAACCCCGGCCTGCTCCGGGCCCTCGCGGCAGCCCGGGCTCGGTGAAGCGGATCCGGTGACAGCGCGTCCTGGCCCTTGACCTGCAAAAACGCAGGCAGGGAGCAGAGATCCAGGAGAACCTCGATGATGCGCACCGTGTTCATGGGTAGGGCGTGATCATGCCTGACGTCCGCAGCCGTACTGGCGACTCCCGGCTGCCTATGAAGCGAGCGAGGGAGCTCGACCGGAGTAGCCGACTTTGGCGGAAGCGAATGAGGTCCGCCGGGGCCGACCGCGACCGTCGGGCTGAGAGGCCGGAGGGCGTGATGACCCGAAGGCGACCCCCAGCACCTGATCCGGACAATGCCGGCGCAGGGAGCCCGCTTCGTAGGTCGTCTGCGTACCCGGGCCGCGCTGTGGTCCGGGTTTCGTGACGGCCGCCGCACCGGACCCCGCTACCGGAGTCCGGTCAGGACCTGCCCGGCTTTTGACCGCATCGAGGCCAAGTTCCCGGCCTCGGCCGTCGCCGTCCTCGGCTGCCCCGAGCCCTGGCCCACCCTGGAACCGGCCGCAGCGGTGCTCGCGTACTTCGCGGTCCCACGCGGCTGAGCCGCGAACGGGCCGGGTCGTTTCAGCGGCGCGGCCTGTCCACGCCATCGACGCGGCTACAACCGGGTCCGGCCGGTCGCGGCGGGCCACATCGCGCTCCCGCGACCACCGGTACCCGTGACGAGCCACGACCTGCCCGGATCGATGCCGTGACGGCCCCCTGTCCCCCATCGCCGGGGTACGGCGGCGACGCGCGCCCGCGGGCTACTTCTTGGGCATCCACGCCTTCCAGGTGGTCTCGTTCTCCTTGACCCACTTCTCCGCCGCCTGCTCCGGGGTCAACTTGTCGGCCGCGACGTACTTGGCGACGAGGTTCTGCTGCTCGGTCGTCCAGCGGAAGTTCTTCAGGAACCGCGCCGCCTCGCTGTCCTCCTTCGCGAACTCGGCGTTCATCCACTTCTTCAGCGGAACGTCGGGGTAGGCGCACGCGACCGCCTTCTTGTCGGCGTCGCAGCCCTCCTCGTACGGCGGCAGCTTCACCTCGACCAGGTCCATGGTCGCGTTCATCCACTGGGGGGTCCACCAGTAGGTGAGGAAGGGCTTCTTGTTCTTGTACAGCTGTTCCAGCTGTGCCAGGTGCGTGGCCTCGGCGCCTGCCTCGATCGGCTTGTAGTTCAGGCCGAGGTTCGTGATCAGGGCATTGTCGTGCGAGACGTATGACGGGTCGCCCTTGATGAACTGGCCCTGGGAGCCGCTCTCGGGCGTCTTGAGGAGGTCGGCGTACTTGTTGAGGTTCTTGGCGTCCGTGATGTCCGGGTGCTCATCCGCGACGTACTTCGGCACGAACCAGCCGATGTGGCCCGTCACGCCGAGCTCGCCGGCCGGGACGACGCTCTTGTTCCCCTCGACGTAGCGCTTCTCCTCCTGCGGGTGGCCCCAGTCCTCCAGGATCGCGTCGATCTTGCCCTGGCTCATCGCGTCCCATGCCGGGGTCTCGTCCATCTGCCGGGTGCTGACCTTGTAGCCGAGCTCGTGCTCCAGCAGATAGGCCGCGACCGCCGTGTTGACCTCGGCGCCCACCCAGGACGGGGTGTGCAGGTTGACGGTCCCGGACGCGCCGCCGGTCTCGGCGGCGCTGCAGGCGTTGATGGTGAGGAGAGCGAGCACGGCGACTGCCGCGCTGCCCACCTTGACACCGTGGGCCTTGATCCGCGGATGGCGGAAGCTCTGTGTGGTCATGGTGAGTTGCCTTTCGTGGGGAGGGGGGTGGGGAAGCCGGGGGTCCGGGCGGCCCGTGTCAGCGACGGGCAGCGGCGGTGGGGTTCCCGGCGGGGGGCTGGGTCAGCTTGTCCAGGGCGAGGCCGAGGCAGACGATGCCGGTTCCGGCGATCAGTCCGGTGCCGAGCTCACCCGCGGTCAGGCCCTTGACGACGTCGAAACCGAGCCCACCGCCGCCCACCAGGCCGCCGATGACGACAACGGCGAGGACGAGGACGACGCCCTGGTTCGCCGCGACGAGCAGCGCCGGCCGGGCGAGCGGCCACTGCACGTCGCGGATCTGCTGCCACGTGGTGGCGCCCAGGGAGCGGGACGCCTCCATGGCCGCCGGACTGACCTGCCGCAGGCCCTGTGCCGTGACCCGTACCACGGCAGGCAGGGCGTACACGGCCGCCGCCGTGATCGCGGCGACCCGGCCGGCGTTGAACAACTGCACCACGGGGATGAGGTAGATGAACTGGGGCAGGGTCTGCATGGCGTCGAACACCGGGCGCAGCACCCGTTCGACGGCCTTGACGCGGGCCGTCAGAATGCCGAGGGCGAAGCCCGTCAGCAGGGTGAGGGCGATGGCCACCAGCACCTGCGACAGGGTGTAGAGCGACTTGCCCCAGATGCCGAGCACTCCCGTGCAGGACAGCGCGAGCACCGCGGTCAGAGCGGCCCGCCGGCCGCCGACCAGCCAGGCGATCGCCCCGGCCGCCAGCAGCACCGACCACCAGGGCAGGGCCTGGAGCCCGTCGTTCAGCGGATTGAGCACCCAGGTGGTGAAGTTGCCGGCCCACACGGAGGAACCGCCCAGGACGGGGACGTCCTGGTACACCGAGGCCACCAGCCAGTCCACGCCCGTGTTCAGCGGCGCGGCGATGTCCACGGTCAGGGCGCCGGGCCAGTCGTCGGCCAGCCGGGGGCCCAGGGCCAGTCCGGCCGCCGCCACCGCGAGGGCCAGGCACGCCGCCCGTCGGCCGACGGGCGTGCCCGCGCGGGCTCCCGCCGCGGCGGTCGTGCGGTCCAGCCACACCGCGACCAGCACGATCGCGAGGCCGGCGGTCAGGCCCTGCCCGAAGTCCCTTGTCTTCAGCGCCTGGTAGACGCTCTCGCCGAGGCCGCCGGCGCCCACCACGGAGGCGATGACCACCATCGACAGTGCCATCATGATGGTCTGGTTCAGCCCCAGGAAGAGCTGCGCCCGCGCCATGGGCAGCCGCGCCGTCCACAGCCGCTGCCAGCGGGTCGAACCCAGGGACCGGGACGCCTCCAGTACGCCGGCGTCCGTGCCGCGCAGCCCCAGGGAGGTCATCCGGACCATCGGCGGCGCCGCGTAGATCACCGTGGTGATCAGCGCCGACGGGGTTCCGATGCCGAAGACCAGGACGAGCGGGAGCAGGTACGCGAAGGCCGGCAGCACCTGCATGGTGTCCAGCACCGGCCGCAGCAGTCGCTGGGCGCCGTCCGAGAGGCCGCAGGCCAGGCCGAGGAGCAGCCCGAGCAGCGTCGCCGCGGCGACGGACACGAGCATCAGGGCCAGGGTCCCCGTGGTCTGCTCCCACAGGCCGAGCAGACCACAGCCGGCCAGGGAACCGACGGCGACGAGGGCCGGACCGGCCCCCCTGCGGCCCGCGCCCGCCGCGTACCACGCCAGGGCCGCGGCGAGCGGGAGCACGCCCGCCCAACCGGCCGAGGTCAGGAGCCCGTGGACCGCGTCGACCGAGTCGGTGGCGGTGTTCGACAGGTGCAGCAGGAAGTACAGGAACACCGGATGGCTGTCCCGGTTGTCGACCACCCAGTCGGCGAAGGAGTCCAGGGTGGGCGCCAGGTCGAGACGCAGCGACTGCGGCCAGCCCCCCTCCGCGAGCAGTGCGATGGTGGGGAGCAGCAGAGCGAGGGCGAGCAGCACCACCGGGGCGGCGGGGCGCAGCGGGCTCCGGTCGGACCGGGGCGCGAGCGGCCGTACCCCGTCCCGGGTCCGCTCGGTGCGCGCGGGCGCGAGGGACTTCGTGGCGCTCATGCCGTCACCGCATCCTGGCCCGCGTCCGATGGGGCGGCGCCGGCCTCCGACCCCGCCGGGGCCGGAGCCGCACCGGCGACCACGGCGAGCAGGTGCGCGTGGTCCACGACCCCCAGCAGCTTCCCGTCCGAGACCACCCGGGCGGGCACGCCGTCCCGGACGACCGCGGCGATGCCCTCGGCCACGGTCGCGTCCGGTGCGAGAACGGCGCCGTGCGTGGCCTCGTCACCGGAAGCCGGACGCATCGCCCGGGCCACGGGGACGATCTGCTCGCGCGGGACGTCGCGGACGAAGTCCCGTACGTAGTCGTCGGCGGGCCGGGTGACGATCTCCTCGGGCGTGCCGAGCTGGACGATGGCGCCCTCCCGCATGAGCGCGATCCGGTCGCCGAGCTTGAGCGCCTCGGGGAGGTCGTGGGTGATGAACACCATCGTCCGTCCCTCCTCCCGGTGGAGGCGGACCACCTCGTCCTGCATGTCCCGGCGGATCAGGGGGTCGAGAGCGCTGAACGGCTCGTCGAAGAGCATGACTTCGGGATCGACGGCAAGGGCCCGGGCCAGGCCGACCCGCTGCTGCTGACCGCCGGACAGCTGGGCCGGGCGCCGGTCCTCCAGACCGGCCAGACCCACCTTGTCGACGACCTCACGGGCCCGGGACTGCCGTTCGGCCCGTGCGACGCCCTGGATCTCCAACCCGTAGGCCACGTTGTCCAGGACCGTCCGGTGCGGGAGCAGGCCGAAGTGCTGGAACACCATGGCCGCGCGGTGCCTGCGCAGCTCGCGCAGTCTGGCGGAGTCCATCGCCAGGACGTCCTCGCCGTCCATGGACAGTGCCCCGGCGGTGGGCTCGATCAGCCGGGTCAGGCAGCGCACCAGCGTGGACTTGCCGGAACCCGACAGCCCCATCACCACGAACACCTCACCCCGGCGGACGTCGAAGGAGACGTTCCGTACGGCCGCCGTGCAGCCGGTGAGCTCTCGGATCTCGGCCGCCGACATCTCGGCGTACCGGGGGTCGGCCGCCACCCGCGCGGCCTTGGCACCGAACACCTTCCACAGACCGCGTACGGAGAACACGGAATCGTCGCCGTCCATCAGGCGGCCTCCTTTCCGGCGGCGGACGCCACAAGCAGCTCGGCGCACCTCTCCCCGACCATCAGGACCGCGACCATCGGATTCACCGCGGGGATGGTCGGGAAGACGGACGCGTCGGCGATCCGGACGCCCTCCAGCCCGCGAACGGTCAGGTCCGGAGCCACCACGGCCAGGCCGTCGTCCTCCGCGCCGATGCGGCAGGTGCCGGCCGGGTGGTAGACGGTGTGCGCGACCTTCCGCGCGTACTCGCTCAGCTCCGCGTCCCCGGTCACCTCGGGGCCCGGGCACACCTCCCGGACGAGCCAGGAGGCCAGCGGCTCGGTGGCGGCGATCTTCCTTGCGAGGCGGATGCCGTCGACGAGGGTGCGCGCGTCGTAGTCGTGGTCGTCCGTGAAGTAGCGGAAGTCCAGGGCCGGCTTGACCTCGGGATCGGCGCTGGTCAGGTAGAGCCGGCCACGGCTGCGCGGCTTGGGGATGTTCGGTGTCATCGACACGCCGTGGGCGGGGCGTTCGTAGCCGAGCCGCTCCGGATTGTCGGTGAAGGGGACCTGGTAGAAGTGGAACATCAGGTCCGGCCCCGGGGACCGCGGGTCCCTGCGGACGAACAGACCGGCGTCGCTGTCCATCGCGGAGTTGTCGGGTATCGGCCCGTCGGTCTCCCAGACGATCACGGACTCCGGGTGGTCGAGCAGGTTCTCGCCGACACCGGGCAGATCGTGGCGGACCTCGATGCCGAGCGCGGCCAGGTCCTCACGCGGGCCCACGCCCGAGTGCAGCAGCAGCCGGGGGGTGTCCACCGCACCCGCGCATACGACCACCTCGCGGGCCGCCCGGACCGTGATCTCCTCGCCGTCGGCGGTGCGGGCCCGGACGCCGGTCGCCCGGGCGCCGTCGAACTCCAGCCGGTACGCCCAGGTTTCCAGCAGCAGGTGCAGGTTGGGGCGGTCCAGGAAGGGGTGCAGGTAGGCGACCGATGCCGAGGAGCGCTTGTTGTCCTCGGGGTGGTAGGCGAGGTCGAAGAAGCCGGCGCCCTCGTGGAACGGCTGCCGGTTGAAGCCTTCGATCCTCGGGACCCCGAGGGCCTGCTGCGCGGCGTGCACGAAGTCGCGGGCGATCGCGTTGCGGTCCTTCTCGTCGACCGGGACGATGTTGTTCAGGAGCCGGTCGAAGTAGGGCTCCATGGACGGCGCGTCCCAGCCGTCGGCTCCGAGCGCGGCCCACTCGTTCCAGTCCGAAGGCAGTGGCTTGAAGGCGATGAGGGTGTTGTGCGAGGAGCAGCCGCCGAGGACCCGGGCCCGGCTGTGCCGGATGTGGGAGTTGCCGCGGGGCTGTTCGGTGGTCGGGTAGTCGTAGTCGAGTTCGCCGCCGAGCAGTCCCATCCACCGCCGGAGGGTGAGCACTTCGGGGCGGTCCACGTCACTGGGGCCGCCCTCGATGACGGCGACGGTGACGTCCGGGTCCTCGGTGAGGCGGGAGGCGATCACTGAACCGGCGGTGCCGCCGCCGACGATGACGTAGTCGTAGGTGCTTTCGGGCATGGTGCGTTTCTCCAAGGGGCGTGGGTGTCCGAGGATGCGGGGGAACCGGTCCTGTCCGCGGCGTGCGGGTGCCGCGGCGGCCGGCCGCCGGGTCATCCGGAGAACCACCGCACGGGGCGGGGAGCCAGGTTCTGGTAGATGTGCTTGGTCTCGCGGTACTCGGCGAGCCCCGAGGGGCCGAGTTCCCGCCCCACGCCCGACTTGCCGAAGCCGCCCCACTCGGCCTGCGGGAGGTAGGGGTGGAAGTCGTTGATCCAGACGGTGCCGTGGCGCATCCGGGCAGCCACCCGCCGGGCCCGGCCGGCGTCCGCCGTCCAGACCGCGCCCGCGAGACCGTATTCGGTGTCGTTGGCCAGGGCGACCGCCTCGTCCTCCGTGCGGAACGTCTCCACCGTGAGGACCGGGCCGAAGACCTCCTCGCGGACCACGCGCATGCGGCGGTGGCACCGGTCCAGGACGGTCGGCTCGTAGAAGAACCCGCCGGCCGGACGGATGCCGGACGGCTCGGGGCGCGAGCCCCCACTGCGCAGCACGGCGCCCTCGGAAAGCGCGGAGGCGACGTACTCCTCGGTCCGTTCCAGCTGGGTCCTGGAGACCAGTGGCCCGCACTCGACGTCCTTCTCGGTGCCGCGGCCCAGGCGGATCCGGCCGGCCCGGCGGCTCAGCTCGGCCACGAACCGCTCGCGCACCGACTCCTCGACGATGAGGCGGGAACCGGCCGAGCAGACCTGACCACTGTGCATGAACGCGGCGTTGAGGGCCTGGTCCACGGCCGTGTCGAACCCCGCCGCGGTCTCGCACGCGTCCGCGAAGACGACGTTCGGGTTCTTGCCCCCGAGTTCGAGAGCCACCTTCTTCACGCCGGGCGCGGCGGCCTGGGCCACCCTCACACCGCTGCTGAGGCCGCCTGTGAAGGAGACCAGATCGACGTCGGGGTGCTCGGCGAGGCGTGCGCCGACGGTGTGGCCGGGCCCGGTGACCAGGTTCGCCACACCTGCGGGCAGCCCGGCCTCCGTCAGCAGGCGGATGAGTTCCACGGTGGTGAGCGGGGTGATCTCGCTCGGCTTGACGACAAAGGTGTTTCCGGCGGCGAGTGCCGGGGCGATCTTCCAACTGGCCTGGAGCAGCGGGTAGTTCCAGGGAGTGATCAGTGCGCACACCCCTACCGGCTCGTGGACGACCACGCTGTGCACGCTCGTGGTGCCCGCATCCACCACCCGTCCTGCGCCTTCGCCCAGCACGAGGTCCGCGAAGTAGCGGAAGGCGTCGGCCACGCAGTCCACATCGGCGCGTCCCTCCGCCACCGTCTTCCCGGCGTCGCGGCTTTCCAGCAGGGCGAGTTGCTCGCGGTCGCGGACCAGCAGGTCGGCGACGCGGCGCAGCAGCGCGGCCCGCTCGGCCACCGGGGTGCTGGGCCAGTCCCCGGAGTTGAAGGCCGCGCGGGCGGAGGCCACAGCGACGTCGGCGTCCTCGCGGGCGCCTTCGGCGACGACGGCGAAGGGCTGTCCGTCCGCGGGATCGATGATCTCGCGCCGGGCTCCGCCGAGCGCGTCTCGCCAGGTGCCGTCGAAGTGAATGGTGTGTGCCAACAAGAGCCAAACTTTCTGCTTCTGATGGGCCGTTGCCGGTTGCCCGGTGTGGCCCGTGTCGCCGCCCTCCGGCTGAGGAGGCAGGCGGGATGTGGGCTGATCGTCGGTCGGAGGCTCAGGGCGCCCCCGCCGGGCGGACCGGCGCTGAGCGGGAACACGGGGCCGGCGCTGCGTGGGGCACAGCCGTGGGCCGGGGGACGCGGTGCGGTCGGTCCCGGCCACCGGGCGTCCTCCGGTGGTCGGCCGGGGTGCGGGCGGTGGTCATGCGGGCCGAAGCTACCCAGAAGTTATTGAACGCGCTTGACCTGAAAGTGTTGTGGGATGCAGTCGGAGGTGGTATGGACCTGGCGAGAAAGGCGCAGGATTATGTGATGGGCGACACAGGAAGAAGGTTGCAAATCGCCCAATGGATGACATTCTCCCGCCAGATAACGAGAATGTAACATCTTTGCCCTGTGCCAAATTTGCGATGTGAATGTTATGTCATCGTCGGTTGCCGGGTGGTTTGGGCCGGGCGGAGCTGGCTAAGGGCGGGGTGCGAGGCGATGTCCTCGCGCAGGGCGGGGCGGCCCGCGGTGCGATCTGCCATCGCTTCCCTGCCGGTTCGCGCGGCCCGTCGTCCGGACAGCTGCCGAAGGCGCTGGGTGCGCCGTCGCCGCGGTGGCCATTCCTGCGGGCCACGAGGACGCGGTCGGAACCGGCCACCGGACGCTCACCGAAGTCGACGCGATGGACGGGCCTGACTTCGAGGAGTTCGTGGCCGGCTTGTGCCGGCGGGACGGATGCGCCGACGCGCCTGTCCGGCTGCCCCGTCTCGCCACGGGCGATGCCGGTGCGCCGGCCGGCGTGCTCGCCGATCCCGGTGACGCGGAACGTCGTCAACTGGCGAACACGGCCCGGAAGGCGGCGCGATGGGGGGAGTCGGCCGAGCGGTCCCAGACGGCGAAGGTGATGCGGACGAACGGGGCGCCGTGGGTGTCCAGGGCTTCGGCGAACGCGCCCGCCACCTCGGCCGGGTCGTTGCCGAACACGCCGCAGCCCCACGCACCGAGGACGAGCTCGCGCGCCCCGTGGTGGGCGGCCACGCCGAGGACGCGGCGGGCCCGTTCGGTGAGGGTGTCCTTGACGTCGATCTTCTCACCCCGCGAGTGCAGCGCCAGCTGGCCGGCGTTGGGAGCGGGGGAGGTCAGGAAGGAGACCTGGTAGGGCTGGTCGAGCAGGGCGTGGGAGCCGTCGCGGATCACCGGTACGTGTGGGGAGAAGATCACCCGGTGGCTGTAGTTGAGGTCGGCGGACGCCCGATGGGCCGCGTAGTAGTCGGGGGCTTCGAGCAGGCACGGGTAGAGGAGGGCGGTGCGGCAGAGGTCCTCCTCCTGGGCCTTGGCCCCCCGCAGGTACCCGCCACCCGGGTTCCGGGCGGAGGCGAAGTTGAGGACGGCGACGTGCTCGACGCCTTCGTCGGTGAGGCGGCGGGCCGCGCGCATGCTGTCCTCGTCGGTCACCTCGGCCTCACCGGTGAAGGGGCCGGTGGGCGCAGGGGCGAAGGCGGGGAGTAGGAGACGGTCCCTGAGCGGGCGGCGGCGAGGGCGGAGGCGATGGAGACCCGGGTGCCAGTGGAGGTGGTGTAGCTGCCGGTGGTCGCGACGCGCTCGTTCTCGGTAGCGAGGTTCCTCAGACGGTTACTCATGGAGGGCGATGGTAGCGGGGAATTAGCGTCAGAGTGACGATTTTGCGGACCCGCGGAAAGTGCAGGCCAGGAGCCTTCTCGTCCGAGGCGGTGGATTTTTCTTCTGATCTCCGGTCCGACGCCTGCCGGTTTCGAGTACGAAACGCCCTTGACCTGCAGAAAGCAGGCAGGGAGCCGTCTTCTCGCGCCCGACGTTGCGAAGATGCGGGCCGGGCACCCGCTCGATGACGAAGACCGGCGCCCCTGGCTGAACGGGATCGCACAATGGCTGGTCAGCCATGCGGAAAGCGGGGGTGTGATCACGTGCTCGGCGCTCAGGCGCCGCTACCGTGACCGGCTGGGTAGTCGCACGCGCCTACCGTACGCAGCGGCCGCACAGGCCCGAGCGAACGCCGGGCCCGTGGCGGCGCTCGGTCGGTGTGCGGGACCCGGCGCAGAGGCGTACGGGGGCCGGGTGGACTGTGCTCACAGCTGGTAGGGGAATCGCGGGGGAATGCAGCCGGTCCCCCAGAAGGGCGCGTAGCCGTAGTGGCTGTAGACCCGGTCGGAGTATTCGCGCTGGTCCACAAGTTCCGGATCGTACTCGGGCGCGTCGACGACGTCGTCCCGGGTACGGTCGATGCGGACCTGGTCCTCGGTCACGTCGGCCACGGCGTCGACCGGGAGGTAGCTCTTCTTGTCGCCGATGCCGAGGAAACCGCCGTATTCCATGAGCAGCAAACGGACCTTGCGCTGCTCCTCGTCGATGATCAGGTCGCTCACCTTGCCGAGTTCGTTGCCGGAGCGGTCGGCCACCTTGCGGCCCCGCAGGTCCTCGTCCGCGGCAGGCCGTGGTACCCACCCCGACGGGTCGGTGGAGGCCGCGTTCCGGAGCCGCCAGGCACTCCCAGACGCGCCGCTGAGCGCGGCGCCGGGACTCAGGGGTGCTGGTGGAGGAACCGCGCGATGGCGTTGTTCACACGCTCCGGTTCCTGCTCTGCCGGGTAGTGACCGGACTGTTCGAAGACGAGGGTGACGTCGGTCGCGAGGGCGGCCAGTCCTTCTGCGACAGCCATCCCCATCGCGTGCCGGCCTCCGATCGCCAGGACGGGTGCGGAGATCGGCCGTTGGGCGAGTGCCCGGATGCTGTCGACGTCTTCCGACCGGGTGCGGTAGTAGGCGAGCCCGGCGTCCAGGACGCCTGGAGCGCTGTACGCCTCGACGTAGGCGTGCAGGACGTCCGCGTCGAGGCCGGTCGGTCCGGCGCTCTGTTGCAGGAAGGCACCGTAGTACGCCGCTTCCCGCCCGGGTACGAGCCGCTCGGCGAGGCCGGGTGCTCGGTTGAAGGGGCCGTGCCAGGCCGGATAGTGGCTTCGGCCGGCCGGGGGGATCTCGATGTCGACCCTGGGAAGGATCTCCTCCTCGACGACGAGCGCACGGACCGACTCGGGCGCTGCGGAGGCCATGAGGTATCCGACCGTCGCGCCCCAGTCGTGACCGACGACTGCGTAGTGGGTGACGCCCTCCCGCGCCAGCCGTGTCCTGACCCGTTCAGCAAGTGCCGCCTTGCGGTAGTCGTTCACGTCGGGGGCGGGGGTGGCGCCGAGTCCGGGAAGCGTGACGGGAATCGTGGCGACACCGGCTGCCTCGAGGGCGGGAACCAGGTGTCGCCAGTGACCGGTCGTGACCGGCCAGCCGTGCAGGAGTACCGCCGTCGGGGTTCGGTTGTCGTGCATCATGATGTCCTTCGGTACGCGTGATGGCTGTGGCGAGAACTCGGTCCCGGCTCCGAGTTCGGTGGTCACCGCCGCCCGGACGGAGCCGGCATGGGTGATTCCGTCGGAGCGAGGCCGCGGAGGGCGCGGAGCCCGCGCCCTCCGCATGGCCTCAGTCCCGGTCTTCGTCCGCGAGGAAGGTGAGCAGGACGTGACGCAGATGGGCGTCCGTCTCTGCGCTGCGCCGCCCGGCGACGCCGGAGCGGAACAAGGAGGCTCCTTCCATGAGCATCACGAAGACCTCGGCCCGTCGGCGGGCGGTGTCCGGGGACAGCGCGGGGGCGTGGTCGCGGAGGAAGTCGGCCACATGGGTGGCGTACTGATCGTAGAAGGCGCGGACGGCCGCGGCGGCCTCCGGGTCGTGTGCGGCCATGGCCCAGACCTCGGTGAACAGCCTTACGAGAGCCGGGTCGTCGTGGTCGGTGAGGACGCCGTCGAGGAGAGCGTCGACGCTGTTGCCGTCCGGGCGACTGGTGAGGAGTGCGACCCGTTCCAGTGAGGAGGCGAGGACGCGGTCGAGGAGAGCGGACAGGAGGGCGGAGCGCGACGGGAAGTAGTACTGGAGGTGCCCGAGTCGTACGCCGGCCTCGTCCGCGACCGCCCGCAGTGTGAGTTCGGAGCCTCCGGACGAGGCGAGGATGCGCCCGGCCGCGTCGAGCAGGGCCGTGCGCCGCTGCCTGCCCTTGGGCGTCGGCTTGGAGCTCACGAGGCGACCTCGCCGTGAGCCCGGTCGGTTCCCTCGTCGAAGGCGAGCTCGACGCCGAGGGCCGTGAGAGATCCGATCGCCTGCGCGGGGGACGGGTGTTGTTCGGGGAAGACCGTTCCTCGGGGGGCGGAGGAGCCGTCGGTGCCGAGGACGCGGCGCAGACCCAGCACCGCACCGACCGCGGTCAGGTGGTGTTGTCCGAGGGGGTCGGTGACGGTCATGGTGCGGGTGCGCCCTCGGTGCGAGACGTCGACGCGCAGCTGGGCCGTGCCGCCCTCGCCGGGCGCGTGGAGGACAGCCCGGCGCACCGGGGTCCAGCGGTCACCGGATGCCCAGCGGAAGAACCCCGTCCTGCGCAGCGCGAGGAGTGCGCGGGTCGTGGCCGGGGAGCTGAAGCCGATGCGGGTGGCTGCCGTGGTGGCCCCGAGGGTCAGGGGGAGGGTGAACTGTTCCGGCGTGTCGATGCGCGCGACTCGCACCGGCGCACCGCCGATGCCCACGGTCCGTGTGTCCGTGAGCGGCGTTGCGAGCCGGCGCGCACCCCTCTCGACCACCTCGAAGTCCACGCCCAGCCGGTCCATGAACTCGACGGAATCCGCACCGGCCCGGTCAGCCGTGTCCCAGCGCACGGCGATCTCGATCCGCTCGGCGCCGCCCAGGTCCGCCGCGAGCGCCGCCGCGACCAGACTGCTCACCCCGCCCATCCAGGCGGAGGAGAACAGGACGGGTGAGTCCGGGCGGAGCAGGGCGGTGAGAGCGGTGGCCCGCTGCAACCGGCTCGTCCAGCGCGTGATGTCGACGTAGGGGACGCCCCCTGCCACCGTCGCGCGCAGCACTCGGTCGTCAGGGTCGTTGACCGAGCTGATGACGGCCCGTACGTCCGCCCGGAAGGGGGTCGGGTCCGCCAGGTCCCAGGCGCGTGCCTCGCCCCCGAGGGCAGCTGCCAGGGACCCGCCCTTGTCGGGGGAACGCCCTGTGAGCAGCACCGGAGTGTCCACGGCGACCATCCGGGCGATCTCGGCCCCCACGGTGCCGTACCCGCCGGTGATCAGTACGGGGCCGGAGGGGTCCAGGCGCACTTCGTCCATCGATTCAGTGATCATGCGTCCCAGTATAGGTCGATCGACCTAGAAAGTTGAGTGGCGATGTCCGGTGGCTGAGCGCTCCTCGGTGTCCTGGGCGGTCGTCGAACGATCTTCGGTCAGGGATCGAGGTCGGGTGACACGTCGCTGTGAACCGTCCGATGCGGAGCGGCCCTTCGTGGAGCCGTCGCTGCCCTGGTCCGGGGGGCGGACGGATGGACGGTCCTCGTGCGGAGGGCCGCGGCCGGGGTGGCCTGGCGGGCCTCCTCGTAGTGGTAGGACGCGCGGCAGACTCCAATCCTGTCCTGCCGAGGTTCGGTCAGCAAACGGCCAGCATTGGACCCGGCGGCTTCCCGCGCTCTCGGCCTCCGCGCCCATCGCCGGTGCCCGCCACGGGCGGGATGGCGACGAGGGGCTGGTGGGGCGACTCATCGGATGGGCCTCGGCGTGGGGCCGGCCGACTCTGGGTAGGGCGTGATGCCTGACATCCGCAGCCGTACTGGCGACTCCCGGCTGCCGTATGCATGGATGTCGGCCCGACGCCGCACAGGCAGGCAGCGCCGGCTTCTGCGGGAGGAAAGAGTGAAAATCGGATGTTTCCCTCGTTGGCTGCGGGGTAACCAAGAAGTAGGCCTATGAAGCGAGCGAGGGAGCTCGACCGGAGTAGCCGACTTTGGCGGAAGCGAATGAGGTCCGCCGGGGCCGACAGCGACTGTCGGGCTGAGAGGCCGGAGGGTGTGATGACCCGAAGGCGACCCCCAGCACCTGATCCGGACAATGCCGGCGCAGGGAGCCCGCTTCGTAGGTCGTCCGCGTACCCTCTCCGGCCCGGTACGCTTCGTGCCGCGACTGCACAACCCGGGCTTGCAAGAGCTGATCCTGCTCCTGGCCGGCGAAGCCCCCGCCCTGGAACCGGCCGCCGCGGTGCTCACGTACTTCGCGGTCCCACGCGGCTGAGCCGCGAACGGGCCGGTTGTTTCAGCGGCGCGGCCCGTCCACGCTATCAGGTGAACGTTCGAGCGTGATCTCGAAGGCGCGCCTGCGCGGGGTGGGCACGGCCCTGTCCCTGGTAGCAGAGGGCAGCGAGGTGGATCACCGCTCGGCGCAATCGGAGCGACGGCCCTGTCCTCCCTCGGTGTGGCAGGCGGGTGACCATGTCCATCCCGTGACCCGGGTGGGGGCGGGCGAGGTGTGGCGGCGTACTGGACGGGCTGGGCGCGGCTTAGGCTCGGCGGCGAGAGGCGGCGCTGCCGCCCGCCGTCTTTTCTGCGGAGGCTTCTTGTGAAGTTGGGGCTGCATTACTGGAACTTCTCAACGCCCGCCGATCCGGCACGGATCGCTCCCACCCTGGCCGCAACGGCCAGAACCGCAGAGCAAGCGGGCTTCGCTTCGTTCACCGTGATGGACCACTACTTTCAGATGGAGACGCCGACCTCCGCGGCCGATGAACCGATGCTCGAGGGCTACACGACCCTCGGCTACGTGGCGGCGCTGACCGAGCGTATGACGCTCGGGCTGCTCGTCACGGGGGTGATGTACCGGCATCCGGGCCTGCTGGCGAAGATCGTCACTACGCTCGATGTGCTCTCCGGCGGTCGGGCCCGCCTGGGCCTCGGCGCATCCTGGTACGAGCGCGAGCAGCGCGGACTCGGGGTGCCGGTGGTGCCGGTGGCCGAGCGCTTCGAACGTCTGGAGGAGACGCTGCAGATCTGCCGGCAGATGTGGAGCGACGACAACGGACCGTACGAGGGCCGGCGCTTCCGGCTGGCCGAGACCCTCAATGTGCCGGCGCCGCTGACCCGGCCGCACCCGCCCATCATGATTGGGGGCGGCGGCGAGAAGAAGACGCTGCTGCTCGCCGCGCGTTATGCGGACGCGTGCAACCTTTTCGGCTCCAGCCCCCAGGACGTGGCGCACAAGCTCGACGTCCTGCGCGCGCACTGCGCCGACGAGGGCCGCGACTACGACGCGATCACGAAGACCGTCCTGGCGCTGCAGCCGCCACTGGACGACCCGAAGGCATTCCTCGGCCAGGCGGAGCAGTACGCCCGCCTCGGCGTCACGGAGCTGCAGGTCATGCCGGACCGGGACCCGGTCGATTTCGCACAGCGGGTGGGACAGGACGTGGTGCCCCAGCTCGGGTCGATCGGCTGAGCACGCAGGGCGCGATGCCAACCGGCTCCCCCGGGGGGAGCGGGCCGGCCTGGGCCCTCCTCGAAGGGATCTTCAAGCCACGGGCGACGTCCCCCGTGCCCCTCCTTCGCTGTCGGGGACGACCGCGACGTGAATGGTGTCGGCATGGGACAGCGCAGCGGGCCCCGGCGCAGCCCGTGGCTCAAGGACCTCTGCGCCCTTGAACGGAGGTTGTCGGCGTAGGAGTTCGACGGAACCGCTCCACTACGGACACCGGAACCCGGACTCGGAGTCCCTCAGGGGCGTGTCTGCGGAGTGAACCCGGCGGGAGCAGCGAGGGCAGTCCGCGCATCACGCGGGTCGCTGCGATGCCGTAGGCGACGCCGAAGACCAGCGAGGCGAGGAAGGCCAAGTGCCGGGAGAACCCGTCGATCAAGGGGAAGATCTGCCAGTGGGTCAGGTAGATGTACAGCGAGCTGCCGGCCAGGAGACCGGCGACCTGATTGACGCGTTCGCGACCGGGGAGGGTCGGCACCCACACGAGCAGGGCGAACGTGCCCATGATGATCGCTTCTCGTCCGGGGTCGCCGGGGAAGAAGCCGGGCACCGTGATCAGGGCGGCGGCCGTGACGATGATCCGCTGTGTCCTGGTGCCGGCCTTCGCCGCCGCCCAGCCGAGCGCGAACAGCCAGAAGACGGTGACCGCGTCGGGCATCCGGGTGCGGTCGGGGAGCCCGAGCAGGTTGTAGCGGGTGAGCAGGCCGAGAGCGGCGAGTGTCAGGGGCAGGCCGTACGGGAATCGGCGTTCCGCCCGGTCCGCGAGGGGGAGTGCCAGGAGGGCCACGGTGACGATCAGGATGTAGACCAGCGCCTCGATGAACCAGAAGTGCATGCCCGTCTTGCTGTCCTCGGGCCCGAGGACACTGTCGAGGAGGGCGAGGTTGGCCAGGGTGTAGTCATCGTTGAGGAGGAGGACGAAGCCGATCCAGATCATGGCCGGCACCGCGACCCGCGCGATGCTGAGGCAGGCGCGCCGGATGCGCTCGCCGCGGTCGGCGGTGGTGAGGTGGAAGCGGGCGAAGTTGTAGCCGGCGATGGCGAGGAGCAGGTGTGCTCCGCCCTTGATGCCGAAGACGTGGATGTGCGATCCGACGATGCAGAAGATCGCCATGGCGCGCAGGGCGACGCTGGTCTCCAGTGTCCGCCCGCGTGCCGGGATCTCTCCCGCCGGGGGCCTGAGTTCCCGGATCGGCGTGGTGTGCCAGTCGGCCGGCAGGTGACCGAGCCGCTCTTCCAGGTGGAGAGACATCTCGACGTACGAGAGGGAGTCGCCGCCCAGGCTGACGAAGGTGCTGTCCCGCGTCACATCGGTCCGGTCGAGTACGCGTGAGTAGAGCAGGCACAGGTCTTCGGGGTCGTTGCCCGGGCCCTGTGCCGATGAGGCGGCGTCGGCCGGGCGGGCCAGTTCGCGTACGGCCCGGTAGTCGGGCTTGCCCGTCGACAGACGGGGAAGGTCCGCCAGGACGTGGACCCGGACCGCCCGGGCCGGCAGGCCGCACTCGCTCGTCACCAGCTTGCGTATGCGCCGCGCGTCGGCCGCGTGGGCACCGGCGGTGGCGACGGCGGCCACGGACAGCCCGGTGTCATCGCCGGTGCACAGGGCGGTGACGCCGCGCCGTGCGAGCATCGCCTCGACCTGTGCGGGGTCGATGCGCAGGCCGAGGATCTTCGCGAACCGGCTGCGCCGGCCGACGATCTCGTACATGCCCTCGGCGGTGCGCCGCGCGATGTCGCCCGTGTACAGCTCCTCCACGGTCCGGCCCAGGGCGAGGTCGTCGGGGGAGTGAGCGTAGCCGAGCATGACGTTCGGACCCGCGTAGACGAGTTCCCCGGTGTCCTCCTCGGACCAGTCGGCCAGCGGCCGGAGCCGGAAGGAGCCGCCGGGGATCGCGACTCCGGCTGCCTCGGGGTGGGTTTCCGCGAGGTCGGGCGGCAGATAGGCCATCCGGGCCGTCGCTTCGGTCTGACCGTACATCGCGAACAGCTCCCAGCCGGCGGCGCGGCCGAGAGCCGCGTAGTGGCGGACCCGGCCGGGCGCGAGCCGGCCGCCGGCTTGGGTGACGTAGCGCAGGTGGGGCAGGTCCATCGCGGCGAAGCCGACGCGGTCGAGCAGGTCGAAGGTGTACGGGACGCCGGCGAAGGTCGTTCCGCGGGCGTCCCGGAACAGATCCCAGAAGCAACTGTCGGCGACCGAGAGGTCGGTGAGGATCAGTGCGGCGCCGCGCAGCAGATGACTGTGGATGACGGAAAGGCCGTAGCAGTAGTGCATGGGCAAGGTCGTGGCAGCACGGTCGGTGTCCCGGATTCCCAAGTACTCGGAAATGGATTCCGCGTTGGCCTGAAGGTTTTCGTGCGAAAGCCGGACCAGTTTCGGTGACCCTGTCGAGCCGGACGTGCTCAGCAGGAGGGCGAGGTCCGGGTGCAGGTCGTGCGCGGAGCAGGGGCGGCGTTCGTCGAGCAGCCACTCCCCGCTGTCGTCGGGGCATGCGACAACATCCGGATCGTACGTCTCGAGGAGTGACTGCACCGCTTCCGGGTGGTCGCCCGGCACCAGCAGGACCGGGTGCCCCGCCGAGAGTGCCGCGAGATAGACGACGAGGGCGTCGACAGTGTTGGCGCCGGCCACCAGGACCAGGCGGCGCGTTCGGCCCAGGCGATCGGCTGCCGCTTCCACCCGGGCGGCGAGCTCGCGGTAGGTCACGGGGCCGTCGGCGGTGATGACCGCGGTGCGGTCGCCGTGGGTCGCGAGTTCGCCGGCGAAGGGGACGTTCTTTGAGCCTGGCAGCAGGGCGGAAGGGGCTGTCACGAGCGCATCTTAGGAAAGGCTTACCTCATGGGGTAGTCACAGGAATGTCACGGCTGGGCCAATGAAGATCCATAAGGAACTCGCGGGTAGGGTCGGCTCCGCCGAACCCCCGGTGAGGCTGAAATGTTGTGCGCATCACCTTGACCTTTAGGTTAGCTTTACCTTACTTATAGGGCGTTCACAGGTTCTCGCTGCACGTGCAGGAAGGCTTTCCATGCGACGCCCCTCGGTCCGACGTCTGACCGCGCTCCTCGCGGCAGCGCTCCTCCTCCCCGCCGTCGCCGGCTGTGGCGTCGACGAGGACGATGCCGGGCTCGTGATCTATTCCGGGCGCAACGAGAAGCTGGTCAAGCCGCTCCTCGACGATCTCGAGAAGGCCGTCGGCACCACGGTCGCCGTCCGCTACGGCGAGAGCGCCGAACTCGCCGCCCAGATCCAGGAAGAGGGCGACAGGACCAAGGCGGGTCTGTTCTTCTCCCAGGACGCCGGCGCCCTCGGCGCGCTCTCCACCAAGGGACTGCTGGAGAAGCTGCCCCAGGCCTCGCTCGACAGGGTCGACCAGGCGTTCCGCGGCGGCGCGGGTGACTGGGTGGGTACCTCCGGGCGTGTCCGAGTCCTCGCTTACCACCCCGGCCAGGTGGCGAAGGTGCCGGACACCGTGCACGACCTGGTCAAGCCGGAGTGGAAGGGCAGGATCGGTTACGTCCCGACCAACGCCTCCTTCCAGGCGTTCGTCACCGGCATGCGCGTCCTTGAGGGCGACGACGCCACCCGCGCCTGGCTCAAGGGACTCAAGGCCAACGAGCCGAAGGTGTACGAGAACAACCTCAAGGTGCTGGACGCCGTCGGCAAGGGCGAGGTCTCCCTCGGCCTGGTCAACCACTACTACTGGTACGAGCGCGTCGCCGAGAAGGGCGAGGACAAGGTCGGCGCGAAGATCCACTTCCTGCCGGGCGGCGATCCGGGGGCACTCGTGAACACGGCCGGAGTCGGCATCATCAAGGGCAGCGACCAGACGCCCGTGGCGCAGAAGGCCGTCGACTTCCTCCTCTCGGAGAAGGCGCAGAAGTACTTCGCCGACGACACCAAGGAGTACCCCCTGGCCTCCGGTGTCACCAGCACGGTCAAGGACCTGCCGCCGCTGTCCTCCCTCGAAGCCCCCAAGATCGACCTCGGCAAGCTCGAATCTCTTCAGGAGACCCTGAAGATGCTGCAGGACGCCGGGATGGTCTGAGCCGTCATGCACTCCACGGATCCCGTCCTGCAGACGGATCCGGCCGCCCGCCCGCCCGGCGTCACCCCGCCGGCCGGGCGGCTGCGTGCCGGGAGCCGCCCGCCTGCCGCCCTGCTCGTTCCCGCCGCCGTCGCCGCCGTGTTCGCACTGCTGCCCCTCGGCTATCTCGCGATCCGCTCCCTGGAACGTGGTCCCGCCTTCGCCTGGGACGTGATCGCCAACGAGCGCACGGCCCAGCTCCTCGGCCGCAGCGTGGGACTCGCCGCAGTCGTCGTGACCGCCTCCCTGCTGCTGGGCGTCTCGCTGGCCTGGCTCACCGTAAGGACCGCTCTGCCCGGCGCCCGGGCCTGGTCGGTGCTGGTGACCCTGCCGCTGGCCGTGCCCAGCTACGTCGCCGCGTTCGCCTGGCTCTCCGCCTTCCCCGGCCTGGAGGGCTTCACCGGGGCCGCGCTCGCCCTGACGCTCGTGAGCTTCCCGTACGTGTATCTCCCGGTCACAGCCGCGCTGCGGGGCACCGATCCGGCACAGGAGGAGGTCTCCCGCTCGCTCGGCCACGGACCGCTGCGGACCTTCCTGCGCGTCACCCTGCCGCAGCTGCGCCCTGCGGCCGCCGGCGGATCCGTCCTCGTCGCGCTGTACGTGTTCTCCGACTTCGGCGCCGTCTCCCTGATGCGGTACGACACCTTCACACGCGGCATCTACACCTCCTACCGGGCCAGCTTCGACCGTACCCCGGCCGCCGCGCTGAGCGTCGTCCTGGTGGTCATGACCATCCTGCTCGTGGCCGCCGAGGCCCGCACCCGCGGCCGCGCGGGCCATGCCAGGACCGGAACCGGCACCGCGCGCCCCGCCGTCCCCGTACCGCTCGGCCGCTGGCGGGGACCCGCGCTGGTCTGGTGCACAGCCGTCACGGCCGTGGCCGTCCTCACCCCCCTGGCCACGCTCGCGTACTGGCTCGCCGTCGGCAATTCCGCCACCTGGGACCCGACCGGGCTCCTCGACACTGCCGGCACGACCCTCGGGGTAGCCGCCGCCGGAGCCGCCCTCACCACGCTCCTCGCCCTGCCGGTCGGCGTGATCGCCGCCCGCTACCGCAGTCGGACGGCCTCCCTGCTGGAGCAGTCCGCGTATGCCGGACACGCCCTGCCGGGCATCACCGTCGCGTTGTCCCTCGTCTTCTTCGCGGTCCGCTACGCCGAACCGGTGTACCAGGAACTCCCGCTGCTGGTCTGCGCGTACGCCGTGCTCTTCCTGCCGGTCGCGGTGGCCGGTACCCGCGCAGCCGTGCTTCAGTCCCCGCCGCTGCTGGAGGATGTCGCCCGCTCCCTCGGCCGATCCCCGCTGAAGGTGCTGCGCGAGGTGACGGTGCCGCTGGCGGCGCCCGGAGTGCTGGCCGGAGCCGCGCTGACCTTCGTGGTCTGCATGAAGGAACTCCCCGCGACCCTCCTGCTGCGCCCCACCGGCATGGACACCCTCGCCACCCGCCTCTGGACGGAGACCGGCACCGGATCCTTTGCCGCCGCGGCCCCCTACGCCGCCGCGTTGATCCTGCTGGCCGCCGTACCGTCCTACCTCCTCGGAAGGCACCGCACATGACCGACCTTCAGATCACGGGGCTGACCAAGGCGTACGGCCCAGGCGCCACCGTGCTCGACGGACTCGACCTCACCGTCCCCGCCGGCGCCCTGGTCGCCGTACTCGGCCCTTCCGGCTGCGGCAAGACCACCCTGCTGCGCATTATCGCCGGCTTCCTGCGCGCCGACGGGGGCACCGTCACCCTCGGCGACCGCATCCTCAGCGGCCCCGGATCGCACCTGGTGCCCGAACACCGCCGCATCGGGATCGTTCCCCAGGAAGGCGCCCTGTTCCCGCACCTCAGCGTGGCGCGCAACGTCGCCTTCGGCCTGACCGGCCTGGACCGGGGTGCGCGCAGCCGTCGCGTGGGGGACATGCTGGAACTGGTCGGACTCGCCGGGTTCGGTGACCGCATGCCGCACGAGCTCTCCGGCGGCCAGCAACAGCGCATCGCCCTCGCCCGCGCCCTGGCCCCGCAGCCTCAGCTGGTACTGCTCGACGAGCCGTTCAACGCACTGGACAGCGCGTTGCGGTCCGGACTGCGGGCCGATGTGCGGGCCGCCCTCCAGGCCACCGGTGCCACCGCTGTCCTGGTCACCCACGATCAGCAGGAGGCACTGTCCGCAGCCGACCTCGTCGCCGTCGTACGGAAGGGGCGGGTGGCCCAGTGCGACACACCGCACGAGGTCTACCGCCGTCCCGCAGACCCCTGGGTGGCGGCCTTCGTCGGTGACGCGGTACTCGTCGTCGGCACCGTGGACGGGGGCACGGCGACCACTGCGCTCGGCCGTGTCCCGCTGGCAGACCCGCCGGGGGGCGTACACGAGGGCATGGTGCTGCTCCGGCCCGAACAGATCCGACTGACCGACACCACTTCGGCGGAGGCCTGCGGCACGGTGACGGACGTCCGCTACTACGGCCACGACGCGATGGTCACCGTCAGCCTGGACGAGGTGGACGCACCCATCGACATCCGCGTCCCGGGCCCCTCACCCGCGTCCCCCGGCGAGCGCACCGGCATCAGGATCACGGGAGAGGCCACCCTCCACCCGGTCCCCGCGTGACCCTTCACCCCCCGAGCACCGCCAGGAGCAGCCGTACAGGAGGCGGGCGGGAACCGGTGCCCGCGCCGGTGCCTCTCAGTGGCTTCCCCGGAGGGCACCGTGCGCCGGCCGATGTCCCGGCGGACGCCGGTGACGAGGGGCCTGCCGAGGGATCGTCGGACAGGGCTGAGCAGCCCAGCCCGTTCGGCTACGTCGACGCCGCCGGTGTGCGGGCGAAAAGGGGGGTGCGCTGACCGGGCGGAACCCGGTCGGTCGCGGCAAGAAGGGCAGCAAACTGCACGTACTGTCCGAGGCGCGGGGCATACCCCTGGCCGTCGCCGTGTCCGCCGCGAACACCCACGACAGCCAGGCCCTCAAGCCGCTGATCCGCGGCATACCCGCGGTCCGCTCCCGTCGGGGCCACGCCGGCGCCGACCGGTCAAGCTCCGCGCGGACAAGGCGTACTTCTCCGCCGACCACCTCGTCTGGCTGCGTGAACGCGGAATCATCCCGCGTATCGCCCGCCCGGGCATTGAGTCGAGCGAACGGCTCGGCCGGCACCGCTGGAAGATCGAGAGGTCGATCGCCTGGCTGTTCGGCTACCGCCGTCTCACCGTCCGATACGAGCGGAAGGGCTCGCACTTCCTCGCCTTCCTCGGCCTGGCCGCCGCCCTGACCTGCTACAAGAAGCTCGCGAAACTCACCGCTCCACCGGTTGGTCGATCTCCAGGCCGCGTTCAGGGCGGGGATCCCGAAGGCCACCATGGCCGGGGGTCGAACCATCGTCTCCGCAGGCGCAGTCGGGCCGTCCTGCTGCCGATTGCCGCGCGCCGGCCGCTGATCAGTGAGCAGGCCGACTGGGGCGCCCGCGGGCCTCGTTTCGGCGCAGTAGGGGATGTCAGCGACGCCACGGGCGTCAACATCGGCGGGCGCCACGCTTACGAACGGGCTGTGAAGCAGATCGCCCGGCGTCCAGCCGGATACCTTCCGTGGCGTGGGTGCGGTCGGCTCGCCGGTACGACGACCTTCCGGGCCGCGTGGGTGTGCGTCTGAACTGTGCGGCGTCGGACCGACATTGCACAGTCTGCGTTGAACACGCGGGTCACAGCCCGTTACACGCAGCTGACCTTGATTGCGCATTCGGTGCAGCCAGCGCCATGCAAGGAGTTGGCCAGCCCAGGAGAGGATTCGTCATGTCCGCCATGGACTTCGTCACGGTGAAGATGACGCACTACTTCAACCTGCTCGATGCGGACGGGGACGGGTTCCTCACGGAAGAGGACCACGTTCTGATGGGCCGGCGGGCCGCGAAGGAGTTCAGTTACCCGAGCGGTTCGTCCCAGGAGCAGCAGCTGATCGACGCCTACCGCTCAGCCTGGAAGGGGGTCCAGCTTCCCCACGCCGACCAGGAGGGCAGGGTGGACCAGGACTCCTTCCTCACGGCGATCCGGAGCCTGTTCGCCCGGCCGGAGTTCTTCGAGGAGGTTTCCGGCGCGCTGATCGACAGCGTGATGAGCCTCGCCGACATCGATGGCGACGGGGTGATCCAACCTTCCGAGTACGCAGGCTTCATTCTGGCGCAGTCCCCGAAGATGTCCCGTGCGGACATCGAGGAAAGCTTCCTCCGCCTTGACCGGGACGGCAACGGTGTGATCGACAAGTCGGAGCTGGAGCGGGCCACCATCGAGTACTTCACCAGCAACGATCCCGACGCCGCGGGCAACTGGCTGTACGGCAGGCCGCCGGCGGCCGTCTAGGAGACTCAGGTAGATCTTGAGAACGCGCCCGATTCACTCCAGTCCGATCTGACCGTCACCCACTGGCGGTCTGGGGCGAATCGGGCTCTCTGGTCGAGATCTTCAGGGCACTCCAAGGGGGGCCCGGCTCGGTGGACGGAGCAAAGGGATCCTCTTTCTTGGCAGCGGCCATGACGGCGCTGAGGGCCCTGGCGAGGTGGTCGTCCACCAGTGACCGGTCGACCTCTCGCTCTGGCCGACCGGTCGTTGATGCCTGTGCACCCCTCGGCTGCGCCAGGAGCCGGCCCACCAGGTCGTACTCCTTGGGCCGATTGTGGAACCGGGTCGGCCTTCTTCCTCTGACGCAAGCGCCGCTAGCCGGGCACTCGTTTGAACAGACGCGGACGCGTCCTCGGGCCGTATTGCGCACGTCTTCCGGCTTGCTGCGCGCATCTGCCCCCGATCGCCGACGCCCCCTCTTCACCTGTTTCACCTGTAGATCACGGAGAGTCGTGTTAACAACCGCCCCTGCAGTGTCTTCCAGCAACTGCGTTCGCTCCAGCATCATGTTGGCGCACGAGCGGGGCCGGCTGCCGCTGCGTCCCCAGCCACGGCCGCTCCATGAGGCGTGGGCCACCGCTGAGGCTCTTGCCGCCCACTGCTCGGACCGAAGCACCCTGCTGTTCGACGCGCACGTCAACGGCCTGGACGAGATGATCCGCACCGCCTGCGTGCTGGTGTGGTGCCACAGCCGCTCCCGTGACGGCCTACCGCTCGACCCGGCATCCCGAGCCGCTCTCGACCGGGCCCGGGCGCCGTTCGCGGAGACCGACCTCACCCCGATCCTCGACGCCTGTGCCGACTGGGCCGCCCACACCCACGTCCTCGACGACGACGCCCTGCTGCCCGTCTGGCTGATGAACGTCCTCGTCGGCCTCACCAGCACCCTCGCCTCGCTCGCGCGCCCCGTCCCGGCACCTGCCGACGCGTCGCTGATCGACGTCGCCGTCCAGGACCGGTCCCACCCCGCCGACTCCACCGGCGCCCTGTGCCTGCTGCCGCCCAAGGACCTCGGGCGCCGCAACTTCGACCCGCCGCACGACTGGACCGCCCTCTGCGCCGAACTGGGCTTCGCCTGGCGCGACGAGAACACCCCCACCTGCGTCTACGGCTGGACCGGCTCCTGGGCGATGACCTACGGCACCGCGGACCGAGAGTCGATGGCCTGGTACATCTGCGGCATCGACGACCACGCCCTGGTCGTACGCGACGGCTTCGACTCCCACGACGTCCACCTCCCCGTTCCCCGCTCCGGCACCGGACCACAGGTGAGCATGGTCGAAGTCGTCACCGGCGCCATGGACATCGACCTCCAGGAATACGTCCACAGCCTGCGCACCCCGCACCCGGAGACCGGCCTCGCCTTCGATGTCCCCCACGAACTGTGGTGGCTGACCAACGGCTACAACTGCGCCGGCCCCGGCTACATCCGCCACGGGCGCGCGCCCTTCCCCGACGAACTCACCCAGATGAGCCTGAGCATCTGGGCCGCCGGCCTGTACGACATCCCCTACGACTGCGCCTACGGCAACGTCCTGACCAACTCGCGCCTGCTCATCGGCCGCCTCGACGAACTCGGGCTGGACCGGGAGGCCGCCTACCACGCCGTCGCCGGCTGCCTGCTGCGCAACGTCACCGACGTCCTCACCGGCCGCGACACCGCCTCCGGTACGCAGGGAACCCTGAACTGGTACATCTGGGCCCTGGTCATCCCCCGCTACAGCCCCGGCCGGCTCCTTGCGGGCGCCGCCCTCCAAGTCGACCGTGCCACCCTCGCGGACCTGTCCGAAGCAGCCCCGCACGGCACACACCTGACCAGCCGGGACGCCTACCACCGTGCCTTCGACGGCAAGACCGAGCTGTGCACCACCTGCCGACCGGGCCCGCTGGCCGCGATCTTCGACCCGCGGACCGCCCCACACGTGCCCACGGCCCTCGCAGCCCGTACGGTGCCGGCCGACGACAGCCTCCTCGGCGCAGTCGACGCCCGCCACGTCGACTGGAACACCGTCGAGGTCTTCGACCGCTGGGCCGGGCGCGCACTCGCGCTCGCTCGCGGCGCCGACCCCGCCACCGTCCCCGCACTGGATCACGACGGGAACGAGGTACTGATCCGGTTCATGCGCCTGGCCACGACGGGCGACCACCGGCAGGTCCGCACGACCGTCGCGGCGTGCGCCCTCCTCTCCATGGCCCGCGGCCGCAACATCTCCCGCCTTCTGGGCGTCCTCAACGTCCGCGCCACCACCGCGCCCGCCACCACCCCGGCTCCCGCAGCAGGCGAAGTCCCCTGAAGGGGGTTCTTCCAGGCCCACGGGGCCGCTTGCCGCGAACCATTACTCCCGTCCCACCACCGAGAGAGCCCATGACCCCCGCCCTGCTCGCCCCGGCCGGCCCCCTGACCCGCGCGCCCGGCCACCTCCCTCTACTGGGACACTCGGTCGCCCTCCTGCGTGACACCAAGGGCTTCCTGCAGTCCCTCACCGGTGTCGCAGACGTCGTCCGCGTCAACGTCGGGACCGTCCCCGTCTACTTCCTCACCACGCCCGAACTCGTCCGCCGCGTCCTGGTCACCGACGCCGCCCACTTCGAGAAGGGACGCTTCTTCGACCAACTGCGCCCCCTGTTCGGCAACGGGCTCCTCGTCTCCAGCGGCTCCTGGCATCACCGCCAACGCCGCCTGGTCCAGCCCGCCTTCCACCGCGCGCACATCGACGGCTACGCCGAAATCATGCAGCGCCACGCCCAGCAGCTGGCCGATTCCTGGCACCCCGGCCAGAGCGTGGACGTCGTCAGGGCCATGAGCGACCTGGCGGCCGCCGTCGTCTCCGAAGCGATGATCCGCACCCCGCTCGGAGCCACCGTGCGGGCCGCGATCGGACGCGCTCTGCCGGACTTCGCCCAGGGCGCGGTGATCCGCGCTCTCATGCCCGCGACGCTGAGCAGGCTTCCGCTGCCGTTCAACCGCCGTTTCGACACCGCGGCCCGTGAACTGCGCTCCGCCATCGAAGGAGCCGTCCGCACCTACCGTGCCGACGACGGCGACCACGCCGACCTGCTCTCCATGCTCCTGCACGCCCGCGACGCCGACACCGGCGAGGCGATGACCGACACCGAGATCCGCGACGAACTCATCAACATCCTCATCGCCGGCACCGAGGTCACCGCCATGACCCTCGCCTGGACCTTCCACGAACTCGACCAGCACCCCGGCATCGCCGAACACTGCCGCGCAGAAGCCGTCGCCGCCACAGCCGACGGTCCCATCACCGTGAAGGCCCTCCCCGGCCTCGGCCTCATCGACCGGGTGCTCAACGAGGTCTGCCGACGCCACGCCGCCCTGTTCCTCATGCGACGCACCACCGCCCCCGTCACCCTGGCCGGCGTCCACGTCCCCCAAGGCGCCGACATCGGCTACAGCATCCACGCACTCCACCACGACCCACGCCACTACACCGACCCCACCCGCTTCGACCCCGACCGCTGGCTCCCCGACCGCCAGGCCCACCTGCCCAAGGGCGCCTTCATCCCCTTCAGCGCAGGCAACGCCAAGTGCATCGGCGACGGCTTCGCCTGGACCGAAATGAAGATCGTGCTCGCCACACTCCTGTCCCGCTGGCACCTGCGGCAGGCCCCAGGACACACCGTCGGCGAGGCACTGGCCACCATCCCCCGCCCCACCCACCTGACCATGACAGCCGAGCCCGCCACGGCGACTGCGGCCATCTGACGCGACATCTCGCATCAGGCCGCTCGTCCACCGAGCCGCCGGCGGGTTCCCGGCGACGCCGTTCGAACACCGCTGGGGGTGGCCTTCGGTCACTCTCGCGTGTGACTGCCTGGCACACCGGTTCGAGAGCGCCGCCGACCACGGGGTTCGTGCGCGCCGGTACCCGACGGACATGTCCGATGCGCAGTGGGCGACGGGTCTGCGCGTTCTTCCGCCGCTGGCGCGACGACGGTCTGGTAAAGGAGTTCCGCGACCGGATCCGCCGCAAGGCCCGCGAGCAGGCCGGGCGGGACCCGGAGCCGAGCGTCGGCGTGATCGACACCCTCGGCCTGCTCCTGGGCGGACGCGTGGCGCTTACAAGATCGCCTGACGCACCCTTCAAGCTGAAGGCAGCCGCCTTGATGGCGCCCTCATTGAGCCCGCGAGGTTGCGGCCACCCCCGTCCTGGGCGCCGGCACCCGCCGCCAGGCCACCCAACGCGCCCTGGAACGCTTCGGCGGCCGAGCCTGGCGGATGACGAGCGACGCCGAGATGGCCACCCGCACCGAGGTTGGCGACGCCGCCGTCGAGGGCCACACCGACAAGCTGTGCGCGGCCGGCCTCGGCCTCGTCATCGTCTCCCACGCCCCTGGTCCTCACACTCGGCATCTGGGGCATGCTCGCCAAGCCGCAGTCTTTGCCCCTGGGCACCCGCATCGCTACCCGCTACCTCACCGCCCTCACCGCACGCCTGCCCCACCACCCGGCACTCCCCTCCGCTTCGCGCGCAGCATGCGGCCGTCCCACTTCGAGGCCCATTCGGGCAGCGGCCATGCCTTGCGCGTGGGCGGGGACCTCGGTTCGGTACCGCTCCAGCTGACCGTTCTCGTTCGGGCGAGGACGCGCCGAAACCAGGGATAGTGCTCGGACTGGACGTGGAACCGGCCATAGAGAAGCTGTCGCCCTTCGACGAAGGGCATTCCCGTGTTCCCCGTTGGACCCGGCGCGGTCGCTCGCCCGCACTCGCAACGTGTGCGGGCCGGCGGAGGCCCACCTCCGGCGGGTCCTTTGGGCGGCGGAGGCCCCCGACCTTTCCTGACACGTCATCCCACTCCGGTGGCGCGGGGCACTTCACCCCTTCGCGCACCGTCCGGGAGCACCGCGGTCGGCGCGCGAGCGCCGTTCGTGTGCTCCCGGCGGTGTGGTGGTCCCGTCCCCCGTGCCCTTGACGCAGCATCATCTCCAGGGGGCAGGCGTACCGAGAGAGGTGTGGGCCGATGTGGGCGACTGGTGAGGCGTATGAGCCGTATGTCGGCCGATGGAGCCGCTTGGTCGCCATCCGGTTCGTTCGGTGGATGGGCGCGCCGGCGGGAGGGACCTGGCGGGACATCGGTTGCGGCACGGGGGCCGTGACCGGGGCGGTCCTGGAGGTCGCCGACCCGGCCGGCGTGATCGGCGCCGACCCGTCGCAGGGCTACGTGGACTACGCCCGCGGGCACATCGCCGACCGGCGGGCGCGATTCGTTCTGGCGGATGCGATGCAGCTGCCGTTCGCGGATTCCACGGCATCGGTCGCGGTGAGCGGCCTCGTACTCAACTTCGTCCCGCACCCGGCACGGGCGGTTGCCGAGATGACGAGGGTCGTCGTCCCCGGGGGACAGGTCGGAGCGTACGTATGGGACTACGGAGAGGGCGGGATGGAGGCCATCCGCGCCTTCTGGGATGCCGCGGTCACCCTGGACCGGCAGGCAAAGCCACTGGACGAGGCCGTCAGGTTCCAGCTGTGCGCCCGCAGCCCGCTGGGCGAACTCCTGGCCGGAGCGGGACTCCAGGACGTGGAGGTCGACGAGATCCGGGTACCGACCCGGTTCGCGGACTTCGACGACTACTGGACACCGTTCCTGGGAGGCCAGGGGCCGGCCCCCGCCTACATGGCAGGCCTCCCCGAGGGCCACCGTGCGGAACTCCGCGAGCAGCTCCGTGCGGCGCTGCCGCAGGCGGCGGACGGCTCGATCCTCCTCCACGCCCGGGCCTGGGCGGCACGGGGGCGACGAGGCCGCGCAGGGAAGCCGGTCAACCCTGCGACGTGATGTGGTCGATGACGGACGCGAAGGCGTCCGTGGGGGAGAAGTCCACGTACTCGCAGTCCTCGAGTGCTACGGGCGCGTGCCCGGCCGGCCAGTAGAACGCCTGTCCGGCCTCGTAGACCTCTTCACCGTCCTTGGTCACCATCTTCAGACGGCCCTTGAGCATGTACCCCCAGTGAGGGCACGGGCAGAGATCGTCGGGCAGGCCCTTCACCGCCGGCCGGAGGTCGGCGCCCTGGGGGAGACGCACGAAGGCGACGGACAGGTCCCCGCCGACCTCTTGCGTACGGAGTTCGACTCCACCGCCTTCGATCGCTACCGGTGTCTCCTGCCGTGTCGTCGCCGTCATGACTGCCTCGCTTCTCTCGGGTACAGCAGCATCCCCACTCCCAGATTGCCCCGGCGACCGGGGACGCGCCTGGTGGGGGCACCCCGCAGGGGCAGCGCTGTCTCGGCCTCCCGTACGGTCCGCCGGACGATCTCCGCGGGATCCACCTGCTCGGGGTGCTCGCGCAGGAGGTCCATCAGGGGAGTGCGCAGGCAACGGGGCACGCCGGCACTGCCGGGGCGGTTGAACGGCGGCAGGATACGCTCGCTGCGGCCGGTCGGTCAGCCGGCGCAGCCGAGCCCATCGGTCCTTCAGCTCCGGCAGGGGCCGCACCGCGGTGCCCAGACTGCCCAGACCGCCCGCCCGGCACACCGCGGCCGCGAGATCGACCTCGTCCCAGGGGCCGAAGGCCGCGCACACGATCGGGGCGTCGATGCCGAACACGCGCCCCCGGTTCCATCACTCCGCACGCCGCCCTCCGGGTCCTCGTCAAAGGAGCCCGCCGCCCTCACCGGGCCCCTCCGGGTACCGGGTGGACGCGGCCGTGAGTCCGCTGCGCGGCCTCCGGCCCCGTGATCCGGCGAAGGCGCGGATCACGACCTTGGGATTCAGCAGGACGGACGGGGACTCTGCCCGCATCGCGAACAGCGCGAGCCGGCGGGAGATGTCGGGGTCGGACACGGCTGCCGTGCGGATCGCCCGCTGGAGCGGATTCGGCGGCCCGGCGAGCGCCTCCCGCCGCCCCAGCGCGTCGTACGCGTCGATGAACCGGCGGGCCCGGCGGTAGCCGCGCAGCGACTGCCGCAGGTCCCGGCCCTGGGCCAAGGGCCCGGCGGTCGCGTCCGCCAGCCACACGGCGCTACGGAACGCCCAGCCGCAGCCCACTGCCGGAACCGGATCCGAGGCGGTGGCGGCATCACCGATCAGGGCCAGGCCCGGCCGCGGTACGGGGTCCCGGCGGATGCACGGGTAGTCGGTGGTTCCGATGAGGTGGGACACCCGTCGGGCCCCTGCGAGCGAGGGTCCGTCCGGCAGGCGCGCGACGAACCGGTCGTACGCGGCATCCCGTTCCGCGGTGAACTCGGGCAGCCGGTCCTTCGCCGGGAAGACGCCGACCTGGGTGAGCCCGTTGTCGACGCGGATGCACACGGCCACGTCCCGGCCCAGGGGCCAGACCTGGCCGTCGCCCGGGCCGTTCATGGACGCGCCCTCGTAGTAGGTCCAGAACAGGAAGCGCTCGTTCGGGGCGCGGTTCTCGGGGACCTCCGCGAGCCGGGCGACCGTGGAGTGGTGGCCGTCGGCACCGACCACCAGTCGGGCGCGGAGCTCGGTGGAGCCTGTCCCGCCGTGCTCCGTGACCACTCCCCGGATGCCGCCGGCCTGGTCCCGTACGAGGTCGACGACGCGGTGTCCCAGCATGAGCTCCACGCCGGGGGTGGCACCGGCGATCTCCCGCAGCAGCGGGTCCAGCTTGCTCCGGCGCAGGCTGATCGCCGGCGGAACCGTTCCGTCGTGCCGGGGCACGATCCAGCCGTGCTCCGTCCACATGCCGAGCCCGGTCGTCACGGCCGCGTCCCGGGCGACCATCGGCTGCCAGAAGCCCAGCCTCTGCAGGACGCCGTGCGTGCCGCCGAGCACGAAGTGCCCGCACAGCGTCTTGTGCGCCTGCGGGCTGCGCTGCCGTTCGACGAGTGCCACCCGCAGCCCGGCCCGGCCGTATGCCGTGGCGGCCGTGCAGCCGGCGATGCTCGCGCCGACAATGATCACGTCGTAGTCCATGGCCGTTCCCTTCGGTGTGCCCCGTTCCTCTGCTCATGGGGCAGCATGCGCAGGACTGCCTGCCGCGGACATCGGTGGTGGCTACCCAGCCTTGTGGACGTGGCCTGCCTACCATGGGCAAGGTGACGGTCGGCCCCTGCACGCTCCTGGAGCGGGACGGCGAGCTCGCGTCGCTGACCCGCTGGTGGCGGGAGGCGCGCGGCGGCACCGGACGGCTCGTTCTCGTCGGTGGTGAGGCGGGTTCGGGCAAGACCGCGCTGATCGAGCAGTTCGCCCGGACGCTGGGCAGCGTGCGCCTCCTCCGTGGCGGCTGCGAACCCCTCACCACGCCGCTTCCGCTCGGTCCCCTCCGCGATATGGCACTCGGTGTGTCGGCACCGCTGCGCCGACAGCTCACCGGCGAGGCGGAGCCGGCGGAGGTGCGCCGCCTGATGCTCGACGAATTGCGCAGCGGTGGTGAACCGGCCCTGGTGCTGCTGGACGACGCGCACTGGGCCGACGAGGCCACGTTCGACCTGCTGCGTTTCCTGGGCCGCCGCATCGAGGCCCGTCCCGCCATGATCGTCGTGGTCTACCGGCAGGACGAGGTGGGGGCACGCCACCCGTTGCGCGTCCTGGCCGGGGACCTGGCGGCGCTTCCCGTGGTGCGCCGGCTGACCGTACCGATGCTCTCCGAGGCGGCCGTGACCCGTCTCGCCGCGGGAACCGGCATCGACCCGGGCGAGCTGCACCGCCGCACGGGAGGCAACGCGTTCTTCGTGACCGAAGTCCTCGCCGACGGCCGGGCCACCGTTCCCCCGACGGTCCGGGACGCGGTCCTCGCCCGCGCCGCCCGTCTGGAACGGGGTGCGCGCGAGGCTCTCGACGCCCTCGCCTGTCTCGGGACACGGGCGGCGCCATGGCTGGTGGAGGCGGTCTCCGCCCGCCCGGCCGACGACCTCGACGCGTGCATGGACCGCGGACTGGTCACCGCCGTCGACGGCACGGTCGCGTTCCGGCACGAGCTGGTCCGGGTCGCCGTCCTGGAGGCGATCCCGCCGGGACGCGCGGCAGCCCTGCACCGGCAGGCACTGGCCGTGCTCGGTGCGAGACCGCCCGGTGAAGTGGAGCCCGCGCGGCTCGCCGATCACGCGGAGCGGGCCGACGACCGGGCCGCCGTCCTCGCCTACGCCCCCCTGGCGGCGGAGCGGGCCTCCAGGCTGGGGGCCCACACGGAGGCGGCGGACCACCTCCGCCACGCACTCGCCGCGCTCGGCGACGGGCCGGACGCCGCCCAGGCGGGGCTCCTGGAGGAACTCGGCCGGCAATGCCATCTCGCCGATGACCTCGACGACGCCCTGCGGGCCCGGCAGGAAGCCGTCGACGCATGGCGGGCGGCCGGTGACGACAGGCGGCGGGGCGGGGCCCTGGTCGGACTGGCGATCACGGCGGCCCACCTGGCCCGGGAGATCCCGCTCGGGGAGAAGGCCTGCGACGAGGCCCTCGCGCTGCTGGCGACGCAACCGCCAGGGCCCGAATACGCACTCGCCTGCGCCATCCGCGCGAAGCTGTCCGCCATGGCGTTCCGCAACGCCGACGCAGTGGCCTGGGGCGAGCGGCTCCTGGCTGCTGCCGGCGAGGGCTCGGAACCGCAGGAACGGGCACTCGCACTCCTGTCGATCGGCATCGGCCGCGCTCAGGACGGCGACCCGACCGGACTCGACCTGATCGCGGAGAGCGTCCGGCTGGCGCGGGGCGCATCGGCGGAAGACCAGGCCGGTCTCGCCTACTTCTGGCTCCAGCTGATCTGCGTGACGCGCCGCTGGTACCGGCAGGCCGACCGCTGGTACGAGGAGGCCCTCTCCTTCACCGACGATCACGGGCAGGAGGTCTGGCGCCAGTGGCTGCGCGCGTTCCGGTCGAGGGCACTGCTCGACCAGGGACGGTGGGACGACGCCGGAGCACTCGCCTCGGAGGTGCTGCGCACGGCAGGGGTCGACGACGGGCGCAGGATGATCGCCATGGTGGTGCTGGGCCGGCTGCGGGCACGTCGAGGCGACTCCGACGCCGGCCCCCTGCTGACCAGGGTCCACTCGGTCATGGTCACGGCCGAGCCGGTCGTCGACTGGATCATCGGCTCCACACCGGCGCTGGCCGAGGCCGGGACGTACGCCGGTGACGTGGACCAGGTACGCACACTCGTGACCCCGGCCCTGGCCGCTGCCACAACCCAGGGCGAACCGTGGCTCCTCGGCGAGCTGGCCTACTGGCTCGCGCGGGCCGACGGACCCGCCGCCGTCCCGGGCCGGGCCGCCGAGCCCTACCGGCTTCAGTTGTCCGGCCGCTCCCGGGAAGCGGCCGGACGCTGGGAGGAGACCGGATGCCCCTACGAAGCCGCGCTCGCCCTCGCCGACACCACGGACGAGGGGATGCTGCGGGAGGCACTCGCCACCTTCGACCGCTTGGGCGCACGGCCGATGCGCGACATCACCGCCCGCCGCCTGCGTCGGCTCGGCGCACGCGACATCCCCAGACGCCCGTCCCGCACCGCTGGCCCCGACGGGCTCAGCACCCGGGAACAGGAGGTGCTCGCCCTGCTGGCAGACGGACTCCGCAACGCCGAGATCGCCGACGTGTTGTTCCTGTCGCGCCGCACGGTCGAGCACCACGTCGCCGCCGTGTTGCGAAAGCTCGGCGTGAACAACCGGTCGGAAGCGGGGCGGTACGCCCGGCACAACGGCGTGGAGCCGGCGTCGCCGACCAGCGGGGTGCGCTGACGACGGCTCGCCGCCTGCTCCGGGCGAAAGACTTCGCTCTCCGGCGTCAGAACCGTCCGGGTTCGGTCGAAGACGCCGAAGCCGGGCCCGGCCGTAAGATCGGCCGGTCTTGTGATGGCTGGGGCGGCGAACGACCCGGCCGGCAAGGAGGGGCTGCGCCCGGCGGGACCGGTCTGCGCAGCCCCGTGGCTGCGAGAATCCGCGATCGGTGTCCGACTCGGAGAGAGCACGCACATGAGGGTTTCTCTTTGACGTCTCATCAGAGATCGAGAGCCTTCGACAACAGTGCGGACGGCTCCCTCCCGGGGGCCCAAGCCTCCGACCTCGCCGTCTTCTTCGCTGGATGGCTGCTCGCCGGCGCCGCGATGGCCGCCCCCTTCTACCGGCCCGCCTTCGCCGCCCTCACCCGCGAACACGGCGAGGACCGGCGAGGAGACAGCGGTATCGGACAGGGGCCGGGCTGGGCGGTGCCGTGGCTGCGACCACCGCCCAGCCCGGAGTCTCAGGCTGCCGCCGTCACGGGTGCGGCGACGGGTTCGTGCTCGCAGGCGTCGTCGATGCCGTACGTCTCCCATGCCGGGAACTCGTCCTCGGCGGGGACCGGCTCGTCGGGGCTGAGCAGGCAGGCTTCGAGGGCCGCCCGGAGTGCCTCGGCGCGCAGTCCGGTGCCGATGAAGACCAGCTCCTGGCCCTGGGCGGTCTCCGGGCCGCGGGCTCCCGAGGGCTCGAAGCGGGCCACTGCGCCGGCCTGGGACCACAGGCCGGTCACCTTGGGGCGGCTGGCGAGCCAGAAGAAGCCCTTGGAGCGCAGGATCCGCCCGAAGGTGCCGCTGTCGAGGCCCTTGGTGACGAACGTCCACAGCCTGCCGGGATGGAAGGCCACGTCGGCTCGGAACACGAGCGAGGAGATGCCGTACTCCTCGGTCTCGGGGACGTGGTCCCCGTTGAGCTCCTTGACCCAGCCCGGGGCCTGCTGGGCGCGCTCCACGTCGAAGAGTCCGGTGCCCAGGACCTGTTCGAGCGCGACGTGGCCGCGTACGGCGGGCACGATACGGGCCTCGGGATTGAGACGGGAGAGGGTGGCGCGCAGTCGCGCGGCGTCGCCCGGCCCGACGAGGTCGAGCTTGTTGAGGACGATGACGTCCGCGAACTCGACCTGGTCCATGAGGAGATCGCTGACGGTCCGCTCGTCGTCCTCGTACTGGTCGAGGCCGCGTGCCGTGAGTTCGTCCCCGCCGGCGAGTTCGTGCAGGAAGTTCGCGGCGTCGACGACGGTGACCATGGTGTCGAGGCGGGCGAGGTCGCCGAGGGTGGCGCCGTCGTCCCGGGGGAAGGAGAACGTGGCGGCGACCGGCATGGGCTCGGAGATGCCGCTGGACTCGATGAGCAGGTAGTCGAAGCGGCCCTCGCGGGCGAGCCGGTCGACCTCCTCCAACAGGTCGTCGCGCAGGGTGCAGCAGATGCACCCGTTGGTCATCTCGACCAGCCGCTCCTCGGTGCGCGAGAGCGCCGCCTCGCCGCCGCGCACGAGCGCGGCGTCGATGTTGACCTCGCTCATGTCGTTGACGATCACCGCGACCCGCAGGCCATCGCGGTTGTTCAGCACGTGGTTGAGCAGGGTGGTCTTTCCCGCACCGAGGAAGCCGGACAGAACCGTCACGGGCAGGCGGTCGTACGAGGTCACGAGATCAGCCTTCGGGGCGGATGAGGCCGCGCTCGTACGCCTTCACCAGGCGCTGCGGGACCTGGTAGACGGAGCCGTCGACGGTGATCGGCACCAGCTGGGGCGTGGTCGCCTTCCACTGTGCGCGGCGGTGGCGGGTGTTGCTGCGGGACATCTTCCGCTTGGGGACGGCCATGGTGGAACTCCTCATTCGGGGTGGCGATACGGAGAGGCTATATGAAAATGGGTCTCATTATCAATCTGGGGGGTGTGTCTTCAGTGGGTGGTCCGCCGTTGGGCTGGGGCCGACGGGTCGTCAGCTTTCCGCTGCAGGGTGGAAGAGAGGGGCGGTCCATCCGCTCCAGCTCGCGCGGCCGAGCGACAGTTCGGCATCGGTGACCAGGGCCGCATCCAGTGCGCCCGTGATGCGTTCGGCGTCGATGCCCGGCCCGGCCGACCGCCAGTTGATGACGGTGTCGGGCCTGTCGGCGAGCCAGAGGTGGCCTCGGCTGCGCAGCACGCCGAACATGACGTCCCCGAGGGCCTCGGCGAGCCGGCCCGGGTGCAGCGGCCGCCGGGCATGCCATACGAGACTGGACACCGCGAGGTGTTGGGGGTCGGGGGGTGAAGGGAGGGAGGTGCAAGAAGGCGAGGGGGTCGACGGCGGCGAGGACGGGGGCGCAGTCGTAGTGGTCCTCCAGGTTGTCGGCCCCGATCCTGCTGCGCCGCAGCTGCAGCAGGAAGGGCAGGGTGTCGACCTCCTGGGGAGGGTGAGGAGGATGTGTACGTCCCTCTTGGCCCGCCGGAGTGCGATCAGGTCCTGTCGCAGGATCACCGTCGGGTCGCCCGTTGCCTCTCACGAGACGTCCACCTCGAGGTTCGTACCGGGGCCGTCGGGGTCATCAGGCGCTGGACCACCGGGTGGCGACCGGTCGTTGCGGTGTGGATGGAGGGGGAGAGGGTGACGGCTGTCGGATGTCTGCGGGACAGCTGCCCGGTGAGCTCGCCTCGGACCTCGGAGGTGTTGCCGTTGGATTCGGGGTTGCCCTTCACTCGGATCCCTCCCTTGGTGCACGGGGGTTTTGATGCGGGGTTCATGCCGGATGCGCCCGGTGCATGGGCGAGTGCGTCTCGGAAGCCGAGCCGGTCTGCGCCGTGACGGCTCGGCTTGCGCGACGTACGCGTGCGGCCCCCTTCGGGCCCCCCTTGCCTGCCCGCCGAGGTGCCGCACGCGTACGGGACGCACCCTAACCCTTAATGGTAATCATTTTCAACGCCTGCGGCGTGGATGTGTGCACGGGTCATGCCCGGGCGGGTCGGGTGTGCGGTCGGGGTCTCGCCTACCAGGACGACTTCGTCACTCCCGGCAGGAAGCCGGCGTGCGCCTGCTGCCGGGCCCGTACGCGGGAGAGCCCGAACTTGCGCAGGTAGCCGCGGGGGCGGCCGTCCACGCTGTCGCGGTTGCGCACGCGGGTGGCGCTGGCGTTGCGCGGCTGCCGGCGCAGCTCCGCGAGGGCGGCCTCCCGTTCGGCCGCGGTGGAGGACGGGCGGCGGATGACCTCTTTGAGCTCGGCGCGCCGTGCGGCGTACCGCGCGACGGTCTCCTTGCGCTTCTCGTTCTGCGCGATCTTGCTCTTCTTCGCCATCAGACCTTCCCTCCCCGGGCGCGGACGCGGGCCACGGCGGCCTCGATGCCGATCGCGTCCACCGTCTTGATCGCCTTGGCGCTCAGCGTCAGGCGGACGTGGCGCCCCTCGCTGGGCAGCCAGTAGCGCTTGCGCTGGATGTTCGGGTCGAAGCGGCGCGAGGTGCGCCGGTGCGAGTGGGAAATGTTGTTGCCGAAACCGGGCTTGGCGCCGGTCAGTTGGCAGTGGGCAGACATGGGTCCTGCTCCTTCTCCGTGTGGGTCCCCGTGTTGGTAATGGAAACCATTGCCATATAGTAGCGCCATGGCACGCACCGAGATCCGCCCGGTCATCAAGCTCCGCTCCACCGCGGGCACCGGGTTCACCTACGTCACCCGCAAGAACCGCCGCAACGACCCCGACCGGCTGGTGCTGCGCAAGTACGACCCCGTCGTCCGTCGCCACGTCGACTTCCGCGAAGAGCGCTGACCCCCGGCACCCCCGCCCCACCGTCGAAAGGTTCCTGCCGTGAAGCCCGGCATCCACCCCGCCTACGGGCCCGTCGTCTTCCGCGACACCGCCTCCGGCACCGCTTTCCTGACCCGTTCCACGATGACCAGCGACAAGACCGTCGACTGGGAGGACGGCAACACCTATCCGGTGGTCGATGTGGAGATCTCCTCCGCGAGCCACCCCTTCTACACGGGCACCGCCCGCGTCCTCGACACCGCCGGCCGCGTCGAGAAGTTCCAGCGCCGCTACGGGGCCCGGTGATGGAACACGATCACCAGCTCCCGGTCGTGATCGTCGCCGGGATGCACGCCGAGGCGCGCAAGGAGGTCGTCGAACGCCTTCTGCGGTCCGTACAGGGGAGCGTGGCGCTGCACCACGATCTGGCCGGGGCGCCCGACGGCACCGTGCTCCGCGTGATCCGCGACGCCTCCGGCACCCTCTCCACCGGTGACACGCCGCTGGTCAACGACTGCGCGTGCTGCGCACTGCGCGAGGACCTGGTGCCGGAACTGGAACGGATGGCGGACAGCGGCCTGACCCGGCTCGCCGTGGTCGAGCTGTGGGACTCGGTCGAACCGAAGGCCATGGCCGAGGTCATCGCCGCGCACGGCGGGGACCGGCTCGTCCTGACGAACGTGATCACCGCCGTGGACCCCGCGCTCGTCCTGCCCTGTCTCGGCAACGGCGACGACCTCGCGGAGGCAGGCCTCGCGGCGGCCCCCACCGACCAGCGGACCGTCGGGGACACCTGGGCCCGCCAGCTGGAGTACGCGCCGGTCCTCGCCCTCGTCGACAGCGACGAGGCCGACGACGAGGACCGCGCGCTCCTCGCTCAGCTGCACCCCACCGCCCAACGGGTACCGGCCGGGTCCGTCGAACTCGCCCGGGCCGCGTTCGCCGGCTTCGACGTCGAGGCCGCCGCGGCAGCCCAGCACCCCGCGTACGCACTCCTGCCCCAGGACGCCGACGAGGCCGGCGTCGCCACGCTCGTGTGGCACCGCCGCAGGCCGTTCCATCCCGAACGCCTCTACCAGGCACTGGAGGACCTGTGCTGTGCCGCCGCCCGCAGCCGCGGCCGGTTCTGGCTCGCCGACCGCCCCGACACGCTGCTCGCCTGGGACGCGGCCGGCGGAGCCCTGTGCGTGGAGAGCGCCGGCCCTTGGCTGGCGTCGCTGCCGGACGCGGCGTGGGAGATGGTCCCGCCCATGCGCCGGGCGGCGGCCGCGCTCGACTGGCACCCCGAACACGGGGACTGCTGTCAGCACCTGGTCTTCACCTCGCCCGGCCTCGACCGGGACGGGCTGGAACGACTCCTCGATTCCTGCCTCCTGACGGACGCCGAGTACACGGCGGGGCGTGAAGCCTGGAAACACCTGCCCGCCGCCTTCGACGCCCTCCTCGACGCCGCCTGACACCCACCACATACGACCCGGTCACGGCCCGGCACGACCGTGACCAAACCTTCCTGCAAGGAGATACCGACATGGCCCGACGCCACGACATCCGCAAGCCCGTCAAGTCCCGGCCCAACCCGCTCGACGTGGCCGGGATCAGCTACATCGACTACAAGGACACCGACCTCCTCCGGAAGTTCATCTCCGACCGCGGGAAGATCCGCAGCCGGCGCGTGACCCGAGTCACGGCCCAGCAGCAGCGGGCCCTCGCCACCGCCATCAAGAACGCGCGCGAGATGGCGCTGCTGCCCTACGCCGGCCGCTGAACGGTACCCGGGCGCACCGCCCGGAGGCTTCAGCCCGTCGGCTGGAGAGCTTCGCGGCGCGGGGGGATAATCCAAGTGATTGCCATTTCGCTTTCCTCGCGCAGGGAGGACGGTATGCGTCATGGCGTGTCGCCCCGCGCACCAGCGGTGGTTCTCGGGCTGTCGCTGGCGGGGGCTTGCGCGTGGGGCGGACCCTCGTCGGCGACCTCCGTACCTATTCCGGTCGTCGCTTCGACGAACGTGTACGGCGACGTCGTCCGGCAGATCGGTGGTGGGCATGTCGCCGTCGTGTCGATCATCAATGATCCGGCACAGGACCCGCATTCCTACGAGGCCGGCCCACGCAACCGGCTGGAGCTCTCCCGTGCCGAGGTGGTGGTCGAGAACGGTGGCGGCTACGACGAGTTCGTCGACCGCATGCTGCGCAGCTCGGACAACTCCTCGGCCGAAGTGATCAATGCCGTCCAGGTCTCGGGCAAGGCGCCCGCCGGTGCGGGGGAGTTCAACGAGCACGTCTGGTACGACCTGCCGACGATGGGCCGCCTCGCCGACCGGATCGCCCAGGCCCTCGGCAAGGTCTCACCCGCAGACGGCGACGTGTTCCGGAAGAACGCGCAGATCTTCAAGGACGGGCTCGCCCGGCTCGAAGCGCGGGCGGACCGGATCGAGGCTCGCCACGCCGGCACCCCCGTGGCGGTCACCGAGCCCGTCCCGCTCTACCTGACCGAGGCCTGCGGCCTGGTGAACAAGACGCCCGCGGCCTTCAGCGAAGCCGTCGAGGAAGGCGACGAGGTCGCGCCCAGGGTCCTGCGCCAGACGCTGGAGCTGTTCCCCCGGCACCAGGTCGAGGTGCTGGTCTACAACGCGCAGACCAGCGGACCGCAGACGGAGAAGGTCAGGGAGGCCGCCGAGGACAGCGGGATACCCGTGGTGCCGGTGACGGAGACCCTTCCCGAGGGCAAGCACTACACCGGCTGGATGTCGGACAACATCACCGCCCTCGGCCAAGCCCTGGAGCGGTGATGGAACGGGCCGACTCCCTCGCGCCACAGCCCTCCACGGCGATCACGGACCGCGGAGACGGCGCCCGGCCGGTGATCAGCGTGCGCGCCGCCACGCTGGCGTACGGCGACCGCGTCCTGTGGCGGGACCTTGACCTCGACGTGCGCCCGGGTGAGTTCCTGGCCGTGCTGGGCCCGAACGGATCGGGCAAGACCAGCCTGCTGCGCGTGCTGCTGGGCCGGCAGGCGCTCACCGCGGGATCGGTGTCGGTCCTGGGGAGCCCGCCGCACCGCGCCGGCGGTCTCATGGGCTACGTCCCGCAGCAGAAGGCGCTGCCCGCCCACACCCTGCTGCGTGCGCGGGACCTCGTACGGCTCGGCCTGGACGGGCACCGCTGGGGGCTGTCGCTCGCGCCGGGACCGGCCCGTCGCCGGGTGGACGAGCTCCTCGATGCGGTCGGGGCGCTGCCGTACGCCGCGACCCCGGTCGGACGGTTGTCGGGTGGCGAGCAGCAGCGGGTGCGGATCGCGCAGGCGCTGGCCACGGATCCGCGGATCCTGCTGTGCGACGAGCCGCTTCTCTCCCTGGACCTGCAGCACCAGCGAACGGTCACCGACCTCGTGGACCGGCGGCGCCGGCTTGCGGGCACGACCGTGGTCTTCGTGACCCACGAGATCAATCCGGTCCTGGGAGCGGCGGACCGGGTGCTCTACCTGGCCGGCGGCGGGTTCCGGATCGGCCCGCCGGAGGAGGTGATGACCACCGACGTCCTGTCGCGGCTGTACGGGACCCAGGTGGACGTCGTGCGCGTGCGGGGCCGCCTCGTGGTCGTGGGTGCACCCGATGCGGCCCCCGCCCACCACGAGGCCCGGCCGAACGGGGGCGGGCCGCCGTGAGCTTTCTGCCCCTCGCTGCCGCCGACGGCAACGATTCCGGTATCTGGCAGCAGATCTTCAACTTCGACAACTACGGGGACCTGCTGGCCCTGGTCCACAATTCGCTGCTGGCGGGCGCCCTGGTGGGCCTCGTGGGCGGGCTGGCCGGGGTCTTCGTGATCATGCGGGACATGCCCTTCGCGGTGCACGGCATCAGCGAGCTGTCGTTCGCGGGCGCGGCGGCCGCGTTGCTGGCCGGTGTCAACATCGTCGCCGGGTCGATCGTCGGCTCCCTGCTGGCGGCGGCCGCGATCGGTCTGCTCGGGGTCCGCGCCCGCGACCGCAATTCCGTGATCGGGATCATCATGCCGTTCGGCCTGGGGCTGGGTGTGCTGTGCCTGGCCCTCTACAAGGGCCGGGCGGCGAACAAGTTCGGCATCCTGACCGGGCAGATCGTCGCCGTCGACACCCCGCAGATGGCATGGCTGGTCGGCACGTCCGTCGTGGTGCTGGCGGCCCTCGCGGTGGTCTGGCGCCCGCTGACCTTCGCCAGCGCCGATCCGGACGTGGCAGAGGCGCGCGGGGTGCCCGTCCGGGCCCTGTCGCTGGCGTTCATGCTGGTCCTCGGCCTGGCGGTGGCCCTGTGCGTGCAGATCGTGGGAGCCCTGCTGGTGCTGGCCCTGCTGGTCACCCCGGCGGCCGCCGCTGCGCGGGTCACCGCGTCCCCGGTGCTGCTGCCCGCACTGAGCGTCGTCTTCGCGCTGGTCGCCATGGTGGGTGGCATCCTGCTGGCCCTGGGCAGCAGCATTCCCATCAGCCCGTACGTGACGACCCTCGCGTTCCTGATCTACCTCGGCTGTCGGATCGGGGGCTCCCGGCGCGCTGCGCGCGCTGCCCGGGCCGTGCACCTTCCCGAGCGCCGGCCTGTGGCTCCCGTCTGACCGCGGCCCGGTTCGACCCCGGGTGCGCCGCGGGTCCAGACTGGAGAAGAGGTTCCGTCGCACCCGGCACGGTGCGTGCGGAAGGAGGCGTTCATGCATCCCCTCGCCATCGTCGGCGCGACCGCCGGCAAGCTGGCCCACTACGCGGTGTGCGGAGCGGTGGGCGCGTTGATCATCAAGAAGCTGCCCGATGCGCAGCCCGCCGCGCGCAAGGCGCTGGTGAGCGGCCTCGCAGGCGGCATCGTGGCGAGCCGGTGGCTGTCCTCGGCCGCCGAGGAGGCCCGGCTGAAGGCCGGGGACGTGCTCGCGGAGGCCCGTACCTCGCTGGGCGAGGAGGTCCCGCCGCCCTCGGCTGTCAAGGTCGACCACGACGATCACGGCCACGAGCACTGATCATGTCCGCGGTGCTCGTCCGCTCGGTCGCCATGGGGCGGGCCCGGCTGACCGTCCCCTGGCTGCGCGACCGTCCCGGCTGCGCCGGACTCGTCGACGACCGCCTGACCCGCCTCGGCGGCTTCCGCGCCCTGCGGATCTTCCCGCGCACGGGCAGTGTCGTGATCTGGATGGAACCCGACGCCCTGGACGTGGACGCGCTGGTCCGCGCCCTGGAGGAAGCGCCGCCCGCATCGGCCCCGGCCAAGGCCACCCGCTCGGCTCCGGACTCCTCCACCGGTGAGATCGCCCGGCTCGTGGTGGGCGGGGCGGTCCTCGCGTTCGTGGCCCTGCGCCGGCTGCTGGCCCGGCCCCGCATCGGTATCGGTTCCTCCGGATTCCTGGGTGTGGTCACGGTCTTCACCGGTCTGCCGTTCTTCCGGGGAGCCCTGCGCACGCTGCGCGGCCGCGGCCATCCCGGCACCGACACCCTGGTCACCGCCGCGACCGTCATCTCCCTGGTCCTGCGCGAGAACGTGGTGGCCCTCACCGTGCTGTGGCTGCTCAACATCGGCGAGTTCCTCCAGACCCTCACCCTGCGCCGCACCCGCCGCGCCATCGAGGAGCTGCTGACCATCGGCGAGGAGCGGGTCTGGCTGGTCCGGGAGGAGGGTGTGGAGGTCGAGGTCCCGCTGGAGGAACTGACGCCCGGCGATGTCGTCGCCGTGTACGAGCACCACCGCATCCCCGTCGACGGGCACGTGACCGGCGGCGAGGCCCTGGTCGACCAGGCCGCGGTCACCGGCGAGGCCCTGCCGGTCTACGCCCGGGCGGGCTCCCACGTCTACGCAGGGACCATCGTCACCTCCGGCTCGCTGACCGTACGCGCCGACTCCGTCGGGAGGGACACCACGGTCGGCCGGATCATCACCCGGGTCGAGGAGGCCCAGACCGACCGGGCCCCGATCCAGACCGTCGCCACCCGCTTCACCCAGCGCTTCGTCCCCGTGTCGTTCGCGCTGGCCGCCCTGACCTACGTGGCTACCCGCGATGCGCGCCGGGCGATGACGATGCTGCTGATCGCCTGCCCGTGCGCCGCGGGCCTGGCCACCCCGACCGCCATCAGCGCGGCCATCGGCAACGGTGCCCGCCGTGGCACCCTCATCAAGGGCGGTACCCACCTCGAAGGCGTCGGCCGGGTTACCGCCGTGGTCTTCGACAAGACGGGCACGCTGACCTTCGGGCGTCCCCTGGTCACCAGCGTCGTCACCCTCAACGAGCGCTTCGGCGCCGACGAGGTGCTCAGCCTGGCCGCCTCCGGCGAGCTCCACGCCCGCCACCCCCTCGCCCAGGCCATCGTGACCCACACGACAGAGCAGCACCTGCACGTCCCGCTCCACCAGGCGTGCGAGGTCGTCCTCGGTATGGGCATGCGCGCCGAACTCGACGGCACCCGGCTCCTGGTGGGCAGCCCCGCCCTGCTGCGCCGGCACGGCATCGAGCTCACCGAGGACGCCCAGGGCTGGACCGACCACCTGCGCCGGGGCGGCGAGACGGTCATCTGCCTGGCGCAGGACGAGGAGTTCATCGGCCTTCTCGGGGTCTCCGACGCCGTTCGGGCGGGCGCCGACATCGTCGTCCGGCAGCTGCGTGACCTGGGCGTCTCGCGGCTGGTCCTGCTCACCGGTGACGCCCCGGAGACCGCACAGGTCGTGGCGGACGCCCTCGGCATCGCCGAAGTGCACGCCCACGCCCTGCCGGAGGCCAAGCTCCAGCTGATCCGTGACCTCCAGGCCGAAGGCCACACCGTGGCGATGGTGGGTGACGGCACGAACGACGCCCCCGCGCTGGCGCTCGCGGACGTCGGCATCACGATGGGCGAGCACTCCTCCCATGTGGCCCTGGAGACCGCGGACATCGCGCTGGCGGGCAACGATCTGCGCCAGGTCGCAGCCGTGGTCGAGCTCAGCCGCCATACCCTGCGCGTCGTACGGCAGAACTACGGGCTCGCCATAGGCGTCAACCTGCTCGGGCTGGTCGCGGGCGCGGGCGGCTCGATCAACCCGGTGCTCGCGGCGCTGCTGCACAACACCAGCAGCATCGCGGTCGTCGGCAACTCCGCCCGCCTGGTCAACCACACCCCGCACCTGCCCCGGGTGGAGGAGGAAGTACTCAGAGCGGCGCCCCTGGAGGAGCGCCGGGTCACCTGACCGCGGCCGCCTCCCGGTCGGGGCCTGTCCCCGGCTCGGAGTCCGTTCCCGCCGCGGGCAGCGGCATCTCGAAATGGACGGTCCCGAAACCGCCGTGCTCACCGGTGGTGCGCGCGTCGAAGACCTCGGTGGCCATGCTGCGCCAGAAGTGTTCCGCGCCGGGGATGTCGACGTTGGTGTGCAGGTAGATGCGTTCGTAGCCGGGTACCGCCGCGGCGAACGCGCAGGCGGTGTGCACCATGGCGCGGGCGAGCCCGTGCCGCCGGTGGTCAGGGCGTACGTAGACGCGCAGCAGCTGCGCGGTCCGTCCCGAGGGGTAGCGCTCGACGAGGCTTCGCGGGTGCGGGGGATGGGCGGGGCCGCGTGAGTTGAGTGCGGTGGTGCCGACCACCTCCCCGTCGTCGCGTACGGCCACGACGAGGGTGTGGCGTGGATGGCGCAGGTAGGTGCCGTGGAGGTCGACGACGTCGGGGTGCCAGTCGGGCACGTACCCGTAGCCGAACTCCCGGTAGAAGGTGTCCAGCATGACGCTCCGGGCGCCGGGCAGGTCCTCGGTTCTCGCGTGCCGCACCGTGTACGGCCCGACCCTCTGATCCCGCGTCAGCTCTGTCATCACGCTCCGCCTCTCGTGCTCCGGAGGCCGCAGGCTATCGGAAAACTGTCGTATTGGAAATGAAAACGATTTCCGATAATGTCTGCGTCGCACAGAGCCGACGGCAGTCTGGGAGGAAGTCCGGTGGGACATCTGCTGGTGATCGAAAGCTGGGTGGGGTCGATGAGCAGGCTGCTGCCCAGGGCGATCCGCGAAGACGGGCACGAGTTCACCTTCGTCACCCGCGACCTGCACCACTACCTGCGCTCAGCCCCTGCGGGGGACGGACCGCACCCGCTGCTCACGGCCCGCAACATCATCACGGCCGACACCAACGACACGGCAGCACTCCTGGAGCGGCTCGAAGGCCTGCACGCCGTCCTCGGCTTCGACGGGGTGGTCTCCTCGTGCGACTACTACCTGCCGGCCGTCGCGCACACCGCCCGGCGGCTCGGCCTGCCCGGGCCTTCCCCGGAAGCCGTCGAGGCGGCGTGCCGCAAGGACCTGACCCGCGGTGTGTTCGCCGAAGCCGGAGTGCCCGGGCCCCGGTTCGCGATCTGCGAGGGCGTGGGGGAGGCGGTCGCCGCCGCTCGTGAGATCGGCTACCCGCTCGTGGTGAAGCCGGTGGACCTGTGTGCGGGCATGCTGGTGCGCGCGGTGGGCCACGAGCGCGAGCTGGAGCTCGCCTGCCAGGCCCTCGCCGAGTTCCCGGTGAACGCGCGCGGCCAGGACCGTGCCCCGGTCATCCTGCTCGAGGAGCTGCTGCACGGGCCCGAAGTCAGCGTCGAGACCGTCTCCTTCGGCGGCACCACGCACGTCGTGGGGGTCACCGACAAGAGCATCGGCGGGGCGCCCGCCTTCGTCGAGACCGGCCACATGTTCCCGGCCGGCATCGAGGAGGCCCTGGCGTCGGAGGCCGCCGGGACGGCGCTGCGGGCGGTCAAGGCGCTGGGGCTGGACCAGGTGGTCTGCCACACCGAGATCAAGCTGACGCCCGACGGGCCCCGGCTGGTCGAGGTCAACCCCCGCCCGGCCGGAAACCGCATCACCGAACTCGTCCGGCACGTCACGGGAGTCGACCTGGCTGCCGCCTGCGTGGACGTGGCCCTGGGTCGTGTGCCCGACCTGGCACCGCGACCCACCGGCGTGCGCAGCGCCGCCATCTCCTTCCTGCTGCCCGACACCGACGGCATCCTCACCGACATCGAGGGGGCAGAGGCCGTACGAGCCCGGCCCGAGGTACTGGAGCTGACCCTCGCCGAACCCGGCCGCACCGTGCGGGCCGCCACCAGCAACAACGAGTACCTGGGCCACCTCATGACCACCGACACCGAGGGCGGCGGCGCCCGCGCGGCCGCCGAGCGGCTGCTCGCCGGCCTGCGCCCCTGTTACGAGCCCTCCCCGGCGGTGCCCGCGTGACCCTCCCGGCCCTGCACGAAACGATCACCGCGGGTGACCGCCCGCATGCCGACCCCGCCGTCCGGACCGTCGACCAGCTGGTCGACGCGGTCCTGGCCGGGGCGTACGGCCCCGACCCCGCCGACGAGCGGATCTCACTCGCCTTCACCACCGCCCAGGCCGTCCGGCACGAAGGGCGCAGCGGCGGCTACCGCAACGAGGTGCTCAGCCTGCGGCTCGACGCGGCCGTCGGATCCTGCGCAGTCGAGCCCGGCGCGCTGCCGGAAGGTGCCCTCGACGACTGCGTGGGCGCCACCGTCGCCGAGCTCCTCGGCCATCCGCTCCTGCCGGTGCGGATCGCGGCGCTCGACGCCTACCTGGCCCACGTACGCCCGCACACGCCGGACAACGGCGCCCGCCCGTGTCCGCTGCCCGCCGGCAGTTCGCTGAGCCGTTCGCGGGCCCGGGCCCGCGCCGTGGTCGACCTGCTGCCCGCCGATGTCTCCCGGTCCGGTGAGCGACGTCCGGTCCTGGTGGTCGGCGTGGTCAACTCGCTGCTGGAGCAGTTGCGTTCGCGGGGTCTCGACTACCTGCCGTGTGACCTCAAGGGCGGCACCACCGAGTGGGGCGAGCCCGTCCTGACCGACGCGGCCGCGCACCTGGAACGCTGCGGCGCCGTCCTCGCCTCCGGCATGACCCTCGGCAACGGTTCCTTCCAAGGCCTGCTCGACCACGCCGCCACGAGCGGGAAGCCCCTCGTGATGTTCGCCCAGACCGGCAGCGCCGTCCTGCCCCGCTTCCTCGGATCCGGGGTGAGCGCCGTGTCCGCCGAGCCGTACCCGTTCTTCTGGCTCGACGGCGGTCCCGGGGTCATCCACCGCTACGGAGGCTGTCCGTGACCCTCGCCCCGCTCGTACACCGGTCGCGTGCCGCTGTCGCCAACGCGGACCTCCTGCCCCTGCTGGGGCGTACGCCCGTCGCCCGTATCCACACCGACCTGCCCCACACCCACCCCGGCTTCTGGGCCAAGCTCGAATGCCTCAGCGCCGGCGGGATGAAGGCCCGCGCGGCGATGTCCATGCTCACCGGCGCCCGCAGACGTGGGGAACTTCGCCCCGGGGCACCGGTCGTGGAGTCCACCTCGGGCACGATGGGCATCGGGCTGGCCTTCGCCGGACAAGTCCTCGGCCACCCGGTCATCCTTGTCGGCGACAGCGAACTCGAACCGTCCATGCGGCAGCTGCTGCGCACCTACGGCGCCCGCCTGGAGCTCGTCGACCGCCCTGCCGCCCAGGGCGGCTGGCAGGCCGCCCGCATCGCCCGGCTGCGCGAGGTCCTGGCCCGCACCGAGGGCGCGTACTGGCCGGACCAGTACAACAACCCGGACAACCCGGCGGGTTACCGCTCCATGGCCGCGGAACTGATCGGCCAGCTCGACCACCTGGACGTCCTGGTGTGCAGCGTGGGCACCGGCGGGCACAGCGCCGGGCTGGTCGGCCCGCTGCGCAGCCGCTGGCCCCGCCTGAAGGTGATCGGCGTCGACTCCGTCGGCTCCGCGATCTTCGGACAGCCGGCCAGGCCGCGTCTGATGCGCGGGCTGGGCAGCAGCATCCACCCCGGCAACGTCCGCCACGGAGCGTTCGACGAGGTGCACTGGGTGGGTGCCGCCGAGGCCGTCGACGCGTGCCGCCGGCTCGCCCGCGGCAGCTTCGTCAGCGGCGGCTGGAGCACCGGCGCCGTCGCGCTGGTCTCCGCATGGGCCGCCAGGGCCGAACCCGGCGCCGTCGTCGCCACCGTCTTCCCCGACGGGCCGCACCGCTACCTCGGCACCGTCTACGACGACGACTTCTGCCACGCCCACGGCCTGACCGCCACGGCCCGGGCCACCCGCCCCCTGGAGATCCCGCACCCACGCGCGGCCGAGGCCGTCGGCTGGACCCGCTGCCGCACCGTCGTCGATCCCGTCGCCGGCCCCGGCAGAGAAGCCCCTGCTCCCCGCGTTCCGGCCCCCGGAGGTGCCGTATGAAACTCACCTGGCACACCGCCTCGCTCGAACTGGCCGAGCCGCTGCGCATCTCCCGCTCCGTGATGGCCCGCCGCGACGCGGTCTGGGTCAGCCTGGAACACGGCGGGCTGCGCGGTTGGGGGGAGGCAGTCAGCAGCGTCTACCTCGGACTGCCCACCGAATCCATCCTTCGCCACCTGGGCGCACTCCGGCCGGCGGTGGAGCGCCTGCCGGACCCGGAGACCGCCTGGGCCGAACTCGCGCCTGCGGGCTCCGTGGGCGCAGACCTGCCGGCAGGAGTCCTCGCCGCTGTTGAGTCAGCCGTCTTGGATCTCGTGGGCAAGCGAGCCGGTGAACCCGTGCACCAACTGCTCGGCAGCGCTTCCCCGCCGTCCGCGGCCACGGCACGCACCATCGGCATCGTCGCGCCCGTCGCCGCTGCCGCCCAGGCCAGTCGGCTCGCCCTGGCAGGCTTCACCGTTCTGAAGGTCAAGGCCGGATCCCCCGACCCGGCCGAGGACCTGGCCCGGGTCGAGGCCGTCCGTACCGGAGCGCCGGCCGCGGACCTGCTGCTCGACCCCAACGGTGCCTGGACCGAGGACCAGGCCCACGCACTGCTGCCCCGCTTCGCGGCCCTCGGCATCACCGCCGTGGAGCAGCCGATCGCCGCCGGGCGGCCCGATGCCCTGGCCCGGGTCGCCACCACCTCCCCGATCCCCGTGATCGCCGACGAGGACGCGGTCTCCTACGAGGACGCCGCGGCCCTCGCCGGGCGGGTCCACGGGGTCAACGTGAAGCTCGCCAAGTGCGGGGGCGTACGGGCTGCGCTGCGGATCCAGGCGGCGCTGGACGGCAGCGGCACCGACCTCATGCTCGGCTGCCTGACCGCCAGTTCGCTCGGCATCGCGCCCGCCGTCCACCTGGTGGACCGGGCCCGCTGGGTCGACCTCGACGGGCACCTGCTCCTCGCCGACGACCCGTGGTCCGGCATCGGCGGCGCCGACGGCACCGTGGGGCCCGCCCCGCGCGGCGGCCTGGGAGTGCTGCCCCGCGCCGCCATACCCGTGGGCGCCGCCCGATGAGAACCATCGCCGCGGTGCGCGGCTTCCCGCCGGCCGTACGGCTCCTGCTCGTCAACCAGCTCGGCGTCAACATCGGCTTCTACCTCCTCATCCCGTACCTGGCCACGCACCTGACCGACGACCTCGGTATGTCGGCGGCGGTGGTCGGCCTGGTCCTGGGCCTGCGCAACCTCAGCCAGCAGGGGCTCTTCCTGATCGGGGGCTCGGCCGCCGACCGCCTCGGGGCCCGCGGCGTGATCATCGCGGGCTGCGGCCTGCGCACCCTCGGCTTCGCGCTGTTCGCCCTCGGCGACGCACTGCCCGTACTGATCGCCGCATCGGTGCTGAGCGGGTTGGCCGGCGCCCTGTTCAACCCGGCCGTACGGACGTACGTCGCCCAGGAGTCCGGCGACCGCAAGGCCGAGGCGTTCGCCCTGTTCAACGTGTTCGCCACGGCCGGGGCGCTGATCGGGCCGCTGCTGGGGAGCCTGCTGCTGTTCGGCGGCTTCCGGGCGGCGGCGCTCACCGCGGCGGGGGTGTTCGCGCTGCTCACCCTCGCGCAGGCGATCGTGCTGCCCGCCCGGACCGTGCCGCGCCCGACCGGTTCCGTGCTCGGAGACTGGCGGGAGGTGGCCGGCAACCGGCGCTTCGTGGCCTTCGCCCTGGCCATGGTCGGCATGTACGGCATGGAGAGCCAGCTCTACCTGCTGCTCCCGCATGCCGCGCAGCAGGCCACCGGCTGGGCGGGAGCCGTCGGGCTGATCTTCGTCGTCGGGACCCTCGCCAACTTCGTGCTCCAGCTGCGCATCACCCGCAGGCTGGCCGTGCGGAGCGGTGGCCGGGGCCGGTGGATCGCCGCCGGGCTGACCGTCAGCGGGCTCGGCTTCGTACCCCCGATGCTCGTGGCGGGAGCCGCGGGGACCCACCCGGTGCGGCTGCTGCCGGTCCTGGCCGGAGTGCTGCTCCTGTACGTCGGGTTGATGACCGCCCAGCCCTTCGTCATGGAACTCATCCCCGCCTTCGGCCGCGCGGAGCTCACCGGCACCTTCTACGGACTGTTCTACGGAGTGTCCGGAGTGGCTGCCGCGGGCACCGGCGCGGGGGTCGGGTGGGTCATGGACACCGCGACGCACGGCGGGCCGACGTGGCTTCCCTACGCCTGCTGCACGGCACTCGGCCTCGCCTCGGCGGCAGCCGTCACCCTGCTGCACCGACGCCGGGCCCTGCCCCGCCCGCCTGCCCCCGCCACTACGGACTCGCCGGTCCCGGAGGGCCCGGAACAGCACGCGAAGACAACGGCCGCCACCCCTGACCCACGTCCCCTGAGCGAGCCCAGATGAGCACCGGAAACCTCCTCACCGACCACCCCGAGCTGTACGAAGAGCGCTTCCCCGACCCCGACCGGCTCGCCGCACGCTGGACCGAGGACACCCTGCGCCGCCACGGCGCGGGAGCCCAGGTCCTGGACCTCGGCTGCGGCACCGGCCGCGACGCGGCCTGGCTGCACCACCACGCCGGACGCAGGGTCACCGGCGTCGACACCGCCGAGTCCATGCTCGCCCACGCCCGCCGCCGACACCCCGGCCCGGACTACCGGCGCGCCGACATGCGGGACTTCGACCTCGGCCGCACCTTCGACGCCGTCCTCTGCCTGGACAGCGCCCTGCTCTACTGCCACACCAACGAAGACCTCACCTCCTGCCTCGCCGCCATCCGCCGCCACCTGGGCCCGGGCGGAGTGCTCATCGCGGAGATGCGCAACGGCGCCTTCTTCCTCGGCAACACCGAACTCCTCGACGGGCCGCGCACCGCCTCCTTCGACTGGCGGGGCACGACGTACACCTCCCGCACCACCCTGTGGATCGACCACGGCGCCCAACTCCTGCGCCGCCGCCGCACCTGGACCGCCGACGACCGCTCGGAACCGGAAGAGCAGCACTCCGCCTGGCGGCTGCTCTTCCCCCAGGAACTGCGGTACTTCCTCACCACCGCCGGCTTCGAGGTCCTCGCCCTGCACGACGGCCCCGGTCCCCGCACCGAACCGGTGTGGAGCGAAGGCGATTCCCCGCACGGAACCACGAGTTCCGACCGCCTGCACCTCGTCGCCCGGCTCAGTCCCCAGAACCACCCCCAGCACAGCAACGGAGACACCACACCATGAACGAGCGCCGCTCCGGCCTCGCCCGCCGAGGCTTCCTCCTCGCCACCGCCACGGCGACCGCCGCCGCCCTCGCCCTGACCGCCGGCTGCGCCGGCGACACCGGCAAGAACACCGACACCAAGAACGCTGCCGAATCCGGCACCCCCAAGCGTGGCGGCACCCTGCGGGCCGCCTTCGCCGGCGGCGGCGCGAACGAGACCCTCGACCCGCACGCCGCCAACCTGTTCGTGGACGCCGCCCGCGCCAAGGCCCTCTACGACAAGCTCGCCGACTTCGGTGCCGACCTCGCTCCCGTCCCCCGCCTTGCCGAGCGCTGGGAGCCCAACGAAACCCTCGACACCTGGAAGATCACCCTGCGCAAGGCGTCCTTCCACGACGGACGCCCGGTCACCGCAGAGGACGTCCTCTACAGCTACCGCCGGATCGCCGACCCCAAGGGCACCTTCCGCGCCAAGGCCTCCCTGGAGCCCATCGACCTCGCCGCCAGCCGCGCCCTCGACGCGAACACCGTCGAGTTCAAGCTCAAGCGCCCGTACGCCGAATTCCCCAACGTGCTCGCCGCGTTCGGCGCCTACATCGTCCCCAAGGACACCACGTCCTTCGACAAGCCCGTCGGTTCCGGCCCCTTCACGTTCGGCTCCTTCACCCCCGGCAAGTCCCTGGTCGTCAAGCGCAACGAGGCCTACTGGGAGGGCGCACCCCACCTCGACCAGGTCGAATTCGTCGTCGCCACCGAGGAATCGGCCCGTACGAGCGCCCTGCTCGGCGGCCAGGTCCAGTACGCCCACGAGCTGAACCCCGCCACCGCCCGCACCCACGAGGGCAAGGGCAAGATCGAGGTCATCCGGCTGCCCGGCAGCTCCATGCAGGGCTTCGTGATGAAGACCGACCGGCCCCCGTTCGACGACAAGCGGGTCCGCCAGGCGTTCTTCCTCATCGCCGACCGCAAGGAACTCGTCGACGGCGCCCTCTCCGGAGCCGGCGAGATCGGCAACGACCTCTTCGGCAAGGGCTACCAGTACTACGCCTCCGACCTGCCGCAGCGCACCCAGGACCTGGAGCGGGCCCGCGCCCTGCTCAAGGAGGCCGGCGCCGAGAACCTCAAGGTCACCCTCGACACGGCCCCCGCCGCCACCGGCTTCGTCGAGGCCGCCGGGATCTTCAAGGAGCAGGCCGCCAAAGCCGGGGTCACCGTCGAGGTCAAGGTGGGCAACAAGGACACGTACTGGAAGGACATCCTGAACGACGGGACCTTCGCCTCCTACCGGTCCGGGTCCATGCCCATCGAGTCCCACATCTCGCAGCGCCTGCTCACCGGCTCCACCACCAACGCCACCAAGTGGCAGCAGAAGGACTTCGACGACCTGTACCAGCAGGCCCAGTCCACCCGCGACGAGAAGGAACGCGCCGCCCTGTACGAGCGGATGCAGCGCCGCCTGTACGACGAGGGCGGCTTCCTGATCTGGGGCTTCGCCGACTGGATCGTCGCCACCGCTCCGTCCGTGCACGGAGTCTCGAAGCAGGCCCCCGCCAACACCCTCGACTGGGCCCGCTTCGACAAGCTCTGGCTCGCGTGACCCGGCACCTGAACTGGATCGGCCGCCGTCTGCTCCTCGGTCTGGGGCAGACGGCGGCGGTCGTCCTGTTCATCTTCGTCCTCACCGAGGCCCTGCCCGGCGACGCGGCGGTCGCCCTGGCCGGCGACCAGCCCGACCCCGAGCGCATCGCCCGGATCCGCGCCGCACTGGACCTGGACCGACCCGCCGCCGAACGCTTCCTGGACTGGGCCGCCGGCCTCGTCCGGGGTGACCTCGGCACCTCCCTGGTCAGCGGGCGGCCCGTCGCCGACTACCTGACCGGCGGCATCGCGCCCACGGTGACGCTCGCCTGCGCCACTCTCCTCGTACTCCTGCCGCTGTCGGTCGGACTCGGCGTGCTGTGCGCCCGCCGCGAGGGCGGCCCGCTGGACCGGACCCTCAGCGCGCTGACCCTGGCCGTGCACTCCGTACCCGAGTTCGCCCTCGGCGTGCTGCTGGCCACTCTGTTCGGGCTGTGGCTGGGCTGGCTGCCGCCCACCGCCGTCGGCACCGACCCGCTCACCGAACCGGCCGTACTGGTCCTGCCCGTCCTCGTACTCGTCTCGCGGCCCGTCTGCACCATCAGCCGCCTCGTACGCGCCGGGATGATCGACGCGATGGCCTCGCCCTACGTCGCCCAGGCCCAGCGCTACGGCGTCAGCGGCGCCCGCGTCCGCTGGACGCACGCCCTGCCCAATGCCCTTGCTCCGGCCGCACAACAGCTGGCCCGGACCTGCGACTGGCTGCTGAGCGGAGTGATCGTCGTCGAAGCCCTCTTCGTCATCCCCGGCCTGGGAACCGTGCTCATCGACGCCGTTGCCGCCCGCGACGTGCCCGTCGTCCAGGGCATGGCCGTCGTCTTCGGCGTGGTCACCGTCCTGGCCAACCTGGGGGCGGACCTCGTGGCCCGCCGCTTCGCACCCCGTGCGGAGGTGGTCGCGTGAGGCGCCGTGCATCCAGGTACGCCCTGGCCGTCGGTCTCATCGCCGTGCCCCTGCTGCTGGCTGCCCTCGGACCGCTGCTCACCGGACCGGCCGGACCGCGCTCGGTGTCCTTCGCGTCAGGCGCCGGGCACTGGCTGGGCACCGACTTCTCCGGCCGGGACGTCTGGCGGCAGGTCCTGCTCGGCGGCCGCTCCGTCGTCCTCGTGGCGCTCGCCGCCACCGGACTCGCCTACCTGGTCGCCGTCCCGATCGGGCTGATCGCCGCCCTCACCCGACGCACCTGGCTCGAGGAGGCCCTCATGCGGCCCCTCGACGTCCTGATCGCCGTCCCCTCGCTCCTGCTGGTGCTGCTCGTGGCTTCGACCCTGACCCCGGGGCCGGCCGGGCTGGCCGCCCTGGTCGGTCTGGCCGCCGTACCCGACGCGGCTCGCGTGGTGCACGCGGCGGCGGCCGAGATCTCCGCCCGGCCCGCCGTCGAGGCCCTGCGGATGCAGGGCGAGACCTGGTGGCGTACGGCGCTCGGGTACGTCGCCCGCTGCATGCGCCGGACCCTCGCCGCCGACGCGGGGATCCGGCTGACCGGAGCCCTGTACCTGGTCGCCACGGCCGCGTTCCTCGGCATCGGCGTCCCACCGGACGCCGCCGACTGGGCGGTCATGGTCGACCGCAACCGCACCGGCCTGTTCCTGCAGCCATGGGCCGTGGTGGTACCCGCCCTGCTCATCGCAGCCCTGTCGATGGGCACCAACCTGCTCTTCGACGCCGCACTGCACACACAGGCCAAGACCGCCTGGAAAGGAGACCGGGTATGAAGCCGGCAGCGGAAGTGGACGGCCTGCGCGTGCAGGTGGACGGCATCACTCTCGTCGACGGGGTGAGCCTGACGGCCCGCGCCGGACGGATCACGGCCCTCGTCGGGCCCTCGGGCAGCGGGAAGACCACCACCGGACGCGCCCTCCTCGGCGAGTTCCCGGCCGGGGCGCGGATCGACGGCCGGATCAGCACGTCCGGACCCGGCTCCGTCGGCTACGTGCCCCAGCACCCCGCCACCGTCCTCAACCCCGCCCGCCGAGCCGGAGCGCTCCTACGCGACATCGCGGCCCGGCGCGGCGGAACCCGCCGCGAGATCCGCGACCGCGTCGAGCACGCCCTGCGCCTGGCCCAGCTGCCCGACCCCGAGATGGTGCTGCGCCGCTACCCCCACCAGCTCTCCGGCGGCCAGCAGCAGCGGGTCGTCATCGCCCAGGCACTGCTCCTGGGTGCGAAGGTGATCGTTGCCGACGAACCCACCACCGGCCAGGACCCGGCCACCAAGAGGGGCGTCGTCGAGGCGCTCGCCGACGTGGCCGAGCAAGGCATCGCCCTGGTCCTGCTGAGCCATGACTGGGACGTCGTCCGGCAGTTGGCCGACGAGGCGGTCGTGCTGCGGGACGGCCGGGTCGTGGACCGCGGCCCCGCGGACACCGTACTGCCCGCCTCCGAGCGGCCCGTGCTCCCCAAGCCACGAGCAGCCACCCGGCCCGCCGCCAGCCGGATCGCGGTACAAGAGCTGACCGCCCGGCACCAAACGGCGCACGGTACCGTTCCGGTGCTGCACGGCATCACGCTGTCGGTCGCGCCGGGAGAGTGCCTCGCCGTGACCGGCCGATCCGGCAGCGGCAAAACCACACTGGGCCGCTGCCTGGCCGGCCTCCACTCCACGTACGACGGCACGGTCCTGCTCGACGGAGCACCGCTGCCACGCAGCCTTCGCGCCCGCACCCGCACCGAACTGGCCGCCGTCCAGTACGTGTTCCAGGATCCCAAGGCTGCCTTCGACGAGCACCGGCCGGTCCTGGACCAGGTCGCCCGCACGGCGGTCCGGCTGCGCGGCGCCGACCGGGACACCGCCCGCCGTACCGCCGTACGAACCCTGGAGGATCTGGGCCTGGCCGAGGAGCTGACCCTGCGCCGCCCCGGCGCCCTGTCCGGCGGCGAACTCCAACGGGCAGCTCTGGCCCGGGCCCTGCTGGCCGAGCCCGACGTCCTGGTCTGCGACGAGATCACCTCCGGGCTCGACGCGGCCACGCGGGACTCCATCCTCACCCGACTGGCCGCACTCCGGGAACGACGTGCTCTCAGCCTGGTGTTCATCACCCACGACCGGACAGCCGCCGAAGCCCTGGCCGACCGAACCGCCGTCCTCGACACCGGCCGTCTGGCCACATGCCAGTAGCCGTCTTGTTCCGGCTCCACTCCAACAGGAGGGGCTCGGCAGGCAGCGTACGGTTGTGCGGACGCGGACGGTGTACGGACATCTCAGCAGGGCCACATGCCTGCATGACGATGTCGTGCCGCAGTCTTGGCGGCGCTTTGGCGCGGGACATCCTCTCCAGCGTTGGCGTTCCCGTTCGTGCCGGAGGACTCCTTCACCGAGGACCTGCGCATTCCACCCCGCTACAACCGGCTGCTCCTGTACTCGGCCAACCTCATCCACACCGCGACCAGTTACGCGGGCAGTACCTTGGAGGACAAGCGGATGACGGCCGTCTTCTTCTGGATAACCCAGGGAGCGGGTCTTCTCCCTCATGGACGGCCCTCCCGGGGTGCATCCCAATCTGCGTGACGTGCCGTCAGGCAAGTCAGCATCTGGTCAGCATCGGTCCCCCACATTCCGAAGCGGCTGGCCGATGCGAAGCCTGGTCGGCGGCGTCGCAACGGCCTGGTGCCCACGGAAGTGCAGGCCAGGAGCCGTCTCGTCCGAGGCAGTGGATTTTCCTTCCGACCTCCGGTCCGACGCCTGCCGGTGTAGAGTGCGGAACGCCCTTGACCTGCAGAAAGCAGGCAGGGAGCCGTCTTCTAGGAGCTCACATTGCTTCGCACCATGTTCAAGTCCAAGATTCACCGGGCCACCGTCACCCAGGCCGATCTGCACTACGTCGGGTCCGTGACGATCGACGCCGAGCTCATGGAGGCGGCCGATCTGCTGCCCGGGGAGCTCGTGCACATCGTCGACATCGACAACGGCGCGCGCCTGGAGACGTACGTCATCGAGGGTGAGCGCGGGTCGGGCGTGATCGGGATCAACGGTGCCGCGGCCCATCTCGTGCACCCCGGGGACCTGGTGATCCTGATCAGCTACGCGCAGGTCGAGGACGCCGAGGCGCGCACGCTGACCCCGCGCGTCGTGCACGTCGACGCCGGCAACCGGATCGTCGAGCTGGGCGCGGACCCGTCCGCCCCGGTACCGGGCACCGACCAGCTGCGCAGCCCGCAGGCCGTCGCGCTCTGACGGGCGCACCGCCGGGCGGTGATCGCCCGGCGGTGCGTACGGCCCGGAGGCCGTGGACGTCGTCGTCCTCGCCCAGGCGTCGATGGCCGGCGCCGCCGAAGCAGTCCGCAGCGGGGTCCCGGTGCTGGCCAGTCCGGCGCTCGGGCTGGCGGCGGCCCTGGGGCAGGGGCAGGGGTGACTCCCGGCCACGGCCGGGGTGACGGGTGACGCGGATATTCCTGTCCGCTCACCGGACCCGGCGGCTAGGGTCGCGATGATCATCAGATACCAGGAGTATGCATGCATCGCACCCGACTGCGGCCGCTCGCGCTGGCCCTCGTCGGCGGCCTGACCGCCACCACCCTCGGCCTGCTGACCCCGGCGGCCACCGCGGCCGCCGCCCCGCCGGCCATCCCGACCGCGCTCGACACCTTCCCGGCCACGCCGTGCTCCGGTGGCCCGGTCGGGCTCACCAGCCTGAGCCTGATGGCGACGGTCGACGTCCCGGACGGCCCGGGCGCCTCCGGGTACGAGGCCGAGTTCCAGGTCACCCGCGTGGGCGAGAGCGCCCCCGCCGCGGCCTACACCGTTCCCGCCGCCCGCGGCCGGGTCACCACGGCGGTGCTGCGGGACGGCACCCTGCCGGCCGGTGACTACCGCTGGACGGTCCGGGCCAAGGACGGTGCCGGGCAGACCTCGCCCTGGTCCGCCGGATGCGCGTTCTCCCTGGACCTGACCCGGCCCGCGGTGCCGCCGAAGGTCAGCTCCGAGCAGTTCCCCGAGCGGGACGGCTCCGCGGGCACGGGGACGGGCAAGGCGCGTACGCCGGGCACCTTCCGCTTCGACGCGGGCGGGGTCGAGGACGTCGACCACATCGTCTACTCCACCGACTGGGAGCGCACCGAGGCCACCGTGGCCCCCGGCGGCAGCGTCGTCATCACCCCGCCCAACGCCGGCCCGCACTACGTCCACGCCTACAGCGTCGACCGGGCGGGCAATCGCTCCGACACCGTCAACTACCTCTTCATGGCCGACCGGACCGGGCTGCGCGACGCGCCCGGCGACCTCGACGGCGACGGTCACCGCGACCTGTGGAGCGTGGGCGCAGACCACCGGCTGCGCCTCTTCTCGGGCCGCGGCGACGGCACGTTCGCCGCGCCCGTCGAGGCCGGCCCGGCCTTCCCGGCCGGCGCCCAGGCCGTCGTCAGCGGCGACTGGACCGAGGACGGGTACAACGACCTGATCGCCTTCCACGGTGCGGGCGGCCAGGACCGGCGCCTGTGGGTCCACAAGAACCTGGGCATGGGAACCAGCCTGCCCTCGGACTCTTTCGAACTGTCGGTGTTCTGCCCGGTCCAGGACCCCGAGATGGGCTGCGACTCCGGCAACGAGCACTGGGGCGACGCGCAGGCGATCGCGGCCGCCGGTGACCTCGACGGCGACGGCGGGCCCGAGCTGCTCGTGCAGCAGGGCAAGCGGCTGTGGGTGTACTTCGGCGGCAGCGGCGGCTACCTGGACGCGCTGCGGCCGCCGCTGCTGGTCGGCGAGGCCGACTGGGACGCGTACACGGTCACCGCGCCCGGCGACACCGACGGTGACGGCATCGTGGACCTGTGGCTGCGCCACGGGTCCACCGGCGACCTCTACCGGGTCAGCGGCGCGCACGGCACCGACAGCCGCCTCGACCCGACGCGCTGGGCCACCGCTCCCCGGGTGAAGATCGGCTCGGGTGTGACCGCGGCCGCGTTCCCCTCGCTCGGCACGGCCGGCGACCTCACCGGTGACGGCCTGGCGGACCTGCCGGCCGTGGACGCCACCGGCCGCGCCGTGTACTTCCGGGGCACCGCCACCGGGATCGACGGCGCGCCGGTCGTCGTCGGCTGACCGGCGCGGCGTAAGACGGCGGGCGTACCGGGACGGATCGGGGGAAGGTGGGGTGCATGGCACCACATCTCGATCAGACCCAGCCCCCGCCGCCGGAACCCCCGCCGGAGCCGGGTCCGGGACCCTTCCCGGACCCCGAGCCGATCCCGCGGCCCGTTCCCCCGGAACCCGGCCCGTTCCCCGAACCGGACCCGGTCCCGGCCCCGCCGGGCCCGGCCCCGATCCCCCAGCCCGGCCCGCTCAGCCGCGGGGCTTCCGGCGCCCCCGGCCCCTGAGCCGCGGCCGGCCGGAGCGCGGCCGGGCGGCTGCGCCGTACGGATGGACTCGGGCCGTTCGGCGGCGGATACGGGGTCTCGTCGTGCCGGGCGGCCTACGGTCGCACTGCCCAGCTCCTCCACGAAAGGCAGTACTCGTGCGATCGATCCGCTCCGCCCTGACCGCTCTCGCCGCCGCCGGTCTCGTGCTGGCGGGCGCGTCCAGTGCCTGCGCCGCCGATGACTTCACCGTCTACGCACCGATCAGCCAGACGTACTCGATCGTCTTCGGCGACCTGAGCCAGGTGGCCGGCGACGACGTCTTCAACGCCGGCCGCGACAACACGGTCGGTTCCCACAACGGTGCCGCGGCCGCCGGTGACATCGGCATCGCGGGCCTGCCCGGGACCCGGATCCTGAGCAACGAGGCCCTGATGCGCGGAGCCCTCGGCAGGTGACGCCCGCGCCCTACGGCGTCGAGCGGACGGCGGCGGCCCCGAGGGGCCGCCGCCGTCGGCGTGTGATGCCTGCGATGCCCGTGACGCCAAGGCAGCCCGGGCAGTCCGGGCAGCCCGGGCAGTCCGGTCAGTCCGTGCGGACCTCGGAGCGGTCACCGCTCCACAGGGTGTGGTACGAGCCCTCCCGGTCCGTGCGGCGGTACGTGTGGGCACCGAAGAAGTCGCGCTGGCCCTGGGTCAGCGCCGCGGGGAGGCGCTCGGCGCGCAGCGCGTCGTAGTAGGCCAGCGACGCCGCGAAGGCCGGCACCGGAATACCCTGCTCCACCGCCGTCACCAGCACGGCGCGCCAGTCGTCCTGCGCCGCGCCGATCTCGCCCGCGAAGCCCTCGTCGGCCAGCAGGCTCGGCAGGTCCGGCCGGGCACCGTACGCGGCCCGGATCCGGTCCAGGAACGCCGCCCGGATGATGCAGCCGCCGCGCCACAGCGAGGCCACCGCGCCCAGGTCGATGTCCCAGCCGTACTCGGTGCTGCCGGCCTGGATCTGGTGGAAGCCCTGCGTGTACGAGACGATCTTCGACGCGTACAGCGCCTGCTCGACCCGCGCGGCGAACGCGTCGGCCGCCTCGCCCGACAGCGCCGCGGCCTTCGGGCCGGCCAGCGAGGCGGACGCGGCCCGCAGCGCGCCGTGGCCGGAGACGGCCCGGGCGAAGACGGCCTCGGCGATGCCCGACACCGGGACCCCGAGGTCCAGGGCGATCTGCACGGTCCAGCGGCCCGTGCCCTTCTGCTCGGCGGCGTCGGCGATCACGTCGACGAACGCCTGCCCGGTCGCGGCGTCCGTGTGGGCCAGCACCTCCGCCGTGATCTCGATGAGGTACGAGTCCAGCCGGCCCTTGTTCCAGGTCCGGAAGGTCTCGGCGATCCGGGCGGGGGAGTAGCCGGCGACGTCGCGCAGCAGGTGGTAGGCCTCCGCGATCAGCTGCATGTCGGCGTACTCGATGCCGTTGTGCACCATCTTCACGAAGTGGCCGGCCCCGTCGGGGCCCACGTGCGAGGTGCAGGGCGTGCCGTCGGCGGCCTTGGCGGCGATCTTCTCCAGCAGCGGGCCGAGCGAGGCGTAGGACTCCTGCGAGCCGCCCGGCATGATGCTCGGCCCGAGCAGCGCGCCCTCCTCACCGCCCGAGATGCCCACGCCCACGAAGTTGATGCCCTGCTCGCGCAGTTCCCGCTCACGGCGCCGGGTGTCCTCGAAGTGGGCGTTGCCGCCGTCGATGATGACGTCGCCCGGCTCGAGGAGTCCGGCGAACTCGCGGATGACGGCGTCGGTCGGCTCACCGGCCTTCACCATGATGATCAGACGGCGCGGGCGCTCCAGCGCCGCCACGAAGTCCTTGGCCGACTCGGCGGCCACGAACGTCCCCTCGTGGCCGAACTCCTCGACCAGCGCGCGGGTCTTGGCGGCCGTGCGGTTGTGCACGGCCACGGTGAAGCCGTTACGGGCGAAGTTGCGGGCCAGATTGCTGCCCATCACCGCGAGCCCGGTGACGCCGATCTGGGCTGTGCTGCTCATGCGTGCGCTCCTGAATGCCTCGATGTGCGGTCCGTACCGACGCTACCCCGCCCCCGGCGCGGACGGCCCGCTTACGGGGCTATGGAATGTCAACTTCCCCTTGAGTGAGCCCGCTTGCGCCCCTTGTCATGCCCTGGGCGTCCCGTTAGGTTGTGCGGTTCCTGATGTCTTCAAGGGGGCTCCCCATGGGTGTACGGGGCCGGCACCGCCGGTACCAGCCGAGCAGCATCAACCGGGCGTCGCTTGTCTTCACCGCCGGCGGAGCCGGCATAGCGCTCCCCTTCATAGGCGCCGGCACGGCGGAGGCGGCGTCGGTCGACACCTGGAACAAGGTCGCGGCCTGCGAGTCCACCAACAACTGGCACATCAACTCCGGCAACGGCTACTACGGCGGGCTCCAGTTCACGCAGAGCACCTGGCGGGCCTTCGGCGGCACCGCCTACGCCGCGCGCGCCGACCTCGCCACCAAGGAACAGCAGATCGCGGTCGCCGAGAAGGTGCTCAAGGGGCAGGGGCCGCAGGCCTGGCCGGTGTGCTCCAAGAAGGCCGGACTCACCCGCGGCGGTCCGGCACCGCTGCTGACGCCGTCCACGTCGGCCCCGTCGGCCAAGTCCGCCCCGTCGGCCAAGTCCGCACCGGGAGCCCAGCCCCCGCGCACGCAGGCCTCCCCGCAGCAGGCCCCCGCGCAGGCCGCCAAGCCCCCGGCCCAGCCCCCGCAGGGCGCCGCACCCCGCCCGACCGGCACCACGGTGCTGCCCAGCCCGTACGTCGTGGCCCCCGGCGACTCGCTCTCCGCCATCGCCCAGCGCCAGCACGTCGAGGGCGGCTGGCAGGCCCTCTACGAGACCAACCGCGCCACCGTCGGCGACAACCCGAACCTCATCTTCCCCGGCCAGCGCCTGACCCTGCGGGTCACCCTCACCCCGCCCGCCCCGGCCCCGGAGAAGCCCCCGCGCACCGCCGACCCGGTCAAGCCCGGCGAGCCCCCGCAGGCGCAGAAGCCGGCCGCGCCGGGGCCGTCCGAGAAGCCGCGGCCCACGCCGCAGGAGCAGGCCAAGCCCACTCCCGCGCCCCAGCCCACCACCCCGCAGGCCAAGCCCACGGAGCAGCAGCGGACCCAGCCCGCGTCAGCGCGGCAGCAGGCTCCCTCGGCGGGCTTCACGGCCCCCGTCGACGCGGCCATCGGCACCGCCTACCGGGTCGCCGGATCCTCCTGGAGCAGCGGCTACCACACCGGTGTCGACTTCCCGGTACCGACGGGGACCTCCGTCAAGGCCGTCGGCCCCGGCCAGGTCGTCTCGGCCGGCTGGGCGGGGGCGTACGGCTACCAGATCGTCATCCGCCACGCCGACGGGAAGTTCTCCCAGTACGCGCACCTGTCGGCGGTGTCGGTCAAGGCCGGCCAGCAGGTCTCCGGCGGCCAGCGGATCGGCCGCTCCGGGTCGACCGGCAACAGCAGCGGCCCCCACCTGCACTTCGAGATGCGCAGCGGGTCCGGCTACGGCTCCGACATCGACCCGCTCAAGTATCTGCGCGCCCAGGGGGTACGGATCTGACCCGCGCCGCCGCGCCGGCACCGCCGTGAGCAGCAGCAGGCCGGCCGCCGCCAGCGTGCCGGCCGCCAGAGCCGCCACGGCACCCGCCGTCCCGTAGCGGAAGCCCTCGTCGAAGAGCGTGATGCCGACCGCCGCCGCGACCACCGGATTGACCACCGTCACCGTGGACAGCGGCGCGGTCAGGCCCGCGCCCTGGTACGCCGCCTGGGACAGCAGCAGGCCGCCCGAGGCCAGCACGGCGATCGCCGCCAGCTGCGTCCACACCACGTCCGTCGCGCCGCCGGTGAAGGCGTCGGCGACGGACTTGGTGAAGACCGAGGCCATGCCGAAGGCCGTCCCCGCCGCGGCCGCGAGCAGCACGCTGCGCAGCACCGGCCGGCGCATCCGGTGCGCCGCCAGGAACAGCACCGCCGCCCCGGCCCCTGTCAGCGACAGCAGCAGCGTCTGCTCGTGGCCCGCCAGGACCGGCTCGGCCCGCCCGTCGCCGCCGGTCAGGGCCAGCAGCCCGGCGAGCCCCACGGTGGCCATGAGGGCGCCCCGCCAGGCGGCCGCGCCGGCCCGGCGCCGTACGAAGAGGGCCGCCATCGGCAGTGCGAAGACGATGGTCAGCGCGCCCAGCGGCTGCACCAGGCTCAGCGGCCCGTAGGCCAGCGCCACCACGTGCAGCAGCGCGCCCATGCCGTTGAGCCCCACCGCCAGCCACCAGACGGGCCGGCGCAGCGGGGCGTACCGCCGGTCGGGGGTGCTGCGGGCGACTTGCTCCTGGACGATGGCGCCACCCGCGTAGGCGAGGGCGGAGACCAGGCAGAGCAGGACGGACAGCACCAGGGTACTCATGTGTTCCACCATGCCTGGTCACAGGCCTCCGTGCCTCCCTCCACAGGAGGTGATCACTCATACTCCAGTCGTAGTACGGGAGTACGCGACGTGATGATCCGCTTGCGATGGGTGACGTGCACGCCCGCGGGTTTGTCCCGGGGCCCGCCGGATCCGTACAGTTCCCCTTTTGGGGACTTCCCGCAGGATTTCCGCGCCGCGCTCACCCAGCGGGCAGCGGGCGAGCATCGAGGAACGGCAGCGGCCATGACGGTGACCGAGACCGAAGACAACCAGGCATACGGGCCGGGCATCGACCCCGAGCGACTGGCGGTCTGCCTCAGCGTGCTCGACGAGCTCGACAAGATCGACGTCGACCACCCCGACGCGATCACCGTGCGCCGCGCGACCGCGGGGATCTACCGTACGGTCAAGCAGCGCCGCCGCCAGGAGCGCCGCGCCTCCAAGACCGCCAACGACAAGGCCGTCACCGAGGCCACCGCGACCGGTTCCGCGCAGCGCATCGACGACGAGACCGAGGGCATCCTGCCCTCCTCGGTCACGGAGGCCGGCCGGATCGCCGGGATACTCCAGCGCCCGCGCTCCTGCTACGTCTGCAAGACGCGGTACGTCGAGGTCGACTACTTCTACCACCAGCTGTGCCAGGACTGCGCCGCCCAGAACCGCGCCAAGCGCGAGGCCCGCGCCGACCTCTCCGGCAAGCGCGCGCTGCTCACCGGCGGCCGGGCCAAGATCGGCATGTACATCGCGCTGCGGCTGCTGCGCGACGGCGCCCACACCACCATCACCACCCGCTTCCCCAAGGACGCGATCCGCCGCTTCAAGGCGATGGACGACTCGGCGGAGTGGATGCACCGCCTGGAGGTCGTCGGCATCGACCTGCGCGACCCGGCGCAGTCCGTCGCGCTCGCCGACCAGGTGGCCGCGGCCGGCCCGCTGGACATCCTGATCAACAACGCCACGCAGACCGTGCGCCGCCTGCCCACCGCGTACGCGGCCCTGGTGGAGGGGGAGAGCGCCCCGCTGCCGGCCGGTGAGCTCCCCGCCCACCACGTCATCGGCGCCTTCAACTCCGGCGCGGTCGACGGCCTGGCGGCGCTGCCGGTCGGGGTGAGCGGGCTCGAGGCGCAGAAGGTCGCCGACCTCGCCCTGGTCGCGGGCAACGCCAGCCTCGAGCGGCACCTCGACGGAACCGCCATCGACGCGGGCGGCCTGCTGCCGGACGTGGTGCAGTCCAACACCTGGGTGCAGACCATCGACCAGATCACTCCGGTCGAGCTGCTGGAGACCCAGCTGTGCAACTACACGTCGCCGTTCATCCTGATCAGCGCGCTGCGGCCGGCGATGGCCGAGGCCGCCCGGAAGTCGGCGGGCGGGCGGGCGTACGTCGTCAACGTCTCGGCGATGGAGGGCGTGTTCAGCCGCGGCTACAAGGGCGCGGGACACCCGAACACCAACGCCGCCAAGGCCGCGATGAACATGGTGACGCGGACGAGCGGCCAGGAGATGTTCCAGACCGACCGGATCCTCATGACCTCGGTCGACACCGGCTGGATCACCGACGAGCGCCCGCACTTCGACAAGCTGCGCCTGGCCGAGGAGGGCTTCCACGCGCCCCTCGACCTGGTCGACGGCGCGGCCCGGGTCTACGACCCGATCGTGCGCGGCGAGGCGGGCGAGGACCTGTACGGCGTCTTCCTCAAGGACTACGCGCCCGCCAACTGGTAGCCGCGGGGGCGGGCCCGGCCCGCCCGCGCCGGACGCCACGCCCCCGGCCGCGAGCACGCGGCCGGGGGCGTGGCGTCTCACGTGGTTCACGCCGTGCGGTTCACGCCGTGCGGTTCACACCGTGTGGTCGTACGCCCCCGCCGCGACCAGCTCCAGAACCGGACGCCAGTCCTCCATCACGCCCGCGTCGAGCCCCACCACCTTGCCGGCGTCGTCGGCCTGACGCAGGATCACCGCGGCCGCCGCGTCCGGGTCGGCCTCGAAGGCGCGTACCTCTGCCTCGCCCATCACCCCGCCCTGCGCGTGCAGCGTCAGCTCGCTCTGCGGGGACAGCGCCCGCTCCGGCTCGACGGCCGCCAGGTAGCGCTTGGCGGGCACGTGCAGCGCGACCAGCCGCGCGACCCGGCGGCCCAGCAGCGGCCGGACCGCCGCCGCGGCGCGGTCGGCGTGGCCCGCGTCGTCGCCCGGGAAGAGCAGGTGCCCGAGGTCGTGCACCAGACCGGCGACCTGGAGCTCCTTGTCGAAGGGGTGCGAGCGGCGCAGCAGCGCCGCCGTCTGCAGCCCGTGGTCGTGCAGGTCCACCGGGTCGCCACTGCGGTCGGGCGTGTCCCACGCCCCCCGGCAGGCCCGCAGCAGATCCATCAGCTCCTCGACCGTGTCCACCGTCGGCACCCGGACGTCTCCCACCGCCACTCCCTTCCGTCGTCCGCACGTGACGCCGGCGAGCAGATCATCTGCCGGCGACACGCCGACGTGCGACTTCATGAACATGGGGCGAAGGTGAGGGGGCAACACGGATTTTACTTTCCCATCGAGCGGGGGCCCGCTCATATGTGTACTCTGATGCACACGGACGGCCCCACCAGGGCCACTCTCCGTGTCGAGAACGACAGCGCCACCGCGCTCGGATGCCCTGTTTACCTGCCCGGCGCGGTACGCCCGACGGGTTACCCGACACAAAGGAGTGCGCGGTGACACCAGAAATGACGCAACAGGACCAAAGCCGCGGCGAGCGGCAAGAGCGGCGCGGACGCACGCGTTCCGACGAACTCGGCAGCCTGGAGGTGTGGGCCCGCTCCGCACCGATCCGGCTCGCGGGGTACGAGGACGACCTCGCCGAACCGCACATCCTGCCCGGCATCGACTGATCGCCGGACCTCTCGCGGGCGGCCCCCCAGGGTGCCGCCCCGGCGCCCCCGACGCCCGCCGGCGCGGGGGCGCCGCGTACGCCCACAGCGTCATCGCTGTGGGCGATCAAGGCTTCCCTCCCCGTCCGGCACCCCGGCAGGCTGGCCGCCATGAAGCTCTTGATGCTCGGAGGTACCGAATTCGTCGGCCGTGCGCTCACGGAGGAGGCCCTGGACCGGGGCTGGGACGTGACCGTCTTCCACCGCGGCCACCACGCCCCGCCGCCCGGAGCGGCCCGGCTGCACGGCGACCGCACGGCGCCCGGCGGGCTCGACGCCCTCGCCGCGGGGGAGTGGGACCTCGTCGTCGACACCTGGGGCGGTGCTCCCACCGCCGTACGCGACGCCGCCCGCCGCCTGCGCGGCCGCGCAGGCCGCTACACCTACATCTCCAGCCGCTCCGTCTACTCCTACCCCGCGCCGTTCGGCCTGGCCGAGGACGGACCCCTGGTCGAGGGCTCGCCGGACGCCGGCTCCGTCGCCTACGCCGAGGACAAGCGCGGCGGGGAACTGGCCGCCGCCGGCACGTTCGGTGAGGACGCGAGCCTGCTGGTGCGCGCCGGACTGATCCTCGGCCCGTACGAGAACGTCGGCCGGCTGCCCTGGTGGCTCACCCGGATGGCGCAGGGCGGCCCGGTCCTCGCCCCCGGCCCCCGCGACCTTCCCGTGCAGTACGTCGACGTGCGCGACCTGGCCGGCTGGACCCTGGACGCGGCCGCTGCGGGCCTCTCCGGTCCGTACAACCTGGCCTGCCCGAACGGGCACGCGACCCTGGGCGACCTGCTCCAGGCCTGCGCCGAGGTGACCGGCGGCCGCGCCGAGCTCCGCTGGACCGACCCGCAGCGGGTCCTCGACGCCGGGGTGCAGCCCTGGACCGAGCTGCCGGTGTGGCTCCCCCGGGGCGAGCTGTACGACTTCATGTACGGCGGCGACGTCACCAGGGCGGTGGGCGCGGGCCTGAAGTGCCGCCCGGTCGAGGAGACCGTGGCCGGCACCTGGGCCTGGCTGACGGAGCTCGGCGGCGCCGCCCCGCAGCGCGCCGACCGGCCCCGGCCGGGCCTCGACGCGGAGCGCGAGGCGGCGCTGCTCGCGCGGTAGCGCGGGGCCACGGCCACCGGCGCGGCGCCGGCCCGGCGGATCGTCGTCCGGGCCCCGCGCCGGGTCCCGGCCGGGGCTCAGGCCCCGCGGGCCCTGGTCGCGGCTCAGGTGCGGCGGGCCCTGGCCGGGCTCTCAGGCGCGGCGGGCCCCAGCCGGGGCTCAGGCGCCGCGGGACCCGGTCGCCGCGAGCCGGGTCGGCGGCAGGTACTCGCGCAGCAGCGTCCGGTGCCACCAGGCACCCGTCGCGCGCAGCTCCCGCCAGGTGGTGAACCGGTAGCGGTACACGCGGGCCCGTACGAACAGCGGCGGGGCGTCCGGGAACGGGTTGTGGCGCAGCAGCCGCAGCGTGTCCCGGTCGCCCGCCAGCAGCCGCTCGACGAACGGCCCGAACCAGTCCCGCGCGTAGCCGGGGGAGAGCGCGGCGAACCACATCAGCCAGTCCAGCCGCAGATGGTACGGGGCGAACTGGCGCGGGACGCGGCGCAGCGCACCCGGTTTGCCCTTGAAGCCGTACTCCCGCCAGTGCCCGTCCTCGCGCGGCACGGGGTCGGCCGTCCCCTCCACCACCACCTCGTCGCGGATCCGGCCCACCGTGCCGAAGGCCCCGTAGGTGTTGACCAGGTGGAGGGCGTCGAAGGAGCGGTTCATCACCTGGCGCCTGGAGATCATGTTCCGTACGGGGTGCCGGCTCAGGGCCAGGACCAGCACGGTCAGCGCGCACACTAGCACCACGAACCACAGCGGCGCCGGGTTCCCGGCCGCGGCCGGCGGCGGGCCCGCGAGCCCGGTGAAGTCCACGGCCGACAGTGCGAGGGTGATCGTCAGCCAGTTCAGCCAGGCGAAGTTGCCGGACAGCACCAGCCACAGCTGGGTGGCCACGACCGCCCCGGCCGCGACCGAGGCCACCGGCTGCGGGGTGAACAGCAGCACCGGCACGAGCAGTTGCGTCACGTGGTTGGCCCCGCACTCCAGCCGGTGCAGCCGCCTGGGCAGCCGGTGGAAGAACCAGCTCAGCGGCCCGGGCATCGGCTGCGTCTCGTGGTGGTAGTACAGACAGGTCAGGTCCCGCCAGCAGGCGTCGCCGCGCATCTTGATCAGCCCGGCGCCGAACTCCACCCGGAACAGCACCCAGCGCAGCAGCCACAGCACCAGCACCGGCGGCCCCACGTCCGCGTTGCCGAGGAACACGGCGAGGAACCCCACCTCCAGCAGCAGCGACTCCCAGCCGAAGGCGTACCAGGTCTGCCCGACGTTCACGATCGACAGGTACAGCACCCACAGCAGCGCCCACATGGCCATCGCGCAGCCCAGCGGTACGGCGTCGCCCGCCCCCGCGGCCAGCGCCGCCGCCACCGCCGCACCCGCCCATGCGCAGCAGGCGAACAGGCGGTCGGAGTAGCGCAGTTGGAACAGGCTCGGGGCGCGTTTGAACGGCACCCAGCTGACGTACTCGGGCACCGGGAGCATCCCGCGCGCCCCGATCAGCGCCCGGAACTGCAGCGCCGCCCCGAGGAAGGCGCAGAGGTAGACGCCGGCCAGAGCCCGCTGGAAGACCAGCCGGCCCAGCCAGTACCCGGGCCCCACGAACCAGTCCATCGCCTCCAGTATCAGCCGCCCGCGGCCAGGGCGCGCAGGGTGCGGGTCAGCAGGCGGGCGTAGCGCAGCTGGAGGAAGGGGACGACCGGGCCGGCCAGCCGCGTGTACCAGGTGGCGGGCCGGCTGAAGGCCGTCACCTCGAACCACACCGTGCCGTCGGCCGCCAGTTCCACCAGGAAGGACTCCTCTCCGCTCTCGGGGTGCCCGTCGCGGGTCCCGTACGCGAACCCCGCGCGCCCGGGCGCGTACGCCGTCCAGATCACCTCGCACGGCGCCGAGATCCGCAGCGGCCCGAGACCGATGCCGACCTCGACCTGGCTGCCGGGCCGCACCGAGGCGTGGTCCGCGCGGACGGTGAAGCCGGTGGCGCGGTGCAGCGCGAGGGTGGTCACCGCCGTACCGGCCGCCTCGAAGACGGCCCGGCCGTGCCCGAGCGGGGCGCGGTGGTGCAGGTGGTGGTACCCGGCGGGCAGCGGCCGGCGGGCCGTCGCGCCGCGGTCGGGGTAGTTCAGGGTGTCCCGTCCGGCGCTCATCAGTCGGGTCATCGGTGATCTCCTCAACGTCGGTCGCCGGCGGCCAGCCGGCGCCAGGCCAGTACCGAGCACAGGGCGAAGCCCAGGGCGTTGCCGAGGCCGTGCGTGGCGGCCATCCAGGTCAGGGTGGGGTGGGGGATCCCGGTGGCCTCGCCCACGGCCCACCACAGGGCGAGCAGCATGGTGGCCACCAGCACGGCGGCCGAGACGGCGAGCAGGGCCCGGGTGCCGCGCCCCGGCGCGCCCGGCCGGATCTCGCGCCAGGTCAGCAGGGCCACGGCCCACATCCCGGCGGTCAGCACCAGCGAGCCGGCCAGCTCGGCCCAGTCGTCGACGAAGTACCCGGCGAGCACCAGAGCGGTGCCGCCCGGCACGCTGTACGCCGCCCAGCGCGCCCACGGCCCGGCCGGGGCCGCGCGGCACACCAGCCCCGCGACCAGGGCCGCGGCGAAGCCGGCGTAGTGGAAGTGGGGCACGGTCAGCGCCAGGATGTCGAGGTCGAAGCCGAACAGCCGCACCCCCGCGCGCTCGGCGACCAGGGCGGTCGCCGCGACGGCGGGCGAGAGCAGCGCGGTGACCACCGCGACCTCGGCCGGTACGGGCGCCCGCGTCCCGGCGTGCGGCGTACGGCGCAGGACGGAGCGCAGCCGCAGCAGACCGCGCAGGGCCAGGGCGAGCGTGGCCGCCGCGTAGAGTGCGGCGAGCACGGTGGCGGCGGTCCCGCGCGGCAGCCACAGGCAGACGGCCCCGGGTGCGGCGAGCAGGGGCCACCAGCGGGCCAGGACGTGCGGTCCGGCCGGGTCCGTGAGCCGCAGCCCGACGGGGACGATGACGCCCATGCCCAGGGTGACGATCAGATTCACCAGCACCGTCACCGTGGACTCCCCTCCCCGCGCGGTCACCGCTTTGAACGCGTTCAACTCGCAGGGCTGAGCCTAGGGCTTCTGTTGAACATGTTCAAGGCGGGGCGGACGGCGGATCTCGGCTTGCGGGCACTGCGGACATACGGCAGACAAGAGGGAGGATCCGGGGCGAAAGGGAGATTTCACGTGCACGCACCGACACCCCGTCAGGCGCCGCGCCGTCACGCACCGGCCGCAGCCGCGCTGTTCGCGGCCCTCGGTCTGCTCGCCGCGGGCTGCGGCGGCTCGGACGAACCGAAGCGGACCAGCGCGGAGAGCAACGACCTCTACCTCCAGCCGGTCGCCGCGGCCGGCCCCGACCCGTTCACCGGCTCCTCCGCCACGCAGGAGTCGGCGCCGCTCCAGGCCCCCGTGCCCAACCCGACCGGGGAAGGCATCCGCACCGTCGGCGGCGGCACCCCGGGCCTGTACGGCGGCACCCACCGGCTGGGCAGCTGCGACATCGAGCAGCAGCTGCGCAACCTCACCGAGGACGAGGACAAGGCCCGCGCGTTCGCCCAGGCCTCCGGTATCGAGGTCGCGGGCGTCCCGGAGTTCCTGCGCGGCCTGACGCCCGTGGTGCTGCGGGCCGACACCCGGGTCACCAACCACGGTTTCCGCGACGGTACGGCCCACGCCTACCAGGCCGTCCTCCAGGCCGGCACCGCCGTCCTGGTCGACGGGCACGGCATGCCCCGGGTCCGCTGCGGCTGCGGCAACCCGCTGCTCTCGCCGCGCGCCGCCAAGGGCAAGCCCGTGCACAAGGGCGAGCAGTGGCCCGGCTACCAGCCCAACCAGACCATCGTCATCGAGCCGACCATCCAGGCCATCGCGAACCTGACGATCGTCAACGTCCTGAACAACACCTGGCTGGAGCGCACCGCCGGCGACGACGGCGCCCAGGACCGGCTTCCGCAGGCCGCCCCGCCGTACGACCCGGCCGCCGGCATCCCGGTCACCCCCGAGACCCCGGCGAACGCGCAGGACCCGCAGGACCCCCCGAACCCGCTGACCCCCCAGGACCCCCGGAACCAGTCGCAGGACGCGCCCCCGGACGCCTCCCGGGTGCCGCTGCCCCCGCGCACCCGGCCCACCGTCCCCCAGACCCCGGATGCGCCCCCGTCCCTGCCCCGCAACCCCTCGGCGGAGCCCGGCGACCCGGGCATGGACTTCTACCTCGACCCCGGACCACTGGACAGCGAGATCCTGCCCGACCCCGCCGGTTCCGCCGACCCCGCCGCCCCGGCGGAACCGGTCCTGCCGCCCGAGGCCGCCGAGCCGAGCGATCCCATGGACCCGGTCGACCCCGTGAACCCGGTGGACCCCTTCGCCGTGCCCGACGGCGCGCAGTCCTCCGGTTCCCACGACCTGGAGAGCGCCTGACCCGCTCCTGTGTCATGGTGGACCGGTGCCGAGCACCGTATCGCTGCCGGACGACTGGCCCGCCCACCCCGACCTGTCCCTCGCGCTGAACCGGATGGGCAGCTTCGACTGGGACCTGGTCACCGGGCTCATGCACATGGACGGACCGGCGCTGGAGGTCTTCGACACCCCCGCCGACGCGTACGACGGCCGCCCCGAGTCGCTCTCCCCGCGCGTCCCGCCGGACGAGGCGGTCCGGCTGGACGCGCTGGTCGCCGGCGCGCTCAAGAGCGGCGAGGACACCTACGGCGCCTACTTCCGCATCCGCTGCCGCGACGGCCACATGCGCTGGACCCACACCCAGGGCCGGGTGATGCGGGACGAGCAGGGCCGCCCGTTCCGCATCATCGGCATCGTCCGGGACGCGACCGAGGAGCTCAGCCACTCCGCCGAACGGCTCGGCCTGGACGAGGAGCGGCGCCGGCAGACGACGGTGGTCGAGAGCACCACCGCGGCACTCGCGCACGCCCGCACGGTCCGCGACGTCATCAACGCGCTCAGCGACTCCCAGGGCCTGGAGCGGCTCGGCACCATGGGCATGGTGATGGGCCTGGTGGAGGCCGGGCGGGTGCACCTGGTCGCGGAGGGCCCGGAGGGCAGCTTCGTGCCCGGCACCCGGTACACCCGCATCGACGAGAACTACCCCATGAGCGAGGTGGTGCGCTCCCTCCAACCGCGCTTCATGGACGCCGAGGAGTTCGCGCAGAGCTACCCGGCCCTGTGGGCGAAGATCACGTACATGCGGATCTCGGCCGCCGCGTACCTGCCGCTGATCGCCCAGGCCCGCCCGATCGGCGCGATCGGACTCCTCTACCAGGACAGGGACGGCTTCACCCAGGACGAGCGGAACCTGCTGGTCGCCCTCGGCAGCAGCATCGCCCAGAGCCTCCAGCGCGCCATGCTCCTCGAACAGGAGCACGACATCGCGGAAGGGCTCCAGCAGGCCATGCTGCCCCGCCGGATCCCCACCGTGCCCGGCGCCGAGATCGCCGTCCGCTACCGCTCGGCCCGGCTCGGACGCGACATCGGCGGCGACTGGTACGACGTCATCCCGCTGCCCGGCGGCCGGGTCGGCGCGGTCATCGGCGACGTCCAGGGCCACGACACCCACGCGGCGGCCGTCATGGGACAGCTGCGCATCGTGCTGCGCGCCTACGCCGCCGAGGGCCACTCGCCCTCCACCGTGATGGCCCGGGCCTCGGTCTTCCTGCACGAACTGGACACCGACCGCTTCGCGACCTGCACCTACGCCGAGGCCGACCTCTCCACCGGAGTCCTCCAGCTGGTCCGGGCCGGCCATATCGACCCCCTGCTGCGCACCCGCACCGGCGACTGCCGCCGGCTGCCTGTCGAGGGCGGCATGCCGCTCGGCGTCTCGGCGGAGTTCGGCCGCCTCGAATACCCCGTGACCACGGTGGAACTCGACCCCGGCGAGGCGCTCCTGATGTGCACCGACGGCCTCGTCGAACAGCCCGGCGCCGACCTCGACGACGGCATCCGGCTGCTGACCACCCTGGTCCGCGACGGGCCCGCCGAACTCCAGCACCTGGCCGACCGGCTCTGCGGGGCCATCGACGAACGCGGCGGCGACGACGACATGGCCCTGTTGCTGCTGCGCCGCCGCGCCGAGGACGTCCCGCAGTTCGGCGGCCGCATCCAGCAGCACGTCGCCCCGGGCGACCCCGAGGCCCTGGTCTCGGCCCGCCACATGATCGGGGCCGCCGTCCGGGCCTGGGGCGCCCGCGACCGCGCCGACGAGATCGAACTCGTCGCCGACGAGCTCATCGTCAACGCCCTCATGCACACCGACGGCCCGGCCATCGTCACTCTCCGCGTCCTCACCGGCCCCGAACGCCGCCTGCGCGTCGAGGTCGAGGACCGCTCCAGCGCCCTGCCGCGCCGCCGGGTGGCCGGCGAGTCCGGGGTGTCGGGCCGCGGCCTGATGCTGGTGGACCGCCTCGCGGACGTCTGGGGTGTCGAGCCGCGGGGCGGCGGCAAGTGCGTATGGTGCGAGTTCGGCCTGACCTGACACCCGGCTCGCGTTCCGTCCCCGCGGACGGCAGGCTGGGACCATGCCGGAGCTGCCGGAGGTCGAGGCCCTCAGGGAATTCCTCGCCGAACACCTCACCGGACGGGTGGTCGAGCGCGTCCTGCCGCTCAACGTCAGCGTGCTCAAGACGTACGACCCGCCGCTCACCGCCCTGCACGGCGGGCGGGCCGGCACCGTCGCCCGGTACGGCAAGTTCCTGGCCCTGCCCATCGGCGACCTCCACCTCGTCACCCACCTGGCCCGGGCCGGCTGGCTGCGCTGGCAGGACACCCTGCCCGAGCGGCCGCCCCGGCCCGGCGGCAAGGGCCCGCTCGCCCTGCGCGTGGCCCTGGAGGGCGGCGGCGGCTTCGACCTCACCGAGGCCGGCACCCAGAAGCGGCTCGCCGTGTACGTCGTCCACGACCCCCAGGAGGTCCCCGGCATCGCCCGCCTCGGTCCCGATCCGCTCGCCGAGGACTTCGACCGGGACGCCTTCGCCGCGCTGCTGGCCGGGGAGCGGCGGCAGATCAAGGGCGTGCTGCGCGACCAGAGCGTGATCGCCGGGATCGGCAACGCCTACAGCGACGAGATCCTGCACCGGGCCAAGGTCTCGCCGTTCAAGCTCGCGGCCTCCTTCGACGAGGACCGCGTCACCCACCTGTACACCGCCGTCCAGGACACCCTGCGCGAGGCCGTCGCCCGCTCGCACGGCGTCGAGGCCGGCCGGCTGAAGGCGGAGAAGAAGAGCGGCCTGCGGGTCCACGGCCGCACCGGCGAACCCTGCCCGGAGTGCGGGGACACCATCCGCGAGGTGTCCTTCGCCGACTCCTCGCTGCAGTACTGCCCCACCTGCCAGACCGGCGGCGAACCACTGGCCGACCGGCGCATGTCCCGGCTGCTGAAGTAGCCGTAGACTCCCGCCCCATGGCCGAGGAGCAGCAGCCCCCGCCGCGGCGGGAGATCGTCACCGGAGTGCCGCGCGGCGACCGCCGCCGGCCGCCCGCGCACGCCCCCGCCCGCTCGGAGATCTCCGAACAGACCACGCTGGGCACCACCTACGTCCGGGCCCTCATGCGCAGTCAGCTGCGGGCCGGCCTGGGCGCGCTGGCCGCGCTCACCCTCCTGGTCGGGACGCTCCCCGTGCTGTTCACGCTGCGCGCCGGCCCGTCGGCGCAGCTGGTGTGGGTGGTGCTCGGCGTCGCCGTCTACCCGGTGATGTGGCTGATCGCCCGCCGCTACGTGTACCGCGCCGAACGCAACGAGGCCGACTTCACCGGCCTGGTCGCGGACTCCGCCGAGACTCCCGGCCGCCACCCCGCCGGGGGCCCGCCCCGGGACGTCGCCCAGGGCCGGCGGGCGTCAGAACAGGTGCATGGCCAGGTGCCCCAGCGGTAACCCGAGTTGCCAGGCGGGCGTCCAGACGCGGGCGTTCTCGTCCAGGCCGGAGGGGACGTCCGCGTGGCCGTGGTGGCCCGGGTCGAGGTTGGTGGCGAAGAGCTCGGTGCGCTCCAGCCAGCTCCAGGCCGCGCGGGCCAGCTCCAGGTCGGGGTCCTCGCCCCGGCCCGCCTCCCGGGCCTCCTCGCCCAGGTCCAGGAGCCGGGTGTGCACCCAGTCGCGCCACGGGTGGCCGTACGCCGTGAGCGAGAGCCACTCGTCGAGCTGCGAGACCACCCGGATGCCGGAGAGCTCGCCGGCCGCGTCCGAGAGGTAGATGGTCAGCGCCAGGGTGTCGCGGCCGGCCCGGAACTCCAGGGTGCTGACCGGGATCAGCCGTCCCGTGCGCAGCAGCTCGTCCGCGATGTACTCCGCGTAGAGCCATGCCATGGGCACCGCGAGCCCGCCGCCACTGGTGCCGTTCGAACCCTCGGGCTGCACCGTTGCCACCTTCTCCCGCACTTCGAGCCGTCCCGCCGTCTGTCACGAGCCTTCCCCCAGGGGCTCGCAGGGCGGGGGATGTTTACTCAACTTGAACGGTCTGATGCCGATTTCGATGCGCTCCGCGCCTGTTTCGTGCGGATTCAGTTCCATCCTTGAGCCGTTCTCCAGCGCTGGCCCGCGGGCGCGACGGCGCCGGACCGGGGGTCAGGCGCCCAGTCCGTACCCCTGGAGGTCCTTCCTCAGCGCGCGCAGGGCGTAGTACGTGCGGGACTTGACGGTTCCGGCCGGGATGCCGAGTTCGGCGGCGGCCTCCGCCACCGAGCGGTCCCGGAAGTAGACCTGCATCAGCACCTCGCGGTGCTCGGGGCCCAGGCTTCCCACGGCCCGCCGTACGTCGATCGCGGTGACCGAACTGGTCACGCCGTCGAAGGGGGCGGGCGCCTGCTCCAGCCCCTCCGGGTCCACCTCCTGCGGACGCGACAGCCGGGCCCTGCGGGCGTCGATCGCGAGCCGCCGGCCGACCGTGAACAGCCAGGGCCGCATCGAGTCGTGGGCGCTGACCAGGGCCTCCGGGTGCTGCCACGCACGGAAGAGGGTCTCCTGCACCAGGTCCTCGGCGCGCTGGGCGTCACCGCCCGTGAGTCCGAGGAGGAAGCCGAACAGGGCCCGGCCGTGCTCGCGCTGGAGTTCGGCCAGCGCCTGGGGGTCCGTGCGCGGCAGGGTGGGGGAGGGGGGCACCGGGGCGGCTCCTTCCGGGATGCGTGGGCTCCGACACGCCCACCCTGACCTGCGGGGAGCGGCCCCGGGAACCGTCGGGTGCGGGCCGTGCGCCCAAGCACCCGGCGGGGCCGGTGGGCGGCTGCACCGGGCGACGAACGGTCGAGCGGCGCGGCGAACGGTTGGGGCCCTCGCCGTCCCCCGGGTTTCACACGAGGCCGTCGGAGTGGCCGGGGGCTTTTGCGGAGGGCACCGTTCCTCGATTTGCGTCGTCTCCCTTCATGGATTCAGGTGATCAGATAGTCGTATTTATGATCTCTTCTCGGGAAAGACGGCACCGATGACCAAGCACACTCGGCGCGCCCGCACGGCCGCGCCGGCCCTCCTGCTGGTGGCGGCCATGGCAGCCGTGGCGGCCACAGCGGGCTGTTCGGCCTCCACGGCCTCCAAGGACGCGGCCCCGGCCCGTCTCGGCGCGTCGCCGCCGGCCCAGGGCGCCGCCCCGCCGTCCACCGCCGCCCGGGGATTCACCCTGGTGGCGACCGGCGACGTGCTGCCGCACCCGTCGGTCTACCAGCGGGCCCAAGCCGACGCGGGCGGCGACGGATATGACTTCCGGCCGATGTTCTCCCTGGTCAAGCCGGTGGTCTCGGCCGCGGACCTGGCGCTGTGCCACATGGAGACCATCTACGGCGAGGACGGCGGGCCCTTCAGCGGCTACCCGGCCTTCCGGTCCCCGCCGCAGGTCGCCGACGGCCTGAAGGACACCGGGTACGACGGCTGCTCCACCGCGTCGAACCACACCCTGGACGACGGCGCGGCGGGCCTGGCGCGCACCCTGGACCGCTTCGACAAGGTCGGCCTCAAGCACGCCGGCTCGGCCCGCACGGCGACGGAGGCGGCCACGGTGACGACGTACTCGGCGGGCGGCGCCAAGGTGGCGCATCTGGCATACACGTACGACCTGAACGGCTTCCCGCTGCCCGAGGGCCGGCCGTGGGCGGTCAACACGATCGACGAGAAGAAGATCGTCGCGGACGCGCGGGCCGCCCGCCGGGGCGGCGCGGACGTGGTCCTGGTGAGCCTGCACTGGGGCACGGAGTGGCAGACCGAGGCCGACGAGCGGCAGCTCACGCTGGGCACGTCGCTGACGGCCTCGCAGACGGCCGGACGCCCGGACATCGACCTGATCCTCGGCACGCACGCGCACGTCCCGCAGGCGTACGAGAAGGTCAACGGCACGTGGATCATCTACGGGATGGGCGACCAGGTGGCCGGCCAGATGTTCAACCACAGCGGCGCGTACGACCCGCGGGGCAACTACGGCTCGATCGGCCGCTTCCGCTTCGAACCGCCGGCGGCCGCGGGCGGCCGCTGGCAGGTGACGAAGGCCGAGTTCATCCCGCAGTGGATGGACATCGGCGCGGGCAAGGTGGTCAACCTCCCGGTGGCCCTGGCCGAGGACCCGGACAACGCGGACTACCGGCGGGCGCACGAGGCCATCTCGGAGGCCGTGCTCGGCCGCGGCGCCGCGAAGGACGGCCTCACCCTGGGCAAGTAGGCCGCGCCCCCCGTCGCTCCGGTGTTCGAGCGCCGTGCTCCCCGGCGCTCCGTCACCCCGCCGGGGGCCGTGGTGACTCGGCGCGCGGTCCCGCTCCGCGCTCCCTACAGTGCCAACCATGAGTGTCACCGCACCGGAGATCCACGGCACCCGCAACCGTTTCCTGAACCGGGTGCCGGACGGGTTCGGCGCGTTCTTCGGAGCGCTGGGCCTGCTGTGCGCGCTGCTCGCGCTGTCTCCGACGCTGCGGCGGCTGCTGCGTCCGGTGGTCCGGTTCCTCGACATCTTCGTGGTCCCGGTCAGCGAGAACCTCGCGTACGCGGTCTTCCTCTTCCTGCTCGCCGCCGCCCTCGGCACCCGCAAGAAGGTCGCCTGGTGGATCGTCGTCGCCTATCTGGCCCTGCTGATCCTCGTCGATCTGCTGATCATGGCCGAGGGCGACTACCTGGTGGGCGGGCCCTCGATGGGCCTGGCGGTGGCGGCGCTGGTCGTCCTCGTCGTCGCGCGCCGCGAGTTCTACGCCGCGTCCCGGCCCGGCGCGCTCTGGCGGGCCCTGCTCGTCCTGGGCCTCGGGCTGCTGGCCGCGGTGTTCCTCGGCTGGGCCCTGGTGGCGCTCTTCCCCGGCACGCTGCCCCAGGGGCAATGGCTGGACTGGGCCGCCAAGCAGGTCTTCGGCGGCCTCTTCTCGGCCCGCCAGTTCGACGGCCGGCCGCCCCGCCCGCTGTACTTCCTGCTCGGTCTCTTCGGGGCCCTCGCCCTGCTGAACGCCGCCGCCACCCTGTTCCGCTCCCAGCGGATGACGGCAGCCCTGCACGGCGACGAGGAGCCCCGGATCCGGGCGCTGCTGGGGGCGTACGGACGGGCCGACTCCCTCGGCTACTTCGCCACCCGCCGCGACAAGGCGGTGGTCTTCGCCCCCAGCGGCAAGGCGGCCGTCACCTACCGCGTCGAGGTCGGCGTGTGCCTGGCCAGCGGCGACCCGGTGGGCGACCCGGGCGCCTGGTCGGCGGCCATCGACGCCTGGCTGGGCGTCGCCCGCCGCTACGGCTGGCAGCCCGCCGTGATGGGCGCCTCCGAGGAGGGCGCCACCGCGTACGCCCGCTCCGGACTGAGCGCGCTGCAACTGGGCGACGAGGCGATCCTGCACGTCGCCCACTTCGACCTCGATGGCCGCGACATGCGGGTGACCCGCCAGGCCGTCAACCGGGTCCGGCGCACCGGCGCCACCACGCTCATCCGCCGCCACTCGGCCCTGTCCGAGGAGGAGATGCGGCGGATCATCGAACGGGCCGACACCTGGCGCGACACGGAGACCGAGCGCGGCTTCTCGATGGCCCTGGACCGGCTCGGCGACCCGGACGACGGCGACTGCCTGCTCGTCGAGGCCTTCGACGCGGACGGCGAACTGATCGCCCTGCTGTCCTTCGTCCCCTGGGGCAAGGACGGCATCTCCCTGGACCTGATGCGCCGCGACCGCACCGCGCCCAACGGCGTGATGGAGTTCATGGTCGCCGAGCTCTGCGCGAGCGCCCCCAAGCTGGGCGTGCGCCGGATCTCCCTGAACTTCGCGGTGTTCCGGTCCGCCTTCGAGGAGGGCGGCCGGATCGGCGCCGGACCCGTGCTGAAACTCTGGCGCCGACTGCTGCTGTTCTTCTCCCGCTGGTGGCAGCTCGAAGCCCTGTACCGCTCGAACGTCAAGTACGGTCCCGAGTGGTACCCCCGGTTCCTCTGCTACCAGGACGCCGGTTCACTCGCGCGGGTGAGCCTGGCCTCCGGGGTCGCCGAGGGCTTCGTCTCCGTACCGAGCCTGCGCAAGCTGTGGGGCAACGGCCATCCCCGCGGGGTCACCGCCCCGGTCACCACCGCGGGGCTGCCGCCGATCGACTCGCTGGGCCTGGAGGCCGTGGCGCAGGAGGGCGCGGGACCGGCCGCCGAGCGCCTGCCGGAGCAGGTCCGGGTCCGCCACCGCAAGCTGGAACGGCTGATCGCGCAGGGCACCGACCCGTACCCCGTGGGCATCCCGCAGCGCACGCACACGGTCGCCCAGCTGCGGGCGGCGCATCCCGGGCCCCTGCCCGGGACCCGTACCGGGCAGGAGGTGACCGTCGCGGGGCGCGTGATGGTCGTACGCGACCTGGGCGGCGTGGTCTTCGCCGTCCTGCGCGACTGGTCCGGCGACCTCCAGCTGATGTTCACGCGCGAGGAGTCCGGCCCCGCCGCCCTGGACGCCTTCACCGCGGAGGTCGACTTCGGCGACCACGTGGTGGCGAGCGGCGAGGTCGGCGCGAGCCGCAGCGGCCGGCTGTCGGTCGTGGTCCGCTCCTGGCAGCTGACCGGCAAGTGCCTGCGCCCGCTGCCCGACAAGCGCAAGGGCCTGGCCGACCCCGAGGCCCGGGTCCGCCGCCGCTACCTCGACCTGGTCGCCAGCCCGGAGGCGCGCGACGTGGTCCGGGCCCGCTCGGCGGCCGTCCAGGCGCTGCGCCGGGGACTGCTGGACCGCGGCTACCTGGAGGTCGAGACCCCGATGCTCCAGCAGATCCACGGCGGCGCCAACGCCCGGCCCTTCCGCACCCACATCAACGCCTACGACCTGGACCTCTACCTGCGGATCGCACCCGAGCTCTACCTCAAGCGGCTGTGCGTGGGCGGGATGGAGAAGGTCTTCGAGATGGGCCGCACCTTCCGCAACGAGGGCGTCTCCTACAAGCACAACCCCGAGTTCACCATGCTGGAGGCCTACCAGGCCTTCGCCGACTACGACGTCATGCTCGACCTCACGCGCGAACTGATCCAGGGCGCGGCCACCGCCGCCTTCGGCTCGCCGGTCGCGCACAAGGCCGATCCGGACGGGAAGCTCGTCGTCCACGACATCTCCGGGACCTGGCCGGTCAAGACGATGTACGGGGCGATCGGCGAGGCGCTCGGCGAGGAGGTCGACGCCGACACCGAGGAACACGTGCTGCGGCGGCTGTGCGACCGGGCCGGAGTGCCGCACGCTCCGGAGGACACCCGGGGCGACGTGGTGCTGGAGATGTACGAGCGGCTGGTGGAGGAGCGTACGACCCTGCCGACCTTCTACAAGGACTTCCCCACCGACGTCTCCCCGCTGACCCGCCAGCACCGCAAGGATCCGCGGCTGGCCGAGCGCTGGGACCTGGTCGCCTTCGGCACGGAGCTGGGCACCGCCTACTCGGAGCTGACCGACCCGGTCGAGCAGCGCCGCCGGCTGACCGCCCAGTCGCTGCTGGCCGCGGGCGGCGACCCGGAGGCGATGGAGATCGACAACGACTTCCTGGACGCACTGGAGTACGCCATGCCGCCCACCGGCGGTCTCGGTATCGGGGTGGACCGCCTGGTCATGTTCCTCACCGGTCTGACGATCCGCGAGACCTTGCCGTTCCCGCTGGTCCGCCGCGGCTGACCGGCCCGGCTGTCCGGCCCGGCTGTCCGGCCCGGCTGTCCGGCCCGGCTGTCCGGCCCGGCTGGACGGCCCGGGTGACCGGCCCGGCTACTGGCCGAGGAAGGACAGCCGTACCTGCCGTTGGGGATTGTCCCGGTTGGTGTCCACCAGGCAGACCGACTGCCAGGTCCCCAGGGCCAGTTCGCCCCCGACCACCGGCAGGGTCGCGTGCGGCGGCACGAGGGCGGGGAGCACATGGTCACGCCCGTGGCCGCGGCTGCCGTGCCGGTGCTGCCAGCGGTCGTCGGCGGGCAGCAGGTCGGCGAGGGCGGCCAGCAGGTCGTGGTCGCTGCCCGCGCCGGTCTCGATGACGGCCACGCCGGCCGTGGCGTGCGGCACGAACACGTTCAGCAGCCCGTCGCGGCCGGCCGCCACGTCCGCGAGGAAGCCGGCGCAGGCGGAGGTCAGGTCGTGGACCCGTTCGTCGGCTCCGGTGGTGACGTCGAGGACACGGGTACGGAAGTTCTCGCTCATGCCCCTCATGGTGCCCTGCGCCCCGTCCCGTCCGGGGAACGCCGCTGCTCCGACCGGGTGGGGGCGCGCGCCCGCGAACGCGCCTCTCGACATCCGCGGCGATCTCGTTGATACGTAGTAGTAATGAAAAATGACGAGCCGACAGTGGGGCGGCGCGTACTCCTGCGCTCCGCCGTCTTCCTCGGAATCGCGGCGGCGTCGGGCATGCTCACCGGGGGCGAGGCGGGCAACCCCGGCCGTGCCGGGGCCCTCGCGACGTCCGGCGGGCCGTCCGGTCCGCCCGGCGCCCCCGGCCCGGCGGGCGGCGCGGCCGGTGCCGGCGCGCCCGGAGCCGCCGCCGTCCTGCCGCCCCAGGGCGCGCCCGGTACGGCGTACCGGCTGCAGCCCATGACCTCCGAGGGGCCCGCGCGCCGGACCGCGAACCGGCCGCTCACCCCCCGGACCCGGCCGATCCTGGAGCTCCCCGCCACCCCGGCCTACGCGAGCAGCATGGTGCTCACCTTCGACGACGGGCCCGATCCCCGCTACACCCCGGGAATCCTGGACACCCTCGCGCACCACCGGGTGCGCGCGATGTTCTTCGTGTGCGGCGAGATGGTCGCCGAACGCCCCGACCTGGTACGCCGGATGGTCGCCGAAGGGCACGTCATCGGCAACCACACGTGGACCCATCCGCTGCTCACCAAGCTCAGCCGGCCCGACCTCGCCGCCGAGATCGCCCGGACCAGCGACCTGGTCGAGAAGACGACCGGCCAGGCGCCCCCGTGGTTCCGCGCGCCGTTCGGGGCCTGGAACCGCGCCGCGTTCGAGATCGGCGCCGAACTCGGCATGGAACCGATGGCCTGGACGGTGGACACCCTGGACTGGAAGGAGCCCGGCACCACCACGATCGTCTCGCGGGTCCTCAAGGGCGCCGCCCCCGGCGTGATCGTGCTGAACCACGACGCGGGCGGCGACCGTTCGCAGAGCGTCCAGGCCCTGCGGACCTACCTTCCGCAGCTGCTGGAGCGGGGCTACCGGCTGACCCTGCCGCCGGCCGGCGCGCAGCTGTGACGCCGGGCGTGCGACGGCGGCGCCGACGGCAGGAGTGAGGCCGGGCGGGCGGCGACGGTGGCGACGGCGGCAGGAGTGAGGCCGCCGAGCCGGCGTGGAGGCGGCGCCGCGGTGGCGTCGCGGTGGCGTCGCCTCAGCGGGCCTGCACCATCCGGGCGAAGACGACCACGTTGCCGTCGTAGCCCCGGCCCTTGGAGTAGCCACCGCCACACGTGATCACCCGGAGCTCCGGGTGCCCGGTGTCCCCGTACACCCGCGACCCGGGGAAGGCGTTCTTGGCGAACACCTCCACGCCGTACACCTCGAACACCGCCGTGCGCCCGTCGTACCGCTCCACCTCGATCCGGTTGCCCTTGCGGATCGATCCCAGGCCGAAGAAGACCGCCGGGCCCTGCGCGTTGTCCACGTGCCCCACGATCACCGACGAGCCGCGCTGGCCCGGCGAGATGCCGTTGAGGTACCAGCCGGCCAGATTCGGGTCCTGCGGCGGGGGCGCGTCGATCCAGCCCTGGGCGTCCAGCCCGACCGTCATCACCGGCGCGTCGACGTTGATGTCGGCGATGCGGATGCGCTGGACCGACGAGTGGTCCAGCACCTCCAGGTCCGCCGGTGGCACGGGCGGATTCGCAGGCAGCTGATCGGCGCGCACGTCGACCCTGGCCGCGGCGGCGGGCTGCGGGGGCCCGTCGTCGGCGTCCGCCCCGTTCCGGACCATGGCGAGGCCGGTGAGCATGACCAGGGCGATCACACCCCATGGTGAGCGTCTGCGTGGCTTCCCCGTCTCGTCCTCGCTCAGCATCAGTTGTTTTCCCTTCCCGACGCGGGGGTCCCGACCCGCGTTCTGTGTCCCACCCCGGTACGCCCTTCTTCCCGCACGGTAAGTCCGCGCGCCCGGGACGGCGATCGGGGAAGGGCGAACGGGTGGCGCGCGGGCGTCCGGGGCGGGAAACGGGGCGGCGCGGGGGCGTGGAGGGGGCGTGGAGGGGGCGTGGCTGCGGGAGGGCCGGGCGGGGGAGCCGGGGCCGGAAGGGGTGCGGCCATCCAGGTATTCATCACACGAATCGCTGACGGGTCGTGACCTGCGGATCCGTCAGTGCCGCCGGGCACGCCCCGGCGTGTCGCTCAACCGGGCGGCCCAAAGACGGACATGCGCTGGTTGCGGGCCGCCCCGAGGGTTCCTCATGGGAGGCGTTCTCGTCGATCATCCCGGGCCACCGCTCCGGGGCGCTTCCCGCTGGAGGTTCCACCATGCGTGCATTTCGCGCTCTCGTAGTGACGGCGGCGGCCTTCGCCGCCGTCGGACTCAGTGCTCCGCTCGCCGCGGCGGACCCTCCGGGACCCGGGGGCACCGGCGGTTTCGGCGGCAGCGGTCCCAGCAACGTCTCGGTGAATCCGTTCGCCGTGCACCAGGGCTCCACGATGCAGGTGAGCGCGAGCGGTTGCGGCCGCGGCGGTTCCGTCAGCTCGCCGGGCAACTTTCCGCCGCGGGACCTCTCGCCGGGGTCCATCGGTTTCGCGACGGTCCGCATCAACAACCACGCCTCCCCGGGCAACAAGACGCTCCAGGTCAAGTGCAACGACAGCCCCCTCGTCGCCACGGCCCGGTTCCGCGTCCTCGACGGCAACGGCGCGCAGGGCGGCCTCGGCGGCTCCTTCGGCCCGTCCGCCGCCGAGACCGCCATCGGCGGAGGCCTCGTCGGTACCGCGGCCATCGGCGCGGGCATCCACGTGATGCGCCGCCGCCCGGCCCGCGGCCGGGCCTGACCGGACGGACCTCCCCGGTCGAAGGGCCCCGGTATCCGCCGGTGGCCCCCCGGGGCCCCCCCCGGGGCCCCGGGGGCCCCCCGGGGGGGGGGGCCCCCCCGGCGGGCCCCCCCCCGCGCGCCCCCCCCCCCCCGCCCGCGGCCCCGCCCCCCCCCCCCCCCCCCCGCGGCGGCCGGCCCGGCCGCCCCCCCGCCCCCCCCCCCCCCCGGGGGGGGCCCGCGGGCCCCCCCGGCGGTGCGGCGGACACGCTTCGCTTCTAGTGCTGACCCCGGACGCGCGAGCGGCGCCTGATCATGTACGCCGTCCCCGCGGCCGAGACGAGGAACAGGCCCGCGCCCGCGCCGATCTCGCGGGCGTCGATGGAACCCGCACTGCCGCCCAGACCACCGCGCACCGCACCGGCCGTCGCGGTGACGGCACGCGTGGGTGCCGGCGGGACGGCCGTGGTGACGGCCCCGGTCGCGAGGGGGGTCACGACCGGGGCGACCGAGTTGACGGGGCGTGCCACGTCGGTCGAGCTGGTCGTGGGGGTGGAGTTGCCACCGGTGATGGTGAGGTCGGTGGAGCCGGTCTCGCCGTTGCACGTGAAGGAGACGGAGTACAGCGCTCCGCGGCGGGCGTCGCGGTCCACGGTGACCCGGACGGTCTGGCCGCGCGGGATGCTGACGGAGTCGAACACCCCGGAGGAGACCGTGGCGTAGGCGGCGTTGCAGCCGGTGACCGAGAGCACCGCCTGGCCGCCCGGCGCCACCGTCGACGGGGTGATGGCGAAGCCGAACGACGTGACCGGCGCGCCCGGCGGGATGCCGGTCGCTCCGGCGGGCATGCCGAGGGCGCCGAGGACGAGGAGGCCTCCCGCGGCGCCGGCGCTGAACAGGGCTGTGGCTGAGGTACGTATCGCACCCATTGCTGATCTCCGGTTCCCCGAGGGGCAGCTGCGGAACCGTTTCCGCACGTGGGGGGTCGTGCTCCTCGATCACGGCCACGCTAGGGCGACCGGGGGTGACCCGCGATCAGGAGCGGGCGAATGGGGCATACGTGTGGGCCGAACCGGGGACGCGGGGACCGTCCCCGGTTTACCGGGCGGCCGGGCGGTGCCGTACGGCGGCGGGCCGCGCCGCCGTACGGCACCCGCCCTCAGTCGCCCGGTGCCGCCTGCGGGAAGTGGTGGAAGAAGGGTTCGGCGGTGGCGGCGATGCCCCGGCCGAACGGTGCGTCGAAGTCCCAGATCAGGAACAGCAGGAAGGCGATGAGCGCGCTGAACAGCCCGGCCAGCAGCAGTTCCCGGAACGAGCGCCGGATCTGGAGGGCGAAGACCATGCCGACCGTCACCAGCGCGCCGGCGATCAGACCGAACCACACCACTCCGGGCATGGTGTCGCCGGCGCTGCCCGCCCGCGCGCTGCGGGCGTCGTCGGCGGCGCCCACCTGGTCCACCAGGGGCTGGTAGGCCTGCCCCTCGTGATCGGTCTGCGGCTCGTAGTCGGTCACGTCCCGGCGGATACGTTCCAGCAGCTCGGTGCCCCGTGCTGTGACGGCACCGTGATCGGCCATTGCCTTCCACTCCTTGGTGACCACGTACGACACGTACGCGTCGACGTCACCGCGGATCTTCGCCCGCACCTCGGGCGGGTAGGCCTGGGCGCGGGCGTGCACCTCGTGCAGGGCCTGGGCCTCCTGGCGTACGTACTCCTGGGCGGCCCCGCGGGCCTCCCAGACGCCCGCGATGGCCAGGCCCAGCACGATCGCGTAGATCACGCCGATCATCATCGTCATGTACTCGATGACGTCCGGGGTCTCGCTGGGGTCGTCGTCCTCACCGATCCGGCGGTGGCGGAGGAAGACGACGGAGAGCACCACGGCGCAGGCCGCGGCCATGGCGAGGGTCAGGACCAGCCATTCCGACAAGGGAGCTCCAAGGGGCGGTGGGCGGCGGGCTACGGGCGGCCGAGAAGACGGGGCTAGCGCGGGCGCAGGGCGACGACGGCCACGATCGCGGGGGCCGCGGTGAGCAGGGTGAAGGTGACCGGCGAGATGTGGTGTTCCGCCGGTTTGCGGTGCTCCGCGCGGTACGCGGGACGGGCCACCGGCTTCTTCGACGGGGCGGGCAGTGGCGGTGGCGGGGTGGCCTGCGGCGCGGGGGGCGGTGCAGGAGCCCGGCGGACCCGGGGCGCCGGGGCGGGCGCGGGCCTGGCGGCGGCCGGCGGGGGAGCGGCGGGTTGCGGCGGCTCGGGCGCCGGCTTCGGCGGTGGCGGCTTCGGCGCGGGGGGCGGGGGCGTGGGTGTGGGTTTCGGCGGCGCCGGGGTCGGCGTCGGGGCCGTCGGCGTCGGCGTCGGCTTCGGCGTGGGCTTGGGCGTCGGTTTCGGCGTCGGTTTCGGCGGGGGCGTGGGGCACGGCGGGGGAGGCGGCGGGCAGGGCCGGTGACCGCCGTGGTGACGGCCCTCCTGATGGCGGGGATTGCCGTGACGTCCGCCACCATGGCCACCCCACCGGCCGCCGCCTCCGGCGGCCGCGACCAGGGCGGTCGAGCTGCCCCCGGCGCCCGAGTCGATCGTCGCGTAGGCGCAGCTATCGGCCACGGCGGGCACCGCGGACAACGCTGCCCACAGCAGGACCGGGACCGCCAGTAAGTGCCTGGCACAGGCTCTGTTCACGCGGGGATCATGGGCCGGAGCGCGCTCGCGCACGCCGCGCGCGGCAGCGGTTCGCCCGAACGGGCGATGTTGTGTCGAGAGAGGTTTGAGCCAGAGACGGAGCGGTGCCGCTCCCGTGCCGGTCAAATCCCAAAAGGGATTTGTCGGTTTCGGCCAAACCGGGCGGCGGGCCCGCACCGGCCTTTGGTGTGTGACGAAGAACGGATCGCCAATTTCCGCTTTTGCTCGCTCCGTTGAGGAATGATCAGTACATTCGGCTCGGACACCCGTCCGACCGCAGATGACTACGGCTTGGAGACCTCGATGGAGCGCCCCGCCTGGGCCCCGCCAGGCATCGACATATCGGTGCCGAGCGTGTCGCGGATCTACGATTACTACCTGGGCGGCTCGCACAATTTCGAGGTCGACCGCCAGGCGGCCCGCAGGGCCATGGAATTCCTGCCCGGCCTGCCCAAGATCATGCAGGCCAACCGGGCATTCATGCGCCGTGCCGTGCGGCACGCCGTCGCCGAGGGCATCACCCAGTTCCTCGACATCGGCTCCGGCATTCCCACGTTCGGCAACGTCCACGAGATCGCCCAGGCCGAGACGGACCGCGCGCGCGTGGTCTACGTCGACCACGACCCCGTCGCCGTCGCCCACAGCCGGGCGGTACTGGCCGGTGACGACAACAGCGGGATCGCCGCGGCCGACCTGCGCAAGCCGCAGTCCGTGCTGAGCAGCCCCGAGGCCGAGCGCCTGCTGGACTTCAGCCGCCCCGTCGCCCTGCTGCTCGTGGCGGTCCTGCACTTCCTGGAGGACGCCGACGAGCCGTACGCCGCCGTCGCCGAGCTGCGCGACGCGCTGGCCCCCGGGAGCCTGCTGATCCTCACCCACGCCTCCTACGAGGGCATCCCGGCCTCCCAGGAGACCGCCGGCGGCGTCGTCGGTATCTACCGTGACATCCGCAACCCGCTCGTCATGCGCACCGGCACGGAGATCGTCCGCTTCTTCGACGGCTTCGAGATGGTCGAACCGGGCCTGGTCCCGATGCCGAGCTGGCGGCCGGACGGCACGGGTGCCGTCGATCCCGCCGAGGATCCCTACGCCTTCTCCGGCTTCGCAGGAGTGGGACGCAAGGCGTGAGAATCCCGGCACAGACGGCGCAGGCGGCGCAGACGCCACAGAAGGCACCGGCGGCCCAGGCGCCGGCTGCCGAGTCGCCGCCGGCGGACCTGGAGGACCGGATCGGGCGCTTCGCGACCATCTGGAGCCGGGCCATCTTCCCGGTCACCGCCACCTCGCTGACCCGGCCCGAGTTCGAGCGGCACCTGGTGCCGCTGGCCCGCACCCTGTGCGAGGCCCTGCACGCCCGGCCGTTCGACCCCGCCGTGGGCCAGCGGGTCGGCGGCGAACTCGTCGCCGTGCACTGCACCGACCCCGAGGCCCTCGCCGGCACGCTCGGTGTGGTCGACTCGTACCTGGTGCTCTACTGCGGGCCCGACGGCGCGGGCCCGGAGGACTCCGAGGACTACCGGGCCCGCTGCGCCCGCCTCCAGCACGGCATCGCGGCCGGGTTCGCCCGCGCCCTGCGCGATCGCACCCTGCGGGAGCAGGAGGCCATCGCGCGCTCCACGCTGACCGCGCGCACCGACGCCCAGGAGGCCCTGCACGCCAGCGAGGAGCGGTTCCGCGCGGTCTTCGAGGGCGCCGCCGTCGGGATCGGCATCGCCGACCTCGAGGGCAACATCCTGGAGGTCAACGACGCGCTGTTGCAGATGTTCGGCGGGCTCGACGGACACGTCCGGGGCCGCAACGTCAGCGAGTGGGGACACCCCGACGACGCCCCGAACGTCTGGCGGATGTACGGCGAGCTGGTGCGCGGCGAGCGTGAGCACTACCGGGCCGAGAAGCCGTACTACCGGCACGACGGCACCGTCCTGTGGACCAACCTGACGGTGTCGCTGCTGCGCGACGCGGACGGCCGCCCGCAGTACCAGCTGGCCCTCATGGAGGACACCACCGAACGGCGCCTGCTGAACCTCCGGCTGCGCTACGAGGCCACCCACGACGCGCTCACCGGCCTGCCCAACCGGACGCTGTTCTTCGAACGGCTGGAGAAGGCCATCGGCAGCGCCGCCCCCGTCGACCCCGGCTCCCGCTTCGGGCTGTGCTACCTGGACCTCGACGGCTTCAAGGCGGTCAACGACAGCCTCGGCCACTCGGCGGGGGACCGGCTGCTGGTGGAGGTCGCCGACCGGCTGCAGAGCTGCGCGACGGGCCCCGGCGAGGTCGTCGCCCGGCTCGGCGGCGACGAGTTCGTGGCCCTGACCACCGGCCCGGACACCGAACAGAAGGTGACCGAGCTGGCGATGCGCATCCTCGGCGCGCTCGCCGCGCCGATCCGCCTGGAGGGCCGCGAGCTGACCGTGCGCGGCAGCATCGGCATCGTCGAGGGCCCGGCGGGCGAGCGCACCCCGGCCGAGGTGCTGCGCAGCGCCGACATCACCATGTACCGGGCCAAGGCGGCGGGCGGCAACCGCTTCGAGTTCGCCGACGCGGAGGCCGACGCCCGCGCGATCACCCGCCACGGGCTGACCAACGCGCTGCCGGGAGCCCTGGAACGCGGCGAGTTCTTCGTCGAGTACCAGCCCCTGGTCGACATGCACGACGGCAGCGTCTACGGTGCGGAGGCACTGGTGCGCTGGTCCCACCCGCAGTACGGGGTGCTGGGCCCGGACCGCTTCATCCCGCTGGCCGAGCGGACCGGCCTGATCGTGCCGCTGGGCCGCTGGGTGCTGGAGGAGGCGGTCCGCCAGGCCCGCAACTGGCAGCGCGAGCACGGCGGCCCCCTGCGCATCAACGTCAACCTCTCCCCGATGCAGCTGCACCACCCCGGCCTGGTCGCGGACACGGTGGCGGTCCTGGAGAAGTCCGGTCTCGAACCGGGCTCCCTGTGCCTGGAGGTCACCGAGTCCGCGCTGATAGGCGCCGATGACGAACTCCTGGAACCGCTGCGCCGACTCGCCGCCCTGGGCGTGGACATCGCCCTCGACGACTTCGGCACCGGCTACTCCAACCTGGCCAATCTGCGCCGCCTGCCCGTCAGCGTGCTGAAGCTGGACCGCTCCTTCACCCGCGGTATGCAGCAGCAGCCCGCCGACCCCGTGGACGTGAAGATCGTCGAGGGCATCGTGGCCCTGGCCCACAGTCTCGAACTCGCCGTCACGGTCGAGGGTGTGGAGACCGGGGCCCAGGCCGCCCAGCTCCGCGCCCTCGGCTGCGACACCGCTCAGGGCTGGTACTACGCCCGCCCCGGCGCCGCGGACCGCATCCACGCCCTGTCCCTCTCGGACTCCCCCTCCTAGGCCGACAGGGCGCCCCCACGGTTCGTGTCCCTCGGCCGGCAGGGCCCGCCCCGCGGTTCGGGCCCGCTTCAGTCCAGTCCGGCCTCGACGCCCGTGCCCGGTGTCGCCACCGCCGCGACCACGCGCTCCATCCGCGCGCTGGTGTGGGCCAGCAGGTGCGCCGCGGCCGGGAGGCGGTCGGCCTCGTAGGCCTCCAGGGAGGTCTCGCCGCCCAGGGCGCGGCCCAGGGCGGCGGCGTCCTCGATACCGGTGTTCATGCCGAAGCCGCCGGCTATCGGGTGGACGTGCGCCGCGTCACCGGCGAGGAAGGTGCGGCCCTCCCGTATCCGGCCGGCCATCCGGACGTTGGCCCGCCAGGTCGACAGCCAGGTGGCGTCCGCCAGGCGGATGCCCGGCATCCGGGCATGGCGGTCGAACAGCCGCTGGAAACCTTCCAGCGACGGCGGCAGCGGACGGCCCTCGGCGTCGGCCTCGGGCGAGGCCTGGAGCTGGAAGGAGTCGGTGCCCGGTATCGGGCAGAGCAGCATGGCGCCGCCGTCGGAGGTGAACCACTGATGCCAGTACTCCCGGCTTAGGCCCGGCGCCCGGACATCGCCGACCACCATGGACTGCTCGCCCCCGCCGTGCCCCTCGAAGGGGATGCCCAGCAGCTTGCGCATCGTGCTGCGCCCGCCGTCGCACCCGGCCAGGTACCCGGACCGCAGTGAGCGGCCGTCGGCCAGGGTCGTGCTCACCCCGTCCGCGTCCTGGCCGATCCCGGTGACCTCGGCTCCGAACTCGACCCGGACACCCAGCTCGGCCAGCCGCTCGCGCAGCGCCTCCTCCACCTGCCACTGGCCGATCAGACACAGGCCCTCGACGGGAGTGTCCGCGGCGTGCGCACCGTCGAAGTACTTGCGCAGGACCTGGTGCGAGCGGCCGACGGCGGTGATCCGGTCGGCGACCCCGAGCCGCTCGAACACCTCGAGGGCTCCCGGTCGCAGCGTCTTGCCGCGCGATTCTCGGTGCGGCGCCTCGCGGCGGTCCAGGACCCTCGGCGTCAGGCCCCGCAGGGCCAGGTCACAGGCGAGTGTCAGACCGGTCGGTCCGGCGCCCACGATCACCGCGTCGTCCACCGCGTCGTTCACCACGTCGTCCACCGCGTCGTTCGCCGCGTCGTCCACGGCGGCGTCCATCGCATCGTGCAGTGCGCCGTTCATGACGGACTTCCCCTCCTCGTCGGGCCGGCCCCTCACCGGCCCGGTGCGATGCATCCAGGAGAGCACCCGCCACCAGAAAATGCAACCCAGTCACAAAAATAACTCGGGAACTGATTTCTGCTACGCTGGAGACATGGAGACGACGAACACCCCGGGCCTGCGGGAGAGCAAGAAGCTGCGCACCCGCCGCCACCTGGCCGCCACCGCGCTGGAACTGTTCCTGGAGCGCGGCTTCGACGCGGTCTCGGTGGCGGACGTCGCCGCCGCCGCGGAGGTCTCGAAGCCGACCCTGTTCCGGTACTTCCCCACCAAGGAGGACCTGGTGCTGGACCGGTTCGCCGACCATCAGGACGAGGCCGCCCGGGTGGTGCGGGAGCGTCCGGCCGGACTGACCCCGGTCGGCGCCGTGCACGCGCACTACACGGCCGCGCTGGCCGCGCACGACCCCGCCACGGGGCTGTCGGACCTGCCCGACATCGTGGACTTCATGCGGCTGCTGTACGGCACCGGCAGCCTGCGCGCCCGCGTGGCCCACTACACCGAGCGGGAGGTGGAGCTGCTCGCCGAGGCCCTGGAGGCGGAGGGCGTCCCCGCGTTCACCGCGCGCCTGTCCGCCGTGCACCTGGTGGCGGCACGCCATGAGCTGGGTCTGGCGAACTGGGCGCGCATGGCCGCCGGTGCGAGTGCCGCCGAGGCCCTGCCGGATGCGCTCGCCGACGCCGACCGTGCCTTCGCCATGCTGGCCACCGGCCTCGACGGCGTCCTCCCGATACGCCCGGCCTGAATGCGCCCGGCCTGAATTCGTCCGGTCACCCGCCCGGCCGGGCCGCGGCGGCCCGGTGTCAGGGCGGCGACGGGCGCGTACGGGCGGCCCGGCCGTCAGGGGTCATGGAGGCTGTGAGGGCCCGGTCGGGCCTTCGCTCAGCCGTGCCGGTCCGCTGCTCCCCGCCCGTGCGGCGCGGGCTCCGGGTGCGCGATGTCGAGCAGCAGGTCGGCGGCGCGGGTGAGGACCTGGGCGCGGGTGCGGCCGCCGTGGTCGGCGGCGAGGAAGTGCGCACCGATCGCCGCGCAGAACGCGAGCAGGCTGCGCGCTTCGACCTCGTCGGAGTCGGAGCAGAACGTGCCGATCATGTCCCGGAGCAGGGCCATCCGCTGGTTGTCGACCCGCCGCAGCCGTTCGGCTACCGCCGCATCGCGTCTCGCCCAGTCGCGGACCGCCAGGTCGATGGGGAGCAGGCGGTCGTCCGAGAGGGTGAGCGCGCCCGCGCGGCGGATCTTGGTCTTCGGGTCGCCGCCCTCCTCCTCGATGCGCTGGAGCACGTCGTCGGTGCTCTCGCGTTCCCAGGTGTCCAGCATCGCCTCGAGAAGCGCCTCGCGGTCGGCGAAGTATCCGTAGAAGCCGCCCTTGGTGACGCCCAGGCGTTTGGCCAGCGCTTCGATGCGGACGGCGTCCGGGCCGCCGTCGGACAGCGCCTGGAGCCCCTCCTCGATCCATCTCTCGCGCGGAGTGCGGGTAGCGCCCACGGTGTGTCCTGCCTCACCTCGCGACCGTGTATACGCAACCGTATAAACGGCCTAGCCTCGTTCTATACGCCACCGTATATCGGATGCAGCGATGGAGTGATGGCATGAAGGTTCCTGACGCAGAGCACACCGGCCGGCCGTGGCGGATCCACGAACTCACCCGCGACTTCCGGCTGGAAGACGTGTGGGCCATCCGCACCCCGGGCGGCGGCCCGGACGACTTCCCCGCGATGTGCGCCGCGATCCACGCGAACGGCGGGCCCGAGCAGCAGCCGGGACCGTCCCGGTTCCTGTTCGCCGTGCGCCGCACGCTCGGTGCGCTCCTCGGGTGGGACAGAGCCGAGGCGGGCACCGCGCCGCGGGGCCGCTCGCTGCGCGAGCGCCTGCCGCACGACCTTCGCGACGCCACGGGCGGCCCGGTCGCGGACGGCGGCCCCCTCACCCCGGTCTTCAGCCTGGGCGACGAATCGGCCGACGAGCTGGCGAACAAGACCGTTCACGCGGTCATGCACCTCGGGTGGGTGCCGACCGACGGCGGTGAACACGAGCTGCGGATGGCGGTCCTGGTCAAGCCCCATGGCCTGCGCGGACGGCTCTATCTGGCCGCCATCAGGCCGCTGCGCCACCTCATCGTCTATCCGGCACTGACGCGCCAGTGGGAACGCGCATGGCGTGAGCGGGACCTTCCGTGTCCACCGGCCGCCGGTGAGGCCGAGCGTGGAACCGGGCGTGGGGCCGGGCGTGGGGCCGGGCGCGCGGTCGAGCGCGCGGTCGGAACGCACCAGATCCCCCCGTCCGTCCTCGCGCTCGGTTCGGTGCCCGTCATCGACTACGCCGACCTGTTCACCCTCGCCACCGACGCGACCGCGACGCCGGAGCGGTGGGCCCGGGCGATGTTCGGAGACGTTCCCACCCCCGGCGAACGGCTGATCTGGCGCGGCCTGCTCGGCATGCACCTCCGCCGGGGGCCGTCGCCGGACACCGTCGCCGGATGGCGGATCGCCGGCCGCGGTGAGGACTGGATCCGTCTCGAGGCCGCCTCCTGGTTCCTGGCCGGCAACCTCCTCATCAGCACACCCCCCGGACGCGTGTCGCTGGCCACCTTCCTGCACTACCGCCGGCCCTTCGGCCGCGTCTGGTGGCCGCCGCTCGCCGCACTCCACCGCAGCCTCGCCCCCGGACTCCTGCGCGACACCGATACGGCCCTGCGAGCCGCCCGGCGATAGCCGGGCCCCCATCGGCGGCCCCGCCCCCCCCGCCACGCCATCGGCGGCCCCGGGTAGGACCAATCGGGGCCGGACCAGGCCCCCGGACCAAGACCCGGACCAGGCTTCGGTCCCGGACCATGACCAGGGGCCGGACCAGGGCCAGGACCCGGACCAGGCCGGACCATGACCAGGACCCGGACCAGGCCGGACCATGACCAGGGGCCGGGACCGGACCAGGGCCAGGCCCCGGTCCAGGCCGGTCCAGGCCCCGGTCCAGGCCCCCGCAGAGCGACTCAGCCCACCAGGATCCGCTTCAGCTCGCGCGCCGCCCGCGGCGGGGCCACGTCCGTGCGGTGGGCCAGGGCGATCGTGCGGCGCAGCGGTGAGCCCGCCAGCGCCGTCGCGCGCAGCCCCGGGCCGGCCGTGTCCACCACCATCGCCGGGACCACCGCCAGCCCCAGGCCCGCCCGGACGAAGCCGAGCACGGCGTCCATCTCGCCGCCCTCCACCGTGAACGCCGGCTCGAAGCCCTCCGCGCGGCACGCCGCCACCGTCAGCTCCCGCAGGTCGTAGCCGTGCCGGAACATCACCATCGGCTCGTCCCGCAGCCCCCGGATGCTCAGCGGCCCGCCACCGCCCGGCGGTGGCAGCTCCGCCGAGGACACCACCACCAGGTCCTCCGTCAGCAGCTCCACCGTGGTCAGCGCGGGCGCCGCCGGCGGCAGCGGGAGCGCGATCAGCGCCAGGTCCAGGGCCCCGCGCGCCAGCTCCCGTACGAGGTCCAGCGAACCGCTCTCCTCGATCAGCAGCTCCACCCCGGGATGAGCCGTGTGGAAGGCGCGCAGGACGTCCGGCAGCAGGCCCGTGCACACGCTCGGCGTCGCCCCCAGCCGCACCCGGCCCCGCCGCAGCTGCGCCAGCTCCTGCACCTCCAGGCGCGCCGTGTCCGCGTCCGCCAGGATCCGGCGGGCCAGGGGCAGCAGTGCCTCGCCCGCGTCCGTCAGCCCCACGTTCCCCCGGGCCCGGCTGAACAGCTCCGCCCCCAGCTCCCGCTCCAGCGCCTTGATCTGCTGCGACAGCGACGGCTGCGCCACATGCACCCGCTCCGCGGCCCGGGTGAAGTGCCGGGTCTCGGCGACGGCCACGAAGTACACGAGCTGCTGGAACTGCATTCCCCCAGGCTACCGCCTTGGATAGGCAGTGCCTATCAAGATGAGCTCCACCATGTCTTGGACCTTTCGGGACCCGCGTACCTACCGTTTTCCGCATGGCTCTGGCAACGCGGACGGGCCGACGGCCGTCCATCACGCGCACGCTCTGGGACTCCACCGTCGGCAAGAAGACCGTGATGGCGGTGTCCGGGCTGATCATGCTCGCGTACCTCGTCGTGCACATGCTCGGCAACCTGAAGATCTTCTTCGGCCCCGAGGACTTCAACGGCTACGCCCACTGGCTGCGGCACATGGGCGAACCGTTCCTGCACAGCCACTGGGGGCTGTGGATCGCCCGCGTCGTCCTGCTCGCCGCGGTCGTCGCCCACGCCGTCTCCGCCTACCAGCTCAGCCGCCGCGACATCAAGGCCCGCCCGGTCAAGTACGCCCACAAGCGCCGCCGGGCCAGCTACGCCACCCGCACCATGCGCTGGGGCGGGATCATCGTCGGCCTGTTCATCGTCTGGCACCTGCTCGACCTCACCACGCTCACCGTCAACGAGCGGGCCTGGGAAGGGCATCCGTACGAGAACGTCCTGGCGACCTTCTCCACCTGGTACGGCAACACCATCTACATCGTGGCGATGGCGGCCATCGGCCTGCACGTCCGGCACGGCTTCTGGAGCGCCGCCCAGACCCTCGGCGCCGGCAACGCCCGCCGCGACAAGGCCCTCAAGGCCGTCGCCGACGCGCTGGCACTGATCCTCTTCGCGGGCTTCGTCTCCGTCCCCGTCGCCGTCATGACCGGAATCGTGAGCTGACCATGAACCAGTACGCCCACTACACCACCGGCGACCCGATCGCCGACACCAAGGCCCCCGCGGGCCCCGTCGCCGAGCGCTGGGACCGCCGCCGCTTCGAGGCCAAGCTCGTCAACCCCGCCAACCGGCGCGGCCACACCGTCATCGTCGTCGGGACCGGCCTCGCCGGCGGCGCGGCCGGCGCCACCCTCGCCGAACAGGGCTACCACGTGGTCCAGTTCTGCTACTCCGACTCCCCGCGCCGTGCACACTCCATCGCCGCCCAGGGCGGCATCAACGCGGCCAAGAACTACCGCAACGACGGCGACTCCGTCCACCGCCTGTTCTACGACACCGTCAAGGGCGGCGACTTCCGGGCCCGCGAGTCCAACGTGCACCGCCTCGCCCAGATCTCCGTCGAGATCATCGACCAGTGCGTGGCGCAGGGCGTCCCCTTCGCCCGCGAGTACGGCGGCCTGCTGGACACCCGTTCCTTCGGCGGCGTCCAGGTCTCCCGCACCTTCTACGCCCGCGGCCAGACCGGCCAGCAGCTGCTGCTGGGCGCCTACCAGGCCCTGTCGCGCCAGATAGCCGCCGGCAACGTCGAGATGCACGCCCGCACCGAGATGCTCGACCTGATCGTCGTCGACGGCCGCGCCCGCGGCATCGTCGCCCGCGACCTGATCACGGGGGAGATCTCCACGTACTTCGCCGACGCGGTGGTCCTGGCGAGCGGCGGCTACGGCAACGTCTTCTACCTCTCCACCAACGCCATGAACTCCAACGCCACCGCCGTCTGGCGGGCCCACCGGCGCGGCGCGTACTTCGGCAACCCCTGCTTCACCCAGATCCACCCCACCTGCATCCCGCGCACCGGCGACCACCAGTCCAAGCTCACCCTGATGAGCGAGTCCCTGCGCAACGACGGCCGGATCTGGGTCCCCCGGGCCAAGGGCGACACCCGCCCGCCGGCCGAGATCCCCGAAGGCGAGCGCGACTACTACCTGGAGCGCATCTACCCCTCCTTCGGCAACCTGGTGCCCCGCGACATCGCCTCCCGCGCCGCCAAGAACGTCTGCGACGAGGGCCGCGGCATCGGCCCCGCCGGCCAGGGCGTCTACCTGGACTTCGCCGACGCCATCCGCCGCCTGGGCAAGGCCAAGGTCGCCGAGAAGTACGGCAACCTGTTCGAGATGTACGAGCGGATCACGGCGGAGGACCCGTACGAGGTCCCCATGCGGATCTACCCGGCCGTGCACTACACGATGGGCGGGCTGTGGGTCGACTACGACCTCCAGACCACCGTGCCCGGCCTGTTCGCGATCGGCGAGGCCAACTTCTCCGACCACGGCGCCAACCGCCTCGGTGCCTCCGCCCTCATGCAGGGCCTCGCCGACGGCTACTTCGTCCTGCCCTCCACCATCAACGACTACCTCGCCCGCAACCCGCACGCCGAAGCGGTCGACGCCACCCACCCCGAAGCCGTCTCCGCCGTCGGCGAGACCACCGGCCGCATCGAGCGGCTGCTCGCCGTCGACGGCGACCGCACCCCCGACTCCTTCCACCGCGAGATCGGCGAACTGATGTGGGAGTACTGCGGGATGGCCCGCAACGCCGAGGGCCTGCGCAAGGCACTCGACCGCATCCCGCAGATCCGCGAGGAGTTCTGGCGCCGGATCAAGGTCCCCGGCAGCGGCGCCGAGTTCAACCAGTCGCTGGAGAAGGCCAACCGCGTCGTCGACTACCTCGAACTCGCCGAGCTGATGTGCCTCGACGCCCTGCACCGCACCGAATCCTGCGGCGGCCACTTCCGGGAGGAGTCCCAGACCCCCGACGGCGAGGCCGCCCGCCGGGACGACGTCTTCTCCTACGCCGCCGCCTGGGAGTTCCGCGGCACCGGCACCGCCCCCGTCCTGCACCGCGAAGACCTCGTCTTCGAGTACGTCCACCCCACCCAGCGGAGCTACGCATGAAGCTCACCCTGCGCGTCTGGCGCCAGCGCAACGCCGACGCCCCCGGCGCCATGGCCACCTACGAGGTCGACGGCATCTCGAAGGACATGTCCTTCCTGGAGATGCTCGACACCCTCAACGAGGACCTCATCCTGCGCGGCGAGGAACCCGTCGCCTTCGACCACGACTGCCGTGAGGGCATCTGCGGCGCGTGCAGCCTCGTCATCAACGGCGACGCGCACGGCCCCGAGCGCACCACCACCTGCCAGCTGCACATGCGCTCCTTCGCCGACGGCGACACCATCGACGTCGAACCGTGGCGGGCCGCCGCCTTCCCCGTCGTCAAGGACCTCGTCGTCGACCGCGGCGCCTTCGACCGGATCATCCAGGCCGGCGGCTACATCACCGCCCCCACCGGATCGGCGCCCGAGGCGCACGCCACCGCCGTCCCCAAGGCCGACGCGGACTACGCCTTCGAGCACGCCGAGTGCATCGGCTGCGGCGCGTGCGTGGCAGCCTGTCCCAACGGCTCGGCGATGCTGTTCACCTCTGCCAAGGTCAACCACCTGAACGTGCTGCCGCAGGGCTCGCCCGAACGCGAGACCCGCGTCCTCGACATGGTGGCCCAGATGGACGACGAGGGCTTCGGCGGCTGCACCCTGACCGGTGAGTGCGCGACCGCCTGCCCCAAGGGCATCCCGCTGCCGTCGATCGCCGCCATGAACAAGGAGTGGCTGCGTGCCACGCGCAAGGGCAGGCGCTGATCCGATCGGCTGACCAGCGGCTCGTACGACGTGCCGCACCCCGGCGGGGCCGGAGCCGTGGGCGACAGTGACCCCATGCCCCATGGACCCGCCGGGCCCGGACCACGGCGCCGTACCGTGCTCGCCGCCCTCGCCCCGCTGGCGCTGGCCGCCGGCTGCGCCGCCGACGAGGACGGGAGCCGTCCGGCGCCGGGCCCCCGGGCGACCGCCGTCAAGGACGCGCTGATCATGGTGATCCGGCACGCGGAGCAACCGTACGCCGGGGACGTCGGCGCGGACGAGGAGGGCGAGGACGACCCCGGCTCCCTCGCCCTGCGCGGCTGGCGCCGCGCCGAGGCCCTGCCCCGGCTCTTCCCGCCCGCCCGCGGCGCCGCCCTGCCCCGGCCCGCCACGCTCTTCGCGGCCGCCGGCCCCGCCCGCTCCCGCCAGACGGTGGCAGCCCTGGCCGAGGTACTGCGCCTGCCGGTACGCACCGACCTGGCCGTGGGCAGGGAGAAGGCCCTCGCGCGCGCCGCCCTGGCCGCCGTGGCACCGGTCCTGATCTGCTGGGAGCACGCCGGCATCCCGCGCCTGGTCCACGCCCTCGGCGCGGACGGCGTCCTCGGCGTCCCCTCGGGCTGGCCGGACCGGCACGACCTGGTGTGGACGTTCACGCGCAGCCAGGGGCGGTGGGCCTTCCGGGAACACTCGCAGCGTCTGCTGCCCGGCGACGCGTAGCCCGCCACCGGGCGATCAGCGCAGCGCCGCCGCCAGGTAGCCGGCCGTGCGGCTGCCCGCCGCGCGGGCCACCGCCTCCGGGGGACCGGCGGCCACCACCCTGCCGCCCTCGGCGCCACCGCCCGGCCCGAGGTCGATGACCCAGTCGGCGCCCGCGACCACGTCCATGTCGTGCTCGACGACCACCACCGAGTGCCCGGCGTCCACCAGCCCGTGCAACCGCCCCAGCAGGATCTCCACGTCGGCCGGGTGCAGTCCGGTCGTCGGCTCGTCCAGCAGGTACAGGGTGTGGTCGCGACGGATCCGCTGGAGCTCCGTCGCCAGCTTGATGCGCTGCGCCTCGCCGCCCGACAGCTCCGTCGCGGGCTGCCCCAGCCGCAGGTAGCCCAGCCCGATCTCCTCCAGCGCCCGCAGGCTGCGGGCCGCCGCCGGGACACCGGCGAAGAACGCGCCCGCCGCCTCCACCGTCAGGCCCAGGACCTCGGCGATGTTCAGACCCTCGTGCCGGACCTCGAGCGTCTCCTCGTCGTAGCGCGCGCCCGCGCACGCCGGGCACGGCGCGTACGTGCTGGGCAGGAACATCAGCTCCACCGACACGAACCCCTCGCCCTGGCAGGTCTCGCACCGCCCGCCCGCCACGTTGAACGAGAACCGGCCCGCCTTCCAGCCGCGCGCCCGCGCCTGTGGGGCCGCCGTGAACAGCCGGCGCACCACGTCGAACAGCCCGGTGTACGTCGCCAGGTTGGACCGCGGGGTCCGCCCGATCGGCTTCTGGTCGACCTCCACCAGCCGCCGTACGGGGAAGTCCGCCTCCCCGATCCGCTCGTCCACCTCCCGCGCCAGCGCCTGCCCCACCAGCGTGGACTTGCCCGAGCCCGACACCCCCGTCACCGCCGTGAACACCCCCAGCGGGAACTCGGCGTCGAGCCCGCGCAGGTTGTTGCGCGTGACACCGGCCAGCCGGACCGAGCCCGTCGCCGGGCGCGGCGCCCGCCGCGTCCGGGCCGGACGGCCGAAGAGGAAGCGGGCCGTCGCCGACTCCGCCAGCCCGGCCAGCGCCCGCGGCGGCCCGCTGTGCAGCACTCGCCCGCCGTGCTCCCCGGCCAGCGGGCCGACGTCCACCAGCCAGTCCGCGTGCCGCACCACGTCCAGGTGGTGCTCGACCACGAACACCGTGTTCCCGGCCGCCTTCAGCCGGTCCAGTACACGCAGCAGCGCCTCCGTGTCGGCCGGGTGCAGCCCCGCCGACGGCTCGTCCAGGACGTAGACCACCCCGAACAGCCCCGACCGCAGCTGCGTCGCCAGCCGCAGCCGCTGCAACTCGCCCGCCGACAGGGTCGGCGCGGTCCGGTCCAGGCTCAGGTACCCCAGGCCCAGCTCGGTCACCGGCGCGATCCGCGCGCGCAGGTCCGCCGTGAGCACCCGGGCTGCCTCCGCCGCGCCCGGCGACCGCTCCAGTACGGCGTCCAGCTCGGTCAGCGGCAGCGCCGCCAGCTCCGCGATCGTGCGCCCCGCGAAGGTCACGGCCAGCGCCTCCGGCCGCAGCCGGTGACCGGCGCACGCCGGGCACGGCGCGGTGGTCAGGAACCGCTCGGCGCGCGCCCGCAGCGCCGGGCTCCTGCTGTCGGCGAACGTGCGCATCACATGGCGGTGCGCGCTCATATAGGTGCCCTGGTAAGGGCGCTGGATCCGGTCGGCGTCCCGTACCGGATGCACCGTCACCACCGGCTGCTCCTCGGTGAACAGGATCCACCGGCGGTCCTCGGCCGGCAGCTCCCGCCAGGGCCGGTCCACGTCGTGGCCCAGCGCGTCGAGGATGTCCCGCAGGTTCTTGCCCTGCCAGGCCCCGGGCCAGGCGGCGACGGCCCCCTGACGGATCGACAGCGAGGGGTCGGGCACCAGGAGTTCCTCGGTGGTGTGGTGCGTCCGGCCCATCCCGTGGCACGAAGGGCACGCCCCGGCAGCCGTATTGGGGGAGAAGGCGTCGGAGTCCAGGCGCGGCGCGCCCGGCGGGTACGTACCGGCCCGCGAGTACAGCATCCGCAGCGAGTTGGACAGCATGGTGACCGTCCCGACCGAGGACCGTGACCCCGGCGCCGAGCGCCGCTGCTCCAGCGACACCGCCGGCGGCAGTCCGCTGACCTCGTCCACCTTCGGCGCCCCGACCTGGTGGATCAGCCGGCGGGCGTACGGCGCCACCGATTCGAAGTACCGGCGCTGTGCCTCGGCGTACAGCGTGCCGAAGGCGAGCGAGCTCTTGCCCGACCCGGAGACACCGGTGAACACGGTCAGCGCGTCGCGCGGGATGTCCACGTCGACCCCGCGCAGATTGTGCTCCCGGGCCCCCCGGACCCGGATCCAGGGATCGACGGCGGGATGCGGCGGTGGCGACTGGTGCATTCGCCCCAGTTTAGGGGGTGGGCGGGAGCGGGCAGACACAGCCCGGGGCGCTACCGGGGCGCTACCGGGGACGACGACGGGGGAGGGGCGGAGGAGAGCGGTCATGGACGCGCGGGCGCTGGTCGGACGGCTGCTGGACGGGTACGGGCGCACCCATGCGCAGGAGGCCGGGATCCGGCTGCGCGACACGCCGGCACCGCTCTACCAGCTGCTCACCCTGTGTGTGCTGTTCTCCGTCCGGATCCGCGCCGACCTCGCGGTGGCGGCGGCCCGCGAGCTGTTCGCGGCGGGTCTGCGCACCCCCCGCGCGATGGCCGCGTCCTCCTGGCAGGACCGGGTGGACGCACTGGGCCGCGCCCACTACGTGCGCTACGACGAGAGCACCTCCACCGCCCTGGGCAGGGGCGCCGAACTGCTCCTGGACCGGTACGGCGGCGATCTGCGACGGCTGCGCGCGGCGGCCGGCGGCGATCCGGACCGGGTGCGGGAGCTGCTGCGCGAGGTGCCCCGGATCGGCCCGGTCGGTGCGGGGATCTTCTGCCGCGAGGTCCAGGGGCTGTGGCCCGAGCTGCGCCCGGCCTTCGACGCCCGCGCCTGCGACGGCGCGGCCGGGCTCGGCCTGCCCCGGACCCCGCGCGGCCTGGCCCGGCTGGTCGACGACGCCGAGCTGCCCCGGCTGGCGGCCGCGCTGGTCCGCGTCGAGCTGGCCGGACCCGATGCCGCGGCCGGGCTCAGGGGCGGCGGCCGGTAGGGCCGGGGCTCACGGCCGCGGGGCGGGGCCGCCGGGCCCGGTGGGGTGAGTGAGGGGTGAGAGGCGCGCGAGGCGGGCGAGGCGCGTGAAGGAGTCCAGCAGCGCCGCCCGGTCGTACGTGGAGGTCGTCACCAGCAGCTCGTCCGCCCCGGTGACCTCGGCGACCCGGGCCAGCTCGGCCGCCACCTCCTCCTCGGTGCCGTGGAGGTGACCGGCGAGGGCGCCCTCGTACAGCTCCCGCTCCTTCGCGGTCATCGCCAGCCGCTGCACCTCCTCGGCCGGCAGCAGCGGCGGGAAGCTGCCGTGCGTCCGGGAGTACGCCAGCGACCACGCCTCCGGTACCAGGATCCGCCGCGCCGCCTCGGTCGTCGCCGCGACCGCGACCGTCCCCGAGACCACGACGTACGGCTCCTCGGCCCACGTCGAGGGCCGGAACTCCGCGCGGTAGGCCGCCACGATCCCCGCGACCCGGTCGCGCCGGCGCAGGTCGCCCACCACCAGGGGCAGCCCGGCCCGCGCCGCGATGCCCGCGCCCTCGCCGGTGGCCAGCACGAACGCCGGGACGCGCAGCCCCTCGGCCGGGTGGGCGTGCACCTGCGGATGGGCCCGCTGCGTGCCGTCCAGCCAGCCCAGCAGCTCGGCCAGCTGCTCCTCGAACCGGTCGGCGTCCCCGGTGTCCCGGCCCAGGGCCCGCCGGATGCCGCCGGTGAAGCCGACGGAGCGGCCGAGCCCCATGTCGATCCGGCCGGGGAAGAGCGACTCCAGTACGCCGAACTGCTCGGCGACCACCAGCGGCTGGTGGTTGGGCAGCATCACCCCGCCCGTACCGACCCGGATCCGCCGGGTGGCCGCGGCGACGGCGGCGGCCAGCACGGTGGGCGCCGAGCCGGCCACGCCGGGCACGCTGTGGTGCTCCGAGACCCAGGTCAGCGGTACACCCTGTTACCGCTCGGGATGCGGGCCGAACCCGCAGGTCAGAGGCTGGTCCCATGCACGCAGGCAGTACGGGCGACATGCCGGAGGTCGATCTCCTACTCCGGAAGTCCAAGGTTGTCCGGGAAGGGGAGCGGGCCCTGTCCATCCGGGCGCAGGAGGACCGGGGCCGCCAGTGGGCTGAGCAGGAGGGATACCGGGTCCGTAAGGTCTGGAAGGAGAACCTGTCCGCTTGGTCGGACATCCAGCGGCCGAAGTACGACGCCGCCATGGAGGCCGTGCTGAACGGCGAGGTGCCCGCGCTGTGGGTGTACGCGCTGGACCGATTCACCCGGAAGGGTGTAGAGGCCATTGTGCCGATCCTCGGCCGGGCCCGTGTGATCTTCGACTACGAACAGCTGGACAGTTCCATCGAGCGCGATCGTCGCTGGATCATCCAGCGCGCTGAGGATGCCCGAGAGTACTCCCAGCGGCTGAGCCACAACGTACGCGCGACCAAGGCTCGGCAGCAGCGCGAGGGGAGGTGGCTGAACCAAGCCCCGTACGGTGTGGTGGTCGACCCGGTCACCCGCAAGGTGTCGCCGGACATGACTCGGCGCAAGGGGGAGAAGCAGTCGCCCTGGGCGGTCATCGAGCGGATCTTCGACAGCGTCGCCGGGGGCACATCGTCGCGAGCGCTGGCGAAAGCATTCAACGCCGAGGGCATCCCCTCGCCGTCGGGGAAGACGTGGCGGGCGAACACCATCGGCCGGATCATCCACCACCCCGTCTACTGCGGGTGGCTCACCGTGGCGTCCGGCAACGGGCACAAGCCTGCCAAGTACCTTGACGAAAAGGGCAATCCGGTCCGCTGTGTCGAGCCGGACACGGTGCGGAGGATGATCCCGGAGGAGACCGCAGAGAAGGCGCGGGCCTCCCTCGCCGGGCATGCCGTGCGGCCAGCGAAACGCCCGGAAGGCCGCCGCTGGTACCCGCTCGCCGGCTTGCTCTACTGCGCGTCGTGCGGCCTGCGCATGGTGGCCGATGGTCCCAACTACCGGTGCCAGCTGAAGCCGCAGGGCGGTGCCTGCGCGGAACCCGCGTCCGTGTACCGCAGCGCCATCGAGCGGTACGTGTTCGGGGAGTGGGCGGCGCGCCTGGGGCGGCTGGAACTGGGCGACCCGCTCATGGTCGTCGTGGCAGCGCGCTGGCAGGCCCTCACTGCCCCACAGGAGACCGAGGACACTCGGGAGGCCGTGGCTGCTGTGAAGGCCGCTGAGGCGGCGCTCGACCAGTTCCACGCTGACGACCGCGCAGGTTTCTACAAGGGCCGCTCAGCACGCTACAGGATGCCCGCCAAGAAGGAGGCGGAAGACCGGCTCACGGCCGCCGAGGAGCGGCTGGCGGAGCTGCGTGGGCCGTCCATCGACCTGACGGCATTCGACGACCCTGGGCTGTTCCGGGACATGTGGGAAGGTGCCAGCGAGGGCGACAAGGGGGACTTGTTGCGGCTGGCCATCGACCGTGTGATCGTTCGTAAAGCCAGTGAAGCGGAGAGCGGCCGACCTTTCAACGGCGAGACTCGCGCGGTCATCCAGTGGGCCACAGTGGACGACGAAGACGCCGCCCGCCTCACGGGCTGAGAGGCCATCTGCCTACCGTACGCCCCCGTTCCTAGGGGCGTTGTCGGTCTCGCCGCGCGGGCATATGTCACCGCAGAGGACTCGCCCGCGGGCCCTGGTACGCACCACCGGGGACCGGTGCAGCTGGTTCGACGGCATGGTCGGCAACCACGTCGCCGACCTGGGAGGCCCAGTACGGCGAGAACTCCGCCATGGTCCCGACGAGCTCACCGCGTACATTTAAGGACCGCCACGCTACGACTGCAGCCATCGTGGCCACGAGGGCATCATCGACGCCTGCGGTTCCGACGTCGTTCCTTTGCTCCGCTGACGTCCCTCGTGAAGGTTCTGGCTCCAGCGCTGCCGCAGCGGAGCTCAGAGACAGCCTTTCCACCCGTTCCCGATGACCCACCACGTGGAGTGCGTCGCGATCCTTGAGCCCGCCGAAAAGGGCCGCTGACCTGCGGCTTTGCCAAGTGTGCATTATGTGCGTTACGTGCGTTACGGGCGATATCTTGACGCATATTCGACGCACGTGACGCACGTTTGACGCACGCCTGACGCACGCCGGGCTCATACGCTGACTACCCGTCAGCAGCGGAAAGCCGCCCTTCCAGCCGGTGTGACAACCCGGTCGGAAGGGCGGCTTTCTGCTGTGCGCGCCCCAGGGCGCCATCGCTCTCGCCTCGCTTGCCTGTATCGGCGGTCGAACACGCTCCGTAGCTGCACGTCGGCCTGGAAATATGCCTGCAGCCTTATGCGTTGGAGCCGACCACGGAATGGGGAGGTGTGGGAACTGCGGTTGTTCAAGACCATGGACAGGGGCGTGAGCGAGCTCGCGCCCCGGCTCGCCGCTGCCGAAGTGGACGTGCAGCGCCTTGTCGAGACAGACATGGAGGCGTTGTTGGGCGTCCGGTTCCTGGCATCCGAATACAGCACGGGGCCTGTTCACGCCGGCCGAATCGATTCGCTGGGGCTCGACGCGAACGGGGCACCCGTCGTGGTCGAGTACAAGCGCGGCACGGATCCGGGCGTGATCAACCAGGGGCTCTTCTACCTGAGCTGGCTCGTCGATCACCGCAGCGAGTTCGAGCACCTGGTCCGTGACAAGCTCGGGGCGAACGCCGCGGCCCAGGTGCTCTGGAGCGGACCCCGATTGATCTGTGTGGCCGGCGACTACACCCGCTACGACCTCCACGCCGTGCGTGAGCACCGGCGCAGCATCGATCTGGTCCGCTACCGCTTCTTCGGCAGGGACCTTATTGGCCTTGAGACCGTGGCCACGGTCGCAGGACGGCCGACGCAAGGCAGGCGAGTGCAGCACACGGGACTGGCCGGCATGGGACCGGAGCGTCTTGTGGAGCTGGCGGCAGCGGCGGATGAAGTGCTCCTCGGCCTTGGCGACGGCATCACCAAGGTGCAGCGCAAGCACTACAGCGCCTACCGGCGGCTGCAGAATTTCGCGAGCATCTGCCCGCCCCAGCGGACCAAGGTCCATGTGTATCTGTCGCTTGACCCGGCCGATGTCGACCTTGTCCCTGACTTCACCAGGAACGTGACGGGCCTGGGGCACCATGGCACAGGCGATCTGGAGGTACGACTGCGGACGGAAAGGGACCTTGAGCGCGCTCAAGACCTCTTCCGCGCCAGCTATGCGGCGGCGTGAGGGTTCAGTGCCAGGCGCACGCGAATCCACGGTCGTGTTGTCATTCAGGGGTGTTGTCGTGAGTGTGCCTTTCGACGGGCCGGCAGTAGGTGGCGGTGGAGATATCCATCATCCCGAGATTCCCCGGTTAGGCTAACCGGGGAATCTCGGCTACATTTCGCCGCGCATGCCGCTCTCGGGAGGAAGTAGCAGCGCCCCAACCACGGACTACCAATCGGCCGCCGGCCTGAACACCTGAGCGTCCGGGTACGGGCCCGCTCCCACGAGGTCGGAGAATGATCACGCCCACGGTGCGGAGGGGACTGATCGCTCCATCCGAGCCCGCAGCCTCCGAGGCCGGAATCCTCCGCGGCGTAGACGTTGCTGCTGCGGCCGACCGCCCGCTCAGCCACTGGTGACGACGGCGGCTTCGCGCCTGCTGGGCAAGAGTCGCCGAGCGTCCATCAGGATCGGCCTTTTTCTCCAACCGTGTTACGGGCAGCGCTTGTCGGGGAGAGGATCGGCAGTATGCCGACTGACAGCCTCCTGCGAATCGTCACGTTCAACACCTTGTTCGGCGGTCACGCCGACGACGGTCTTGGCCCGGCGGACCGGTGGGATGCCCAGATGGCCTTCCTTTGTTCGCTTCGACCGGACGTCCTGGCGCTGCAGGAGTGCAACTTCTTCGACCTCCTGGGCCGGCGGCGCTTGCACCGTGCCGTTGCCGATCTCGACATGACCCGGGGCTTCCTCGCCGAGGCCAACTCCACCACCAGTGACCATCGCTTCCATTCCGCGATCCTGACTGGCAGCACGGTGGGCGTGGTCGCCGAGGGCTCCGACCGGGCCCGATACCACCACGTCCTGGGCTGGGCGAACCTGGTTGCGCCCGGCCTGGAGCGGCCGATCGAGCTGCGCAACCTCCACCTTGATCCCTTCGATCCGCGGAACAGGGCAAGGGAGGTGGCCCCGTTGGAGGTCCTGGCCGCCCCCAGGCGGCTGTCGCTAGTCGTCGGCGACATCAACACGATCGGGCTCGGGTTCCCGGAGCCTGACTGGTCCCAACTGCCGGCTCACCTGCTCAACGGACACCTGCGGGCGCCGGGACAGGGCGAGGGGTCCGATCGGGAGGCGCTGGAGTTGCTCGACCGCGCGGGGTTCGTCGACGCCTCCAGCCGTTTCGGTCAGGAGGATGTGCCCACGGCAGCGTTCGGCGTCGGCGACGTACCCCGACGCCAGGACATCGTGCTGGTCAGCCCCGCTCTGGCTCCTGCTCTGGTCGGCTACCGGGTGCACATAGAGCCCGTGGAGAAGGGGATGTCGGACCACGCTGCTGTCAGCGTCGACCTCGACCTGTCTCTGCTCGGCCGGCAGGAGTAGCCGCGCGGCGGGTCAGTGGCCGCTGGGGCTCAGGTGGTGGTGGGTGAGCGAGTACGCCGCCCACCGGGCTGCCTCGCACATCAGCGTCCCGCCGGGCCACTGCTCCATGGAGGGGAGCTCCAGCCCGCCCGCGCCGGAGGTGAGGGGTGGGCGGTACTCGGTGAGCTGACGGACCAGCGCGGACAGGCGCGAGTCGTCCTCAAGATCGTGCCGTCGGTCCGCCAGGGCCCTGCGGACGGTGTCCTCGATCTGCGTCTCGCCGACCGAGCCCGGCGCGAGCGCGGAGACGATCCGCTCCACCGGAACCCCGTCCAGCTCACCCTCGAAGTTGCCCGCGTACAGGACGAGCGTCACGGTGGGCAGCGCGAAGGTGAAGGTCCCGCCGCTGTATCCCTCCGGCCACGCCGGCTCCAGCAAGGTGGCTGACCGTCGCAGTGCTCGGACCCACCGCGCGGCCCTCCACCCGTCCGACACGACGTCGGCCAACTGGCCAGCCTGCCACCAAACTTCCCGGATGTTCGCCATGGGCCCAGCCTATGGCGAACAGCAGCCCCCTGCGCGGCTCCGAGCAGTTCGCGTCAGCCGCTTACGTCGTCATCCGAGCGATTGTGGATCGTCGAGGTGGCGTCTGGAACATTGACTCCTTCGCCGTTCATTAGGCAAGTGGGGTGTCGGAGCTCAGTTTGTCGGGCTGTTGACGGCAGCAGCTCCTACTAGGTTTCCGGACCTGAGGAGTGGCCCTGCGCGACCGCTCAGGCCCGCAGCCGCAAAACCGTCGAAAACTACGTGGTCGCCGTCCTGCCCACCCTCGAAGTGTGGAGCGCCGCCGGGCTCACCGATCCCGCGAGATCACCAAGAAACACATCGAGGACGCCGTAAACCCGCTCTGCGGCGATCAGGCCCGCCGCCTGCATACATCGCTACGCTCCCTGTTCAGAGCCTCAAACGCGAGCGTCTTGTCTTTCGCGACCCCGCCCGCAGCGCCTCTCTCACCAGCATCCGACCTCCGACCGCATCGCCGACCTCCGACCGCATCGCCGGCCTCCTCGACCGCATCGACGACCCCCGCGACCGCCTCATGGTCGCCTTCGTCGCCATCTACGCCCTCCTCCCCGGACAGCTCGCCCACCTCCGGCGAACCGAGCTCGCCCTCAGCAAGGGCCGACTGGGCCTGCGTCGGCCGGGACGCATGGACCACGTCGTCTACCTCGACGCCTTCACCCTGCGCCTGGCCGCAGCATGGGAACTCCAGCGCCACCGGCGGTGGCCCGACAGCTCCAACCCCCACTTCTTCGTCACCCGCAACACCGCCGTCGACGACTCCGGCCCGTCCATCAGCGCGGGAGTGATCCAGCACCTCTTCCAGCGCGTCGGCCTGCCCGCTGGCCGCCTCCGCGTGGACCGAATCGTCGACGAGGCGCGTCACAGCGCCGACCCGGTCCGGCTGATGGAGCTCTTCGGTCTGTTCAACCGCTCCGCAACCCGCTACGTCTTGTCGGCACACCCAGACAAGAAGCACGACCCCATCACCCCGTGATGTCAGCACACGGCTGGTCACGGGTAGCGCTGACCAGGGGCTCACGAAGCGCTTGAAGATCACCTCCCGGCTGGGCCGGTGAGCATTTCCCGGGCGGGGGATGGATCAGTCCCACCAGAAGTCCCAGCTGTGGGCCCCGGTGATCCGCTCGGCGTACGCGGTCAGCGTGTACGGCCGACTGCCCTGCCAGACGTTGTCCGGGCAGAAAGCGAAGTGCTCGGCCGCGACCAGGAGGGCGTCTTCCTCGTTCATCGGCGGGGTGGCGACGCTGAGGTGCAGTGTGGAGAAGCCGACCGCGATGACACGGGCGCCGAATCGGTGCTCCCAGTCGCGGATGACCGCAGAGAACTTGGCGGTGTCGTTGTCGTAGTTAAGGGGGCCGCACCAGCCTGCAACCGTGAGGGTCTCGGAGCCGGATGCGGCCGCGACCAGTCCCAGCCGGGACTGCGGACGGTCGGTGAGAAACGCCTGAGCGTACTCGGCTGCCAGTTCGTCGGGGTCGGTCGCAGCCGACCGGGCGGGAGCGATGCCGGGCCAGGCTTGCCCGAAGGGGGCCGTTACGGCGAGGCGTCGTTTGGCGTCGAGCATGTCGTCGTCTTCATCGATGGCGGTGTACGTCGCCCACCACTCCTCGAGAAGACCAGCCGGGTCGTGGCTCGCCGGAGAAGACATCCGCTCGGGCATGAGCTCGCCCGATCCCCACGGCCGGAACTCATCATCATCCGGATCCAGCGCGTCAAGCAGCAACGGCCACAGGCCGGAGCGAGTGTGCTCGGTATGTAGCTGAGTCCATAGTCCGGCCGTGGCCGGCCGGTCACTGAGCCATAGGGGCTGCACGTCTCCATCGCCTTCGCCGGATGTGATCATCTGACCGGGCGGGAGCAGGCTCTCAAGGCTCAGTCGGGGTTCAGGGTGCACGGGTGGATGCTAGTGCTGTGGTTCGGCGGGGCCGGACACACGGTCGCGGAACTGCTGAAACGCATGCCAGCCCGACGTCTGCCCGGCAGTGATCAAGTCGCCTTCGGCACAGTCGATGACCTTGCAGCCGAGAGTCTTGGCAAGCCGGAAGACGGGTGTGAGCACGTCGTCGCCGGATCCCCGGATGTGAAGCATGATCGAGTCCACTGGGTCTTCGTCGCCGATGTTGAGTTCTATGGACCAGGTGGGTCCGAGTAGCTCTCCCCAGGTCGGGTCCGAGAGATCGGCGTCCGGGGCGGTCTGGGCGACGGCCGCGAGCACGTCGTGGAGGCGGCCGAGCGGGGGCGAGGTGTGATCGCCTGGGATCTCTTGGAACGAGGTCACGTTGTCGGGTAGGCGGAGGAGAAGTACATCCCAGCTCATGGCGGCCTTCCGCATGGAATCAGGTAGTGGTTGTGGTGCGGTCAGATAAGGCTGAGCTGTTCTCCGGGCGGCTGCGGCAGGAGCACGCTCTGCAGGCGACGGATATTCGCGCGCCAGGGGCCGCCATCCGATTCCGCCCATAGGTCCATCAGCTCGGACGGGTCGGTCATGACGCGGTCAAGGGCCTGAAGGGCGAGATCGCGCAGGCCGGTGAGATCAGGAAGGGGCTCTTCCGGCCCATACACAGGATCGGCAGGCTCACCGCCAGGGCATTGCGCGGCGACGAGGGCGGCCGCAGCAACGGCCTGCTCAGATGCGCGTGCGTCCAGATCGCCCGCGGTGTCGATCACACGGGTGAGGATGCCGCAGACGATGCCTTCACGTTCGCCTGCGGCTGCCTCGTCGAGGTCGTCACAGAAGTCCGCTGCGGTGTCGTTATCGAAGGAGCCGACATCCCAAGTGCCCATGGTCTCTCCAGATCAATCTTGGACTTGACCGAGGCAGCCTGACAGAGGCCACTGACAGTGCACATACCCGGGCACGCGAACCTACGTCAGGCCGCACGCGATCGGGCGTAGTCTGCCATCGGTTCCCTTCCTGAGCCCTCCAGGATTCGGCGAACCCGTCGGATTCCGGTTAACGGTTAGCGCATGGTGTGCCCGAAGATTTCCGACGGCAGCCTCGTCACCGTCCACCGGCAAACGATGCGCAAGGCAGCCACCGCGGCCGTGCTACCTGCTGAGCTACTGCGAGTTACTCGCGCACTTGGTCGAGTTCGAGCCGTTCCTGGTCTTCGGGGCGTCCCCGATGTGGGAAACGGTCTACGTGACCGCGAGCATGCTCATGGGCGCACTCCTGTACTTCCTCGGACGCCGCCTGCACGGTCCCGCCTGGCTTCTGACCCTCCACCTGCACCACACCCGCGGGCTCCGCCCGGACCGGAGCGCACACCTGAAGCGAAAGGACGGATGATGGGCAAGAACACCCGGACGCTGCAGAGCTTTTTCGCCTTGATCGAGTCGGGCGCGATCGAGGAGGCGCTCGAACTGATCGACCCCGAGCTGGTCATCCATGAGGCGGAGAGCCTGCCCTACCCGGGGGATTTCCACGGCCCCGCGGGCTTCGTGCAGCTGGCCGAGAAGGTCTTCGGCCTGGCCGACCTGAGCATCAGCGACGTGAGGCTGCTTGAGGACGGTGACACGGTCGTCTCACGGTCCAGGGCCACGTTCACCGCCCGCGCCACGGGGCGGGTCCTCGAAACCGAGGTCGTCGAGCTCTACACGTTCCGTGACGGGCGAATAGCGGATATCGACGCCTTCTACAAGGACACCCACGCGGTGGTCGAGCTCCTGGGGTCGTGAGCGCAGCCGACGGCGCCCGGCGGGGACGAGTCGGGGCCGGGCGCCCCCTGCCCGGACCCGTCCCGGACCGGTTAGCGGAGTTCGTCGCGGCCCGGCCCCGCCAGGGTCCGGGCCGGCTCCTGTGCGGTCGGTGCGGGCCCCGGTCTCCCTAGCAGTGCGGGACGCGCACCTGGTAGGAGACCTTGTTGGCCGAGATCCATCCGGACACCCGGGCGGACTTGCCGCCCTGCGGCAGGATCCCGGGCGCGCTGACGAAGAACCAGCGGTTGGTGCCGTTGGACCAGGCGCCGTCCGCCCAGCACTGCATGTGCACCTTGGTGCCCGTCCAGATGGTCCCCATGTGGTTCTGCGGGGTGGAGCCGAATATGGACGCGTAGGCGAAGGCGACGCCGTTGGTCGTGGGGAGCCGGGTGCTCGCGCCGCCGCCCGGGTTGTCCACGGCCGACGCGGGGCCGGCGGCGGCCGCCAGGGCGAGTACGGCGGCGCACGCCCCGAGCGCGGCCGTCCGCCGCGGACGCCCCGACTGTGCCCGGTCTCGCTTCATGTGACGACTCCTCAAGTTTGGTGGGAGGATCTTGCCGCGACTCACGATCCGCGACGTTCCCGCCTCCTCACCACCCGCGCACGCCTTACCGAACCCTTACGGGGCCGGCGGGTCGGTCAGCCCTCGACCGGCGTCCCTCCGGCGAGTTCGGCGATGTAGTCCGGTCCCGCCAGCGCCCCCCGCGCCAGAGCGGCCGGGAGGTCCATCAGGCCCAGGACGGCCTTCGTCCGCGGCACCAGCGCCCGGCAGGCGGCGGCCGAGGAACTCGGCAGGCCGCGCGCCTCGGCCGCGGTCAGCAGGCCCTCCTGGAGGAACCAGCCCGCGTCCCGCTCCACCTCCTCCAGGCAGAACAGTTCGAAGAGCCCGGCCCGGACGGCCGCCGCGTCCGCAGCCGCTTCCCCCTCCTCGGAACACGCACGGCCGGCCGCCGCGGCAGCCGCGTCCGCCTCGGAGCGGACGGCCTCCGCGGTCACCCGCGCCACGTGGGCGTCCGCGAAACGCCGGGCCAGGTCGCTCGACGCGTCCCAGACCGCGAAGGGGTCGGCGCCACCGGCCGCGCCCTCCTCCAGGGCGGCGCGCAACCGCGCGTGCAACAGGTGCTCGCGGGCGCGGAAGAGCCGGATCCACCGGCCGCCGCCCGCACCGCCCCCGGGCCGCGGCGGCGCGTAGCCGGCGCCCGCCGCCATGGAACGGGCCGCATCGAGCAGGATGAGCAGGTTGTCGCCGCCCGCGGACCGGAAGGCGAGCGCCAGCGCGTGGTAGTCCAGCAGCCGGTTCTCGGAGAAGAACGCCGCCGCCCCGGCCGCCGCGCGGCTGAGCGAGACGGCCTCCTCGGCGAGCCGGTCGGTGGCGGCCTTGGCGAGGGCCACGCGGCGCATCACGGCGGCGTCCGGACCGCCGCCCCGCCCGCCACCGTCCCGCAGGGCCCAGGCGTCGCCCGTGACGGACCGGGCCAGGACGGTGGCCGCGTACGCCCGGGCGGCGGCGCCGAACAGGCTCCGCCGCTGGTTGAGGTGGGCGAGGGCGGGGACCCGCCGCCCGGTCGGGCGGTCGTACGTCCGGCGCCGTCCCGCGTGGTGCAGGGCGATGGCCACGGCGGCGCGGGCGGCCGCGGCGAGCCCCGCGGTGACGGCTCCGCAGGCGAACCGGCTCATGCCGAGGCTGCGGGCCGTACGCGCCCCGGGATCCGCCAGCGGGTCCCGGAAGGTGCCGTCGGCGTCGACGCCCGCTCCGTCGGCCAGCCAGCGGTGGTACGGCACCCGCACCCGGTCGAACGACACCGACGCGTAGTCGAGCGGGAGCAGGGCGGTGGGCGGCCGCCGCGCGATGCGCACTCCGGGGGCCGGCCCGCCGGCGTCCCGGAGCGGCACGAGGAAGAGGAAGGTGCCGCGGTCCGCCCCGCCGGTCCGCAACCGGGCGCTGACCACGGCCAGCCGCGGCACGCCGGGCAGTCCGACGTTCACGGGGTACTTGGCCGCCGCCGGGTCCGGGGTGTGCAGGACGAACCCGCGGGTCCGCGGGTCGTACGACGCCTCGGTACGGATGTCCGCCGCGCTGCTGCCCTGGCCCAGTTCCGTCATCAGCGCGGCTCCCACCGCGCCGCCGGAGTTGAGCGCGGCGAGGTCGGCGCCGGCCGCGCCGTAGTCGAGCGCGGGGCCGACGGTCATGCAGTGGTGGAGGAACATCACGTGGAAGAGGACGGGGTCGGCCATCGCGGCGAGTTCCAGCAGGGCGCGCAGCCGCCGGTGGTCGGCGAGCAGCGGCCTGCCGTGGTCGAGGGCCGCCGTGATGCGGCGCAGGGCGTCGTAGGCCCGGGCCGCGGGCTCGGGCCCGGCGGCGGCAGCCGCGGCGTACGGGTCGAAGGCCGGATCGGCGAGCGACCCGGCGAGCGACTCGGCGAGCAGCTCGACCAGGTCCGGGTCGCCGGGGCCGCTGAAGGTGTCGGTCGTCATCGCTTCCTCGGAGGGGGCGGCGCCCACCGCGCCGCGATCCACCGGCCCACGGCGGCCGCGGTCGAGGCGGCCTGGGGCGCGTCCATCATCGTGAAGTGGTCCCCGTCCGCCACGGCGACGGTGTCGGCGCCGTGCCGGCGGGGCGGGGCCTGGTCCGGGGGAGTGCCCGGGAGCGGCAGTGCGGCCCGGACCAGGAGCGTGGGGGTGGCGACGGGCCGCCCGGGCGGCAGCGCGGCGAGCAGGCGGAAGTAGGCGCCGGCCGCCGTCAGGCGGGTGGTCCCGGGGTCGGAGGAGCCCGTACCGTCCGACCGGTCCGACCGCCGCAGGAGGGCCGCCCGGAGGTACCGGGGCAGCAGGTCGGAGCGGAACTCCTCGTCGTCGCGGAAGGTGTCCAGCAGCACCAGCCCCGCGGGGGGAGCGCCGGTCCCGGCCAGCCGGGCCGCCAGGGACCGGGCCAGCAGGCCGCCGGAGGAGTGCCCGCACAGGACGTACGGGGTACCGGAGCCGAGCCGGGCGAGGGCGTCGGCATGCGCGGCGAGCAGCGCCTCGGCGTCCGCCGGGAGACGCTCGCCCGGCCGGAACCCCGGGTTGGGGAGGGCGAGTACGGGGTGGTCGCCGGGCAGCGCCCGGGCGAGGGCCGCGTACTCGTGCGGACCTCCGGCCGGCATGGCGGAGGGCAGGCACACCAGGACCGGCCCGCGGTGCTCAGCCCCGCTTCCCGCGGCGTCCATGCCGGCGGCGCGCAGGGTGACGGGCCGGGGAAGGTGCGCGGCACGCTCCGCGGCGGAGAACGCGGGGCGCAGCAGGGCGGCGTCACCGATGAGGCGGAGGGCGACCTCCGCCCGGCCGTCGGCCATCGCCCGGTGCACCAGTCCGCTCAGCGCGTCGGGCAGTTCGGTCGGCTCGGACGGCTCCGGCCGGGAGTCCCGGTCCCGGTCCGGCTCCCTCGCCCCGGCCGGGGACGGCACGGAGGCCGCCCGGTGGGACAGGTACCGGGCCAGGGCTGCCGGAGTGGGGTGGTCGATCACGGCGGTGGCGGCCAGCCCCACGCCCAGGTGCAGGGCGAGCCGGCTCCGCAGCCGGGTGGCGGACAGCGAGGTCATGCCGGCGGCGAAGAGGTCGTCCTCGGCCGACGGCCCTGCCCCGGCCCGGTGCCCCAACACCTCGCCGGCGAGCGCCCGTACGAGGTCCAGCAGGGACTCCGGATCCGCCGCCTCCGCCCCCGCGGAAGGCACGGCGGACGGCTCGGAGGCCGGCCCGGGAACCGGGCCGGGTGCGGTGGCGGGCCGCCCCGCCGGGGTCAGCCAGTACCGCTGCCGCTGGAAGGGGTAGGTGGGCAGCTCCGGGGCGTCGGCCCCGGGCCGGGCGGCGGGCAGGGCCGGCTCCCAGTCGACGGGTACCCCGTGGACGAACGCCTCCGCGGCGGACAGCAGGAACCGGTGCGGGCCCCCGTCCCGCCGCCGCAGGGTCGGCACGGCCGCGACCGCCGTCCCGGCCGTCCCGGCCGCTCCGGCCGCCTCGGCGGTCTCCAGCACCGCATGGGTGAGCAGGGGGTGCGGGCTGACTTCGACGAAGGCGGTGCACCCGTCGGCGAGGGCCGCGCGGACGGCGCGCTCGAACTCGACAGGTCGGCGCAGGTTCTCGTACCAGTACTCGGCCGTGAGGGACGTGCCGGTGTCCAGGCGGGCCCCCGTCACCGTCGAGTAGAAGCCGGTCCGGGCCCGCCGGGGCCGGATCGCGGCCAACGCGGTGGTGAGAGGCTCGCGCAGCCCTTCGACGGCGGCGGTGTGCGAGGCGTAGCGGACCGGGATCACGGTGGCCTTGATGCCGTCCGCGGTCAGCTCCGCCACCAGCTCCCCGACCGCCGCCGGGTCGCCGGCCACCACCGTCGAGCGGGGCCCGTTCACCGCGGCGACGGCCGGCTTCCCGCCACCGGGTCCGTGCGACCGCGCCAGCCGGTCGGCGGTGTCCGCGAGGGAGAGCGCCACGCCGGCCATCGCCCCGGCCGGCAGGGTGCGGACCATCGCCGCCCGGCGGGCGAGGACGGCGGCGGCCTGCGGGAGGGTGAGCGCCCCCGCCACGTACGCGGCGGCGATCTCGCCCTGGCTGTGGCCGATGACCGCGTCGGGCCGCACACCGTACGAGCGCCACTGCGCGGCGAGCGAGACCATGACCGTGAAGAGGGCGGTCTGCGCCACGTCGTCGCGGTCGGCCGGCGGGGCGCCGGGCGCGCCGAGGAGCACGTCGCGGACGGACCAGTCCTGGTACGGGGCGAAGGCCCGCTCGCAGGCGTCCAGGGACTCGGCGAAGACGGGTGAGGCGGCGTGGAGTTCGGCGGCCATGCCGGGCCACTGGGAGCCCTGGCCGGGAAAGACGAAGACGGTACGGCCCTGGGCCCGGGCCCGTCCGGTGATGACGTGGGGGGCCCACCGGCCCTCGGCCACGGCCCGCAGCCCGTCCTCCAGCCCGCCGTCCGCCGGCCAGCCGTCCGCCGGCCCGTCGGCACCGCCGGGGACGATCACCGCGCGGTGTTCGAACAGCGCGCGCCCCGTGGCGAGTCGGCGGGCGGTCGCCGGGTCCGCGGCGACCCCGGCCCGCACGAGGCCGGCGGCTGCCTGCCGCAGGGCCGGCCCGGTACGCGCGGACAGCACCCAGGGCGCCGCGGGCGCCCCGCCGGTGGCGTGGGGCGGGACGGGCCCGGACGGCCGTGCCCCGACCGCGGCCGCGCCCGGGGGCTCCTGGAGGACGGTGTGGGCGTTGGTGCCGCTGATCCCGAAGGCGGACACCGCCGCCCGCCGGGTCCGGGTCCCCCTCGGCCACGGCCGTGCCTCGCGCAGCAGGCGTACGCCGCCCCCCTCCTCGACGGCCGCGGCGGGCCGGTCGGCGTGGAGGGTCCGCGGCATGGCCTCGTACCGGAAGGCCTGGACCACCTTGATGACGCCCGCCAGGCCCGCGGCGGCCTGCGTGTGCCCGATGTTCGACTTGACCGACCCGACGGCCAGCGGCGGCCCTCCCGCGCGGTCCCGGCCGTAGGCGGCCAGCAGTGCCCCCGCCTCGATCCGGTCGCCCAGCGGGGTCCCGGTCCCGTGCGCCTCGACCATGTCGACGTCCGCGGGTGACAGGCCCGCATCGGCCAGGGCCAGCCGGATGACCTGCTGTTGGGCGCTGCCGCTGGGGGCGGTCAGGCCGTTGCTCGCGCCGTCCTGGTTGACGGCGGACCCCGCGATCACCGCGAGCGGCACCCGGCCGGCCCGCCGGGCGTCGGAGAGGCGTTCCAGCACCAGGACGGCGACGCCCTCTCCCCAGCCCGCCCCGTCGGCCTCCTCGGCGAAGGCCTTGCACCGGCCGTCCCCGGACAGGGCTCCCTGGCGGCCGAAGTCGACGAAGGAGGCGGGGGTGGACATGACCGTGGCCCCGCCGGCCAGGGCCAGCCGGCATTCGCCGCGGAGCAGCGCCTGCCGGGCCAGGTGCAGGGCGACGAGGGAGGAGGAGCAGGCGGTGTCGACGGTGAGGGCCGGCCCGGTCAGCCCCAGGACGTACGCCAGCCGGCCGGAGGCCACGCTCGCGGCGTTGCCGGTGAGGAGGACCCCGTCGTAGGACCCGGGGGACTCGGTCACGCGCGGGGCGTAGTCGGAGCCCATCATGCCGATGTAGACACCGGTCGGTCCGAACTGTACGGGCGGGCCGGGCGGGGTGGCCGGTTGCGGCGCCGGCCGCCGCAGGGCGGCCGGGTCGATCCCGGCGCGTTCCAGCGCCTCCCAGGCGGTCTCCAGCAGCAGCCGCTGCTGCGGGTCCATGGCCGCGGCTTCGTGCGGCGCGATGCCGAAGAACCCGGCGTCGAACCCGGCGGGGTCGGCGAGGAAGTGCCCCCGGCGCGCCGGGGTGGCCCCGGGGTGGTCCGCACCGGGGTGCCGCAGCGCTTCCAGGTCCCAGCCGCGGTCCTCCGGGAACTCCGCCACCGTCTCCGCACCGTCCGCGAGGAGTCGCCACAGGCCGTCGGGGCTCGTGACACCCCCGGGGAACCGGCAGCCGACACCGGTGATCACCACCGGATCGGCGGGCTCCGCCGCGGGCGCAGGCGCAGGCGCAGACGTGAGCGCAGGCGCGGGCGCGGGAGCCGCGGCCGTGACCGCCTCCTCGGCGAGCGACAGGAGATGGGCCGTCAGGGCGCGCTCCGTCGGATGGTCGAAGGCCGCGGTGCCGGCGAGCGGCAGCCCGGTGGCCGCGGCCAGCAGCCCGGTCATCCGGACCGAGGCGAAGGAGCCGACACCGCGGTCACGGAAGGCGGTGTCCGGCCCGCCCGGTGCGGAGCCGGCGGTCCCCGTCACCCGGCGCACCGCGTCCTCGACCAGCTCGCGCGCCCGGCGCGGGCGTTCGGCCATGGGGAGCGAGGCGAGCCGGCCGGCGGGGGACCCGGCCGACCCTCCGCCGGCGGACTCCCCGCCGGCCGGCTCCGGCGGCGTGGCCGCCACCAGCGCGGCCAGCGCCGCCCGAGCCACCTTCCCGGTGGGAGTCAGCGGCACCTCGTCGACCACCAGCAGCTCCAGCGGCCACTTGTACTCCGCGACCCCGAGCCCCCGCAGGTGCGCCCGGACCTCGTCCAGCCCCAGCTCCGCCCCCGGCCGCAGCGCGACCACCAGAGCGGGCACCTCCCCGAGCCGCGCGTCCGGCCGGGCCGCGACGGCCTGCGCCCTCACCGCGGGCAGGGCGCCCAGCAGGCCCTCCACCTCCGAGGCGCTGAACTTGAGCCCGCCGACATTGATCAGTTCGGCCTGGCGGCCCCGGAAGGCGAAGGTCCCGTCGGGGTTGCGCGAGGCCCGGTCGCCGGTGCGCAGCCAGCCGTCCGGCGTGAGCGCGGCCCGGGTGGCCTCGGGGTCGTCGAGGTACCCGCGGAACAACTGCGGTCCACGGAACTGCAGTTCACCGGTCTCGCCGTCCGGGCACGGCGTCCCGTCGGGCGCGACCACCCGGGCCGCGCTGCCGGTCACCGGCCGGCCGATGCTCCGTACGGCCGCCTCCGGCGGGTCCTCGGGCCGGGTGTACATCCCGGCGCCCAGCTCCGACATGCCCCACTGCACGACGGTACGCGCGCCCAGCCGGCCCTCCGTCTCGGCGACCAGGTCGGCGGGCACCGCCGCCCCGCCGGTCCGGACCTCCCGCAGGCGGACCGGTCCGGGCCGCCGCACCAGGTCGCGCAGGTGCGCGGGTACGGCGAACAGCGTGGCCGGCCCGCCCGGTCCGGCGGCGTGCAGCCCGTGCAGGGCCGCCACGTCCCAGTGGGGCAGCAGGGCCTGCTGCGCGCCGGTGAGCAGCGCCAGGTGCACGGTGAGCAGGCCGAACAGGTGGCTGAAGGGGGCGGCGCTGATGAGCGGGCTCCCGGGACCGGCCCCGCCGTCCCGGGCGACGGTGAGCGCGTTGTCGAGCAGGCCGCCATGGCTGTGCAGGCACAGCTTGGGGCGGGCCGAGGTGGTACCGGAGGAGGCCAGCAGCACGAACGGCTGGTCGGGGGTGAGCCGGTGCTGCCGCGGGCGGGCACCGGCGTGCTCGCGTACGACCGCCTCGTACGAGTGCACGGCGCCGGCGGCGGCCGCCCTGCCGTCGGTCCGGCCGCCGGCGGGGCCCGGGCCACCGACGAGCAGGACCTGTCCGACGACCCCGCCGGGCAGTCCCGCCAGGGCGTCCGCCCGGGTCACCAGGAGCCGGGCCCGGGCCCGCCGCAGCAGCGCCGCCGCCTCCCGGGCGCCGAGGGCCGCGTGCAGGGGGAGCATGACGGCGCCGAGGTCCGCGATCGCGGTGTGCGCGGTGAGGAACTCCCAGGAGTTCGGGAGCCGGACGGCCACCACGTCACCTGCCGCGACGCCGAGCCGCTGGAGGCCTGCGGCCAGGGACCGGGACTCCTCCCGCCACTCCCGCCAGGTCCAGGTGCGCCGTGCGTCCCGCACCGCGCACCGGTCGGCGCCCGCGGCCACGGCCTCGGAGAAGAGGTCGGGGAGGGTCCGCCACGGGGCGGCGCCGGGTCGCGGAGCGGGCGGTGCGACGAGGTAGTCGGCGGTGGTGACGGCCATGCTCACTCCGCGACGGGGACGCGGTCGGGGACTGGAACAGGGACGGGGACGGGGACGGGGACCGGGCCCGGGGTCCGGCCGGCGGGCACGGCGGACACTTCCCGGCCCGGCGTGGCGGCGGCCGCCGCACCGGCGGCCGCGGCCCGACGGGCACGGAGCAGGAACCCGTCCAGCGGCAGCGGATGAACCGCCTCCAGCACGAACCCCGCGGCCGCCAGCAGCCCGCGGTAGTGGCCGGCTGTCCGTTCCCGGCCGCCCACGTTGCAGAGCATGTGGACGTCCCACGCGGGCGTCAGCGAGGGCCGCGAGTCCTCGGGCAGCAGCCGCTCGACGACGTAGAGGTGCGTGCCGGCCCGCATGGCGTCGGCGCAGCGGCCCAGGATCACGGCGCACTGTTCGTCGTCCCAGTCGTGCAGCACCCGCGCCAGCAGGTAGGCGTCCGCTCCCGCGGGCACGGCCTCGGTGAAGTCGCCGGCCACGAGCGTGCAGCGGTCGGCGCAGCCCGCGAGCCGCAGCCGCTCGCGGGCGGCGTCCAGGGTGACGGCCCGCTCCAGGAGCACTCCCCGCAGGCGGGGGTGGTGGGCCAGCACCCGGGCCAGCAGCTCCCCGTTGCCCCCGCCCACGTCCACCACCTCGGTGGCACCGGCGAGGTCGAGCAGACCCGGCACGGGGCCGAACATGGCACCACCGGCGGCCATCGCCCGGTCGAAGAGGTCCGCGAGCCCGGGGTCGGCGGCGAAGTGGTCGAAGTGGTGGCGCCCGTAGAGGTGGGTGAAGGCGTCCGTGCCGGTGCGCACGGCATGGCCGAGTTCGCCGAAGGAGCGGTAGAACGGCCCGCCGTACATGAGGGCCAGCGGGCGCATCGACCCCGGCTCGCCCGCGCGCAGCAGCGCGCCGGTGGCGGTGAGGCGGTAGCCCCCCGCCTCCCACTCGACCAGGCCGAGACCGGCGAGGTAGCGGAGCAGCCGGCCGAGCGCATCCGGGTCGGCCGCGACCAGTGGGGCGAGTGCGGCGGCGGACAGGCCGGGGCCGGCGGAACCGGGCGGCGCAAGGTGGTCGGCGATCCCCGACTCCGCGGCGACCGCGACCGCCTGGGTGGCCCACGCCCCCGTCATGATCTCCAGGAGCCGGCGGGCGGGATCCGCCCCGGCGTCGGCTGGCGGGAGCGGGAAGGGGCCGTACCCGCCACCGGGAGGGTCGCCGACCGGCCCGGTGACGGTGAGCTCCAGCCGACGGGCGAAGGGGGGCACCCGCACCTCCGCGCCGGCCGCGCCAACCGCGCCGGCCGCGCCGTCCCCGCCCGGCGGGCCGTCGACCCGGTAATAGGAGACGCTCGTGCCCTCGCCGGGGTTGTGGCCACCGCCGTCCGGACGCAACCCGGCCCCGACGAGCGTCCCCCGAAGCCCCTCCAGCACCACCGGATCCGCGTCCGCCACCGCGAACGCCACATGGGACTCGTTGCGTTCGGCACGCTCCCGGGCGGCGATCTCCGACCGCCGCTTCCCGCCACCACCGCCCGCCAGCGCGAAGACCTCCACCTCGTACGGCCGGCCACCGCCGACCGCGGCCCGCAGGATGACCACGTCCAGCTCGGCCGGATCCAGCCCGTGCCGGCGGGCGAGCCGGGCCCGCACCACCGTGCTCGGCGTCACCGCCCCGGCCCGCAGCCCCATGGCCCCCAGGGCCTCCCGCAGCCCGGCGATCGAGGAGGGGAAGACCAGTACCGCGACATGGGCCAGGGCGCAGTACTTCCCCAGGGCCCGGCGCGGCTCGTCACCGAGACCGGGCAGCAGCTCGGACAGCACGCCCGCCGTGTCGTGGCTCCGCAGGTACTCCACGGCCTCGACGACCGCCGCCGCGTCCTCCCCGTCGAGGCCGCCCCCCGCCCGCTGGGTCTCAGCCGACACCGGCACGCCCCTTTCCCGATGTACGTGTGACGTCAGTGCTTCGCGGTACGAGGCTCGGCACACGGCACTCCGCCCGCAAGATCGCCTCTCGGCGGATGGCCGAGAACAGCCACCCCGCCGCGGCGCCACCCTACGGACCCTCCCCGCCCGGAAGTTGACCGCCGGCGCCGTGTCCTTGACCGTCCGCGCACGGTCGCGCCGGGCGTCACCGCACGGTCGCGCCGGGCCTCACTCGCCGGTGGATCCGCGCAGCGAGTGGTGGTCGATCTTGCCGTTGGGGGTCAGGGGCAGGGCGGGGAGGAAGACGTACCGGGTCGGGACCATGTGGTCGGGCAGCACCGCACCGAGGTGGGCGCGCAGGGCAGCCGGGTCGGGCCGGGCGCCGGCCGGCACCACGTAGCCGACCAGGTGGCTGTCGCCCCTGCGGTCCTCGTGCGCGAGGACGGCGCACCGGGCGACGTCCGGGTGGCCCCCCAGGACGGCGTCGATCTCGCCGAGTTCGATCCGGTGGCCCCGGACCTTCACCTGCCCGTCCGCACGGCCGACGAACTCCAGTCCTCCGGCCGCGGACCGGCGCACCAGATCTCCCGTCCGGTACATCCGCCCGCCGTCCCCCGCGAACGGATCGGCGACGAAGCGCTCCGCGGTGGCCGCCGGGTCCGACAGGTACCCGCGGGCCAGGCCCGCGCCCGCGAGGTACAGCTCGCCGGTCGCCCCGGGCGGCGCCGGGCGCAGCCGATCGTCCAGGACGTAGGCGCGCGTGTCGTCCATGGGACTGCCGATCGGCACCGTCTCGCCCACGTCCGTGACGGGGGCGCAGGTCGCGAAGGTCGTGGTCTCGGTGGGCCCGTAGACGTGCATGATCACGGTGTCCGGCAGTTGCTCGCGCGCCGTTCTCATGGCCTTCGGCGAGGCGCTCTCGCCGCCCGTCCACAGTTCTCGGAGCGTGCCGGACAGCGACGGCAGCACGGTCTCCGCCATGAGGTTGAACAGGGCGGTGGTGAGGAAGAGGCACGTGACCCCGTGCCGGGTGATCGTGCGGGCCAGGGCGTCGAGCCCGAGCGGCCCAGGAGGGGCCACCACGACGGTCCGGCCGGTCAGGAGCGGCACCCAGAGCTCGTAGGTCGAGGCGTCGAAGGCGTGCGGCGAGTGCAGCAGCACCCGTTCCTGCCCGGGGGTGCGCCACCGGTGGTCCAGGGCCAGGGCCGCCACGTCCCGCTGGGTGACGGCCACGCCCTTGGGCGCTCCGGTGGATCCTGACGTGTACACCACGTACGCCAGGTGTTCCGGGTGGGAGGCGGGGCGGCCCGGTCCGAGGTCCGGACCTCCGCCCGTCCAGCTCCCGGCGTCGTCCGCGGCCACGAGGTGGACACCTCGCGCGCCCTGGTCCCGGGCGAAGTCACCCTCGCGCGAGATCCGGTCGGTCAGCAGGATCCGCGCCCCGGTCTGCCGCATCATCAGGTTCAGCCGCTCGTGCGGGTGGTTCGACGGCAGGGCGGCGTAGGCACCGCCGGCCTTCGCCACGGCCAGCACCGCCGCCACCAGGTCGGCGGAGCGCTCCATCAGCAGGGCGACCACGCGGTCCGGCCCGGCTCCGAGGGCGGAGAGGTGGCGGGCGAGCCGTTCGGAGCGGGCGTCCAGTTCGGCGTACGTCATCCGGACGTGCCCGAAGAGCAGGGCCGTGGAGTGCGGGTGGGCCCGGACCCGCGCGGCGAACAGCTCGGACGGCGTGGCGTCGGGAAGCGGTCGGTCCGACACGGGAACCTCCCTCACATCGAGGCGGTCAGCAGGTGGGAGAGCCGGGCGGTGGGGCTTTCGGCCACGGCGTCCAGGAGGGCGAGGTATCCCGCCAGCAGCTCGTCGGCCGCCGCGGGGGCCAGGGCCGCGGTGTCGTGCTCCAGCCGTACGAGGGTGCCCTCCGCCAGCTCGGACACGCGCACGGTGAGGTCGAACCGCGCGGTGTCGGAGGGCAGCGCCTCCTCCCGCACCCGGCAGCCCGCGAGGACCAGGGAGCCCGTGCTGCCGCGCGGGTGGTGTGCCAGTACGGGCGGCACCCGGGGGCCCTCCGGCGCTCCGGGCCGGCGAAGACAGGCCGTGCTGTTCTCGTACGGGAGGTCCCTGTGCGCGTACGCGCGGCGGACGGTGGCCGCCACCCGGTGCAGCAGCGCGGTGAACGGGGGATCGCCGTCCAGGACGACGCGCAGCGGAAGGTGGTCGGTGAGGAAGCCGAGGACGTTCTCGACTCCGGCCTGTTCCCGGTGCGCGACCGGGGTGCACAGGAGCAGGTCGTCGCAGGCGCGGATTCGGCCGATGAGCGCGCCGAGGGAGGCCGCGAGGACGGTGAAGGGCGTCACGCCCTCGCTCCGGGCCAGGGCGTTCAGGCCGCCGGCGGTGGCCGGGGGCATCGGTCCCGCGATCTGGCGGCCGCCGGTCGGCCGCTCCGGAGTGCCGGCGGGCCGCGCCGCATCGGGCACGGCGGTGCCGGCGAGCTCGGCGCTCCACCAGCGGCGCAGGGCGTCCCCGCGGGGGCCGGCCGCCCTCTGGTTCTGCCAGTGGGCCCAGTCGGCGTACTGGAGCGGAAGCTCCGGCAGGTCCGGGTCCGTGCCCGACAGGGCGGCGGAGTACAGGACGCCGAGCTCCCGGAGCATGACCTCCCAGGACCAGCCGTCCGCGGCGAGCAGGTGCGCGCAGACGACGAGGAGGGACCGGCCGGGGCGGAGGGGGATCAGCGCGATCCGGGCCAGCGGGCCCCGTTCCGTGTCGAAGGGACGCTCGGCGAACCGGCGTGCGGCCGACCGGGGCTCCGCACCGAGAACGGACCCCGTGCCGGGTCGCGGAAGGAGGGTGACGGGCAGCTCCCCGGCCGGCAGCACCAGCTGCACCGTCCCCGTCCCCGTCCCCGTGGCCGACGCGTCCGGGCGGAAGACCGTACGCAGGGGCTCGTGCCGGGCGGTCAGCAGGGCCGCGGCGTGCCGCAGCGCGACCGGATCGATCGCGCCGTCGACGACGAAGCACCGCGCGGTGCTCTGGGCGTGCCCGGTCCGGTCGAGACGGTGCAACCGCAGCAGCCGGCGCTGGGCAGCGGACAGGGGGAACGGGGTTCCCCGCGGGCTGGCGGGCGCGGTGGAGGCGGTGGTCACGGCGCCGACCGACCGGGGGAGCCGCCCGAGGAGCGGGGCAGCCTGCGCGGCGGCGCGTCGGGCGCGCTGCGGGGCAGGGCCAGAGCGAGCCCGGCCACGGTGGGGTGGGCGAGCACCGTGGCCAGGTCGATCTCCCGGTTCAGTTCGAGGCCCGCACGGGCCGCGTACCGCATCGCCAGCAGCGAGTGGCCGCCGAGCGCGAAGAAGTCCTCGTGCGGGCCCACCTTGGGGAGGTCGAGCAGGTCGGCCAGGATCCGGGCCAGTACGGCCGCCTCCGCGGCGGGCACGGCGGCGGGCGGGTCGGCGGGGACGGCGCCCGGGACGGTCGCCGGCGGGGCTCCGGGAAGGTGCGCCCGGGCGCCCCGGGCACCCCCGGCACCTTCGGGCAGGTCGTCGGAGCCTGCCCCGGCCGGCAGCGGAAGACGTGACAGCGGTAGGTCCGGATCGTCCAGCACGGCGCGCAGGACCGCCGGATAGCCCTGTATGAGCCCGGCGACGAACCGCGCGTCGAGCGCCCGGGTGTCGTATTCCCAGGACAGGGTGACGCCGTCGAGTTCCGCCGACGGGTGGGGCAGCGCGGGCGCGCCGGGCGAGGCGGGGATGGCGAGCACGTTGCCGGCCCGGCGGCCCACCGCACCGTCGCCGGCCGAACGCCGCGGGAAGGCGATCACGTTCAGCTCGAACTTGGCCGATCCGGTTCCGAGTCCCTCGATGACGTCCAGTCCGAAGGGGACGGAGGTGAAGCGGTCGGGCAGCGAGTCGTGGAAGCTGAACACCGCCTGCACCAGCGGGTTGACCCCGGGAGTGCGGGCCGCGTCGGCCTGCGCGAGCACCTCCTCGAAGGGCAGCTCCTGGTGCTCCAGGGCGGCGAGCGTGGTGCGGTTCACCCGGTCGAGGAACTCGGAGAACGACGGGTCATCGGTCATGTCCCCGCGCAGGACGACGGTGTTGACGAACATCCCCATCACGCGTTCGGTGTCCTGCCACCGCCGGTTCGCCAGTCCGGATCCGACGAGCACGTCCTGGGCGCCGGTGGCCCGGTGCAGGAGGGCGAAGAACCCCGCCAGGAGGGTGGCGAAGAGGGAGCAGCCGTGGCGGCGCCCGAGTTCCTCCACGGAGCGGGCCAGGTCGCCCTCGATCTCCGTTCTGGGGGCCGCGCCCGCGGACGCGCGGTCCGCGGCGGCGCGCCGGGGCAGTGGGAGCACCGGTTGGGCGCCGGCCAACTGCCGCCGCCAGAAGCGCCGTTGCCGGTCGGCTTCCGGTCCGGCGGACCACTGCCGCTCCCACCGCGCTTGGTCGTAGTACCGCACCGGGAGCGCCGACCGCCGGGTCTCGCCGTGGCGGGCGTGGTCGAGGCAGCCCTCGACGAGGTCGTGGAGGAAGACGTTGAAGGACCATCCGTCGTGGACGAGATGGTGCTCCGAGTGGACCAGCACGTGCTCGTCCGTCCCCAGCCGGACCAGCAGCCAGCGAACGGGGGGCTCCGCGGCCAGGTCGAAGGGGCGGCCGGTGAACTCCCGGACCGCGTCGGCGAGCAGCCGGCCCTGTTCCGCGTCGCCCGCCGCCCCGGAGAGGTCGACCACTGCCGGGCTCACCTCCCACGGCTCCACCACCGTGCACCGCAGCCGGCCGTCCTCGGAGTGGAAGCGGCTGCGGAGCACCTCCTGCCGGCGGACCAGGTCGGTGAGCGACGCGCGCAGCCCCGCGAGGTCGAGACGGCCGGTGATCCGGATGGCGGCGTCGGCGTGGTAGGCGTGCGAGTCCGGGTGCAGCCGCTGCATCAGCCATACCCGTTCCTGGGCGTACGAGGGGCTGCGCCCGGGGCCGGACGGACGGCCCGCGGCGGGCCCGTCGTACGCCGCCGGCTCGGCCAGTTCCGCCAGTTCGGCCAGTTCCGCCATCGTCGCTCCGGAGAGGATGTCGGTGATCCTCAGCCGGTGCCCGGTGGCCTCGGCCACCCGGGCGGCGAACCGGGTGGCCAGCAGCGAGTTCCCGCCGAGCGCGGCGAAAGTGTCGTCCAGGCCCACCCTGTCCAGCCCGAGCACCGCGCCGGCCGTGGAGGTGAGCATCCGCTGCCCGGAGGTCCGCGGGGCGCGGTAGGGGGCGCTCACGCGCGGCTCGGGAAGCCGGGCGCGGTCCGGCTTCCCGCTCGGGGTGAGCGGCAGGTCGTCGAGGACCACGACCGTGCCGGGTACGAGGTGGGCGGGTGTCCGCGCCCTGAGCGCTGCGAGGGCGGCGGCGCCCGTGAGGGGGTGGCCGGGCAGCGGTGTCACGTAGCCGATCAGGTTGCGGTCGCCCTGGCCGGCGTCGACGGCGGTGGCGACGGCGTCCCGGACCCCGGGCACCGCCGCGAGCGCCCGCTCCACCTCGTCGAGCCGGACGCGTACGCCCCGGATCTTGACCTGGCGGTCTCGCCGGCCGAGGAGTTCGACCTCCCCGTTCGGGAGCACCCGGCCCAGGTCCCCGGTCCGGTGAAGGCGCGAGCCCGGTACGGGGGAGAGCGGGTCGGGGACGAACGCCTGGGCGGTCAGGCCGGGCTGCCCGAGGTAGCCCCGGGCCACGCCCGCCCCGCCGATGCAGATCTCTCCCGGCACCCCGGGCGGGACCGGCCGCAGATCGTCCCCGAGGACGACGGTGTACACGCCGGAGGCGGCCCGTCCGACGGGCACCCGGTGCCGCCACGTCCCTGCCCGGCCGCTCACCCGGTGCAGGGTCGCGCAGACGGTCGCCTCGGTGGGACCGTATCCGTTGAAGAGGGCCGTGCGGGTGCTCCACGCTCTTGCCGTGTCAGGGTGCAGCACGTCGCCGACGCTGCACAGTACTTCGAGGTCGTCGAGTCGTACGTCACCCAGGGTCCGCAGCGCCGAGGCCGGGAGCACGGCGTGCGTGACGCGCAGCCGGCGCAGGGCGGCGGCCAGGGGCTCCCCGGCGAGCTCGGTGTCCTCGACGGCCTCCAGCCGCCCGCCGTGTGCCAGGGCCAGGGCCAGGTCGAAGAGCGCGCCGTCGAAGGTCGGGTGCGCGTACTGGAGGACCCGGGATCCCGGCCCCAGTCCGGGGAGGCCGTCGCGCTGGAGGCGGAACAGGTTGGCCACTCCGCGGTGTTCCAGCACCACGAGCTTGGGCTCGCCGGTCGAACCCGAGGTGGGGATCACACAGGCCCGCTCCTCCGGGGCCGGCTCCGGTGCACCGAGGCCGGCGGGGTGGGCCGGGTCCGCGGGATCGGGATGCCCGCCGGGGTGCTCGGCGGGGTGCTCGGCGGTGTGCTCGGCGGGGTGCTCGGCGGTGTGCTCGGCGGGGTCCGGCCAGACCACGTGGGTGAGGCCGGGCAGCGCTGATTCCGGGCCGGCCCCGACGCACGCCGTGGCCCCGGCCCGGTGGGCGAGCGCGGCCCGCCAGGCGACCGGGTCCTCCGCCCCGAGCGGCAGGAACGCCGCGCCCGCCTTCCAGACGGCGAGGACCGCCTCGGCGAAGGCGGGGCCGCGGCCCAGGGCCAGGGCGACCAGGTCGCCGCGACGGACCCCGAGCCCGCGCAGGCGCGCGGCCAGCCGGTCGGTCCGCAGTCTCAGCCGCTGGTAGCTGACCGTGCGCTGGCCGTCCGCCAGCGCCACCGCGGCCCCGTCCGTGTCGGCCAGCCGGTCGACGCGGGCGTGCAGGGGGACCCAGTGCTCGCTGTCGGACGGCAGGGTCGGCCTCGCGGGCGGGGGCTCGGGCGCCGGTACCGCCCCGGAATCGGGAGAGTCGAAGCGGGCGAAGGCCCAGGGGCGCTGCCCCCGGAGGGCGGCCAGCAGGTGCTCGTACTCCGTACCCGACGGCAGAACCGTGTCAGTCATGACCTTCCTCGCCTCGCGGTACCCGGGCGTCCTCCGGTTCTGGAACACACCGGATCGTCATCGACCACATTTCTACCGTGACTGACAACTCCATGGCGCGAGTAGGTGAGAATCCGATCGAACGGATTCTGTCGCCTCGGGATGCCAACGCCGCCCGAACGAACGGGGGATCGCACATGCCGCGGGAGCGGGAGCGGACGCTGAAGCTGGGCGCCTCGGCCAAGGGAATGGGGTACCACGTCAACGGCTGGCGGTATCCCGGCCTGCCCACCACCGCCGACCTGGGCTTCTACCGGGAGATGGCGCGCACCGCCGAAGAGGGGCTGTTCGACCTGCTGTTCATCCCGGACCGGCTCGCGGTGGCCCTCTACGACACCCCGCCCGGCGCGCTGGGGCGGTCGGCCACCGCGACCGACCTGGAGCCGCTCACCGTCCTCGCCGCCCTGGCCCCGCTGACCAGCCGGATCGGCCTGGCCGCGACCATGTCGACCACCTTCCACGAGCCGTACCACATCGCCCGCCAGTTCGCCTCGCTGGACCACATCAGCCAGGGGCGGGCAGCCTGGAACGTGGTCACCTCCACCATGCACGAGGAAGCCCGCAACTTCGGCCTCGATGCCCTGCCGCCGAAGCCGGAGCGCTACGCGCGGGCCAGGGAGGCGGTCGCCGTGGTGACCGGGCTGTGGGACAGCTGGGAGGCCGACGCCTTCGTCCGCGACCGGAGCACGGGCGTCTACTTCGACCCCGCCAAGCACCACCCCCTCGGCCACCACGGCCCGCATTTCCGCGTCGCGGGCGGGCTGAACGTGCCGCGGCCACCCCAGGGCAGGCCCGTCGTCATCCAGGCCGGCGCCTCGCCCCAGGGCCGCGAACTGGCGGCCGAGACCGCGGAGGTCGTGTACACGGTGCAGAACGACCTGGTCGGAGCCCAGAAGTTCTACGCCTCGGTGAAGGGCCGGATGGCCGCGTACGGCAGGCGCCCGGAGGAGATGCTCGTCCTTCCCGGGATCCTGCCGGTGATCGGCGCCACGGACTCCGAGGCGCGGGACAGGTACCGGGAACTCCAGGACTCCGTCGACCCCCAGCTGGGACTCGCGCACCTCGGCCTGCTGCTCGGCGACCTGTCCTCCCACGATCTCGACGGGCCGGTCCCCGAGCTGCCCGAGGAGGCGGCGCTGCCCTCCCGCCGGCGGCTGTGGCTGGACCTGGCCCGGAGCCGCGGTCTCACACTCCGCCGGCTCTGCCAGACCACCGCCATCGCCAACGGCCATCTGGAGGCGGTCGGCACCCCGGCCCGGATCGCGGACCTGATGGAGGAGTGGTTCACCCAGGGCGCGGCGGACGGCTTCAACGTCATGTCCGCGCTGGCCCCGGACAGCCTGCGCGAGTTCGTCACGCACGTCGTCCCCGAGCTGCGACGCCGGGGCCTGTTCCGCACCGCGTACGAGGGCGCCACCCTGCGCGAGCACCTGGAACTGCCCGCGGTCCGAGGCGCCTTCGGGACCCGCCAAGGACCAGAACATCGACCTCATCGTCGTCGGCACACACGGACGCGGCCTGTCCCGCCGCCTACTCGGCAACGTCGCCCAGCAACTGGTGCGCCAACAGAGTGTGCCGGTTCTCGTCATCGGCGAGCGACGTACATCCCTTGATGAAGCCGTCTAGGAAGCGCACTCCCGACCTCGCTCGCCAAGCCGTCCGTCTGACCAGCCTCAGACCACCCCGTCCGCCGACGAGGCCACAACCAGACCGCTGCTCGACAGGAGGCGGTGGACTGTGGTCATCCCTCGCGGACCCGAACCACGGCGACCGGGCAGCGAGCATGGTGGAGCACCGCCTGGCTCACCGAGCCCAACAGCAGGCCGGCAAACCCGCCGCGTCCCCGAGCACCGACAACCAGGAGCTGCGCGGTGCCGCTTGCAGCGATCAAAGTCTCGCGGGTCGCACCGTGTACCACACGGTGCTCGACCGGAACCTCCGGGTACCTCTCCCGATGACCCGCCAGTGCCTCGGAGAGCAGCCGCTCCTCGGCTTCGGCGAGCATGCCCGGTGCGCTCGCGTATGGCTCGGCGGGATCCTGCGGCGGAGGCACGGGGGCATTCCACGTGGTCCAGGCATGCAGGGCCACGAGGCCCACGCCGCGCAGGGCGGCCTCCGCGAAGGCGAAATCCACCGCCGCCACGCCAGCACCAGAGCCGTCGACTCCGAGGACGACCGGCCCACTAGGCTCCGCCTGGTCCCGCACCACGAGTACCGGGCATCGGCCGTGCGCCGCGAGGTGCACGGCCGTGGACCCCACCAGCAGTCCGACGAATCCTCCCATGCCCCGCGACCCGACGACCACCAGCTCCGCGGCACGCGACTGTGCCTCCAGCACTGTCAGTGCCTCCCCCGTCACCACGCTGTGGGTGACGTTCACTGACGGTGCCGCGGCCCGGGCCCGTGTCACGGCCTCGGTGACGAGACCCTTCGTCATCCTCCAGATCTCACCCTCGGCCGGCGGCGGCACCGGCGGTCCCATCGGCACGCGGACCGGCGGCCAGCGGAAGACATGGACGATGCGCAGCTCCGCGTTTCGCCACTGGGCTTCCCTGGCCGCCGCCTCCGCAGCGACAAGACTCGACGCCGATCCGTCCACTCCCGCGATCACCAGACCACTCACGGGCACTCCTTCGCTCTGCCCTGCCCCGTATCTCAAGCCTGACCCCGCCAAGGCCACACGGCCAACCGACTGACAGGCGCTCGGCATATCAGTCCGGCGCAGCAGGCCGGCTGATGTCACGGCGGCATGGACGTCATAGCGTGGCCAGCGGCGACCGGCCCAGCAACACGATGCCTGTCACGGCCGCCGCAGCTCCCAGCATCTGCACAGCCAGTTCCCAGCCGGTGAGTGCGAGCTGCTCGCCGAAGACGGCGATGCCGATCGCGACGGCACCGATCGGCTCCAGAGTGTCGATGATCGGCAGACTGACAGCCAGAGAGCCGGCCTGGAAGGCGCTCTGCGACAGAACCAGGCTCGTCACCCCGACGGTGATCAACGCGTATGTTTCCCAGTGGAGCAGGACTTCGAGGTTGTCGGCCCGCAACCGGCCGACCGTGCCCTTGGCCAAGCCGTCCAGAAGCGCCAACATCAGTGCCGCGCAGACCGCGTATGCGGCCGTCCGTGTCCACCCAGGACGCCTGGCTCCCACAGGCGCCAGCAGGGCCACGGTACCGACGATCACCGCGAACGCGGGGGCCCAGTCGTAGGCAGCAGGGAGCTTAACGCCGGCAGAGAGCGGCAGCACAGCCAGGAACGCCGCCACGCCTCCTGCCGTGCAGACCATTCCGGTCTTCTCCCAACGGGTCAGGTGCTCCCCGCGCCGCAGAGCCAGGAACGGCAGGGCGAAGAGGAGATCGGTTGCCGCGAGCGGCAGGACCAGGACCAGGGGACCGAAAGCGAGCGCGAGCCCGAGGAAGGCGAAGGAGGAGACGGAAAGCACCAACCCCGCCAGCCACCTGGGCCGGCGGACCAGGTCGAGCAGGAGCCGCAGCTTCATCGACTTCCGCGTCGGCGCCTGCCGCGCCGCTTCGTGCTGCAGCACTGACCCGATGCCGAAACATGCGGCGGCCATCAGGGCGCTCGACACCGCGATCACGATGTTCACGGGCCAAGGATCCCCAGTGCCCCGGGACGGACCGCGTCTGACGCACGAGAGAGTGGCCCGAACAGGCACGTCGGCCTCGCGAGCATCCCGGATGCCGTCAGGGAGGGGGCGACGGACTCCGACGTCGGCACGGTCCGGGCGGCGAAGGCGTCAATCATGGGCGATGACGGCGACGGGCACCGGGCAGTGGTGAACCAGGGCATGGGTGACGGATCCGATGTGCGCGCCCAGAGATCCTTTGCGTACCCGTCGGCCGACCACCACGAGGTCCGCGTTGTCCGCTGCATGCAGGAGCAGTCGAGCCGGGCCGCCAACGGGCGACTGTTCGACGACCCCCACGGAAGGGAACCTCTGCCGCCATGGCTTCAGGGCTTCCGTAAGGCGCCGCGCGATGCCGGGGCCCATGTCCCGCTCGGCTGCGACGAGCGCCGAGGCGTCGCGGACCACGGGCATGATCGACCACCCGTACAGGACCAGGACACGGTCGCCGCGGAGTGCGGCCTCCTGGAAGGCGAAGTCGAGGAGCGGGGCGAAGAACTGGTCGAGGTCCACGCCGACGACCACGTCGCGCGCTGGGCCGGCCGGGACAGAGCCGTCGGCTGCGTCCGGCCGCTCCGGCGCCCGTACGAGCACGACCGGGTGATCCGTGACACTGATCGTCGCCAGGCCGACCGACCCGAGGAGGAACCCCCTCACACCGCCCAGACCGCGAGAGCCGAGTACCAGGAGGCCGGCCTCGGCCGCCTCTTCGGCCAGGACCTCGGAAGGCTGTCCGAATCGGCGCCTACTCTCGATCTCCAGAGAAGGGTGCTCTCGCCGCACCGCTTCCACGGCCTCGCCCAGCAGATCGTCGGCCCAGTGACTCCGCGCTTCGAAGCTGCCGGACTGCGCGGTCGCCGGGCCCGGCGACTGATCCGCGTAGACGACCCGCAGGTGCGCTTTGCGCAGTACCGCCTCCCCGGCGGCCCATGCGGCCGCCGCGACGGCCTCCGGCGACCCGTCCACACCGACAGTCACAGGACGGGACATGCGTACGCTCCCTTCTTGCGGCGGGGGTGGGGTCTCCTCACCGGGCCGCGGGCCTGATCACACGCGAAGTGGCTCCGCATTACGGTGAAGGTGAGGCGACTTTCCTCGTTTACCTCCAGGTGCTCGGTGTATCCAGGCAGTCTGTTGGTGTGGCCTGCATTCAGGGTGCGGCCGCGCGGGCCGACCGGGGGAAGTAGGAATCGAGCGCACCGCGGCGACGGATGTCGAGGGTGGCGCAGTGGAACGACCCGCCGAACGGCGCGTAGTGCAGCAGGTCGCAGGGGATAGGTTCGAAGCCCCACCTCTCCAAGGCGCGCAGCATGCGGGTGTGGTGCCGTTCCGCGATCACACGTTCGCCGTCGATAACGAGGACGTTCATACTCAGCCACTTGCCGCACATTGAGGTGATCTTGAGCAGCCGTTCAGGGAGCGGATCGGGCTCAGGAGCGATCAGCACGTCCCACCCGTCGAGAACCGCGGGCAGGCGGTCGGCGTCGACGTACTCGGGATTCACCAGGACCTTGCCCGGGGCAAGAGGGAGGAACGTCGTGTCGATGTGCATCGGCGTACGGCAGCGGCTCTCGATCTCGTGGATGCGATAGTCGGGCCCCAGGTGGCGGCGCAGCCACTCGATGCCCATGCGGTTGGTGACGTTGCTCCTCTGGGTGAACAGGTCACGGCCCGCCCGCACGAAGTCCGCCGCGTCGAAGACCGGCTCGAATTCCGTGGTCAGGTAGCGCACCTGCTCGCCGGCCCTGGGGACCCGGTAGTCCCCGTCGAAAAGGGCGTCGGTGAGCTGCGGCTTGGGCGCCGACGTCCAGCGCGCGCCACGACGGAAGTAGTCCTTGACGAGTGAGCGATAGGAGAAGGTCTCGTAGTACCGGCACGGCCAGGCCATCGGGGTCTCGATGACCTCGTCACCGACGACCAGAAGACTGTCACGCGGACAGCTGTTGGCGAACCCGCGTGACGGCCAGTCGGGGGTCGCGTAGCGCTGGCGGTGGTCGACGGCGTCCGGACGCCTGACCGTCACGCCCAGGGACTGCAGCAGGACGATGAACCGGTCGAGCTCACGCTGGGCCGGCTCGACGATGGCGCGGGGATAGCGGACGCCGGCGGCCAGCCCCTGCAGCCGTCCCGCCCATGCCGGGACGTTGCAGGTCACGATCGGATGCCTGGAGGGGAACGTCGCACCTTCCAGACGCCCTACGACGACCTCCTCCAGCGGGTCCCACTCGTTGTGCGAGCTGACCGGCGACGCGAGGGGGTGCACGCTGTCGTCAGCGGTAACGATCCGTGGCGATGACATCGGGCCTGACTCCCCTCGTCCCAGCCGCTGCCTCTCCGCCCCGCAACCCGGCACACCAGGTGCGGCAGCACCCCGTACAACCACGATGAAGGATCGTGGCGGGCTGCGCGCGCTGAGGCTGGGAGGTGCTGCTGCACGGCCATTTGAAGGCCAGCCGGCCGGTGATGTTCGACCTGAGTGACGTCATCGAGCTGAAGGCCACCAGCGAGGATGCCAGCTTTCTGCACGCGGTCGCCCACGCCAAGGCAGGTCGAGGCGTTCAACGGCTTCAGCGACTGGGTGCGGCTCGGCCAGCGCGGCACGGTCGCGCACTACGACCCGGTCGAACAGGAGAAGGACGTGAAGTTCACCTCTCTGCTCGCCAACCTGCTGATCTTCCACAACACGCTGGACATCGCGGATGCGGTGCGGCAGTTGCAGGCGGAGGGCGAAGTGATGGACCCGCTGGACCTGGCCCAGATCTCACCCTACCCGACGGAGCACGTCAACCGGTTCGGCGTCTACTCGACCCACGGGAGAGGGAGCGCCCCGGAGGACTACGACACCCGCCTCGATGTCGACTTCAGCGTGCTGCAGGACGAGCAGGCCACGGCCGCGTGACCGGTCGGCCTGGGCGGCGTCATGACGGCCGTGGACGGGCTGGAACTGAGCTGGCAGAGGATGAGGTGAACGACCTGGGCGGTCTACGGAGTGCCGATGTGCTGCGAGACGGCGGTGTGGACTGCGGTGATGAGCCGCTGTTGCGCCTCGCTCAGGCCGCATATTTCGGGTTCTTCGCTGCCTTGGGGGATGTGGCTGCCGCAGATGGTGAGGTTGCCGAAGACGTACCGTTCGGGGCCTCCCAGTGCGGCCACCAGACGGCCTGCCACGTGGTTGGGCGGGTAGACGTCCCGGGCGAGGGCGGAGGAATCGCCGACGTGGCCGTGCAGGCCGCGGGCACCCCAGGACGGGCGGAGGATGGTGAACCCGGACGGGGCACCGTTGTGCGGGTCGGCGTCCTCGCCCATGTGCTCTGCGGCTCCGTCACGGAACTGCAGGCTGCCATCGGGGCTGATGAGAGCGTAGGTGCCGGTCATGGTATGCGTCCCTCGGCTGCCGGTGCGGCTGACGTGAGCGGGCGGGGCAGAGCGGTGATCAAAGCCCGTCTGCCCCGCGCACCGGCCGTCCTCCGGCTGCTGTCAGCTTGCGGTGATCTCGATGTGCCGCGGCTTGGCCGCTTCCGCCTTGGGAACAGCCACGGTGAGCACCCCGTCGGCCAGGGTCGCCGTGACCTCTTCGGCCTTGACATCGGCGGGCAGCAGCGCCCGGTACTCGAAGTGCCCACTGCGCCGGGTACCCCGCCGCAGCACACCTTCACGCTCGCGCTCCTTGTACTCCCCGGTGATGTGCAGCTCCCGCTCGCTGATCTCGACGTCGATGTCCTCGCGCTTGATCCCGGGCAGCTCCGCCTCCACCACGTAGGCGTCGTCCTTCTCGTGCATGTCCGCCAGGGGCACCCACGCCCCGGCGGGAGCGGCGGACTCAAGCAGCCTGTTCATCCGCTCGAAGAGTTCGTCGAACTCCGCGGCCATCGGCTCGCCCCAGCCCAGCGCCGGGAACGTCCTCTCCAGGAGCCGGCCGGGCCGGCGGTGTACGGGCAGCGTCATCGCGGTTCACCTCCGCCAATCGGGCATTCGGGCCATTTACCATGCTCCGCCCTGCCTGGCCGGTCGGCGAATCGTGCACCGTGGTGGCCGTCCTCGTCTGTGATTCCCAGGCGGAGCGCGAGATCCGCTCCGCCGCTCGCCAGCGCACGGCGGAGCTCGCGCAGGCGCCCCCCGTCGGCGACCGCGCGCTCCGTACCGGATGCGTGCTGTCCATTTTCTGCCACGGTTGGGCAAACGAGCGGGAGCCCGCCGGGGAAGTGCGCCGCTCGGGCGAGCGGCGGTCTGGGGCCAGGGTCATAGGCGCACGATGATCAGGGCGATGTCGTCGCGGGCGCCGCTGACCACGCCGAGGCGGGCCAGCAGGGCGTCGGCGAGGCGTTCGGTGCCGTATCGGCCGTAGCGGGCCAGGGTGTCCGTGAGCCGGTGCAGGCCAGCGTCGATGTCCTCGCCGCGGCGTTCGATGAGCCCGTCGGTATACAGAACGAGTGTGTCACCTGGACGGTAGGACAGGCTGGCCTGGGGCCGCGCAACGTGCTGGGGGCGGGCGCCCAGCGGCGGGTCCGTGGCCTGGTCCAGCAGGTCACAGGCACCGTCGGGGTGCAGCAGGACGGGCGGGGGATGGCCGGCGCTGCTGTAAGTGATCCGCCGGTTTCGGGGGTCGATGACCGCCTGGAGGGCGGTGGTGGCCAGCGCCCCGTCCACGGAACGGGAATACAGGCCCAGCACCTCCAGTGACCTGGCCGGCTCGTGCAGCGCTCGCACGGCGGCGGACAGTGCGCTGCGGAGCATGCCCATGACGGCTGCGGCCTCCAGGCCGTGCCCGACGACGTCGCCGACCGCGACACCGAAGCCGTCACCAGGCAGGTCGACCACGTCGTACCAGTCACCGCACACGTTCAGGGACCCGGCGGCAGGCAGGTAACGCACCGCGATCTCGCGGTGCCGGGCCAGATCCGGCGACTGGAGCATGGCCTCCTGCAAGGTCACGGCGACCTGACGCTCCCGGGCGTGAGCCTGGCGCAGCTCCTCGTTCAGCCGCAGCAGCTCCCGCGCCCGCGCGTACAGCTCGGCCTCCATCGCCTCCCGCCCGCCGACCGCCCCGCCCCCGCCGCCGGACGGCCGGGTGTGGGACAGCACGAACGCGGTCACGTCCTCCACCCGGTGGATGATCCACGCCACCTGCCCGCCCGGGCCCAGCACGGGGGTGTTGATCGGAGACCACCACCGCTCCTCGAACTCCCCGGGCCGGCCGCGGACGGGGATGTCGTACTTCTGCACCGCCATCGCATCCGGCTCTCTCGAGCGCAGGACCCGGTGCAGCGAGGCGTCCAGGTTCCGTACGCCGTCCGCCCCCGGGTCCGCGGGATTGTCGGGGAAAGCGTCGAACAGGTACTGCCCGACCAGGTCCTTACGGCTCCGGCCGGTCGCATGCAGGTATGCCTCGTTGACATCGACGATCACCAGATCCGGCCCGAGCACCAGGTACGGACTGGGCGTGGCCACGAACAGCGCCTTGTAGTCGATCTCCAATGTCACAGGCTCCGCGCCAGTCCTTCCCGGCCCCCGAGGCTCTCGCCAATCTAACTGGGAGAGTGCGGGTGCGCTCCCGCAGTGATCCTCCAGCCGGGGGGTCGCGGACGCGCGCGGCCAGACACCGAGGCGCCGGCACCTCCACGGTGCCGGGCCTGTTCGGGTGCTGGGTCAGACGACGCGGATGTTCTCCGCCTGGGGGCCCTTCTGGCCTTGGGTGATGTCGAACTCCACGTGCTGGCCCTCCTGCAGTTCGCGGTAGCCCTGACCGGCGATGTTGGAGTAGTGGGCGAAGACGTCCGGGCCGCCGCCCTCCTGCGCGATGAAGCCGAAGCCCTTCTCCGCGTTGAACCACTTCACAGTGCCCTTGGCCATGCCTGTCTCCTTCGACGGGGTTGGGGCCCGCTCGGTGCGGGTCTGGAGGTAATAGCCCTGGTCCGGAGAGTGCCGCACAGCAAAGCGCCCGCGGGCAAGGTGACCGCGGGCGAACGACTTCGGAACCACGACTGCTCTGTGGATCACGCTAGTCCCTTTGCCGGGGCACTGCCAGGCCGAAACCCCGCCGGCCTGTCATACGCGGCGGGCAGCCGGGTCGGACGCTGCAACGTGGGCTGCGACCGCGTCGACACCGGGGCGGGCATACCGCTCCAGGGAGCGGACGGAGGCGTGGCGGGAGCGGGCCAGCAGCATCGGCCCCCGCGAGGTCCAACTTCCCGCACAGCTTCGCTTACAGGCGGCCTGACCCATCAAACCTGCTGGTCACCGGACTGCCGACGGCGTCATGATGGGCCCGTTCCGTTCCGTCCGACGAGAGGACCCCCGACATGCTGCCTCAGCTCACACCCGAACAGCGCCGGGCCGCGTTGGAGAAGGCCGCCGCCGCACGGCAAGAACGGGCCGAAGTGAAGGCGGCGCTCAAGCGTTGCACGCTGTCGCTGACCGAGGTGCTGGCCGACCCCTCCGAGTCCATCGGCAAGATGCCGGTCCTCGCGCTCCTCGCCTCGCTCCCCGGCATCGGCAAGGTCCGGGCCCAGAAGACCCTCACCGAACTGGAGATCTCCGAGAGCCGCCGCGTACGCGGCCTCGGCAACAACCAGAAAGAGCGCCTTCTCGCACACTTCGCACCGCAAAGCTGACGGGCCGGAGCCGCCCCGGTGGCACGGGGGATGACCACCGGGACGGCTTCCGCCAAGCGTAAACCCCCCGGGTCACGACCAGCTCCCAACAGTCCTGCTATCCCTTTCGGCTTCACCCCGGCTGCCCCTCTCTTGGGCTCTCACCCCAGTGATGCCCCTGAGTTGGTCAGACACGGATGCCGTTGCGGATCAGCAGGGCCTTGAGCTCCGGATCGGCCTGCTCATCGACGCCGGACAGCTCGCCGCCGCGGAATGCCCACACGCTCCTCAGCCCGAAGTCGACCGCGATGCACAGTGTCTCGCCCCGGTAGCGGAGTTTGTAGTACGTGCAGTGATCCAGCTCAGGAATCGCGCGCTGCACCCGCGTGATGATGTCCACTTCGGAGGGCTCGGCGGCCGCGCTGCGCGGGTACGCCGTCTGGGTCAACGAATCAGGTCGGGAACCTCCGCATTCGAGGCGGAGGTCGCCGTCCGGGCCGGTTACCTCGAAGGGGAGCATCTCGGGCTTGTCCTCGTTGCGGTCTCGGCGGAAGTCGACTTTGCCGCAGGTGGCGCAGGCGAGCCCGCCCTGCCTCGCGCTTCCCCTGCTCCAGTGCTCGGCCTCGCCGGGGAACTCCTTACGCGAACTTCCATCGCCCCAACCGGCCAAGCACCGACGGGGGCCGGGCGGTAGTAGCCGACTCGCATGGTCTTGCTCCTCTCTGTTGCGTCGGTCAGCACAACCGGTGGTCGCCGCGAGTTCCGGACACTCCCGCGAGTTCTACATGCCTGACCGTGATGTCCCACCGGATCTCACCCGTTACGCGGGGCAGCAGGGGCCCGCCGCGGTCTCGCATGCGAAACCCCGGCGGCGCGCCGTGGCCTGCACATACGGCACGTGCGTCGGACAGGTCTCGATCAACGCGGCCTGGACACCCGAGGCATCCGCGAGGACCAGGCGCTCCACGGCGGCCGGTACCTGCCCGTACCGGTCCCGCATCCCCCGGCCCACACAGACCTCGCACTCGGTGTACGAGCCCGGCGGCAGCGGCGGTGCCGGCACTTCCGTGATCTCGCGGACGAATCTCCACCACCTCGATGCGGTCATCGCGGCCCGCTGCGCGGCCTTGACCTCCTCGGCGGAGACCTCCGCGGCGGGCATTACCCACTTCGCCTCGAGGTTCGCGGCCCGCGCCGCCAGCCGTTCCTCCGGCGGCAGCGCGAGGCGGGCCTTGCGCGCTTCCAGGAGGGCCCAGGGGGAACTCACGGGACGTCGCACACTTGCCAGGCATCGCGCGCGGCTGCTCCACCGTACCTCCTGCAAAGCGGCCAGCGCGGTGGCTTCTTCATCACGTCGACGAGTGGGGTCTCCCGGCGGTGATGAGGGGGACGACCGTGCCGGTGCGGGCGGTGAGCTCGGCGCGCAGGGCCTGGTTGTCGTGGTGGAGGGCGGCGATGGCAGTCGCGGCGGCTTGGAGCCTGGTCTCCAGCTCGGTGCACTGCCGGGTCTTGTGCGCCAGCTTGCTGCGCAGGCGGCTGATCTCGGCATCCCGGCGGGTCTCGCCGATGGTGGTCTTGCCGTGCTCGGCGATACGGGCGTCCCATTCGGCGAGGATCGGCTGCGCGCGGTTCATGGTGGCTCGGCTGACCTGGGCTTCCCGCCAGAGGTTCTCTTTCGTCAGTCGTCCGTCGGTGCGCTGCGGCTTTCCGGTGAAGAGCCTCAGCATTGCTGCGCGCAGGGCCTTGGCGGTTTCTTCGGAGACACCGTCTTCGGTGATGCGTGGGCGCTGGGTCATGGGGAGGTGCCTCGGATCTTGAGCAGGACGGTTTCGGCGCGTTCGGCTTCCCTGGTGATCAGGGCTTTGCGGCAGGCGGGCAGGCCGGGGGTGTTGAGCAGCGTGAGCTGGGTGCGGTGGTGCGCCTCGTAGAGCTGGGCGTGCTCGGCGGTGATCATGCTGTTCGGGCAGCGGTCGGGGCGGCAGCGGTCCTCGAGGGGGCCAGTGTGCCCTTGGGGAACGACGGCGTTCTCCAGGCAGACGGCTCCGGCCGGGTGGCGTTCGTCGAAGAGGCAGTTGTTGAGGATGCCGAAGCGGATGCTGATGCGCGCCTTGCGTAGCAGATCGGTCTCGACGCGGGCGTCTCCGTGGCGGGCCCTGGCTGTGGCGGCGATCTGGTCGAAGGCGTCCTTGAGCCGCTCGGCTCCCGGACCGAACCCGATGTTCTCACCTCTGCCGTGGACCTCGTACAGGTCCTTCAGACGGCGGAAACGCGCGGCGTGCACCGCCTGCTCCAGGTGCTCGGCCCAGGTGGGGTCGGGGGCCGCGTAGCCGCGTGTGGCTCGGTTGGCCAGGGCTCGGGTGGCGATGTGCTTGAGCTGCATGCCGAGCGCGATCTCGGATCCGGCGAACTGATCGGTGAGCATCGCCATGGTGCGGCGGAACATGTGCGGGCGGACCTTGCCCTTGGGGATCGCCTCCAGTCCGGACCAGGTGGTGCCGACGTTGACGGATGCGATGAAGGAGTCGACCATGTTGCCGCCATCCAGTTCCTCGTTCACCACCCCCGACTTGAGGGTGACGAACACCCGCTGCGGGTGAGGGGAGATGGCCTCGGCGACCGTGATCGCTTCGGCGACCGGCTCGCTGATCCACCAGTGCTTGCGCGGTCGGCCCTCTCGGCCTTTGACCAGCGTGGAAGCGATGGCGGGGGCGCTGAAGTGCTCGACCACGCTGCCCCGGGCGATCTCCTGCAACTCCGAGTCCCGCATCATCGACAAGGCTGCTACCAGGACGAATGCGGCGTTGCGTAGAGTGGTCGCCAGGTTGGACAGCTCGTACAGGTCAAATCCCGGATGCCAGGGACCGACGCTGCCGTCCGGGCGGCGCACCTGGGTCAGTGCCAGGGGCAGGCCGTAGGAGTAGCGGCCTTGGTGCACCGCCCGCAGGACCCTGGCCCGGCGGGCACGGGACGCGGCCGAGGACCGTCCGAAGAGCGAGCCGAGGAAGCTTTCCTTCACGCCCAGGAGCAGGCACAGCATCGACCAGTTGACCTCTGGCGGCAGGTCGGCGGGCCACTTGGGGTCGTGATGGCAGGGTACTTTGTTCGCCGGGTCCGCCAGGAAGCGGTCCAGATCCGCGTCCTTGCCCGCTGCGGACGCTGCGGCGGCCCGGCGTAGCTGCTCGGTCAGGCTCAGGGCTCGGAGGATGTCGGGGGCGAAGGTGTGAACATACGTCCATGCCGCACGGATGAGCGGGAACCAGGTCTGGGGCGGGATCGCCTTGGTCGACAGCTCGCCGTCACGTACGTCCTTGGCGACGCGTCCGGCGAGTTTGCCCGGCCAGGGGTCCTCGGCCGGCCAGGCGCAGCTCAAAGCAGGTGCGAAAGACGCCAGCTTCTTCAGGAACGCGACATGCCGGGTCAGTGTCGCGGGTTCGACCTGCGTGCGCAGCGCTCTGATGCGCTGCTTGAGGTCCGTCGGGCTCCAATAGCCAGGGTCATCGGGCAGACCCTCCGTGCGTGCCCACGTGACAAGGCCGCGCAGGCAGCTGATGGTCAGGTTGATGGTGCCGATGTCCCCGGGATCGAAGCCGAAGTGGAGCCCGTGTGCCTGGAGCTGCTCGTGCTGGGGGTTGGCCAGGATCATCACGATCTCGCGGGCCAGCAGGTTCCAGTGCGGTTCAGCGAGTACGCCTGCGAAGCGGATCCGCCACCACGACGGGTTGCGGTTGGCGGGTTTGTTGACGACGCCGTTGAAGTCCATCACGTCCATGTCGCCGAACAGGGGGACGCGGGCACCCTTCTGACGCGCCTGCGGCAACAGAGGCCGTCCCTGGATGACCGGTTCGTCCGCACGGAACAAGGGGGAATGCGTCCGCCCGCCCGGGTTGGTGGTGATCATGTGTCGAACTCCACGTGCGCGGCGAGGGGGAGATCCAGCCGGGCCAGGCCGGCGTCGATGTGCTGTCGTGCTTGCGCCTTCTCCTGCTCGCTGCGCTCCTCCAGTACGGCGTGGAGGTTGACGTAGGACTGGCCCCATAGCCGGGTGAAGGCTCTCGGATCCAGTCGGCGTCGGACCTTCTCCAGGTGATCGGCGAACAGCATCAGCTGCGGTAGCTGACTGGGCAGCACCCAGGCGTTGCGGCACTCCAGACAGCGCAGCGGCGCCACCGCGCACAGCTCTCCCCGTGCGCTGAAGGGGGAGTCCCATGGATCCCTGCAGTTGGCCACCCCCATGTCGAGTTCCCCCTGCACGAGCCGCTCTGCCTGTTCGGGATCCAGCCCCATCTGCTGCAGCTGTTCACCGTCGATGCCCTCGTCGGCTGCGATCACGGTCGGCCCGGCCACGGCCTTGTCGAACCAGTAGTTCTGGGCCGTGGCGATCACCTTGCCGGACAGGATCCGCAGCGTGGTGCCCTGGGCGTAGTGCCCGGCGAAGGTGTCCTCCAGATGATCGTCAGCGGCGGCGCTGATCCGGCCGCCCGAGACGATGGCCTTCTCCACCTTGGTGGATTTACGCAGCCGCCCGATGTGCGCCGCCCCCTCGACCGCCACGCCCACATGGGAGAGCCAGTCGGCGAACCGCCGCCCCGCCATGTTCGGATTCCAGCGGCCGAAACGAAGGTCGTAGGAGAACAGCGTGACGCGAACGAACAGAGTGTCTGCCACTTGCGGACACTGCTCACGGACCTTCTGCGTCACGTCCATCAGCCGGCGCACGATCGCACTCACCTCACGACGGGGCCGGTCGACGACCTCTGCCACCACCGCCCCATCCTCGTCGCCGGGCGTACGGGCGTCAGGGAAGGCCCGATGGCGGACCCGGCCCGCGCGATTCTTCACCAGCGTCAGCCGCACACCCCGCGGGAAGAACTCCACATCCCGCTCACCGAAACCGGTGACCTCCTCCGACGCGTGTCCGGTGGCGTCCACCAGCAGGACCCGGAAGGCGTGGAGGTCCATGTTCGTCGGGTAGAGGAGGCTCAGCAGATGCTGAATGAGGTCGCGCCGTGCCCGCCTTGGAGCCACCGTACCGTCGGGTTTCGCGGCCATGGCGCGCAGCTCCGTCGGCCACCGGTCGGTCAGCGGCGGTAGAATGTCGCCGATCTCCCGCGGCGTGACCGCACCCCGCGACAGACCCCACAGCAGATTCGGGACCTCCAGCCAGCCCCCGTCACCCGGATGCCGGCCCTGCTCCGCCAGTGCCCAGCCGTCCGCGAGCCGTCGCTCCAGCGCGTGAACGGCCGACCAGGCGGCCTTGATCAGTGCCTTCTTGTCCGCCCGGCTGAACTCGTCCAGCTCCGCAGTCTCACCCCACGCTGCCAGCGTGCGGCCCCGGGCGAACCCCGACAGAGCGTCGTCCACGGGTCGTCCAGGGTGATCATCACGACGGACGATCAGGAGCCGGACCGCAGAGGAAAGGATCGCAGGCTGCCGCGACCCCGCCTCGTAGGCGGACGTCAGGGCACGTTCCCAGCCTGCCAGCAGCGGTGCCAGGTCCGCTGACTCCAGCGACAGCGCGGCCGGATCCCCGCACCGCTCATCCATGGCCGAGCACACCCGGTCCACCGCGCGCACGTAGTCTCGTGACGCCGACGCCGACAGACCAGTGGCGGCCACATACTCCGCCCACTCGTCGGCGAGCTGTGCAGCCAGCCGGGAACACCGGTAGTCCGCTGGGTCGATGTAGTGCAGCCGCTCCAGACCCTGGTCGTTCACCAGCACCGCGCGGGCGCCGATCCGGCCCTCACCGCCCGCCTGGCCCACCGCCGCGCGCAAGAACGCCTCCCGCTGCGCCGGGATCCGGGCTCGTGACCGGGCCATCAGCACACCCCCACCGCGGAAGACTCCACGCCGTAGGCGCGAGCGGCGATCTGCGCGTACGTGGCCCCGCCCTCTGGATCTCCCAGCCACTCGGCGAAAGCGGCATCGAACTCGTGCAGCAGATCATCGGTGTACTCCAGATACGCGTACGTGGTCTCCGGACTGGAGTGACCGAGTCTGCGGCTCACGATCAGCAGAGGGTTGTACCGGATGTGCCCGCTCAGGTAGGAGCGGTGACGGCGCCGACGGGCGATCGGATCTGGCTCGGCGCCGTCCATCTGCTGTTCCAGGTAGGTAAGCAGCTGCAAGGCGTAGGTGTGACGCAGGTCGTGCCAGCGCCACCTTCTCGCCGGCAGTTTCGGCGTCGTCGGGTTCTGCTGGGCCATCATGCGGCGCCAGGCCGCGTGCCGGTACCGCTTCCACGAGTCCGCCCCAGGCATCAGGCCGCCCCGGCACAGGAACACCGCCAGGGCTTCCAGGCCGAATTCACCCTCCCAGACGGTGATCCGTCGCAGCCGGGGCGGCATCGCCTTCATCGAGAGAACGCGCTGCATGCCGTCCAGCACACCGTGAATGCGGCCCGTCTCCACGTCGACCCGGGAGACGACGAACAGGTCGCGATGCCTACGCTCCAAGGACCGGGCCGCGGCCGCGGTGAACTCGGGACGCTCCAGCAGGCAGTACGTCTCTACCGATTGCATTGCCTGCTCGGGGACGAAGATTCCACGCTCCTTGCCGTACTTCGCACACGCCTGTACCCGGAAATCGGCCTCCTCCGCGCACGTGCCCCGGCCCATACCCAGCTCGGGGAGCAGCACCGTCGCCCACTCCTGCCACCGCATCCCGCTGCACACCGCGAGATCAGCGCCTGCCCGGTCACGATGCGGCGAACTTCCGCGGAACGACGGATTCAGCCCCGAGTCCGGGCCCTGGCCTCCCAGCCCGACATCCCGGAAGTAGCGGTACTGCTCTAGACTCAGATGCCGGATGTCCATGCCACGCCGCGTCCGAGGACTCAGCGCATTCCGGCCCCGCGCCGCCACGCGCATCGGCCGGCGTTCAAGGAGTCCCTGCTCGACGGCGAAGGAGAAGAACCGGTCCAGGACCGAGGACTCCTTCGACCACGCGGAAGCACCGATGGGCATCTCTTGTTCCTGCGTGCGTAGTCTCTTGTACGCCACGAGATCGGCTTCGGTAGCCGACAGCACGTCCCGCCCACGGCCGGTTTGGTGCCCGCCGAACCTACGCATGATCCGCCCGTAGTCACGCATGGTGCCCTCGGCGAGTTCCGCATACGACATGCTCCGGCCCCACGAGCACAGCGGCTCCACCGGCATCATCGTCTCATCGTCGAGGAAGATCGGCATTCCATCGGAAAGCCCGAGACGCTGGAGCAACTCAGCAGCCTCGGCCCCGGACAGTATAGGGTTGTCCAAGTGCCGACGTGCCAGTGACGCGTCAACTGAGTACAGCTGCATGCCTGTTGCCTCCCGAGATCCGATGAAGACGAGAGATATCAGTCAGCAGCGAACTGCAAGAGCGTCGTTCACCGTCCAGAGGGACACGCGATGAGACAAATCTGAAGTGCCCCAAGAAAAGGTTCGCTGGGTGACTCCCGCCGCGGTCGCCCAGAACAACTGCACGGCGAGCGCCGCGGCCAGGACGATCTGCCAGCCGTGTCCGGGCCCGGCCAGCAGGAGCGGGACCTGGGCGAGCGGGCTGACCGCGAATCCGGCGATGATCACCGGGCCGACGCCGAACCGGTCCGTGAACCGTGAGGCGAACAACGCTCCGGCCAGACTGCCAACGCCCCCCGCGCCCATGATCACGCCGAATGCGGTAGGGGAGGTGCCGAGGGTCGTGAGCAAGTTTGTTTCCGCAGAGGCTGTGTCCCCCGCAGATCGTGTCGCTTTACAGGGGGAACGCGAACCTGGCCTGTTTCGCATGCGAACTGTTCACCGTGTCGCTATCTCCAACGGCTCTCGTGACGAACGCCACACTGTAGCGGGCGTCAAGGTCAGCGCGGGGTCGATCGGGTGGGCTGGCGGGAGTTTGGGCGGACGCTGCGCGAGCGGGTGGAGCGGAACAAGAGCGCCACTGTCTCGTAAGAGGGCGTCCTGCCTCACTCTTTCCGGTCGTCTCGGGCCGGCCGCCGGTCAGAGCGCGGCGCAGGTCTGCGACGGCGGGGGCGCCGTCGGTCGTGCCGTCGGCGTGGCGGCAGAGCCGGCAGGACAGGCTCGGCTCCACGCTGTCGTGGGCGAACGGATCGATGCCATCCAGGAGGACGGTGGGCGAACCCGTCATCCCCTGCCGGTGGCGGCCGCCGCATCGGTCACCTCGATCCATTCCCCCGGCACTGTTCGGCCTTCGAGGGCATCGGCAAGCCGCTCGCGTGGTGTGCGGCACAGCGAGGGCAGCGGATGGCCGCCGAGTGTCGCACGACAGCGTTCTCGCTGCGTGCAGTCACCGAGTTGTCGATCGAGAACGAAGCCTGCACGATCCCGGTCGTCGCCGGCAGTGTGCCGCCGCGCTCGGCGAGCGGCGGCTTCGGGACGGTTTCACCCGCTCGTGACCCAGCGGACGGCCGGCCCTGGCCACCGCTCTAGAATCATTAGAGTGACGGCAAGCACTCATGACATCGAGAAGGCAGCCGGTGTGCTGCGTACCGGCGGCCTGGTGGCCCTGCCGACCGAAACCGTCTACGGACTGGGCGCCAACGCCGAGGACCCCGCCGCCGTCTCCCGCATCTTCCAGGCCGAGGGCCGTCCGCCCTCTCACCCGCTGATCGTTCACATCGGTGATGCGGAGCAGCTGGACGACTGGGTCCAGGACGTGCCGGAGGCGGCACGTCTGCTGGCCGAACGTTTCTGGCCGGGGCCGCTGACGCTGGTGCTGCGGCGCGGCCACCGGGTGCCACTGGAAGCGACTGGCGGACTGGAAACGGTGGCCGTGCGTGTGCCCGACCACCCCGTCGCCCTCGCACTGCTGAATGCCTTCGGCGGCGCGGTCACGGCCCCGTCCGCCAACCGCTTCGGCTCTGTCAGTCCCACCACCGCGGACCACGTCCGCGCCGAGCTCGGCCAGACCGTCGACTTCGTGCTGGACGGCGGCCCGTGCCGCGTCGGCGTCGAATCCACCATCGTCGACGCCACCAGCGGCACCCCGACCATCCTGCGGCCCGGCGGGGTGACCCGCGAGGAGCTCGAGGCAGTGCTGGGGCGCCCGCTCACGGTCCCCTCCATCAGTCAGGTCCGGGTGCCGGGCCAGCACCCCTCCCACTACGCACCCCGTGCACGGGTTGTGCTGGTTGAGCCTGAGCAGGTCCTCATCGAAGCGGAGACGACACGCGAACAGGGACACCAGGTGGGTGTCCTTCTGCCTGCCTGCCTCGCCGGCACTCTGGTGAAGGCGCACGCCGTTCTGACGGTCCCGGCCGCGATGGCCGAGTACGCGCGCCGGCTGTATGGGTTCTTGCGCCACCTCGACCAGCAGGGATGCGACCTCATCGTCGCCTCCTTGCCCGTGGAGGAGGGGCTGGGCCTGGCGATCGCCAACCGGCTCCGCCGCGCCGCAGGGCCGCGGCCTATCGTCTGATCTGTACCCGCCGTCAGTGACGCCACCGCCCGTCCGTCGCCCGGCACACCCCGCAGCCCGCGTTCCGCGCCGATACGGTGCGGGCTGGGGGCGTGACCGGGCCGGTACGAGAGTGGTCAGGACGCGGTGGGAACCGCCAAGTCGAGGCCGCGCGCGGCGACGAGCTGCGCACTGCCGTCGGCCAGCCGGTACGACAGCCCCACCACGCCGAGGTGGCCCTCGGCGACCGCGTCGGCCAGGACGCGGGAGCGCTCCAGCAGCAGGTCCACCGTGTGCTCGATGTGCTCGGCCAGGATCTCCTCGGCGCTCTCGCGTCCGGCGGCGCGGGCGGCCAGCACGCTGGGGGTCACCCGTTCGACCACGTCGCGGACGAAGCCGCCCGGCGTCTGCCCGTTCTCCAGGGCGGAGCAGGCTGCGGCAACGGCGCCGCACGAGTCGTGACCGAGGACGACGACCAGCGGCGCGTTGAGGACAGCGACGCCGAACTCGATCGAGCCAAGGATTTCCGCGCCGGCGACGTGTCCGGCGGTGCGGACCACGAACAGGTCGCCCAGGCCCCGGTCGAAGATGATCTCGGCGGCCAGCCGGGAGTCGGAGCACCCGAACATCACGGCGAAGGGCTGCTGGGACGGTGCGGTCTCCGTGCGGCGGGCGGCGTCCTGGTTCGGATGCTCGGGGGTGCCGGAGACGAAGCGCTCGTTGCCGGCCATGAGCAGGTCGAAAGCGTCACGGGGTGTCGGCGTCAGGATCTTCTCGGTCATGGCGGCAGCCTACGAGGTGACACCGGCCGTCGCACCGGCCGACCCCAGGTGCCGCCGGTGCGCTCCACACGGGGCCTGCAGGGCGGGTCGTCCTTCGGCGGAGCAGCCCCCGGCGGCTGATCAGCACGTTCACGCTCACGCGTGAAGAGTGGTGCCACCGGTAAGCAATCCTCCTCCGCGATCGCCCCGAATGGAGAGTGAAAGGGACGAATGTCCGAACGCGATCCGGCCTCATGCCGGTGAAACTCCCCCGGAAGGGGATGCATCGCGATGACAGTCAAGCGCTCAACCCGCCTCACCACCCTCCTGGCCCTGCCCGCTGCCCTCACGCTCGCCGTGGCGGCCCCGGCCCTGGCCCATGACACGAACGATGCAGGCCAGCAGACGCAGCACGGCCGGAGCTACAAGGTCGACCTGCGGCAGCTGAACGACTCGGGTGCCCGCGGCACCGCCGAGCTCACCCTGCAGGGCCGCCAGCTCACGGTGAAGATCAACGCCCAGGGCCTGGTCCCGGGCCAGCCGCACGCCCAGCACATCCACGGGTCGACCTCCGGGCACGACTTCACCTGCCCCGACGCCAGTGCCGACAAGAACCGTGACGGCATCGTCACCACAGCCGAGGGGCTGCCCGCCTACGGAGACATCAACATCTCCCTGACCACCAAGGGCGACACGAGCAAGGCCAGCGGTCTCGCCGTCGACCGGATGCCGGTCGCGGACAAGAACGGCAACCTGTCGTACTCGCGGACGATCGCCGTCTCCCAGTCCGTCGCCGACAACATCACCTACCTGCACGTCGTCCAGCACGGCATCGACCCCAACGGCAACGGTATGTACGACTTCGGCAAGGGCAAGAGTGAACTCGACCCCAAGCTGCCCCAGGAAGCCACCGCCCCCGCCAGCTGCGGCACCATCGAAGGCCACGGCGGCGGCTCCATGAGCAAGTACTGACCCTCGGCGAAGGGGTGACGCACACCGCTATAAGGGCCGCAGCCGTTCTGCCCTTACGACGGCCTCGGCGTCGAGTGGTCGCCGAGGCTGTCACCACGTCCGCCCAGGACTTCGGCCCCACCCGTCCGGATGCTGCCTCGGTTGTCCGGGGAGCCCCCTGGCGCACCATCTGGCTCTGCGGCAGTCGGGCATCCGGCCCAGCGCACCCAGGAGGATCCCATGCTTGTTCATCTCCGCTCCCGCAGACTGCACATGGTTGTGACGATCGCCTTGCTGGGCATGCTCATCGCCCTCGTCGGCTGCTCCGCCCCGGGCGGGACCGCGCCCACCTCCCCGCCGCCCTCGACGCCGTCCGCAACGTCGGTCAGTGAAGAGCGCATCGTCATCAAGGACTTCCGCTTCGAGCCGGCCGATCTCACGGTCGCACCCGGAGGCAAGGTCTCCGTGGTGAACGAGGACTCCGCCCCTCACACCGTGACGGCCGAAGACGCAAGCGCCTTCGATACCAGCACCATCGAAGGGGGTCAGACAGTCACCTTCACCGCGCCGCCCACTGCCGGCACCTACCGCTACCTCTGCGACATCCATCCGTCCATGACGGGCACTCTCACCGTCCGCTGACCCGCGCAGGCCACGCGGCTTCTCATGCCGGAGCAACCCCATGGACCACGATCCGACTCGCCCGGACACTCCACACCGGAAATTGCGCTCGGTCGCCCGTCTCCTGGCCGCAGCCGGCCTTGCAGCCGACGCCTACCTCCACGCGCACCTCGCCGACCGCTACGACGCCGTCAGCGCCACCCTCAGCCAGGGCACCCTGTTCAGAATCGAAGCCGCTGTCGCCGCACTCGCGGCACTGCTGGTCCTTGCCTGGCGCCGCCCATTGGCAGACGCCTTCGCCTGGACCGTCGCCGCCGGCGGACTGGCCGCACTCCTGCTCTACCGTTACGTTGACGTCGGTGAACTCGGCCCCGTGCCCAACATGTACGAACCGGCCTGGTTCACCGACAAGAATCTCGTCGTCATCGTGCAAGTGCTGGCACTCGTCGCCGCCTCGCTGCTCCTCCTCACCCGTCGGCGCCCACGGCGCCCCGCCTGACGTCCTGCATACCGGCGTGGCGGGCCCAGAGGATCAGCGGGACCTGGAGGGGAAGCCTGGCGTAGGCGACGGCTCTCGCGGTCGTCGAGCGGTGACGCCAGTCGTAGGCCATCTTGACGTTCGCCGGGAACACTCCTGCGAAGAACAGGGCGGTGGCCCGGGCGCTCGCCTTTCGGGTCGCCGGTAGCGCGAGACCGGCGGCCAGCGCCAGTTCGGCCACGCCGCTGGCTGTGGTCCAGGCCCGGGGGCTGCCCGGCAGGGAACGCGGCACGATGGAGTCGAACTGCCTGGGTGCGGCGAAGTGAGCAACACCGGCCGAGGCCATCAGCCCAGCGAGCAGGAGCGCGGAACGCGCAGAGGTCATGGGAATCCTTCAGTCAAGAGGGCGGGCAGGAAAGGCCGTCCGAGCGTACCGACCGGTTGGGGTGGCGTGGGCGGAGTGTGTGACGCTCACCGGCGACCGGGGATGAACATGGCAGCGTCCAGTGGGCCGGCCCCCCACACCGTGTCCGGAGCGGAGGCGCGGGGCGGGGATGCCAAGCCGAGGACTTCGGCTGTGCTGCGGGTGGCGAGGCTGTGCCAGAGGCGCGAGCGACTGATCATCGTGTGGCGGCCGCCAGGCATGCGGATGCCTCGGACGCGGGCCCCGGCCGCTTCGGCGCGGTGGAGGTAGGCCCAGGTGTCGGTGGCGGACGTGACCGGGTCGGCCGGGTCGTGCAGAGCGACGATGGTGCGGTGGGCCAGGTGGGTGACCGGCTCACCGGGAGGGCACCAGGGGGCGAGGGCGACGACACCCCGGATGTGCGGATCGTCGGCGGCGCGCAGCGCGGCGCGGGCGCCCATGGAGTGCCCGAGCAGCACCACGGGGAGAGGGCCGGCCATGTCCGCGAGTTCGGCCAGGGCGCGGCGTGTGTCGTGAACGGGGTCGGCGCGTTCTGCGTTCCAGCCTCGCATCCGGTAGCGGACGTAGCCGATGAGGATGTCGGCATGGGAGGGGTCTTCGGCGACCGCCCGGGCGAAAGCTCTCATCCTCAGGTCGGGCAGGTTGAGGGCGGGCGGGGGTACGAGTGAGTCGGCGCGTCCGCCGTGCAGCAGCAGTACCGCGCCGGCCGCGGGCAGAAACCGGGGCTCGGGCATGTGGAGAGCACGGAAGGCACCGCTCCGGTCGGGTTCGCTCATTTCGTACTCTCCGGCGTGCCACGAGCGGGCTTGCGGGGTGGCAGGGGAAGGAAGCCGCTGGTGCGCGCGGCGTAGGCGGCGTAGCCGGGGCGCCCGGACATGTGCTTCTCCAGCAGGCGCTTGCCGCTGCCGACGGTGAGGAGCAGGATCATCAGGACCGGGGAGACGAGGACGGCGAGGGCGGGCTGCCACGCGGTGCAGGCGAGCAGGTACAGGCCCCACCAGACGAGGCTGTCCCCGAAGTAGTTGGGGTGCCGGGTCCACGCCCACAGGCCCTGGTCCATGATCCGTCCCCGGTTGGCGGGGTCCGCCTTGAAACGGGCCAGCTGGTGGTCGCCGACGGCCTCGAAGGCGAGCCCGACTGTCCACACCGCGAGCCCGCCGTACGCCAGGGCGTCCAGGGGCGCGGAGCTGTAGGAGGCGGCCTGGACAGGGAGGGAGATCAGCCAGACGAGGGCCGCCTGCCCGAGGTACACGGTGCGGAGCGCGTAGAGGGTCCGGTTGCCGGAAGCCTTGTCGAGGAGGGCAATGTAGCGGGGGTCCTCGCCGTGTCCACGGGAGCGGTGGGCGATGTGGGCCGCCAGCCGCAGTCCCCAGACGACGGTCGCCGCGGCGACGAGCAGGCGCCGGCCGTCGTCACCGTGTCCGGCGGACAGCAGCCAGGTGACGGCGGCGACGGCGGCGAAGGCGAGGCCCCAGGCGATGTCGACGATGCGGTGCAGTCCGCGGCGTACGGCGACGGCGAAGGTGCTGAGGAGCACCGTCAGCGCCGTGGCCGCGGCGGCGGCGAGGTTGACGCCGAGGGCGCCCCAGTCGGTGCCGTTCACGCCCGGCTCCCCGGGGTGTACCAGGTGGCGGGGGTGGCCGGCATGGCCGATGCTCCTTCGCGGGTGGGCCGTACGGCGAGGATCTGGTCGACGCCCATGCGGCGTTCGGAGAAGGCGAGCGACGCGCCGGCGAGGTAGAGGCGCCACACCCGGGCGGTTGTCGTTCCGACGAGGGCCTCGATGTCGCTCCAGCGTTGTTCGAGCGTGGCGCGCCAGGCGTCGATGGTGGTCGCGTAGTGCTCGCGCAGGGCCTCCACGGAGCGCGTCTCCAAGCCGGCGTTCTCCAGCATGTCCACGGTGTGCCCGACGGGGCGCATGTGCATGTCGGGTGCGATGTACGTCTCGATGAAGGCGCCGCCGCCGGGCGCGTGCGCGCCGCGGGACATCTGCTGGATCAGCAGTCGGCCTTCGGGGCGCAGCGCGTCGTGCAGCTTGGCGGCGAAGGCGGGGTATTCGGCGTTGCCGACGTGTTCGCCCATCTCGACGGCTGCTGCGGCGTCGTAGCCGCCGCCGTCGATGTCGCGCCAGTGCCGCAGCTGCACGTCCACGAGGTCGGTCACACCCTCGCGGGCGGCCCGTGCGGTGACGAAGTCGTGCTGGGCGCGGGACAGGGTGACCGCGGTGACGCGGGCTTTGTGTTCGCGCGCCGCATGCACGGTGAGGGAACCCCAGCCGCAGCCGACGTCGAGCAGCCGGTCCCCGGGGCCCAGGCCCAGTTTGCGGCAGATCAGTTCGAGCTTGTCGCGCTGGGCGTCGGCCAGGGTGTAACTCGGGTCGTCGGGCCGGGTCCAGTAGGCGCAGGAGTACGCCATCGTCTCGTCGAGGAGGAGCGAGTAGAAGTCGTTGGAGAGGTCGTAGTGGTGGCTGATTCCCGCGCGGTCCCGCGAGACGCTGTGAAGACCACCGGTCAGCCGCGCCCGTCCGGCGGGGCGCTTCGGGGGCGGACCGACGACACCCAGGCGTACCGCGAGGGCGGTGGCCACGGCCATGCCCGTCGGCCCGGGGCGGGTCCCCGGCCGGTCGCGGACGCTCCGGCCGGCCTGGGAGAGGGCGTCGGCCAGGTCGCCTTCGACGTCGAGGTCTCCGGTGATGTACGCCTCGGCGAGGCCGAGTTCGCCCGGCTGCCACAGCAGGCGGCGCAGGGCGTCGGGGGAGCGGAGGGCGACCAGGGGTGCGTCGGCGGGGCCTTCCTGACTGCCGTCCCAGGCACGGACGCGCACGGGGAGCGGGCCGGGGAGGAAGTGGCCGAGGAGCTGGGCGAGTCGGTCGGCGGCGGGCCTCATCGGTGGGTTCCTTCGGTGAGGAGGAGCTGGCGGACGTCGAGGTAGCGGGAGCGGAATCCGGCTTCCGAGTAGGCGAGGTAGAACTCCCACATGCGCTGGAAGACGGGGTCGAAGCCGAGGTCGGTGACGGCGGGGCGGTGAGCGGTGAAGCGTTCCCGCCACAGGCGGAGCGTCTCGGCGTAGTGATCGCCGTAGCCGTCGTCGGCGACCGTGCGCAGGCCGGCGGCGGCGGAGTGTTCGGCGATGGCCTCGCGGGAGGGGATCAGGCCGCCGGGGAAGACGTACTTGCTGATGAAGGTGTGGGTGGTGGCGGTGTGGAGCATCTGCTGGTGGCCCATGGTGATGGCCTGCAGGGCGATCCTGCCGCCGGGCGCGAGCGCGCGGCGCAGGGCGGTGAAGTAGGAGGGCCAGTAGTCGGCGCCGACCGCTTCGATCATCTCCACGCTGATCACGGAGTCGTAGCGGCCCTCGATGTCGCGGTAGTCGCGCAGCTGGACGTCCACCCGGTCGGTGAGCCTGGCTGCCGCGATCCGTTCGCGGGCCAGGGCCGCCTGTTCGGCGGAGAGGGTCAGGGTGGTGACCCGCGCGCCGCGGGCGGCGGCCCGCAGGGCGAGTTCGCCCCAGCCGGTGCCGATCTCCAGCAGCCGGGTGCCCTGGCCGACGCCGGCGAGGTTCAGGAGCCGGTCGATCTTGCGGTGCTGGGCGGCGGCGAGGGACTCGAAGCGGGCGGGGAAGGCGCTGAAAATGGCGGAGGAGTAGGTGAGGGTGGGGTCGAGGAACGTCGCGAACAGGTCGTTGGACAGGTCGTAGTGACGGTGGATGTTGTTCCGGGACCCGTTGCGGGTGTTCCGGTCGGCGGCGGGGCGGGCGGACACCCACAGGCCGCGGAGCCGACGCAGCGGCGCGGGGGCGAGCTCGTCGACGTGGGCGGCGAGGACGGTCAGGACGCCGGCCAGATCGTCACTGTCCCATTCGCCGGCCAGGTAGGACTCACCGAAGCCGATCAGGCCGTGCCGGCCGATACGCCGATAGAACGCGTCCGGGTCGTGGAGGACCAGACGTGGTCCGGCGGCCGCCGGGCGGCCGCCGGCGGAGGGCCCGGTCACGCCCAGCCGGTCCAGGGCCCCCTCCACCAGGTACCGGGCGACGACGGTTCGGACGGGCCCGGCCGACGGCACCTGGGCCACGTCCGGCCACCGGCCGGCGTCGACGTCGCCGCGGCGGACGGTCGGCGCCGCGGCCGCCGGCCCACTGCCCGGGATCGCCTGGGGAGGGATTCCGACGGTGCGGCCCGCGGGCCGGGAGCGGGCCTGGGGGGTGAGGGCGGGGCGGGTCACGGCAGCATGCCTTTCTGCGGAGTGGAACGAGGACGGGGATGCACGGGCAGTCCGCGCAGCAGCAGATGGATGCCGTGGCGGCGGATCCCCGCCCAGACGGCGGCGGTGGACCAGGGCCTGCGCACGGTCGCGGACAGCAGGGCGGGCACGCTCGCGGGACGGCGGACGCCCCGGACGACGGCGGTGAACACCCGCCCGCCGTCGTGCTCCAGATGGACGGTCAGACCGAGACGTTCGCCGGGCAGCGGCAGTCGCATCCGGTAGCGGCCCTCGACCGCGAAGAACGGGGAGACGTAGAACTCCTTGTCCACCTCCGCCTGACCCGCCTCGTCGGTGTGCAGCAGGTAGCAGTGGCGCTGCCCGTAGGTGTTGTGGACCTCCGCGACGACGCACACCAGGGCGCCTGAGGAGTCGTGGCACCAGAACACGCTGAGCGGGTTGAAGACGGACCCGAACACCCGGGCGTGCGCCAGCATCACCACCCGCCCGCCCTTCAGGTCGACGCCCTGGGTGGCGAGGAAGGCGTCGAGCCCCGCACGGATCGACCCGGCGGTGCCGGCGAAGTGGTCGCGGGCGTTGAAACGGGCGAGCGGACGCAACGGCCGGGGCAGCACCGGCAGCCGGTCGACGTCCACGCACCACAGGTAGGTGCGGTGCCGCAGAGTGTGGCGCAGGGGGGTGCGGCGGACGTGCGTGATCACGCACTCGTACAACGCCGCGACCGGCTCCGCGGCGTGGCGATCTGCGGGTATGACGCTTCCTCCCGCGTAGGTCACCACTCCACCCCCAGGGACCGGGCGGCCTCGACGCCGGAGCGGCAGCCGTCCTCGTGGAATCCCCAGCCGTGCCAGGCACCGGCGTACGCGGTCATGCCCGTGTTGAGACTGGGCAGCTCCCTTTGCGCGGCGACCGAGGTAGGGGTGTACACCGGATGCTCGTACACCATCCGCTCCACCACCCGGTCCGCCGCGATGCCCTCCTCGCCGCCCAGCGTGACGACGTAGTCGGCACCCGCGGGCAGCTGCTGCAGACGCTGCATGTCGTAACTGACGCGGACGGGCTCGGTCGAGGGGTCGCAGCTGGTCATCCGGTAGTTCCAGCAGGCGCGTGCGCGCGGCGAGCGCGGCAGGACGGAGGTGTCGGTGTGCAGGACGGTGGGGTTGCGGGAGTAGGTGAAAGCACCCAGAAGCCGCTTCTCGTCCGTGGTGGGGTCGGCGAGCATGCGCAATGCCTGGTCGGGGTGCGTGGCGATCACGACGGCGTCGTGGGCGTCGGTGGTCCCGTCGCCGGTGGTGATCAGCACACCTCGGCTGGTGCGCCGGACGGCATCGACGGGGCTGGAGGTACGGATGCGCTGGATGTGTTTGGCGGCGGCGTCGACGTAGGCGGTCGAGCCGCCGGTGACCGTCTTCCACTGCGGAGAGCCGGTGACGGACAGCAGGCCGTGGTGGTCGAGGAAGGCGAAGAGGTAGGCGGCCGGGTAGGACAGGGCGGTGCGTGCCGGGCATGACCAGACCGCGGAGACCAGCGGGAGCGCGAAGTGGCTGACGAAGTAGGCGGAGAATCCGCCCTCGCGCAGGAAGTCCCCGAACGTGATGCCCGCGTGCGTGGTGCGGGCCAGCAGGCGGCGGGCGCCTCGGTGAAAGGCTGGAACCTCGGCCAGCAGCCGCAGGTAGCGGCCCCGCAACGCGGGACGGGAGGCGAACAGAGCGGCCGGGCCGCGGGCGCCCGCGTACTCCAGGCCGCAGCCGTCACACCGCACCGACATGCTCATCTCGGCGTCCTGCGTCGGGATCCCCAGCTCGCGGAACAACCGCAGCAGCGTGGGGTAGGTGCGTTCGTTGTGGACGATGAACCCTGAATCCACCGCTACCGGCCGCCCGTCGGGGGTCGGCAGGTCGCGGGTGTGGGCGTGGCCGCCGAGCCGCCCGTCCGCCTCGTACAGGGTGACCTCGTACGAGGCGGCCAGGACGTAGGCGGCGGTCAGGCCCGCCACCCCGCTTCCCACGACGGCCGCTTTTCGCTGTTCCTCCACAACCGCTCCCGCCACTCGACACGCCGCCAGGCTGCTGCGTTTCACCCGTACTTCGCAGCGGCCCGGCGGTCGGATTGGAGGGAGATACGCGGCGGTGTGTGGTGCCTTGCCGCAGGAGTCGTGGGTGTGTTCAGCCTGCCAGGCGGGCGAGTTGTGCGGTCAGGATGGCGGCGGGCGGATAGGTGGCGCCTACGGCGGTGACGTGCTTCCAGTGCAGGCGGCCGGTGGCGGTGAGGATGAACACCGCCCGGCGCACTCCGATCAGGGGTGCGGTGATCCCGAAGGACTTCGCCACCGTGCGCCCCTGGTCGGACAGCAGGGGCATGCGCAGGCCGCGGGCGCGGGCGAACCGCTCGTGGCTGTCCACTCGCTGGGGGCTGATGCCCCACACGGTGGCCCCGGCCAAGTGGAGCTCGGCCAGGCCGTCGGAGTAGGAGCACAGCTGCGCGGTGCACACGGGGGTGTCGTCGCCGGAGTAGAAGGCGAGGACGTGGGGCTTGCCGCGCTGTTCGCACAGGGTGTAGTCGCGGCGGTGGAAGGTTTCGCCGTCCAGGTGTCCGCCGGGCAGGCGGAAGTCGGCGACGGTGTCCCCGATCTTCGGGGTGGGGGCCATGGGGGCCTCGATTCTGTACGTGGTGCGGGCACGCCTCCGGCGTTTGTGGTGGGCGGTCCCGGGTCAGGCGGGGAGGGTCATCAGGAGCAGGGGGTCGGTGGTGGGCTGGGGGGAGCCCCCGGCGGGTTCGAGGGTGAGGCCGACGGCGCTCGCGTCGGCGGGGTTTCCGGTGAGGATGACGGTGCCGTCGCCGTGGATGAGTCCGGCAGGGCGCATGGTGCCGTCGTGGTCGAGCCACAGCTGGTAGGTCTTCCCCGCTCCGGGTGCGGGCAGGTTCGCGGCGGTGAAGACGGCCTTGTTCTGCTGCTCGGACGCGACGACGGTCGTCAGGGCTCCGTTGGCGGCCTTGCCGTGGACGGTGCTCGCGTCCGGGGCAGCCAGTACGGCGCTGACCTCGTCGAGCTGCTGCTGGGCCTGGCGGGCCTGCTGTTCGAGATCGTCCGCGTTCTGCGACTGCCACACCGCGACTCCGCCCAGTGCCGCCGCGGCCACACTGGCGGCCAGCGCCAGGGACACGGCACGGCGGCGCAGGATGCCGCCGAGGGCGGGTGCGGCTGCGGGTACGGGGATGTGCGGCGGCAGCTGGCGCACGCCGTCGATGGCGGCCATGACCCGCGCCTTGGCCGCGGCGGGCGGCGGCTGGGCCGCCGCTGCTGCCAGGCGTGCCGCGGTCGCCTTGAACTCGGCGGCTTCCAGCCGGCATGCCTCGCACGCCTGCAGGTGCTCCTCGAAGGCCCGGCGCTCGTCGTCCTCCAGCGCGCCGAGAGCGTAGGCCGCGGCGAGGGTGTGGGCGTCGGTGGTGTGGTGTTTCACGTGGTCACCCCCATGCAGTCGCGGAGCCGGATGAGCCCGTCGCGCATGCGTGTCTTGATGGTGGGAAGCGGTGTGCGCAGGGCTTCGGCGACCTCACGGTAGGTCAGTCCCCGGTAGTAGGCGAGAGTCACCGCCTGGCGCTGGAGTTCGGTCAGGCCCCGCAGGCAGCGGCGCACTTGCTCGGACTCCAGGCGGGTCTCGACCTGCTCGGCGACCTCGTCGAAGGCGGTGGTGTGCTCGCGGGCGGCCTGGGCCTGTTCGCGGTCGGTGGCGGCCTGGGCGGAGCGGACCCGGTCCACGGCCCGCCGGTGGGCGATCGTCGCCGCCCACGTCGTCACCGCACCGGCGTCGGCCCGGTAGCGGGCGGCCTGCCGCCACAGGTCGATCATGACCTCCTGGGCGACCTCCTCGGACTGCGCCCGGTCCCGTACGACCTTGACCACGATCCCGAAGACCAGCGGTGCGAGGGCGTCGTAGAGAGCGGAGAACGCCTGTTTGTCGCCGTGGGCGACCTTGTCCATGACGTGGGCCAGGTCAGTGCGGTCCGCGGCCGGTCCGGGGCCGAAGGGGAGCGGTTGGTTCACCTGCGGGGCTCCGGCCGTGGAGAGAAGACGAAGGGGCGGCCGGGGAAGGCCGCCGGTGGGCGGGGTGTCCATCGCATGCCAGTCCTTGACGTGTCGCTCGAGCGCCGGCCGGATCGCCGCACGGGTGTGGTCCGGCCACCGCAGCAGGTGGGCGTGTCAGCAGTTCTTCGTAGCGGACGGACGTGCGGATGGGAGCGTACTTCGTCACCCGAACCCCCGGCGATTCCCCCGTTCGAGGGAAACGTGCAGTGCCGGCCCAGCCGTTGGGCCGGCAGCCGCGAAGGCACGGTGAGGGAACAGCGAGATCGGCGGTTTCCTCACCGGTCGCGCGGAACTCTCCGCACGACCGCAGGTATCCCATGGGAGGTAGTGGAGATGGTTCGTGTGCGACGAGGTCTGGCGGTGGCGGTGGCGGCCGGTGCGGTCCTGGCGGGAGGCGCGTCGGCGGCGTCGGCTGATGCCGGCGCGCAGGGTGTGGCGGCGTACTCGCCGGGCGTGGGTTCCGGCAACCTCATCCAGGTGCCCATCCACATCCCGGTCAACGCCTGCGGCAACACCGTCAGCGTCATCGGTCTGCTGAACCCGTCCTTCGGCAACACCTGCGTCAACGCCTGACCGGACGCGGGGAGAAGAGCTCCGGTCCGGCGCCGACAAGACGGGGTGGCGCGGACCGGTGACCTGCCCCGGTCGCGGTGTACGAGGCAGCCTTGGGGACGCCTTGCGCGCACCGTGAGCCGGGCGGGTCTGCTGCGGGTGGCTGTCGGCACAGCCACCCGCAGTATCCCGAGCCTGTGCCTGGGCCTACCAGGTGAGGACCGCGATCACCTGCTTGCCGTGGCGTGAGGGGCTGACGAAGAGTTCCGCGCCCAGCGCCCGGACGATCTTCAGGCCGCGCCCACCCGGTTCGGTACGCCGGGTGCCGTCGTGGCGACCGGATAGGTGGGGGGAGGAGTCGCTGACGGCGATGCCGGCCCGTCCGGGGCCGACACCGAGGGTGAGCGCGTAGGGGCCATCGGCGTGCAGGACCGCGTTGGTGACCAGTTCGGAGACGATGAGTGCGAGGTCCTCTGCGATGTCGCGCGGACAGGGCACCGTCTCCAGGGCCAGCAGGCGTGCCGCGCTCTGACGGGCATGCCGTGCCGCCTGCGCACCGGGCGGGAGAGGGATGTGCAGCGTGGCCGGACATGCACGGGATGCGAGGGCGGTGTCCATGATGACTCCTCAGAGGGAGCGGCCCCCCAGACGCGGACCGGTGGAGTGGAGTGGAGGGGACGGGCCTGTAGCTCCGGTGACCCGGCCGGGGTCACCGCTTGTCGTGGCGGTTCCCATCGCCGGGCTCCTTGCCGACACATCCGTGCCGAAGCTCTCCGTTGCGGCGAACGCCGCTCCCTCGCCTTCCGCGGCGACCTCGTGCCGTGTCCGCAGGGGTGCGGTCATCGCCCGTGCCTCCTCGAAGCCTGTCGATCGGGGTGATGTGCGGCTCCGTCAGGAGCCTCATGTATGGGATTCGGGACGAATCAGGTGATGGATTGCGTGAGCGACCGAATCGGGTGGGCCTTCTTTCGGGTGGTGTCCGGGCGTCGGTCCCATCCAGGCCGTGCTCTCGTGGCGAATCGGCCGAGCGGATCAGGAAGGCCGGCCACGCAGGGCGGCCGGGCCAAGCCCGCCGGGCGGCATCGGCCCGGCATTAACGGAGAGGCGCGTGCTCGTGCGGAGTTTCACTCGGTCAGGGGGGCTCGCCGTGATCCTGCTGTGGGTGGTCCTGGCTGTGGCCGCTGCCCCCTACACCGTCCGTCTCGGCGAGGTCGCGCAGTCCGGTGGGGATGTACGGCTGCGGGAGACGACGGAGTCGGCCCGGGTCGAGCGGCTGCTGAACCCCACCGGGGCGGAAGCCGCCGCGCCTTTGGCCGTGGTCTGGACTTCCCGCCCGGAGGGCGAACGGATCACGGAGCGCCAGCAGCAGGCGGCGCGTCAGGTCATCGTCCGTCTGACAGGAACCGCCGGCGCTCCGGTCCTCTCCCGGGACGGCCGGGCCCTGACCGCGGTGATCACCGCCGAACCCGACGGCGGGGCCGTCCGCCTGGCTGCCGTCGCCAAGGTGGCGGCCTCGGTCGCAGGCACGAGCGTGCACCTGGCGGGGCCTGCGGTCGCTCAAGCAGACCTTGACGCGGCTTTCTCGCATATCGACGGCGCCTTGTTGGCCGTCGCCCTCGGTGGCGTTCTGCTGATCCTGCTGCTGGTCTATCGCAGCGTGATCATGCCCCTGCTGGTGATCACGGGCTCTCTCCTGGCCCTCGCGGTGGCCTGCGCCGTCCTGTACGCACTGGCCCGACCAGACTGGCTCGCCATCGATGGCCAGGCGCAGGGCATCGTGTTCGTCCTGGTCGTCGGCGCCAGCACCGACTACGCCCTGCTCCTGGTCGCCCGGGCCCGCGAAGAACTCGCCGAACAGCCGGACACCGGCCGGGCGATGGCGGCAGCGTGCCGGGCCACCGCACCGCCCGTGCTGGCCAGTGCCGCGACCATCGTCTGCGCCATGATGACCCTCGTCCTCAGCGACCTGGCCTCCGAGCAGGCCCTGGGGCCGGCGGTGGCGATCGCGATGGTGTGCTGCACCGCCGTGTCGCTGACCCTCCTGCCGGCCGTACTGGTGCTGTGCGGGCGGCGCGTACTGCGGCCGCACACAGAACCACGGCCGGGCGACAGGTGGGCGCGGCTGGCTCGCACGCTCGAGCACCGGCCGCGCCGGGTCTGGACCGGCTGCCTCGTTCTCCTCGCCGCCGGAGCGGCCTTGGCGCCGCTCCTTACCCAGAGCGGCGTCCCCCTCCACCAGGCCCTGCCGGCCAAGGCTCCCTCCGTGGCCGGGCACACCGTCCTCGTACGCCACTTCTCCGCCGGCACCGCCAGCCCCCTGGTCATCCTCGCCCCCGCTACCCGGTCGGCCGAGGTCCGCGACCGCATCGCTTCGACACCGGGCGTGGCGGCCACCGCCGCGGTACCGACCGGACCCACCGCAGGGGCACAGATCCTGGCGACGCTGTCGGACACCCCGGACAGCGCCCGCGCCCGGGACACGGTGGGCCGGCTGCGGGCCTCGCTGGCCGGGACTGGGGCGCTGGTCGGCGGACAGAGCGCGCAGCTCGCCGATCTGCACCAGGCATCGGTGCGCGGCCACCGGCTGATCATGCCCCTGGTGCTGGCGGTGGTCCTGGCCGTCCTGATGGTCCTGCTGCGCTGCCTGCTGCTGCCGCTGCTGCTGGTCGCGGCTGCCTGGGTCAGCCTGTTCACCGCGTTCGGGGCCGCCGCGCTCCTGTTCCATCTGGTGTTCGACAGCGGTGCGACCGAGCCCGCAGTGGTGTTGTTCTCCTTCGTGTTCCTTGTCGCGCTGGGGGTCGACTACAACATCTTCCTCGTACACCGGATCCGCGCCGAAGCGGCCCGGCACGGCACGGCGGACGGGGTGCGCCGGGGGCTGGTGACCACCGGCGGCGTCATCAGCGCCGCCGGCCTCATCCTGGCCGCCACCTTCGCCGCACTGACGGTGATGCCCTTGCTCTACCTCGCTCAGATCGGCTGCATCGTCGCCCTCGGGGTTCTCATCGACACCCTCCTGGTACGTCTCTTTCTCGTCCCCGCTCTCATCCTCGACCACGGCCCCCGTACCTGGTGGCCCGCCCGCCTCCCGGGTGACCACCGGCCCGTCACCGGACCCGCCCCGCATGTCGGGGGCCCTGGCCGCCCCGCCGTCTCCAGGCCGACTGCGTAGGGCAGCGCCGGCCACGCGGTTCACCCTTTCGGGGGCCGGACCAATCCGCCGGGCGGAGGATGCCGAATGGACCGTGTGAGCAGCTTCCGCAGCAAACTCGTCCGCGCCGCGATGGGCGCGCTGGCCGGACTCCTGGCCGCTTTCACGGCCCTGGCCGTGGCCGAGCTGGTCGCCGGACTGGTGCGGCCCGCGGCCGGGCCCGTGACCGTGGTGGGCGGCGCGGTGATCGACCGGACGCCTGCCGCGGTGAAGGACTTCGCGATCCGCACGTTCGGAGAGAACGACAAGATTGTTCTCCAGCTGGGGATCCTTGTGATCCTCGCTTTCATCGCCGTCGGCCTCGGTGTCCTCGCCCTGTTCCATCGGCGGGCCGGTGCTGTGGGGGTGCTGCTGTTCGGGATCGTGGGCGCAGCCGCGGCCCTGAGCCGCCCCGACTCCACCGGCATCGGTGACGCACTGCCCTCGATCACGGGAGCGGTCGCGGGAGCCCTCGCCCTCTATGTGCTGGCGGCCAAAGCCGCCCTCTCCTCTCCTGCCGCGGCGGGTGCGGACGGCCAGGCAGGCACTGGGGTGTGGAGCAGGCGCGGGTTCCTTGTTACGGCTGGTGTGACCGCGGTCGCGGCGGGCTCGGCCGGTGCGCTGGGCCGGTACTTCACCGGCCGGCAAGGCCAGGGCGCGATCGCCTCGCGGGAGAACCTGGTCCTGCCGAAGCCTGCCTCCCCAGCCCAAGCCGTACCGGTCGGCGTCCAGTTGAAGGTTCCAGGCATCACGGCCTTCACCACCCCCAACGCCGACTTCTACCGCGTCGACACCGCCCTGACCGTGCCCAAGGTCGACGCCGGAACCTGGCGGCTGCGCGTCCACGGCCGTGGCGTCACCCGCCCCCGCACCTACACCCTCGACCAGCTCCTGGCCCGCCCGCTCATCGAACGCGACATCACACTGACCTGCGTCTCGAACGAGGTCGGCGGCCCTTACATCGGCAACGCCCGCTGGCTCGGCGTCCCACTCGCCGACCTCCTGGAGGAAGCCGGCGTCCGGCCACCGTCGAAGGGCGGGCGTGCGGATCAGCTGGTGGCCCGCTCGGTGGACGGCATGACGCTCGGCTCCCCGGTGGAGGACGTGATGGACGGCCGCGACGCCATCCTGGCGGTCGGCATGAACGGCGAACCGCTCCCCTTCGACCACGGCTTCCCCGTCCGCATGCTCGTCCCCGGCCTCTACGGCTACGTCTCGGCCTGCAAGTGGATCGAGGACATCGAACTCACCACCTTCGACTCCTACGACCCGTACTGGGTCAAGCGGAAGTGGGCCCGCAAGGCGCCGATCAAGACCCAGTCCCGCATCGACACCCCCAAACCCTTCGCCCGCCCCGCCGCCGGCACCGTCACCATCGCCGGCGTCGCCTGGGCCCAGCGCCGCGGCATCACCCGCGTCGAGATCCGCGTCGACGACGGGCCCTGGAAGGACGCCGACCTCGCCGCCCAGGCAGGCATCGACACCTGGCGCCAGTGGTCCTACCGCTGGAACGCCACCCCCGGCGGACACAACCTCACCGTCCGCGCCACCGACGGCACCGGCCAGGTCCAGACCGAGCAGCGCACCCGCACCATCCCCGACGGGGCGAGCGGCTGGCACAGCGTCTTCGTCACCGTCTCCTAGACCACCGGACCCGGCCGTCAGGCCGGCCCGGGCAGCACAGCACAACCACCTCTGAAAACCCGTACAAACAGCCCCACGAGGAGCCCAAGATCATGAACAGCATGAAGATCCGCCGTACCGCGATCGCCGTCGCCGCAGCCGCCCTGCTGCCCCTCTCCCTCGCCGCGTGCTCCGACTCCGGCAGCGACACCAAGGCCGCCCCCAGCGCGGCCGCCGAGGACGCCGCGAAGACCGGCGAGAGCACCCCGGCGGGCGACACCATGACCGGCGACCAGCCGTTCGGCCCTGCCTGCGCCGGCGTCCCCAAGGAAGGCGCGGGCTCCTTCGACGGCATGGCCAAGGACCCGGTCGCCACCGCCGCGTCCAACAACCCGGCCCTGTCCACCCTGGTGACCGCGGTCAAGCAGGCCGGCCTGGTGGACACCCTGAACAACGCCAAGGACATCACGGTCTTCGCCCCGACGAACGACGCCTTCGCCAAGCTCCCGAAGGCCGACCTCGACAAGGTTCTCGCCGACAAGGACATGCTCACCAAGATCCTCACGTACCACGTCGTCGGCCAGAAGCTCACCCCCAAGCAGCTGGAGAACGGCAGCTTCGAGACCCTCCAGAAGGGCATGGTCACCACCACCGGGTCCGGCGAGTCCTACAAGGTCAACGACACCGCCAACGTGGTCTGCGGCAACGTCAAGACCGCCAACGCCAACGTCTACATCATCGACACCGTCCTGATGCCCAAGTAGGCGCTCGGGCGAGATCGGCACACGTCGACGGCCCTGCATCCTGTCCTCCTCGGAAGGGTGCAGGGCCACGGCGCGAACGCCCCGTACGAGGACCCGGCCGGCCCGGGCGCAGCACCCAGCGGTGCCCGGGCCGACCGGCGGGCGGTCTACTTCTGGTTGATGGGCAGGGCCAGGTCGGTGACCTGGTACCTCTGCGGGAACGCGCCCTTGTGGGTGGCCTTGCCGGCCAGCACGTCGACGGCGTAGAGGCGGTAGGAGCCGCCGGTGCCGATGGCGGCGAAGCCGTGGTTCATGCCCGACTTGGGGTCGGAGTAGATGTCGAAGCCCGCGTCGAGGGCGGCGTCCACGCCGAGGTTCCCGGTGGGGGCGAGGGTGCCGGCGTTGGCGGGGGACTGCAGGGAGATCCGGTCGGCCATCGTGTCGAGGTCGAACAGCGTCGTCGCGGTCGCGGCGTTCAGGTCGTTGTTGGTGTACGCGGCTCCGGTCACTCCCATCGCGGTCGACGGCGGCATGGTCGGGTTGGTCAGGGTGCCGTCGACGATAGTGGTCAGCGGGGCGGCCGCGTCGTCGATGTTGTGCCGCAGGTTCTGCCCGGTGTTGGAGATGACCCGGAGCCGGTTGGCGGCGGGGTTGAAGTCCACGCCGAACGTGCTCCCGGCCAGGGCCACCGTCAGCTGGGAGACCTTCATGGCCTTGGCGTTGGTGGTGTTCAGGGTGTAGATGCCGCCCCGGTCGCCGACGCCGTACAGCTTCTCGTTCTGGACGCGGAAGTCGATGCCGACGAGCTTGGTGTCGCCGGACAGCCCGGAGACCTTGCCGAGCGACCAGGTCTTGGAGGGCTTGTGGACGTCGAACTCGACCAGGCGCTGGTCGCTGGTCAGGCCGATGGCGTGCAGGGCCTTGTGGTCGTGGGCGGGCAGCGTCTTCGAGGCGGTGTCGGACGCCGCCAGCGCGGGCGCCGCGCACAGGGCAGCCAGGACGACCGCGGAAGCTGCGGTCACGGTCCGGTTGCGCATGATCACTCCTTCATCGGGCCTGGGTCAGGGTGGCCCAGGTCTTGTGATGCATTCGTCACCGGTGCCGCGGGGGATCGGTGACCGGGGAGGATGCCACTCTCATGGCCCAAGGAGGCCGTCCCGGGCTGCGCCGACTGGGTGGGAACGGCGGCGCGCCTGTCTGCTCCCGGGCGGGATGACGTTGCCGGGTTGAGGGTGTGGTCGTGGCTACAGATGAGACATGGCTGCCCACGGATTGTGCGGGGCTTGAGATCTGCCGGGACGGGGACGAGGTACGCGGGCTGCGACTGCTGGGCTGGCAGGAGGTCCTGCCCCGCTCCTTGGCGGCAGCGCTGGGAGACCAGGAGGCCCCGCTCGCGCCCCCGCCCGTGCCGGTGCAGGGAGCAACCTTGACGGAGCTTTCCCGGTTCGGCATGTGAGAGACCCGCTCTTCGGTGCAGCGCTGCGGGCCGATGGCTGCGGTCCGTCGGCGAGCTGGGCGGTCACCCCGACGGTGAGCCGGTCGATGGGCCCTGCGTGCCGTGAAGCCGTGCGGCCGGCCCCCTGCCTGCCGCACCCAGGCAGGTGAACGGGCACGCCCCACACCACCGGCACTTTGTTGCAACTCTCTTGCAGTAAGCGGTCGTTGGCTCGTTCGGGCTAACCCTGATGCTGCGTGTCGCCCACTCCTGGAAGCCGCCGCAGTCGATCACCGTCAGGGCTCTGAACTGCGCAATCACCACCTTCCGCGGTCCTGGGCATGACGGCGCGGGCAGGTGAGCGGCCGCGCGGCTGCCTCCGGGCGTGGTTTCCTTCGGCCTGCGCAGCCCTGCGCGATGGTGTGCCCGGACCTTGGCCAGTCCCCGTTGCCTTTCCTGGCCGTGCCTGGGCAGCGCGAGCCACCCCCTGGTTCGCCGCGGTGCCGACCGTCACCCGCACAAAGCCGTAGCGGCACCGCCGCCTGCCCGATTCAGGCCGGGCCCGGTGCGCACCCTGCTGGGAAGGAACCACCTCTCCGTGAAGGCAACACCCGCGGCGTCCGGCCGACGCCGGCTGCTAGACCAGTCCTTGCTCGTCCTCGGCTCCGGCGCGCTCGCGACCGCCATGGCCGTCCTCACCCTCGGCCCTGGCGTCAGCTCCGCCTCCAGCCACCGTGAGGCGCCGCTGATCGCGGGCGATCCGCGCGCCGACAACACCGACGTGTACGCGTTCACCAGCCCCGACAAGAGCGACACCGTCACCCTGCTGGCGAACTGGATCCCGTTCGAGGAACCCAACGGCGGACCGAACTTCTACGCCTTCGGCGAGGACCTCCGCTACAACATCAAGATCGACAACACCGGTGACGGCAACGCCGACGTCACCTACAGCTGGCGGTTCAAGAACCAGATCCGCGACGCCGCCGACCAGTTCCTCTACAACACCGGCCAGGTGACCACCCTGGACGATCCGGACCTGAACTTCCGGCAGGTTTACGACCTGGTCGAAACCCGCCACGGCAGGAGCAGGGTGCTGCTGTCCAACGTGCCCGCAGCCCCGTCCCGGGTGGGACCGGCCTCGATGCCCGACTATGCCTCTCTGCGCGCCCAGGCCGTGCGCTCCCTGCCGGGCGGCGGGAAGGCGTTCGCAGGGCAGGCCGAGGACCCGTTCTTCGCGGACCTCCGGGTCTTCGACCTGCTGTACGGCGGGGACCTGTCCGAGCGCGGGCAGGACACCCTGGCTGGCTACAACGTCAACTCCGTCGCCCTGCAGATCCCCAAGAAGCACCTCGCCTTGGGCGGTAACCCCTCCCGGAACCCGGTCGTCGGGATCTGGTCGACCACCGACCGCAAGGGCGTGCAGGTCTCCGACTCGCGCACCGGCCACGGCGACCAGTGGAAGCAGGTCTCCCGCCTGGGCAACCCGCTGGTCAACGAGGTCGTCGTCCCGCTGAAGTTCAAGGACGCCTTCAACACCCTCAACCCCGACCAGGACCGCACCGTCCAGCCGGTCGTCGACAAGGTCCTCGACCCGATCCTGCCCAAGCTGATCCAGCAGGTCTACGGCATCCCCGCCCCGCCCGCCCCGCGCAACGACCTGTTCGAGATCTACCTCACCGGGATCTGCAAGGCGTGCGGGCCCATCCAGGCCGACCTCAACGCCCACCGCCTCAACCGCGACGCCAACCTCCGCAAGATCGTGCCCGCGGAGGAACTGCGCCTCAACATGGCCGTACCCCCGACCGCGAACCCCAACCGGTACGGCGTCCTCGCCGGCGACCTCGCCGGATTCCCCAACGGCCGCCGCCTGACCGACGACGTCATCGACATCTCCCTCCAGGCCGTCGAAGGCGCCGCCCAGACCGGACAGCTCATTCCCGCCCTCGCCGACGGCGACAAGGTCAACGCCAACGAGGTCCCCTTCGGCACCTCCTTCCCCTACCTGGCCCTGCCGCACACCAAGTCCGTCAACAGCGGACCGTCCGGCATGACCATGAGCAAGGAGAAGTCCGCGGCCTCCCTCGGCGGCGCGGGTGCCGCCCTGCTGGCGGCCGCCGGATGGAGGATGCGCCGCCGCAACCGCGCCTGATGTGACGCCACCGCTCCGTTAAGGCTCTGCGGCCGGACCGGAATCGTCCGGCCGCAGAGCGCGTCACCTCACGCACGAAAGAACCCTCCGATGCACCCTGACCCCCGTATGCCCCGCCGCAGGCACCGCGTGAAAGCCATCGCCGTCACCCTCGCGCTGGGCACCGCGATGTTCGCCGCCGGGGCCGTACTCATCGAACCCGACACCCCCGACGCGCCCGCACCGGGCGGCACCGCCGCCGCTGCCGCCCGGCCGGCAGACACGGCCGCGGCCCTGACAGCGCGGCTTCAGCGCCTTCCGGGTGACTGGAACGCCTGGTCAGCCCTCGGCATGGCCCATATCGAGCAGGCCCGCACGACCGCCGACCCCGCGCTCTACACCAAGGCCGACAAAGCGCTGCGCCGCTCCCTCTCCCTGCAGCCGAGCGGCAACACCGGCGCCGAGACCGGCATGGCCGCCCTCGCCGCAGCCCGCCACGACTTCACCACCGCCCGCACCTGGGCCGAAAAGGCCCTCGCCAGCGCCCCCTACAGCCCCGCCGCCTACGGAGTTCTGGCCGACGCCCACACCCAGCTCGGCCACTACCGCGACGCGGAGCGGGCTGTGCAGAAGATGAACGATCTGCGGCCCGACGCCGCCTCCCTGGCCCGCGCCTCCTACACCTTCGAACTGCGCGGCAAGACCGAACGGGCCGCCGAACTGATGCGCCGCTCCCTGACCGCGGCCACCACCGACAGCGAACGCGCCTTCGCCCACGCCTGCCTGTCCAACCTCGCCCTCGAGGACGGCAACGCCCGCCTGGCACTCGACGAAGCCGACCAAGGACTGCGCGAAGCCCCCGAGGACCCGGCGCTCCTCGACGCCCGCGCACGCGCCCACGCCGCCCTGGGCAAGACGGACCAGGCGCGCGCGGACTGGCAGCGCGCCACGGACATCGCACCCCTGCCGCACCTCCTGCTCGCCCTCGGCGAGACGCACCAGGCTCTCGGACACGACGAACAGGCCCAAGCCCAGTACACGCTCCTGCGAGCCCAGGACACCCTTCGCACCTCCGGCGGCGGACCGCCGGACACCGACGCCATCCTCTTCGAAGCCGACCACGGCAGCCCCGTCCGCGCCGTCGCTCTGGCCGAGCAAGCCCTGCGCACACGGCCGTTCGTCGCCGTCCACGACGCCTACGCCTGGGCCCTGCACAGAGCCGGCCGCCACCGGGAAGCCCTCGCCCACGCCGACCAGGCCCTCGCCCTGGGGACACGCCACTCGCTGTGGCGCTACCACCGAGGCGCCATCCACCACGCGCTGGGCAACGACCAGGCCGCCACCGCCGATCTGCGGTCGGCCCTCGGCCCTGCCCCCGCACTCCATCCCCTGCACGCCACCGACGCGCGTGCCCTGCTCGAACGAATCGGCACCCGCCCATGACCCCCGCACACCGCACCCTCACCGCAGCCGCCGGCCTGCTCATCACCGCCTGCTGCCTCACCACCCCGGCCGCGGCGGCCCCGGCCCACCCGCTGGGCAACTTCACCGTCAACTACCACACGGGCCTCGTCCTGCACCCCGACCACATCGACGCCACCGTCGTCGTCGACCGAGCCGAGATCGCAGCCCTCCAAGAACGCCCCCGCATCGACACCGACCGCGACAACACCCTCACCGAGGCGGAAACCACCCGGTACGCCACTGCCAGGTGCACGGCGCTGGCCGGTCAACTCGACCTGCGCACCCCCGCAGGCCCCGCCCGATGGAGCCCCCGGACCGCACAGATGACCTGGGAGCCGGGCGAAGCGGGCCTGAAGACAAGCCGGCTTACCTGCGCATACACCACTACGGCCCCACTGGAGCGCGGCGGCGCCGTCAGCGTCCGCACGGCCTACGACACCACCCGCATCGGATGGCGCGAGATCACCGCCAAGGGCGCCGGACTGGCGATCACAGGAACCGACCTGCCCGCCACCTCACCCACCGACCGGCTCCGCCGCTACCCACCGGACCCGCTCGCCACCCCACTCGATCAGCGCACCGCAGAACTGCGCACCACACCCTCCGCCGATCCCCCAGCTACCAGCGTGCTGCCCGGCCCGCCTGTGGTCGGGCAGACAGCGGACCGGGTAGCGGCCTGGTTCGACTCCCTGGTCGCCCGCCGCGAACTCACCGTTCCCGTCGGACTCCTCGCGCTCCTGCTCGCCATCGTCCTGGGCGCCTCACACGCCCTCCTGCCCGGCCACGGCAAGACCATCATGGCCGCCCATCTAGCCGGGCGACGCGGCACCCGGCGTGACGCCGTCACGGTCGGCGCGACGGTGACCCTCACTCACACCGCAGGTGTCCTCGTACTCGGTCTCGCCCTCCCCGCCGCAACCCACCTCGCCGGGGAAACCGTCCTGGCCTGGCTCGGAACCATCAGCGGACTGATTGTCACCGCTATCGGCCTTTGGCTCCTGACCAGAGCCCTGCGCAACGACCCCGACCCCCACCACCACCATCACGGTCATCACACTCACCATCATCACCACGGACCCGGACACCACGAGCATGATCACGACCACGAGAGAGATCACCACCCAGGCCACGCCCCGTCAGCCGGACCTGTGCCCGCAGCCCGTACAGGTCCCCCCGAAGCGGACGCAGTCAACACCCGCACTCGCACCCTGACCGCACCGGCACCGGCACCGGCAGCGGTCCAGGGTGAGCCACACCATCACGCCTCATCCGGCCGCACCCAAGCCCGCAGCCCGGGGGCGAGGAGAGGCTTGATCGGCATGGGCATCGCCGGCGGACTCGTGCCCAGTCCCTCTGCTCTTGTCGTCCTCCTCGGAGCCGTCGCCCTCGGCCGCACCGCCTTCGGAGTCCTCCTCGTCCTCGCCTACGGACTGGGCATGGCCGCCACCCTCACCCTCGCCGGGCTCCTCCTCCTCCACGTCAAGGACCGCATCAGGACCCTCGGTGACAGCCACCCCCGCGCTCGCCGGCTCGTCGACACCGCCGCACGGGTCGGACCGACGGCCACCTCCTGCCTCGTCGTCCTGGTCGGAATCGGACTGACCGCGCGCGCCCTCGCATCGTGACGCCGGGCTCGGTGCTCTGTGTACGGCTGTCACCCGTGACGGTGTTCCATGGCCGGAAGGTGCGCCTTCCGTGGCCGCGCAGAACTGCCTACCCCAGCCCTCAACGGCTGTGTTCCGGTCCTGGGCCGGGTGTCGTGCCGTGATCGGCAGGGGCGGGCTTGTGCGCTCGCCGGCGGCGGACGGCCCAGGCCGTGAGCAGGAGCGCGGCCAGCAGCGCGGCGATGAGTGCGGGACCGGCGGCGTCCACGGCGCCCGCGAAGGCGCGCTGTACGGCGCCGGCGGCGTCGATCACGGGGTCGGTGGTGGCGGGATCACGCTGGGTGCGGATCTCGTACCAGCCGTAGTAGGCGACGTACGCGCCGACGACGAGGAGGAGCCCGCCGCCGAGGCGGGGTGCGACGGCACCCGCCCGGCGAAGGCGGGTCACTGCCGTGGTGCGGGTGAGGGCGACGGTGAGGGAGGCGGCGCCGACGATCAGGCCCATGCCGGCGGCGTAGGCGGTGAACAGAAGGATGCCGTGGGTGGTGGAGCCTCCGCGGAAGGCGGAGACGACGATGGCGAGGAACGGGGCGATGGTGCAGCCCAGCGAGGCGGTGGCGTAGGCCATTCCGAACAGGGCCATCGAGGGGACGGAGCGGGTGACGGTCGGGGCCCGGCGGACCTTCGGGGCCAGGGCGGGGAGTTGGCGGCCCGCGAGCAGCCAGCCACCGGCGACGGCCATAAGCAGTCCGAAGCCGATGGTGAACCAGGGCAGGTGCTCTTGGACCTGTCCAGCGACGGGCTGGATCACGAGGCCGAATATGCCGAACAGGGCGGCGAACCCGACGGTCATAGCGGCGGTGGCGGTCAGGGCCCGGCCCACGGCGACGGCCCGGCTGGGCGTATCGTCGCCGAGGACGAGGAGGGAGAGGTAAGCGGGGAGCAGGGCGAAGCCGCAGGGGTTGACGGCGGCGAGCATGCCAGCAGTGAGGGCGAGGGCGAGAGGCAGGTCGGACATGGCGGTTCAGCCGGTGAGTCCGGCGACCTTGTCGGCCAGTCCCTTGCCTGCGGGCAGGACGCCCTCGTAGACGGTGGTGCCGTCCTTGTCGAGGATGACGTAGCGGCTCTGCTCGGTGACCTTGAACCGCTTCCACACCTCGCCCTTCTCATCGGACAGGTGCGGGAAGGAGCCGGTGCCCGTGTCGGAGACGAAGTCCTTCATCGCGGCGTTGGTGTCGAGCCCGGCGACTCCGACGACGTTCGCCTTGCCTTGGTTGTCGGCGGCGACCTTGGCGGTCTCGGCCGCCTGGGCCTTGCACTTGGGGCACCACGGTGCCCAGAACCACAGGACGGTCGGCTTGCCCGCGAGCGTCTTCGCGTCGAAGGGCTTGCCGTCCACCGTGGTGGCGGTGAAGTCCAGCGCCGCAGGCACCTTGGCCCCGCCCGTCCCGGTTCCGCTCCCGTCCGAGCCGGCGGGAGGCTGAGCGGGGGACGATGCCTGCGACGGGGAGACTGCCCCGGCGTCACCGGCTGAATCCGAGCCGCCGTTCGCGCCGCACGCGGTGAGAGCGAGCAGCGCGGCGGCGATGGTGGCCGGAATGAGGGTGCGGGGACGCATGGACGACTCCTGTGTGTCGGGGACCAGAGGGGAGCGTAGATCGCTTCCTCGGGTCATGGGATGCGGGTGGGCCTTACGGTTCGGTGACGCTTCCAGGGGTCAGCCCGCTGTGTCCTGGAGCCGCTCTCGGTCGAGCACGGTGATACGCCCGCGGGCGAGCCGGAGGAGTCCGTGGTCGGCCAGATCGCGCAGCACTTTGGTGCAGGTCTCGCGGGAGGTGCCGGCGAGTGCGGCAAGCTGCTCGTGGGTGAGGGCGATCTGGGGGTGGCGTCCGCCCGGCAGCAGCGGACTGCCCGGCGGCTGGGCGGTACTCAACGTGACCAGGGTGGTCGCCACGCGCTGGGCGACGGTCTTGAAGACGCTGTCGGACAAACGCTGTTCGAGGTCGGCCAGCCGGCGGCCGAGGATCGTGGTGATCCGCGCGGCGATGCGGGCGTCCGACAAGAGGAATGTGTGCACGTCGGCGCGGCTCATGACGCAGACGATGGTGTCGTCGAGGGCTTCGGCGTAGTTGTCGTACATGTGCTGTCCGAGCAGGACCATCTCGCCGAAGATGGTGCCTGGGGAGATGATCGCGGTCGTGAGCGCCCGCCCGTCGGCGGAGACCCGGAAGACGCGGACCCGGCCCTTTTTCAGGATGAACAGGACTTCGGAGGGCTGGGTGGGCGAGTAGAGGATCTCGCCGGCGTGGTAGGTCTTCATCGGTGCCGCGGCGGCGATGGCTTCCATCTCCTGCTCGGAGAGGTCGCAGAAGATGTCGACCTCTGCCAGGCACCAGGTCCGCTCGGTGTCGTCGTCCGATGTGGCGTGGTTCATGTGGTGCGTTTCCTCGCGTCGTCCCGGGGCCCACGGCGGTGGGGCGGTGCCCCATGCCGGGCTGGCCAGCGCCTCGGCGCTGCTGGCCAGACAGTAGGGCACCGCACCGCGCTCGACGGCTATGCGGCGCAGTGCCGCGCCCGGCGATGGGGCGATGGGGTCGAAGGTAGACGCGGGAGCCTCACGGTTCATCGGGCCGTGTCCTTGCCCATCGCCTGCGCGATGCCGGCGAACGTCGCTCCGGCGAGGAGCCCGAATACGAGATGGGCGCCGAGGCTGGAGGCGGTGACGTCGTTCCAGGTGAAGACGGGCATGCCCATGTTGGCGGGCATGATCCACAGGGCGCCTAGGGTCCACCACACGGCGCCGTAGACGAGGCCGAGGATGACGGCGGGGGCGATGCGCTGGGCGAGCTGTCCGAGGACCACGCCGAAGGTGATGCCGGCGAAGGTGGCGATCCCGAGGTGGATCAGCCAGCCGACGAAGGCGTTCGTGGAGCCGAGGAGCCCCGCGACCATGGTGATCATGGCGGTGTCCATCATCGGCCGGGACACCGACATCCAGATGCCCATCCCGATACCGCCGACCAGTCCGGCCACAGCGCCCCACACCGCGTGCAGCGGGATCGCGGCGGTCTTCGGGGATGCGTGCACAGTGGTGGCCATGGTGATCGTCCTCCTTTGCGGTTGTCCTTCCGCTCTCGCCGCTGACGCTAGGGCGCAGTGCCCGTGCGGGTATGTGAGGGCGCTTACGTACCCGGCGGTAGATCGCCGGGGCCGTCAGGGTGCTGACTTCACGGCGGTCAGCAGGGCGTAGCCGAGTACGCCGTCGGTGACGGCGGCGCGGGCCGCGTCCAGGACGGCCGGGGCCGCGTCCAGGTCGACGCCGGCGTCGGCGAGGCGTGCCGGGGCGGTGATGCGCAGCAGGTCCAGGCGGGCCTGGACCTGGTCGACCATGCGGATCATCGCCTCGTCGTGCCGCTCCGTGGTGAGGGTGCGCAACCCGGCAGTGGCAAGGACCTTGGCGTAGTCGTTGAGCGGACGGGCATCGGCGATGCAGGCGATCCGGGCGGTCAGTCCACGCAGTTCGGGCGGGAGGCGGTCGGTGTCGGCGGTGACGTCGGTGATGCCGAGGCGTGCGCCGGGTTTCAGGACGCGGGCGACTTCGGCTGCGGCCCTGGGTTTGTCGGGGAAGGTGCACAGCGCGCACTCGGACACCACCGCGTCGAAGACCTCGTTGTCGTACGGGAGGTGCTCGGCGTCGCCGGTGGTGAAGGCGGTCCGGTCGGTGAGCCCCGAGGCTTCGGCGGCTCCTCGGGCGAGGGCAGTGTTGGCGGGCGCGTAGTCGATGCCGTCCGCCCGCACCCCGTAAGCGTCGGCGAGCAGGAGGGCGGTGGTGCCTCGCCCCGAGGCGACGTCGAGGACTCGCGCGCCGGGAGTGAGCGCGAGCCGGTCGGCGAGGCGGCGGGTCAGGGCGGTGCCGCCGGGGTGGTAGGAGTCCCCGAGCAGTAGCGCGACGATGTCCTTGGAGTAGGCGTCCGCGCAGCAGGACTTGATCTCCTCGTGGTTCACGGCCGGCGCTCCTCGCGTCCGGTGCGGGTGGTCTTCGAGCCGTACGGGGTTGTCGTCAGCCGGCCGGCGAGGGGCAGCGCGTTCGGGGCGACCGGGGCGACGGGGACACCGGACATCTGCTCGCGGACCTGTTCTCGGTAGCCGACGGAGTTGTACGCACAGAAGGGGATCAGGCGTCCGTCGGGGGTGATCTCCTCGACGCAGCACTTCATCAGCTGCTTGACGTTGAGGGTGTAGGGGTCCTGGAAGTCCTGCACGACGATCATGAACGCCTTGTCGTTCAGCTGCTTGACGGTCTCGGGCAGGTCGATGCCGCAGGTGTCCGCGCAGTCCAGGGCCTCGGCGGTGGCCCTCAGCTTGTCCTCGGTCGTCTCGGTGCCCATGAAGGCGGAGGCCGACCAGAGCTTCTCCAGGGCCTCGCGGATGCCGGCGTCGGGCATGACGCGGTTGGTGACGTAGTCGAGGTAGTCCTCCACGTTCAGCAGCCGCGGGATGGGCACGACGGTGCGGTTGCCCGGTTCGCCGTCCACCAGGAGGTAGGTGATGGAGCGGCAGGTCGGGAAGCAGCACGGTACGGGGAAGAAGTCTCCCTTTTGGAACCAGTCGGGCCGTTGTGCGTTGATCAGCCGGATGACGTCCGGGTTGGTGAGCCTCTCCAACGGGTCGAACTCCACGTGCCGGCCGGAGTGGGTGACCGGCTGGAACGCCACCGAGCGGACGGCGGGGTGGTCGATGCCGTACTCGATGATCGCGCCGAGTTCGTGCTCGTTCAGGCCGCGCTCCACGGCCGCGACGAGGGTGACGGTCAGCCCGGCCTCGGCGCAGTTGTCGAGCGCCCGCTGCTTGAAGGTGCGCAGGTCCCGGCCGCGGATCTCCAGGTGGGTGCGCTCGTCGAAGCCGTCGAACTGGAGGTAGACGTTCACCAACCTGCCGGGGACCTGGTTGCGTTTGCCGAGTTCGGTGACGAAGTTCTTGTCGGTGGCCAGGCGGATGCCGTTGGTGTTGAGGTTGACGTTCTTGATGGGGCGGGCCTGGGCGAGGTCGATGAAGTCGAGGATCTGCTTGTGGATGGTGGGCTCTCCGCCGGAGAACATCACCACCTCCGCTTCGCCCTCGGAGGCGACGAAGGCGTCGAGCATCCGCTCGCACTGCTCATGGGTGATGGAGTAGCCGTCGCTCTGGTGGCCGGAGTCGGCGAAGCAGATCGGGCAGTCCAGGTTGCAGCCGGTGTTGACCTCGATGATGCCCAGGCAGGCGTGCTGCTTGTGCTCCGGGCACAGTCCGCAGTCCGAGGGGCAGCCGTCCTTCACCTCGGTCTGGAACGTCAGGGGGATCGTGCCGGGCTTGTTGAACCGCGCCGAGGACAGGTACTCCTCCGCGTCCCCGTACACCAGAGCCTCGAACTCGCCGTGATCGCGGCAGGTTTTACGCAGATACACCTTGTCCGTGCGGATGTTGACCTGCGCGTCGACGGGTGTCTTGCACAGGGGACAGATGGACTTGGTGAACTCCACGAACACCTCGTCCCGGTCCGCCTTGCGCCTCGGCTCTGGCGCCTGGGTCATCGCAGAACTCCTTCTTCCGTTGGGGCCTGGGTTCAGCGGACCTCGCCGTCCGGATCGACTTCTTCATGTGGCTGGGGGCCGGCGGGTACGGTCGTGCAGCACTCGGCCGGCCCGGCGCCCCGGCGGCGACGCGCTCGGCAGCGCAGGGCGTAGCCGGTGCCGGCGAGCAGCACGACCGCACCGACGGTGATCAGCCACGGATTGGCCAGGGCCCCGCCAACGGCGCCGAGTGCTCCGCCGGCCACGAGCAGCGGGCCCGCGCAGCACACCACCATCAGCAGCCCGGCACCCACGGCCGCCGCGATGCCGCCGAGGCCCGACCTTTCACGGAATGCGGACATCGCGGCTCGCCTCCTCCCGGTCAGCGGGCGACGGCGCGGGCGCTCGGCGGGCGGAGCGGATCAGGACGCCCGCGTAGAGCAGCGTCAGGGCATCCTGCAGCAGCACGAACCAGCTCAGCCGCTGCGTGAGATAGATCCCGAAGCAGCCGCAGTTGTCCACCGTCAGGCCCCGCGCGTACGCCTGCACGGCCAGCACCGTCCACACCACCGACACACCCGTGTACACCCACACCGGCGCCAGGGCCTTCGACCGCGGGCGGGCCAGGAACCAGACGCCCGCCACCAGCTCGCCCGCGATCAGTGCCACGGCCAGCGCGGTCGCCCCGGCGCCGTCCACCAGCCCGTACGCGGCCAGAATCCCGGGCATATGCCCGAAGGAGGCGAGCTGGCCGACCGCCATCGCCGTGTACACCGTCCCGAGCACGATCCGCAGCACCATGATCCGACCGTAGGCCGCCAAGGAGGGTGAGAACTGTAAGCGCGCTCACCGAAGCGCCGCCCGGCACAGGGCACGATCGGCAGTACGAATCCCATCGGGTTCGGGCGGTGCCAGGTGACCGGCCAGAACGATCGGAAACCCCCTCGCCCGTCGCGGCGACAGATACTCAAGGGCGGGGCCGTGGTCTGCGCCATCAGCCTGGTGCTCGCGGGCGGGGCGATCCTCGGTGGGAAACTGGCCTCCGATGGGCCCTCCGACCCCGTGACGGCCGTACAGCCGGGCCAGGACCCGTCGCTGGAGGCGCTCGCCGGCGCCGCCGTGTCCGGCGGGCCGGGCAAGGACGGCATCCCCTCCCTCGACAAGCCCCGCTTCGTGACGGCGAGCAAGGCCGGCTTCCTCCACGACGACGATCCGGTCTTCGGCCTGGAGCACAGCGGCGAGGTGAGGGCCTACCCGCAGCTGGTGCTGGTGTGGCACGAGATCGTCAACGACACCGTCGGCGGCGAGCCTCTCGCGGTCACGTACTGCCCGCTGACCGGCACGGTCATCGGCTTCTCCGCCCCGCCCGGCGTCCAGGACCTGACGTTCGGCACCACCGGCAAGCTCGTCAACTCCAACCTGCTGATGTACGACCGGCAGACCGGCTCCGAGTGGCCCCAGCTGATCGGCACCGCGGTCAGCGGCCCGCTCAAGGGAACGAAGCTGGACACCGTCCCGCTGGTGTGGACCACGTGGAAGCAGTGGCGGACCGCGCACCCCGACACCGAGGTGCTGTCCACCGACAGCGGGGCGCTGCGCAGTTACGGCAGCGACCCGTACGGCTCCTACGACTCCTATCCGGACCGGGGCGGCTACTACGCCAAGGGCCGGCCGATCTTCCCCGTCCTCGCCACCAGCGACCGGCTCGCCGACAAGGACGTCGTCATCGGCGTCCGCGTCGGCAAGGAGCGCCTCGCCATCGACAAGGACCTCGTCCGCACGCACCGGACCGTACGCGCCGAGTTGGGCGGCACGCGGGTGGAGGCCCGCTGGGACGACCGGCTCGGCACCGCCCGCGTCGTCCAGCAAGAGGGTGAGCGATGGGAGCCGGCGGACTTCCTCGACTCGATGTGGTTCGCCTGGTACGCGTTCTACCCGGGCGGCCAGGTGCGGACATGAGCAGGCTGCTCACCTTGCTCGCCAGGACGGGCGACGCCTGGGACGCCACCGTCGTCGCGATCAGGACCACGCCAGGGCGGGTGCGTGCCTCCCTCGCTGTGCGCCGCCACCGCAGGACCGGGCTGATCGCCGCGAGCCTGACCCTGCTGGTGTACCTGTTCTCCATCGGGGACCTCGCCGTTTCGGCCTCCGGCCGCTTCACCGGCGCGCCCGTGTTCCGGACCGCTCCCGGACAGCTGCTCCAGGTCCGGGCGCCGTATCTGTTCGAGCCGGTCCTCGCCTGGCACCCCACCAGCCACCTCGCTATCTTCCTCAGCCCGGTCAACCTGCTGCTCGGCGCGGTCGTGGCGGCGCTGGTCGGCTGCAACATCGCCGTGGCCGCCCACGCCGCCCGGCAGGCCGCCTCCTGCCGACGCACCCGCTACGCCCGGCTGCTGGGCGTGCTCCCGGCGTTCCTGCTCGGATTCGCCTGCTGCGTACCCACGTTCCTGCTCGTCCTGGGCGCGAGCACCGCCGCCGCACTCCTGCCGGTCCTGATCCCGCTGCGCCCGGTCTTCTACCCGCTCACCCTGCTGATGCTGACCGGCACGCTGGTGTGGGGCACTGCACGGACCGGCCGCTCCGGGCGGCCTACCCACCACGGGGGTGACACCGGCGATGCGGCGGCGCCGGCGCCTTCCGCCGTCCCGGATACGCCAGATACCCAATGACCAAGGCCCTCGAACGCTGTTGATCAGGGAGGTTCCTCATGGTGCTGGTGCAGGAAGTCGATGTGGTGGTGATCGGCATGGGCGTCGGGGGTGAGCATGTCGCCGAGCGGCTGGCCGAGGAAGGGCTGGACGTGGTCGGGGTGGAGGCGGAACTGGTTGGTGGTGAGTGCCCGTACTGGGCGTGTATCCCGAGCAAGATGATGATCCGCGCCGGCAATCTGCTCGCCGAGGCGCGGCGGGTGCCCGGTATGGCCGGAGACTCCCAGGTGGTCCCGGACTTCGCGCCGGTCGCCGCCCGGATCCGGGACGAGGCCACTGACGACTGGAACGATCCGGTGGCCGTCGACCGGTTCACCCGCAAGGGCGGGCGCTTCGTCCGCGGCCGTGCACGCCTGGCCGGCCCCGGCCGTGTGGAGGCCGGGGGCGAGATGTTCGCCGTCCGGCGCGCGGTGGTACTGGCCACCGGCAGCCGCCCGCAGATCCCGCCCGTTCCCGGGCTGGAGGACGTGCCGTACTGGACCAACCGGCAGGCGGTCTCGGCCAAGGAGCCGCCGGCCTCGCTGCTCGTGCTCGGCGGCGGCGCGATCGGCATGGAGCTGGCACAGGCGTTCGCCCGCTTCGGCACCGCGGTGACCGTCGTGGAGGCCATGGAGCGGCTGCTGCCCGCGGAAGAACCCGAAGCCGGCGCACTGCTGGCCGAGGCGCTGGCAGAGGAAGGTGTCACCGTACGCACCGGAGCACGCGCCACCGCAGTACGGCACGTCGATCACGCCTTCCGGCTCACCCTGGAAAGCAGGGAGGAGATCGCCGGGCAGCACCTGCTGGTGGCCACCGGACGCCGACCCCAGCTGGCCGGGCTCGGCCTGGAGACCATCGGCCTCGACCCCCACGCCCGCGCCCTGGCCGTGGACGGGCAGATGCGGGCCGCACAGGGCGTGTGGGGTGTCGGCGACGTCACCGGCCGAGGACTGTTCACCCATGTGGCGATGTACCAGGCCGAGATCGCTGTCCGCGACATCCTCGGCCGGCCCGGACCGGACGCCGACTCCCAGGCCCTGCCCCGCGTCACCTTCACCGACCCCGAGGTCGGCTCCGTGGGCCTGACCGAGCACGCCGCCCGCGCGCAGGGCCTGCGCGTACGGACAGGCACCGCGCGGGTGCCGTCCTCGGCACGCGGCTGGATCCACAAGGCCGGCAACCAGGGCCTGGTCAAACTCGTCGAGGACATCGACCGCGGCGTCCTGGTCGGGGCCACCTCCGCCGGCCCGGCGGGCGGCGAAGTCCTCTACGGCCTGGCCCTCGCCGCGCAGAACGAGATTCCCGTCGAGCGGCTGCGCCACATGATGTTCGCCTACCCCACCTTCCACCGCACCGTGGAAGACGCCCTGGCCGACCTCGGCCATGGCGACTGACCGCCCAGGGGCACGGACGCACCACAGCGGGGCGGCCGACCCCGCGCCCGGCGGGTCAACGGTGGGGAGGAGGCAGCCAGCAGAACACCGCCCGCGTGAGCGCCCTGGTCAGCCAGTCGCCCACTCGATCACGCACCCACACCGGACCCCGGGCACCGCGGGAGGCGGCCGGCCCCTCAGGCGCCGGCGCGCCGCCCGGCGCCGGCCTCAACTCATGCTGCGTCCCGGCCCGCCGGGCCAGCCCGCTCGGCCGCGTCACCATGTCTCATCGCCGCCTTCCCTCTCGGTGCGAACAGATACGCCGCCCGCACTCCACCGCGTCCGTCAGCCCGCCGTGCGGTACCGGCGAGCCGCTCACCTCAGAGTCGAGCGCCGCTCCGCCTCTTGCCGGACCGTGCGCAGGGACGCCGCGACGGTCGCTTCCCACCGGGGGGCGACCAGGCCGCCCCACCACTGTCCGGCCCGCCACAGATCCGTGGCGAGCTCGCCCTCGTAGAGCAGCCGCGTACCGGACTCGCGCTCGGTGAGGGTGAAGGATTCGGTGACCGCCGGGACGGGCCCGCGCACCAGGCGGAAGTCGACCCTTTCTGGGCGGGTGAACCGCACCGTCTCCACCGTCGTCGCCGTCAGCCGTCCGCCCGCGACCGGGGTGCGATGGGCGGCGAGCACCATGTCGCTGCCCTGTTCCAGTACCGTGACCTTCTCGCGCATCGCTCGGGTGGCCCGGCCCAGATACGGCTGGGCGATGACGTCGAACACCACCTCACGCGGCGCCGCGATGTCGACGGTTTGCGGTCCCAGCGGCCGTGTGCGCCGCCCGACTCCCACATCCAGAGGCAGTGCCCCGGTCACCAGCCCCAGATACCCGGCCGCCGCGCCTACGCCCGCTACGCTCACCGCTCCCAGAGCACCGATCCACGCCATTGCCCGACCTCTCCACGCGTGTCTGTCCCCGTCTCACCTACGACGCTAGGCCGGGCATGTACGCCGATCAGTGAGCGCGCTCACCGTTCTCCCGGCGCGTCGGCCCCTACCCTGATCGCCATAGCCGTCGTGGTGGAGGACCAAGGAACGTGGAGCCTGTTTCCGAGATGGCCGGCAGTCGTGCCGCGACGACCGCGCTGCTGGCCGGTCTGCGCGCGGACAACCTCTCTCCGGCCGCCGTCGTGAGCTTCCTCGGCCAGGCCGCACACCGGTCGCTGCTCCAGGCCGCCCGCCGCCCCCGAGCGTTGGCCGAGCTCACCGCCCTGCACGGCGTCCTGTACCGGCTGGCGCGGGGCAGGCGGCCAGGGCGGCGCTGGGTGGCCGCCAGCTGGGTCCTCGCCGCCTCGCACCTGGGGCTGCTGGAGCACCGCACCCGCCTGACCGCCGCAGACGTCCTGACGCTGCTGCGCGCCAACCTCTCCGCCCTGCCCGGCGGTACCGGCCGCGCCTCCGGCGTCCTGGCGGTCGGCCTTGATCTCGCCGACGGGCGCCTTGCCCGTCATCAGGGCACGTCCTCTCCCTTCGGTGACTACGCCGACACCTTCGCCGACGCCGCGTTCTGGACATGGCTCACCCTGCGTCACGAACCCAGCGCCGCCGTACGGGTGGCGGCCATCGCGGCCTGGGCGCTGCCCGTCGTCACCGTCACCGGCCTCGGCCTGCGCCGCGGTGCCATGCCCGAGCGGCCCCGACCCGTCCTGCTGCGTCCGGCCGCCGCTCTTCAGGCCGTCGTCGCCCTCCGGCACCTGACCCGCCTCGGTCACTGCCCGCCGTCTGCCGACGTCTCCGGCGTGCCCTCGACCTGTACGCCCTGCCAGAACGCCACATGGTTCTTGATCTTCCGGGCCAGGGGGCTGGGCTTGGGGTAGTACCAGGCGGCATCCGGATTCGTCAGTCCGTCGACCTCGAGGCTGTAGTAGCGGGCTACTCCCTTCCAGAAGCACAGCGACCTGGTCCTGCTCGGCGTGAGGTACTGCCGGTGCAGCGACTCGGGCGGGAAGTAGTGGTTGCCCTCGACGATCACCGTGCGCGGAGCCTCCGCGATCACCGTTCCGTTCCACACCGCACGCAGCATGGCCTGCTCCTCTACCTGAACGGGACCGGTATGTCCCGGGAGTCCTCACGCTAGGCGGGCCCGGCCCGACGGTTCAGTGAGGACGCTCACCAACCGCGCTGCCCGCCCCGGTGAGGATGCGGCACACCTCGACGTCGGTGCAGTCGGCTGGATCGGTCGCGGCGGCCCGCTCGGCAAGCCCCCGCAGCACCGCCCTGGTGGCGCGCAGCTCGGCCAGGCGCCGGTCGATGTCCTGAAGGTGCGCCGCGACGAGTGCGGTGACATGGGCGCAGGGAGAGGCGCCGGCATCACGCAGAGCGAGCACGGAGCGGATCTCGGCCAGGCTCAGCCCCGCGCCCTGGGCGTCACGGATGAACGCAAGCCGCTGCACCGTCTGTGGCGGGTAGTCGCGATAGCCGCCCGCGGTGCGGGGTGGGGCGGGCAGCAGCCCGGCCTGCTCGTAGAACCGGAGGGTCTTCGCCGTCACCCCGCTGACGGCAGCAAGGTCACCGATGCGCATACCTCCAGGCTAGCCCTTGACCTTCCAGCGCACTGGAAGGTTTACCGTCCACACATCAGGAAGAACCTCGCCAGGAAGGGGTCCGCCATGAACTACTTCGAGACTGAGGCGTCGCGCCTTACGGTGCTGACCGTGCCCGACTGCCCGAACGCCCCGCTCATCCGCGAGCGCATCACCGAGGCTCTCCAGGGCCGGGCCGTGCCGGTGGAATGGGTCGAGGTCCGTGACGCGGACGAGGCTGTCAGGCTAGGGATGTCGGGCTCGCCCACCCTCCTGCTGGACGGAGCCGAGCCGTTCGCAGCGGAGGAACTCCAAGCGGGCCTGTCCTGTCGGCTCTACCGCCATGCCGACGGCACGACCGAGGGTGCACCGGCCGCTGCGGACCTGCACCGAGTCCTGACTGAGAGCGGTGTGCTGCCCTGACCGCGGTCCCGGCACACCTGGCAGATGGCCCATCGCAATGACCGGGATCCGCGCATATGGCCCGGAGTTCAGCTACATGACCCGTAGGGGGCAGATCCTCTTTGAGCCCGGGGAAGTGCCCGCAGATTCGACGGTGCGGCCAGGGCCTCCCGAAGCCGTTGAATCTCCATCTGCTGCGCGGCGATCTGGGACAGCGCTCGCCGCTTGAACTCATCGAGCTCGGCAAGTTGCTCCTGCCGCCCGGCGAGCCGGTCCTTCAACCCGGCTACTTGACTCTTGAGGCGTTCGACCTGGGCGGCTCGTGGGTCGGTCATGGCGCCGGCCTCGCGCAGTGCTGCCAGGCGGCGCTCGAACTCCTCGGCCAGGTGCTGGTACAGACCGGGCCGCGGTGAGCCGTCGCGGTTCTTCTTGGGATAGAAGCCGGTGCGGGCGACCCCGGCCTGGGTCGCGAGGGTCTTGATGTCGCACTTGCCGCCCGGGGGGACGTCACCGGCCAGGAGCTGTTCCATGACCTGCCGAATGGCCCTCTCGTTGCTCCGTCGGGTTTCGTCGCTGATGCGGGCCATGTCAGGCCCCCGTTCCGCAGTGGGCGTCGATCTCGGCCAGCACCCGTTCATCGCGGGCGAGTTCCGCCCTCAGCCGGGCCTTCTCCGTCCGCTGTGCGCGTCCGATGGTGGCGATGAAGACCTTCTTACTCTCGGCGCTGGCCGCCCATACCGGGCGGTGCCCGGCATGGTGGGTGGCCTGGGGGCACCGCGCGGAATCGCACATGCCGATCAAAGGCTCTGTCGCCCCGCGGGCGCGGGCCCCTGCGAGCTTGAGGCACAGCGCCTTGGACGGATCGAGGAACCAGCAGTAGTTCGCCGGCCCCAGATGCAGGGACTTGGCCCGCTTGGCGAGGAGATTCGTCACCTCCTGGTCGCTGCGCTTGACGTTTGGCGCCCCAGAGAAGTCCAACTGCTCGTCGACGAAGGCGAAGAAGTCCAGGAGATCTCCGGCACCAGGCCCCGAGGGCCGGATACCATTTTGGTAGTCGTGGAATGCGTCGAGGGCGACGCGCATCTTATGCTCGCGCTCCTCTTGGCCGAACTCGGCCATCAGCACCGACTGGGCCCCACCGGGGCGGTCCGCGTAGCCCTCGGTCGTGACCACCGAGATGTGCTTGAGATGGATCTTGGCGGCCAGAAGACCACCGGGCCGATGCGCCATTTCCACCGCGAGAGTTCTGCGTAGCATCCGCAGACTGACCGGCACCTCGGGGATCGGAGCCAGCCCAAGGCGACGGCCGTCTGGGCCATTGACCCAGGTCAGGAACCATTCGTACGGGGTGAAGAAGGAGAGCGACTTGAACAGGTGACCGTCGTTCTTCACCGGATCGGCGAGCGAGGCGGCTACGCCGGCGGTGTCGTACGCCTGCTTGATGGTCACCCACTGATCGTGTTCACCACCCAGCTTCCGGCCTTTGATGACCTTGCCCTTCAGGCGGTAGCGGACGCGGCCCTCGCCGAGCTGTTCGGGAGGCAGGCGGCAGTCGTGGGTCAGCTCGGCCAGTTCGCTCTTGCGCATTCCGGTCAGTGCGGCGAGCGCGATGAGGCAGGCTGTGCGGGCCCGGGAGAGCTGCAGTCGGGCCTCGGTGGTGTTCATCGGCAAAGTCCAGGGGACACTGCCCCGGCCGTCCGCGCGTTCGACCAGGGCGGCCGCCCGGCCCCAGCGTTTGGACAGGCCGACTTCCCTGACGGCCTTCTCCAGGTGGCCGCGCAGGGTGGGCAGCCACGTGTAGTGGAAGGCACGCCGTCCGGTCTCGTGGGCGAGGGAGATCAGGTTCACCCGCAGCAGCGGATCGTCCGAATCCCACCCGTCCGCCAGCCGCTCGGCTACGACGTGATCGAGGGCGACGTCGAACGGGTCGCCCTCCCGGATGTGGCGGTCGATGGCCCGGACGACCTCGACCTTCCAGCTCGGACGCCCGCTGTTGCGGCCCGGCCGGTTCGGCGTCATCTCCCGCAGCTGTTGCTGGAGTTCCACGACGTGCGGCGCCAGCACCTCCACCACGTACAGGGCCGCTGCCACGAGCGGCTGGAATATGTCGTTGCTCAGCGGCGGCGTTGTGTTGCCCGTCCTACGGACCATCCCGGCAACCGAGTACGCCGTGCGTCGCCCCCATGGACGGAAGCCCGGCACGTAGCCGCCGGTGGAGAACAATTCGGTGTAGTAGCCCAATTCCTGGATAACCGCCACGACGTCCATGCGGTAGCCGGGACTGCTGTCGCGGATCACGACGCCGTGCTTGTCCCGTACCTTTTTGCGAAGTTCCAGGTAGGCGGCGCAGTGCTGCTGGGTTACCTCCCCGAGACGGTCGACGCCCTGTTCGGTGAGCCAGTTGAGCCAGCCGGTGAGCACGGTCAGCCGCCCGTGCACCGTGGCTATCTGCACGGGTGTGCGGTAGGCGTGGGCGAGTTCCCGCACAGCGTGGTGGTCCGGTGCGAGCCGGGCGAATATGAACTCCTGTGCGAGTTCCCTCCACTGGGGATTGACGATCTCGGTGAAGGACAAGATCCGCGCGTACCGCGCAAGGTACCGCGGCAGCCCGATGACACCGGTGAAGTCCCAGACCGCGTCATCGAAGCAAGGACGCGGGCCCGCGCCGCAGACCGGCAGACCTGCCGCAGCACACACGTCTTCACCCCGAAAGACAGAACGCCGAAAGGCAGCCGCGAGGCCCGTGGGCCGGGGCAGGGTGGTCATACGGTGTGCTCCTCAGGTCGCAGTGGAAGCTCCACATCGGAGCCGGTGACCTCGACAGCAGCCGCCCGCAGCGCGTGCTCGGAGAAGTACCGGCCGGGGGTCAGGATCTCGTCGAGACGGTGGGCGTACGGGCCGAAGACGGGGATGAACTCGGCGGTGGCCATCTGCTGCCACTGGCGGGAGAAGAACGCCCGTAGCCGCAGCAGGTTAGGCAGATGGCGGGGAGCGAACAAGGCCAGCGGGCACAGCAGGCACACCCACGGGCGTGCCGGACAGGGCTTGCCCTTCGGCCCGTGGAGTCCCGACAGCTGATCCCCACACGCCGCGGTGAACACGTCGCGTTCCCCGGACAGCAGCTGCGCCAAGGCGTTGTCGTCCAGGCCGAGCCGCCTCATGTGCTCCGGATAGTTCTCCACCAGGTCGGCCATATCGGCGGTGGCCAGCACCAAAGGCGGCAGCGCCCGGCGCACCAGGTCCTCCTGTGCCTGGGCGATGATGTCCTCCGCCGCCTCGCGCTGAGCCGGCGTCGTGTTCGTCAGGTAGTGGTCCCCCTCGATGCCGGGGGACCGATTCGGATCGAGCGTGGTCCGGCGGCTGCCGCGCCAGTGTGATCGGTCTTTCAGCGCGTCGTGGGTCGTGCGGATGCGGTGCCGGTGAAGGGCCAGGGGGAGACCGTCGTCACCCGTCATCTGCGTGGGGTGCCCGTCCTCGTCGACGGCTTGGCGGCGCTCAACCCAGCGGACGACGGACAGGCGCGTGGCCGGCTTGGCCAGCCATCGCTCTCCCGCCCACGTGCCGCTCGGCGTGAAACGCACCCAGAGCTCGGGACGCAACCCCTCGGGCGCGAATCGGCGGGCCACCGCGGAGTGATCGAGCCACTGTTCCAGCAGACGAGTGGCCTGACGTGACAGAGCAAGGCTCTCCGCCGCCGTGCGGCCCTTGACGTAGCTGAGGAGGATCTTCTCGTCACCCGCCCACTCGATGTCGTCAAGTCCCAGGTCCGCGATCCCGTCCGGCACGATGCCGGTGTAGGCGCCGAACAGCAGCTGATAGGCGATGATCACGTCCAGGGGCGGGATCAGCGGATCCAGCACCGCGCGAAGTCCGGCGCCGTATCTCTGCCGGAAGGGGAACGAGCCGCTCTCTGCCATCTCCTTGACAAGCGGGTCGGGCCCGTTCTGAACCACCAGCCAGTGATGGGCAGTGCGCTCGCGGAGCGAAGCCCCCGGCCCGTCAGCCGACGATGCCTGCTCACGGGCCGCGCAGAACGCGCGATAGGCGCCATCGACCTCGGCCCGGCAGGTACGGATGAGCCGAGCCCATTCGGCCTCGCTGTACGGCTGGTGCGAGCCGTACCGCTCGCCCGTGTTGAACAGCCGGCCATCGACGAACGCGCGCACTCCCGGCGCCAGAATCTGATCCTGGTCATCCGCGCAGCGCAACATCGCCCGCAGCGCGCTCTCCTGGGAGGACCGCACCCCCTGTCGCCAGTACCGGGCGAGGAGCGCGCGCGTCAGGTCAGAGGCCCCGCCGGAGAACCCGAACTCGACCAGCCAGTCGGTGAAGCCGCGGACGGCGGTGAGGTACAGGTCGAAGCCGCCCGCGCTGTCGACCTGCCCGTGCGGATGTACAAGATCCGTAGCACCCTCCAGCAGGGTGCGCGCCAGCTCCGGGAGCTCCACCGGCCGCAGCACGCGCAGGCGACGGCGATACTCCGACCCGTCGCTGAAGACGCAGTGCACACCCAGCGGGTCCAGGGTGACGGTGGCCGGCATCAGAGCACCGCCGGCTCGTCGTCGAACTCGGTCCCGAGCTCCAGCTCGACATCCTCGTCCAGCAGCCCGTACTCCTTGCCGACCCGCCGGTACAGGGAAGTGAACAGGCGCAGTACGTCCAGGCGGTGCAGGTACGATTCCGTGGTCAGCGAGCTGGTATGTCCGAGCAGATCGCGCAGAATCAGCAGCGGCTCCTGCGTCCGCAGGTAGTGCGCCAGGGCGGCATCGTCATCGGTGTCGCGGACCTGCCGAGCAGCCTGCTCGTACCAGCCGCGCATCAGCCGAGCCATGGTCGCCATCGCCATGGTGTGACGCAACCGGTGCGGGCTGACATGCGGGAAGCGCGGCTCGTATCGCTCGCGGATGCGGTCGGAGGTCCTGGCGAAGACCGTGGACCATCCGGTGAAGGGGCGTCCCTGGCCCCACACCGACAGCAGCATCGAACCTCCCTCCGGGGCGACCAGACGCCGCCGCTCGGCAGGGCGAAGTGAGCTCCACCGCACACGGACCCCGTTAACGCGTCCGCCTCGCTCGTCGGCGTCCGTCACGAACAGCGGCTCTCCCCACCGGGCCGGCGGCAGCCACGACGATCCGAACGTCGCCGCTGCCCGGTCGAGGGCGATGTAGGAGTGCAGTTCAGCCAGCGAGTCGTAATCGATCCACGACTCGCGGTACTTGCTTCCCTTGCTGATACCGGACGAGACCGGGAACGACACAGGCACCGCAGTCCGTCGCGAGGGAAGCAGTGGCACTTCGCAGGCCAGCAGGTACGTGTACTCCTGGCTCCGCAGACCGCTGGAGACGACCAACCGGCCGACCGCTGAATTCCGGGCCAACTCCCGCCCCCGGTACCTCAGATCCCGCTCCCCGTCAGGATCCAACCCCGCCAACGCCTTGAGGAAGATGTCCGTGAAGTCGTCGTCGAGATACTTGATCGTCACATGAGGCTTCGCCTGGCGCCGCCGTGACTGGTTGACCCGCCCGCGACGGACTTGCCCCTTGAAAGCCCAGACCGCCTGCCGGTATGTGAACGGCTCGGAGTCCGCGTACTGCTCGTCCTTCGCCCACTTGTAGAACCCGGCCAGAATCCCCATGTTCTGGTTCCACGTGGACGCTTCGAAGCGGTGCTTGATGGGGCCCTGGGCCCGATACACGGAGTACGCGCTCAATGCTGCCTTCAGGCGACGCCGCGAGTCGAAAAGGTCGACCCCGCGCCCGGATATGAACTCCAGCCACTCACGCACCGTACGCACGTAATAGGGCCACGAGTTCGGCGATGGGCACCCATTCGCCGGCAGCTCGCAGGCCCAGCAGTTGATCACGGTGGTGGGGCGGACGCCGTTGCTGTCTTCGAAGAGGAGGTCGTCGTCGAACAGCAACGGGATCCCCTCCGGGATCGCCGGCCTGAACGCGAGCCCCCAGGACTCCCAGCCCGCTGTTGAGTACGTCGATTGGTGCATGGCCGATGAGTATCAATGCAACCCGGCGGACTGCAACAGCCAAACAAGCAGGTCAGGTGGGGTGCCAGGCAGAAAGCAACACTGTCGTTAAGCGGGAACAAGGAGGTAGTACGCCCAGAAGGTGTTCATCAGCGCGAGTCCGAAGGACAGCACGGCGAGGGCCGCGATCACCGTGCGGATCGTCGGCTGCCCGGCCACGTAACGCACGCCCGCCGTCATGTCCGCGGTGAGACCGCGCCGCTTATTGGCCTCGACGGGGGGCGTGTGCGGCTCGGGTACGCGGATGCGCCAGACCAGCACGGCAGAGGCGAGGAAGGAGGCGACGTCGACGAGAACCGATCGCGCGGCCCCGACGGCTCCCACGAGCGCGGCTCCCACGTTGCTGCCCGCGCTGTCGGCCACCGAGGACGACGCGCCCAGACGGGAGTTGGCGTCGTGCAACAGGTTCGGCGCCACGACGGCCGGCAGGAGACTGATCGCCGCGGCGTCACGGACCATCCTCGCCGCGCCGACGGCGAGCGTTACCCCGTACAGCTGGCCGATGGTGAGTACCCCGGCCAGAGCAGCGACCGGGACCGTGGTGAGCGACGCGGCGGCCACCAGGTCCGACACGAGCAGCTGGAAACGCTTGGTGTGCCGGTCCGACAAGGCGCCGGCCCACAGCGCGAGCGTGCTGGGAAGTTGGCCGAGGAACGCGAGCGTCGCCACCTGGCCGGCGGTGGCGCGCAGCTCCAGGACGGCGAGCGACGGCAAGGCGACGGCACTCACCGCCGACCCGGCCAGGCTCACGGCCTCGCTCCCGAGCAGGTACCGATAGGCCGGGATCGCCCAGGCGGTGCTCTTCCGGCTCCTGACAGTGACCGTCACCGGCGCTCACCCCCGACGGTCGGCTCGGGGGCGATCACGTTGCCGTACCAGTGCCCGGCGACGAAGCGGCGCAGGACCTCGTGGGTGAAGGGGTGGCAGTCCCCCGGCGGAGCGGCAGGATCGACCCAGACAAGCTCGCTGTGGGTGTCCGGCTCCCGGTTGTACGGCTCGCCCTCCCACTCCCGTGCCAGAAACACGACGCCGGCCACCCGTTCTCCGTCCGCGGCGTGCAGATGGACCAGCTGGCAGAACTCGAGCAGGCCGGCGGGGATGCGGATGCCGGTCTCCTCGGCGAGCTCGCGCGCGGCGCCCTCGTCGAAGAACTCATCGGCTTCGAGACGGCCGCCTACGACGGTGAGCAGCCCAGGGGAGTGCCACGATCCCTTCTGATGCCGGACGGTGAGGACCCGGCCGTCGGCGGGACGCTGGAGCAGGACCATGACGTGCGCAAGGCTGCGATGGACTCTGCTCACGGCCGGTCCTCCCTCATGAGCCGGTCCAGGGTCCGCCGGCCCCGGGCGGTGACGTCGGGGTGGCCGTTGTCCGGGCCCCAGGCCAGGCAGTTGACCGCGTCCAGTGCAGTCAGACAGCGCAGCGCCTGCCGCTCGGCGTCGGTGAGTGCCCACCCGTACGACTGGAAGAACGCCTGCTTGCGGTCGGGGTGGTCGAGCCACTCGGTGACGGCGAGGATGACGAGGTCCTGCACGCGGGCGGCTGGCCGGGTTCGCTCGAAGTCGCAGAGCGCGAGCCCCGCCTCGGACCACAGCCAGTTCCGCGGCTGGTTGTCGCCGTGGATGTAGCCGAGCGGCACTGGCCCGACGCGGCGGAGCTGGGCCGCGTAGTCGCGGACCAGCTGCTGCTCGTCCCCGGTGAGCCGGTCCCCGGCGCGGCCCAGGTACTTCTCCGCGCCGCCGGCTGCGGCGGCTAGAGCCCCTTCGGCCTCCGTCCGGTCTGCGCGGTCGAGTTCACCGGCCTCGTGGAGCCGGGCGCACAGGATGCCGGCCTGCGAGTGCACTGCCCGCCACTCTACGGAGGTCAGGCGCAGCCCCGGCGCCGGAGCGCCGGGCGCGGCCGTGAGCAGCAAGGCCAGGTCGTCCGCACGGCTGTTGAGGAGATGAGGCGCCCGGCTGTGCCCGAGCGCGGGAACAACGTGCCGGTAGGCCCTGGTCTCGCGGGTGAAAAACTTCACCGAGGGCGAGACCTTCACGTACCAGCGGGCGCCGCCCTTGCCGGTCAACTCCCACACCCGGGAGCGGTGCCAGTCGTGCGAGGCATCGCGCACGGCCACCACCGGCCCGGTTCGCCGCTCCGCCCAGCGTTGCACGGTGGTGGGCAGGGGTTTCGTCTGCCTCACGCCGTGCACCTCGCGATCGGGGTGCGAGGCGTACGAGGAGTGGGAGGCGAAGGCGTCGGCAGCGGCGGGAGATGGGGGCACGGGTCCTCCTTTGATGCGGCCCGTCCCGCCGGGGCGGGGCGGGCGGGACGGGGCGAGGCGGATCTCAGCGGTCCTGCGACAGTTCCAGGAGTTCGGCGAAGGTGCCGCCGGCGTGGACGAGGTCGCCATACCGACCCTGCTCGGTGATCCGGCCGTGCTCCATCACGATGATGTGGTCGGCGATCTTGGTGTTCTCCAGGCGGTGCGTGACCACGATCGTGATGCGGTCCGCGGCGATGGCCTTGATCTGCTCGAAGATCTGGTGCTCGCCGCGCGGGTCCATCTGGGAGGTGGGCTCGTCCAGGATCAGCAGTCCCGGGCGTCTGTACAGGGCCCTCGAACATGCCACGCGCTGCCACTGCCCGCCGGAGAGTTCCGAGCCGCCGAAGACGTCGCGGGCCAGGAGGGTGTCCAGGCCTGCGGGGAGGTCCTCGACGGCCTCGCGCAGGCCGACCGCGTCGATGGCTTCCCACACGGGGGCGTCGTCGTGGGTGTGAGGCTGGCCGAGGGTGACGTTTTCGCGGACCCGCAGTGGCCACTGCGCGAAGATCTGCGGCACGAGCCCGGTGTTCGCCCATACCGTGGCGGGGTCCACCTCGGCGAGGTCGGTGCTGTTCCACGTGACCTTGCCCTTGTCTGGCAGGTAGATCCCGGTCAGCAGCCGGGTGAGCGTGGACTTCCCCGAGCCGTTCGCGCCGACGATCGCAAGGATCTGGCCGCGCCGAAGGGTGAGGGAGACACCGTCCACGGCGGGCTTGTCCTTGCCCGGGTACTGGTAGACGACCTCCTCGAGTCGGATCTCCTCAGTCGGCGCGGCGTGTGCGCGGGGGCCGCGCTTGGGGGCGTGGGCGGCAGCGTCGTCGAGGAAGGCCTGCATGTCGCTCAGGTACAGGCTGGTGTGGAAGACCGCGGCGCCGTTGATGACGACCTGGGACAGAGCGGCGAGCGTGGTCTGCACGGCGATGACGGCCGTCGCAGCGACCGCGAGTTCGATCCGGCCGGAGACCGCCAGCCATGCCAGGGCGCCCCAGGTCGCGACGAGGAAGATGCCGCCGGCCAACGCGGAGAGCAGGGAGATCCGCAGAGTCCGCGGGGCGGCGGCCAGGGTGCGCCGGTCGCAGCGGTCGGACAGGGCCCGGTACCAGTAGATGAGGTAGTCGGTCATCGAGTTGGCGCGGACCTCGTCGCCGTACTTCGACTCGGTCGCCCACCAGCGCATCATGCCGCGCACGTTGCGGTCGGCGATGTTGGCGTAGTGAATCTCGTAGTCGACCCGGGCGGTCAGCATGGCGCCGACGCCGGCCGGCAGCACCGCGAGCAGGAGCGGCGGCACCATCCACGGGTTGAGGACCGACAGCACGCCACCCGCGGTGACCATGCGGATCAGCGCGGACACGAGCCGCTGCGCGTCGGTGACCATGACGTGGGTACGGATCACCCCCATCTCGGCCGCCTCGTGCCGGTCCGAGAATCCGTTCTCCGCATAGGCGGACGCCTCCACTCGGCACACCGCCTCGACCAGCGCGGAGTCCGTCTCAGTGGTCAGCCGCGGAGTGATCCGCCGTTCCGCGTACGTGGCTACCGCCCCCGCCCCGCGCACGAGCGCCGAAGCGAAAGCCACCACGAGCAGCGCCGGCAGCGCGCCGCGCAGCCGCTCGCCGGCAGTGCCCTCCCCTAGGACCGGTTCCATGGCCCGGGCCGTGGCTGCCAGCAGCACGGCGGCCGAGACGCCCGTAACCACCTGGCAGCCCATCAGCAGCTGCACGGCCCGCCGGTCGGTCCGCCAGGACAGGCGCAGGATCCGGCCGAGGACGGCTGGGATCTGCGCGCACATCCGCCGGAAGGAGACCTCGGCGAGCGGGTTGACGGAGTACTGCCCGCTGTAGGTGATCTCCGCTGGCGGGGGCGGAGGAGGCACTGAGTTCTGCTGCTCGTTCGTTGCGGCCGAGGTCAACGTGGTCCCCCTAGACGGTCGTGCGGCGTGGTCGTGAGGCTCAACGACCCGGCCGGGATATCGAACTGGTGTATTTGAGTCGCTTCAGATTTCCCGAGATAGCGCGGGTGGGGGCGTATGGAAGATGCACGGACCCAGCCCCCGCAACAGGTCTGTGCAGTCGTGCGTTTGGCCGAATCGCCGATGGTGACGTCAGTGGGGAGAGGTTGCTCTTGCGCGGCACCCGGCAGCAGTGTGGCCGTGGGGCGTCGAGGTGACCCCACGGCCTGCGACGTACTACTGCTGGTATGGGATGAGCTGCCGGAGCCGGGTGTCGCCCGTCGGTGAGGTGAGCAAACCGCCGAGGGTAAAGGCCACGGCAGCGCACGGGCTTTCGCGGACGGGGGCGACCGCTCGCCTACGCGGAGTACGGCATGGTGGCCGCCATGGTCGAACCGGTCGGCAAGGTCTCATCCGACCGTTGCAGTCCATCCCTTCCGCGAGAAGGTGACCGCCCCGTTGGCGGCGACGGTCACTGCGGCGCCTCGGACGGGGAGGTCCCCATCAACGACGAGCCAGGTGCGAATGCGATCCAGTGCGTCCCACAGGCGGGTTGGCCCACCCTGGTGCACGGTCGGCAGCTCGTGGCGCGTTAGTGCCGTCGCCCGGGCCCAGGAGCCGTCCTGGTGCAGCATGTACACGGTGCGGCTGCCGTCGTCCGCCGTGTGCTGACGGTGCTCGATGCCGGGCAACATGAGTTCGAGAGTGGACCGCAAGTCCCAGGTGTCCGGCACGTACATCAGTGGATAGCGGCCCGTGCTGGTCTCGCCTTCGGCATGCCGGGCGTGCTGCCACCCGGGTGCGTCGTCCGTGAGGATGGCGTCGTAGTCCTCGCCGTGGCGTGTGCTCATGAAGCCGGCCGACTCTGGGGCGACGTGCCCGGTCGCCCCGCCGTCGTCGTTCTTGTCCGCGACGATGATCAGTCCGGTACGGGAGAGGGTGGTCACCAGCCGTCCGCCGGCGGCGAGTGCCTCCAGCCAGGAAACGGGCACGGCGGGGACTGACACGGTGGAGATGATCCGGTCGTAGCTGCCGTCGGGTAGCGTCTTGGTCAGGTCGCAGACCTGAAGCCGCGGGTGGTGTCCGGCGTCAGCGAGGCGCTGTCGGGCCGCCGAGACGAGGTAGGGGTCGACGTCGACGCTTGTGACCTGGTCGTCGCCGAGCCGGGCGCAGGCCAGGGCGGTGCCGTAGCCGCTTCCGGTGGTCACCAGCACGCGGGAGGTGTCGGTGATGCATCCGGAGCGGTACATCAGCAGTACCAGTGAGGGCAGCGTGGACGACGACGTTTGGTACCTGTCGGACCTGCGGACAAGGGACTGGCCCGGGTCGGCGTGGTCGGCGTGATGGGAGCCAACCCGGGTGATGAGCGTGCTGTCGCTGTAGGCAGTCCGCAGCCACTGCTCGGGGTCAGCTGCACCGTCCCGCAGCACCCAGACGCGCTTGCCGTCGTCCTCGGTGTCCCGGGCCCACCAGCGCGGCACGAATCGGTGGCGCGGTGTGGTGGCGAGCGGTGCGTACCACCGGGACTCCGGTCGGATGGCGGTGCTGGCGGCGAGCCGGCGTGCCGCTGATTCCCAGTCCATCGAGGTTCTTCCCGTTCAGTCCGCAGTGGTCGGAGTGAGGCCGGAGGCAGGGTCGCAGGTGCCGCCGCCCTTGCAGCTGTCATCGTTGGGCCCGCAGTCGGGGCCGCAGGGGTCATGCCGACTGGCGGGGATGCTCGCGGCGACCTGCCGCCAGGACGGGGAGGCGAGCACCCCCTGCAGCGTATTGCCCTGGACATGGCCGGCGGGCAGGAATCGGCCCAGGACGCACGGGGTGACCGTCCCGTCCGACAGGACCGCAGCGATACCGTTGGCGCACCGGCCGCACAGCGCGGAGGTGGACGGCAGGGCCGTGCCCTTCGCGGCGTTGCCGACGGCGCGGACACGGTCGGTGTGGATGTCCGTGATGCCGAGGTTCTGGAGGTCCGCGCGGGCCTCGGCGACGCGCTGCCCCTCCAGAACGTCGACGATCCCGACCCGGACGTGGATACCGCGGCGGTGCGCCTCGATGATGTTCGCTCGGGTGGCGGCGTGGGATCCGGTGCGGCCGGTGATCCGGTCGTGGCCGTTGCCGGTGTCCGCGTAGTAGGAAGTGGCGAGGCTGACGCCGGGCCGGGCGAAGAGTTCCCAGTGCTGGGCGGGCACGTGGTAGAGGTTCGAGTAGACGATCACCTTGAGCCCGCTCGACAGGGTGTGCTCGACGAGCTCGGCGAAGTCGGGGTGCAGCGTCGGCTCGCCGCCGATCAGCTGGATCCGCTCCGTGCCGATGGCGGCGGCCTCGCTGATGATCCGCTTCCACTCGGCGGTGGTCATGGTGCCGTGCCCCTGCGTCGGGCCGGCCTTGGCGTAGCAGTGCGATTGGCAGGTCAACTGGCAGCGCCGGGTGATCTCCAGTTCGAGGAGCCCAGGCGCGGTCGGCGGCTTCGCCACCGAGGGTTCGAGCGTGACGGTCATGAACGTGGTCCCTTCGCGATGGTCCAGGATCTGTTCGTGCCTCCCTTGCGGGAGAGTTCCATGGAGTGCGGCAAGTGTTCGACGAACACCCTTTCGTGGAGCCTGTGTTGAGCTGATTCGGCTGTAGGTTGGCTGATCGCTACGCTGGCGTCGGCGCCTGCCCGGCGAACACGTGCGGCGGGCGATCGTCCGACATTCCTGCCCAACGAAGGTGTGCACCTGTGACCGGTACCGCGACCGTCTCCGACTTCTACTGCCACCAGGCGCTCACCGGCGCGGTCCCCATCGAGAAGGTGGCGGAGACTGATCGGGTGCTGGCCTTCCACCACACGAATCCGTCGTATCCGGTGCACATCGTGGTGATCCCCAAGGAGCACGTCCCTTCGCTCACCGACCTCGGGAACTCTGAGGAAGGCCTTCTGCACGAGGTTGTCGCGGTGGTGCGGGAGGTGGCCGCTGGGGTGGAGAAGGAGCACGGATCGTGCTCGGTGACGACGAACCTGGGGCTGTACCAGGAGTCGAAGCACATGCACTGGCACCTCACCTACCGGGGTGAGAGCGAGGCGGAGATCCGCGACATGTACGGCAACCACGACTGATATCGCGCTACTTGCGCCGGCCTGCTGCCCGCAGGACGAGGTCCGCGATGCGTTGGGCCGCGGCTTCCGGCCGCGGCCGGGCGCCCTGTCCGCCGCGGGGGACGGCGGACAGGGCAGCGCAGGCCTGGATGAGGGTGCCGGGGTCGGTCAGCTGCTCGTCGGCGACGACGCGGCAGCGTTCCGGGTGCTGGGCGGCGAAGGCGCGCGCGTTGTCGAGCTGGTCCCCGCGGCTGACGGAGGCCGGCAGTGGTACCAGGACGGCGGGTAGTTCCAGGGCGGCGAGTTCGGCCAGGGTGGTGGCACCGGCCCGGCCGATGACGAGGTCCGCCAGGGCCAGGGCGTGCGGCATGTCGTCGTGGAGGTACTCCAGCTGCCAGTACCCGGGCCGGACGGCGAGCTGAGGGGCGAGGTTGCCCTTGCCGACGACGTGCAGCACGCTGTACCGCTCGCACAGGCAGTCGAGTTGGGCGCGGACGGCGGCGTTGATGCGCTGAGAGCCGCTGCTTCCGCAGAAGATCAGCAGCACCCGCTTGTCGTCAGGGACGCCGAGTCGCTCGCGCAGCGCTTCGGGCTTGGCTTCGGCAAGGTCCGCTCGCAACGGCAGCCCGGTCACCTGAGTCTTGTTGCGCATCCAGCGCGGCGTCGGGCCGGAAGCCGGGACGCTCAGGCAGATGGTGGTGGCCACGTGCCCCAGGATCCTGTTCGCCAGGCCAAGGGAGTGGTCGCTCTCGTGGATGACGACGGGGACGCGGGCGAGGGCGGCGCCGATCCCGACGGGCACGGAGACGTACGAGCCCTTGGAGAACAGCGCGTCGGGACGCTCGCGCCGCAGCACCGTGAAGGCGGTGAAGATGCCCCGGGCGACCCTGAACGGCATCAGCAGGTTGCTTGCGGAGCGGTGGCGGCGCAGCCCGGCCGAGGGGACATGGCGGAAGGGAATCCCGGCGCGCTGGGCGTAGTCGTGCTCGATGGTGTTCTCGCGCCCGAGGAAGACCAGCTCGGCGCCACGGTCACGGAGCTGGCCGGCAACAGCGAGGGCCGGAACGACATGACCGGCGCTGGCGCCGCCCGTGATGGCGATTTTCATCGGTCCCTTTTCTGAAATGATCGCACCGTGTTTCACCGCGAGAGCGCTCTTCCTGTCGCCTTGGGGGTGGATAGTGGTCGGGTCGGCTGGATTCGAACCAGCTCCTCGGCAACGCTTTTGCCGTGCTCCACCAATTGAGCTACGACCCGTTTCGAGTTGCGATGAGAAGGACGCTAGACGGCCTGAGGTCTGCGGTCAACGGGCCCGTACGGTCGAGCGCATGAATCCCGCCGTCGTACGGGCCCGTTGAATTGCAGGTAAGGTTTTCGATTTTGGGTACGGCAATTCTAGGCGTCGCCTGGACTGGGTTTCGCCCTGCTTTTCCTGGTGGTTTATTGCTGTGGGTCTATGTGTGCGTGAAAGGGTTCTGGCTGACGATGTGGCTGAGATCAGTACGGGTGGTGCGTCCGGTGCGGCGTGCGATGACTTCGATCTTGGTGTCGGGGTGGTCGGGGGACAGAACGGCGGCGTGGGGCAGGCCGAGGAGGCGGGCGTAGCGGAGCTTGTCGCCGGCGGGCAGGGGCCGGTCGTCGACGAGGACGCTGATGTGGCGGTCGGCGAGGCGCCGGGCGAGAAGGTCCGCGCGCTCGCGCATGTCTGGCTGATCGGCGCGCAGCACCACGACGTGGACGTCGGCGGGGCCGGTGCCCGGCGTCCATCGCAGGCCGTGGTGGTCGCGGTTGAGTTCGGCGGCCGTCTGCAGGCATCGGGTGATGCCGATGCCCGAGCAGGCCATCCAGGGTGTGGCGGGGCGGCCGGCGGGGTCGCTGTAGCTGAGGTTCATCGGGGTGGCGTACTGCGTGCCCAGTTCGAAGACGTGGGCGACCTCGACGGCGCGTAGGACGCCGTAGCGGCCCTGGCGGCAGGCTCCGCAGCCGCTGTGTTCGGTCGCGTGGTGCAGGTCGGTGCCGTGGGGGTGCAGTGCGCGCAGGCCCGGGGTGCCGCTCCAGCGGACGCCGGCGCGCAGCCCGGTGTCTCCGTCGGAGATGTTGAAGGTCTCCAGTTCGGCGGCGGACAGGTCGTACAGGGGCAGGACGTCGGTGGCGTCGGTGGCGTCCCAGGGGGTGAGGGTGCCGGCCTTCTTGCCGAGCTGGTCGGGCAGGAGGTCGGGGTCGAGGAGGTCGACGCGCGCGGCGCCGGTGGCAGCGGCGATCTTGCGCTGGCTGACCTGGAGGTCGGAGCGGATGGCGACGGTCGCGGTCTGGGTGGTGCCGTCGGGCAGGGTGAGGGTGAAGGCGATGACGTTGACTACCGGGTCCGGGCCGGGCGCCGGGGCCTGGGCTGCGAGGACGGCGCCGTCGCCGCGGTTGCCGCAGTGGCTGCAGGCGACGATGGTGCCCTGCCCGCTGTCGGCGAGGACGAGGTGTTCGGTGCTGGGGCCGGCGGAGATGCTGCCGCCGTCGGCGGGCGCGGTGAACGTGCCCGTCAGTCCCATGCTGGTGAGGGCGGCGGCGACGGCGTCGTTGAGGAAGGCGACGGAGTCGCGCATGGTGTCAGGTCCGGTGTCGAAGGTGTAGGCGTCGGCCATGGTGAACTCGCGGCCTCGCATCAGCCCGCCGCGCGGGGAGAGCTCGTCGCGAAACTTGGTGGTGCTCAGTGACAGGCGGACGGGCAGGTCCCGGTGGGAGCGCAGGTGGTCGCGGACGGTGGAGGCCGCGATCTCCTCGGACGTAGGGGCCAGACACATCTCCTCGCCACTGGAGGAGGACACGGTCAGCAGTGCTCCTTCGCGGCGGTAGACGTCCCAGCGCCCGGTCTGGTCCCACAGGGTGCGGCTCTGCAGAGTGGGCGGGGCGAACGTCAGGGCTCCGCGTTCTTCGAAGGCGCGGCGGGCGATGGCGGAGAGCCGGTCGTGGACCCGGACGCCGAGCGGCAGGAGGGTGTGGACTCCAGTCGCGTCGGTGCGGGAGATCAGGCCGAGGGTGTGCAGCAGGTCGAGGGTGGAGGCGGAGGCATCGCCGGTGCGGGGCCTAACCGGCGGCCACAGGCGGCTGGCGTACAGAGGGACGTCGGTCATCGGGAGCCTCCCCTCGCGGTGCGGGACAGTGCGGCGAGGTGGGCCACGGTGTGGGCGATGTCGTAGCCGCGGGCGTTGGCGATGGCTGCTTCGTGGAGGAGTTGGCGGGTGGTGGGGCTCGCGGCCAGTTTGTCGATGAGCGTGGCGAGCGCGACGGCGTCGCCGGGCGGGAATTCCAGGCCGCCGGCGCCCAGGGTGGCGGCCATCCCGGGTACGTTGCTGAACAGGACGGGCAGGCCGTGCGCTTGGGCTTCGACGGCGACGAGGCCGTAGGCCTCCAGCGTGCGGGTGGTGAAGAGCATCGCGTCGAAGTCGCCGAACCGCTTGAACAGGTCCCGGCGCGGCAGGAACGGCTCGAACGCCACCCGGTCGGCGAGGTCGAGTTCGGCGGCGCGCCGGGTGAGGGTGTCCAGTTCGTCGCCGCTGCCGATCACGGTGAGCCGGTGTCCCGTGGTCCGCGCCAGAGCCTCGATGGCGGTGATCGTGTCCTTGTTGGTGTCCAGCCGACCCGCGTGGACCAGGCGCAGCCGCCTTCCGGCGCGCGGGTGAGCCGTCGGGGCTTCGGGAAGCGGCACGCCCCAGGGCACGACCAACAGCCGGCCGGTGTGTCGGCCGTCGGTGAGCCGGTTGACCTCGTCGGCCATGGCCGGGTTGGGGACGATGACGCTCACGCTCGCGTCAACGATCTCGTTCAGGACGGCTCGCGCCTGCTTGTGCTCGGTGGCGGCAATGACGTCGGTGCCGTGCGCGACGGACACCATAGGCGTGTCGCCGGCCGCCCGGGCGAAGGCGAGCGCGAGGCCGAACCCCAGGTGCTGCGCGTGAATCAGGTCGGGTCTGTGGTCGCGGACGAGGCCGGCCACTTCGTTGGTGAGCGCGTGGGCGTATGCGTCGAAGCCAGGCCCATACGGTGCCTTTGCCGTGGCCAGTTGGGCGGTTGCCGCGAAGCCGTGCTGCCAGGTGCCGCTGCCGGGCAGGTGCGCGAACACCGTGTCGTAGCCGTGCCCCGCCAGGCGGGTGTAGACGTCGCTGCACCAGATGGTCGAGCCGCACGAGGGCTCCAGGGGCAGGTCGATGCCGGTGAGGATCAGCGGGCGGGTCACGCGGTCGCCTCCTTCGGGGCGTACTGCTGGAGGTAGGCGGCGAGGCCTCTGCGCAGGAGCGCCGCAGTGCCCGCCCAGCCCAGCGCGCACACGGTGTCGATGACGGACAGGTTGGGCGCGAAGCCCTGCCGGCTCCAGGCCTGCCGGTAGACGGGGTGGCGGTCGGCGTACTCGTTCCACCGCACGCTGACGCCGTGCTCGGCCAGGGCCGTGGTGTCGAGGTAGGTGCGGGTGCCGGATCCCGCCCACAGGACCTTGCTGCCAGCCGCGCCACAGATGGCGGCCAGGCGCCGGGTGCGGTCGGCTTCGTCGATACGCAGCTCGGAGGTGAGCTGGAGGCGCGCGGGTGCACCGAGGGCAGCGCGGATGTGGGTGAGCAGGTCGAGGTTCAGGTCGACCAGCCAGGTGTGCCCCGCGCCGAGCACGGGCCGCAGGACGTGAAGGGCCTCGTCGATGTGCGGGGTGCGGGCGTAGGCCAGGCGGATCGTGCGCAGCATGAGGTCGGCGTCGAAGCCGGCGGCGATGGGGGTGTCGCGGATCAGCTGCCCGGGGGCGCGGGTGACCGCGACGGTCAGCCAGCGCACCCCGTCGGCCGTCTTGATCCGGTTGCGGTTCTGGTATCCGCCGTCGGTGTAGGGCACGTCGTCGTAGAGGGCGACGGTGTCGCAGGCGAAGAGGGCCTCGCAGAAGCCCAGCCAGGGCGCGAAGGGCGGCTGCTCGATGTAGATCACGACCGGTCCTCCTGGGGGAAGAGGGTGAGCACGGAGGTTTCGAAGGACTCGTACGCGCGCCCAGCGGCTGCCGCTGCGGGGCGCAGGCGCCATCCGGCCTGGGCGGCGCGGTGGTGGGTGTAGTCCTTGCCGAGGTACCAACGGCCGGCCTGGGTGCGGTGTGCGGCCAGGGCGGTGACCTTGGCGTCGAGGTGCTCGGTGATGTCGACGAGGACGGTGGGAGCAAAGGAGGAGCGTGGGGCGTGGGGCTCGCCGTGCAGGACGGTGTGGCAGGTGGCCACGCGGGTGGCGGCGTTCACAGCGGCCCCGGCCAGCGCGCGGTGGTCCTGGTGGTCGGTGTCGGCGTTCAGGCTGTGGGTGATCAGCAGCGTGCATCCCAAGCCTGTCAGTTCGGCCTCCAAGGTGGAGATCAGGCGCCGGTCGGCTACCAGGGCGCCGTCGGGCATGCCGAGGAAGGTGAGGTGGATGCCGGTGGAGTGCCAGGCCGCGCGGACCTCTTCGGCCCGCTCGTCGGTGCCCAGGCGTCGGCCGTCGGCGGCGTCGGCCAGGGAGACGCCGTTGGCGCCGTGGGTGACCACGACCACCGTTACGGTGGCTCCGGCCTGGCTGGCGCGGCGCAGCGTTCCGTAGCACAGCAGCTCGGCGTCGTCGGGGTGGGCGACGACCGCCACCACCTTCTCCCCCAGCCCGCCAAGCACAGGACCGTGCGGCTCGCGGCCGGGGGCCGTGGGGGTGTTCACCGGGCCTCGAAGTCGACGTGGGCCTTGGAGGGCTGCGGGCCACTGCTGTGCTGGTACTTGCCGTCGTACAGGACGCGGTCCCCGGTCGTCTCCCAGAAGGTGACCTGCCCGACCAACATGCCCGGGTAGATGCGCACCGGCTGCACGGCGTGCAGTTGCAGGGTGAGCTGTCCGAAGGAGCCGAGGTCGATCAGGTCGGCGGTGACGTGGACGAACAGGCCCAGGCGGGCGATGGAGGAGCGGGCCCGGATGATCGGTACGACGTAGTCGCTGCCGATCTGCTCCCGGGTGGCGGCCAGGTAGATGCGGTGCGGCTGAAGCTCGAACCCGTCGGTGGGAATGGGGTGCTGCTCGAAGGGGTTGTCGCGGGCGCAGTCCAGGACGTGGCTGGTGTACGAGCCGATGGTCTCGCCGAGGTGGAAGTCGTAGGAATTGGGCTGGGCGTGGCTCGAGTCGAAGGGCTCGATGCGGATGCGGCCGTCCTTGACGCGGGACGTGATCTCGGGGCCGGTGAGGATCATGTGGTCACCTCCTGGAGGAGAAGGGCGGGGGCCGCGCCGTGGCCGGCGACTGCGCGCGGCGACCAGGCTGCGGGGACGCTGAGGGTGCCGTAGTGCCCGTAGTAGGGGGAGCGGCTGCCGACCGGACGCCAGAAGGAGACCTGCCCGACGCGCATGCCCGGGTAGATCCGCAGGGGCTGGACCACGGTGATCTCCAGCGTCCAACGGTGCACGGCGCCGAGTTGGCCGAGGTCGGCGGAGATCTGCAGGAAGCAACCGAGACGGCCGAGGGAGGAGCGGCCGATCAGGCTGGTGACGAAGGCCTCGCTGCCGATCGTCTCGGCGGTCGTACCCAGGTACACGGTGCCCGGCTGGAGCACGAAGCCGTCATCGGTCAGGCAGATGGTGCGCGTGCGGGCGGGCACGGCGGGGTCGGCCGGCCGGCTGGTGAGCTCTTCGAGTCGGTCGCCGAGCCGGTAGTTGTAGCTGTTGGGGTTGAGCAGGTGCGGGTCGAACGGGTCGATGGTGATCGTCCCGCTCGTGACGGCTTGGCGGATCGCTGGTCCGGTGAGGATCATCGTGTTCCTCCACTCGCCTCGGGGCGGTGACCGTAGGCCTGCTTCAGCAGCCGCCGCTGGCCAGGCGGCAGGTCGCTCTGCCCGGGGCCCAGCGGCATACGGCCGTGGGCGTAGCGCCACTGGTCGAAGACGAGGAGCTGGCCGGGCTGCAGGCGCACGGTGGTCCGCTGGGACTCGGCGGCCTTCACGAGACGGCCGAACGCAGCCGCGACCTGCTCGGGGGCGCCGCCGTCCACCAGTTCGCCGCGCTGGAGGTGGGGGAGCATTTTGGAGGTGAAGCGGATCGGGGCCCGGCCGTCGAGGAGCTCAGGCAAGACGGGGAAGCGGGACAGGCCCTCCCCGACGCCGTGCACCCCGTGGTCGGTGAAGTAGGAGAACACCGGCTGCCGCAGCAGCTCGCGGTCGGCCTGGTCGAGGTCCGCGGCAGCGGTGTGGAGGTCGGACAGGGCAGAGGCGCCGCCGCCGGCCGGGTCCGCGCGCACGCAGTACAAGGCGATCAGACGCGGGCTGCGGTCGCGGTCGACGAGGTCGACGTGCAGCCGGTTCTCGCCCACGCCGTGGGTACGTCCGGGGTCGACATCGTCGCGGACCGTCAGCTCATCCCAGCAGCCCCGGTCCGGGTAGAGGGACAGGACCGTGCCCAGGGTGGACAGCATGCTCAGCGCGACGTCCAGATTCCCGTCGTGGTTCTCGGAGCCGAATGTGACGAGCGCCCGGCCCACGCCGGGGCCGTCGAAGGCGTGCGCGAAGGCGTCCGGTGCGGTCGGGCCGCAGGTCAACACGCGAGCGTCCAGATGCAGCAGGTCGGTCATGACGTCTCCAGACAGGCGGTGAGGACGCCGTGCAGCGTGCACGGCTGGACAGGAGGCAGGGCGGGCAGTCCCAGGCGCCCTGCGAGATAGGCGGTGGTGGCGATGCGCCCCGGCTGCTCGCCGGCCGGGGCGGGAGCGACGGTGAGGTCCTCGCCCAGCTCGCGGGCCTGTTCGTCCAGGGCCCATGGCGAGTGGCTTCCCTCCAGCACCACCAGGTCACTGTCGAAGGGCAGGCAGGCCCACAGCGCCGCCCGGGTCACCTCGCAGGGCAGTCCTCCGCGCAGCGTGTAGGTGTTGAGGACGAAGGCGTCGGCGCCCGTCGCACGCAGCGCGCGGGCTGCGAGGATGCGGGCCACGTCCTCCCGCCGGGGCAGGGCGGCCGTGAGACGGCCCACAGGGTGCGCCCCCCACGCCGCAAACGCCTCGAACTCCGCGTCCATGCCGCGCGCCGCGTCCTCCGGGCCGCCCGCGGCCGGGCTGTCGTGGCCCACGCTGAGCGGACCGTCCATACCCAGGTCGAGGCGGAGCAGTCCGGAGCCCTGCGCGCCCGGCTTGACCACGTGGCGGGTCCCTGCCGTCCAGTGCGTCCATGGCGAGTGGCAGTGCGAGGAGATCACCGTGGTCAGCGGCCACCCGGCTTCCTGGTCGGCGACATCGGCGAGGAAGCCGCTGTGGCTCACCCCCACCACCACATCGGCCCCCGCCGACCGCAGCGCATCGGCTTCGGCGGCGATCAGCGCGGCCGTCGGGGCCCGATAGGTGAAACCCGCGCGCTCAGCCGGAGGGATCGCCTCGTACGCCTGCTCGCCCAGGTATCCGACGATCCCGACCCGCAGCGAGGCCCCGTCAAGCACCAGCCCGGTCATCCAGCGGCCGGCGAAGGCGCGCGGGGGAGCGACGTTGGCGCAGACCACCGGCGGGAACGCCTCGGGACGACGCAGCCGCATCAGATCGGGTAGGTCGTGGTTGCCGGGGACCACCGCGTCGTACAGCTCGGCCAGCAGGCCCTCCTCCACACGGCCGCCGGAGAAGGTGTGGAAGGCACTGCCGGAGAAGAAGTCACCAGCGTCGACGACCAGAGCTCCGGCCTTCCGTGCGGAGCGCAGCGCCGACAGGGCACGATGGCCCTCGGGCAGCGCGGAGTGGAAGCAGCCCGTGGCGATCAGTTGCTGCACGTCGACCTCCGGCCGATCGCGAGGACCCGCAGCACGGTGGGCGCCGGCGGCCAGAAGGAGGACCGGGCAATGCCATCGACCTCCTCCACCACCAAGTCCGCACAGCGGGTGAGCAGCCGGGCGGAGGCGCTGGGTACGACCACCAGTCCGAACTCCACGCGGGGGCAGGTGAACACGTGCTGGATCAGGTCGGCGGCCAGCTCGGGGTCGAACGGCATGATGGAGACCAGCGCGCTGCCGAGGTCCAGGCCGCCATCCAGGTCGACGCGGCGTACGTCCTCGAAGGTCACGCGGGCCCGGGCCCCGAACGGGGCGAGCCGCTCGGTCAAGTCATCCCTCAGCCGCTCGTCCTTCTCCACCGCCCATATGCGGTGTCCGGCAGACGCGATCGCCCAGGAGAGCGTGCCCAGCCCCGCTCCGACCTCAAGCACGTGCGCTCCGGCCGGAATGCCGGCCCGCTCCAGCAGGGCGTGCGCGGCGTCCGGGGTGCGCAGGAAATGCTGCCCGAGGTCCCCGCGGGTCTGGAATCCGAGAGCGGCATAGCGGTCGGCCGCGCCGCCGACGACTTCGTCCACCATCAAGGGTTGCTTGATCACTGAGGAAGTCCTTTCGCGAGGCACCTGTTCGGCGTCGAATGCCGCAGTCGGGTGCGCACAGGGGCACCGTGAAGCCGGAGCCGGGGTGATGCGCCACAGGGACCGAAGGGTCGCCGGGATGATCGAGTGTCGGTCAACTGTGCTTGCTGCCACAGGGGTTGGCGGGAGTCCCGTGGGAGTCCCGTTGCCTGCGGCGGTACGCTCGGGTCGTGCCTGCCTGATTGGATTTCGTCGTGGACGAGGATGAGCGCACACCCCACCCGCTGGCCGCGGTCCGCATCGCGCGCGGGTTCAACCGTGTGGAGTTCGCCGAGGCGATTCACGGCGCTGCTGGCCGTCGCGGACTTCGCTCTGGCGTCGACAAGGCCCGGGTGCGCAAGTGGGAGGTCAATGGCGTACGGCCCGACGCGGTCTCCCAGACCTACATCGCGGAAGTCCTGGGCATCCCGGCCGGTGATGTAGACCCCGCCGCCTGGCCTGCCTGGCTTCCCCGTGTCGATCAGGGTGTCGTGCCACTCGGCCCAGCCAACATCGTGCCCGCTCTGCGAGAGGCCCTGCACACCATGGACCGCCGAACCCTCCTCAGCGCGATCCCCGGATCCGCGCTCGTCATCCTGGCCGGAAGCTGGGCCGGAACCCAGCCCGTAGCCCTCGCGGCCGGCCCCTCGCGCCCGGGCGCTGCGGTGGGCGAGGACGTCGTAGCCCTGCTGGAGGAGACCAGCGCCCGCCTCAACGCTCTGGCCACCGAGCAGCGCCAGCACATCGCGCCCCTCTACGACGCCCACCTTGTCCGCGTCACCGACCTGATCGAGGAGCAGCGCTACACCCGCCCCCTGGGGGCGCGCCTGCACAGGCTCGCCGCCAGCCTCTCCCAGACGGTCGCCTGGATCCGTTTCGACCACGGCCAGCACGGCGCCGCCAGCCGGTACTGGATCGCCGGGCTGCACAACGCTCACGCCGGCAACGACCGGGACATGGGCGCGGCCCTCCTCAGTGACCTCGCCTATCAGGCCTCCTGGCGGGATGACCCCGTCACCGCCGCCGGCATCCTCACCAAGGCCCTCAGCCGCACCACCCATCCCGCCGCCAGCTCGCTGCTGCACCTGCGACTGGCACGCGCACACGCCGCGCTCGGCGAACGTCGCGCCACCCTGCGCTCTCTGAATGCGGCAGAACGCCTGCTCAACGCCGGGGGCACAGACGACACCCCCGCCTGGTGCTCGTGGATGTCGCCCGCCGACCTCGCCGTCGACTCGGGCCGGTGTCTGCTTGACCTCGGCGACACCACGCAGGCGCACCGCCTCATCGCCGAAGGCCAAGCGCTCCTGCCGGCCAGCCGCGACAAGACCCGCGGAGTCTTCCTGGCATACCGGGCGCAGGGCTATCTCAGCCGTCGCGAACCCGAAGCAGCAGCTGCCGACGCCCTCGAAGCCCTCCGCCTGGCCGAACGGATCGGGGCCCCGCGATGCGTCCAGCTCGTCCGAGACCTGGCTCCTGCTTTCAGGCCGTACCGCACGGCGGAAGGCGTGCCTGAACTGCTGCACGCCGTCGCATAGCTCGGAAAGGGCAGGCACTGTTTTCCGGGTCACCGGGAGACCTCCGACCGCCGCCGCACGCGCTCCGCGTTCACTGCGCGCAGGCCGCGGTACTGCTCCAGAGTCTGGGTGTAGACGGAACCTGCCTCGTCCGTCCGTCCGGCGTCTGCCATGCCCAGGCCCGTCAACAGCAGGGAGAGTGACCGCTTCAGGCCCTCGCCGGCGTGGGGCGGGTCAGTGTGAATCTCGGGTGCCGCTGTCACTGATGGGGCTCCGGGAGTCAGAGAGAGTGGTCAAGGACGGGGTGCAGGGCTGTCTCTGGGGTGGAGCGGACCTCCGTGGGTGACGCGGGTGACGGGACACCGGCTGGAGGCAGAACGGCATGTCGCAGACGCGCGGTCAGCGGGTGTTGCGGCGGCTCGCAGAGGTGCCGGCCGCAGTGAAGGGGAGCGTCCGTGCCAGGGCCAGGACAAGGTCGGCCTGGTAGCCGGCCGTACGGGACAACGGCAGGGGCTGGGGCCGGAGCGCCTCTTCGGCACGGTGGCACCAGGCGAGCAGGACGGCCTCAGTCTTCGCTCGCAGCTCGTGGAGCTGGTCGTAATCAGCGTCGGCGGCGAGGAGCTGGTCGTAGTGGCGCAGAAGCATGCCGGCGGCGCGTGTCGGGACGAGGAGGACCAGGTCCTGCCCCTTGCCGGATCCGGGCTGGCGCTGGATGTTCCGGGTCATCACGGGGATGAACGAGCGGATCTCCTTCGCGGCGGTCAGGAACTTGGTTTCCTCGTTCGTGACTGGAGTGCGCTCGGGGATGAGGTCACCGAGCACGTGACGCGCGTCCTCGAGAACGCCGATGGCTCCCTGGGGCGCGAGCCTGAGCGGGGTGGACGCCCATATCGGGACCTCCGGGAAGAGGCCGAGGCCACCGTGCCGGGCGGTGTAGTGGGCGCTGCTGGCTCCGGCCGGCTCCCACTCGCAGTCGTCGTCCTCCCTGCTGCCAGCGTCCGCTCTGATGTTGGGAGGGGCAGCCAGGAGGTAGGCGCCAGTCCCGAAGGAGGGGAGACCGACGCAGTCCGAGGGCGTCTCCTCGACGGTCAGGCCGTACTGGGCGGCCAGGTCCGCCATGACCGGGGCGAGGGCGGGCTCGGCGCGGGAGGCCATCGCCCATACGCCGCCGGTGTCGCTTCCGTGGAGCGAGGCGGTTAGGGCCGGACGCACGCGGTCGATCACGCTCATGAGGGCGCGAGTCTCCGGCATGGTCACGCTGAACGACGGTGCGGGGAAGGTCCATTCGGGCTGAGCGGCGGCCGGGGGGCGGTACAGCCCGCGGTGGTACGAACCCATCGGCGGCGGCCAGGCCCTCGACCACCAGTCCTCGTTGGCAGCGACGCCGTCGGGGTCGGCGCATCCCACGAGGTGCCAGGTGACCGTCTCGCGGTCCGCGGGGTGTTCGGCGACGTACCGGGCCAGCGCGGGGATCACCGCGAGGCCGATCGGTTCGTTCGGGTGTGGGGCGCCGATGACGAGGACGTGCTTGTGGCCGCCGGGGATGGTCAGCATGGTCATGGGGCGGCCGGTGCGGGGGCGGCCGATCTCGTGGAGGGTGCTGACCTTCGGGTGCTCGGAGGCGATCTTCCCCAGCTCCCGCTCCAGCTCATCGAGGGTGGGCGGCCTGTCGCCGATGTACGGGGCGAACGTACCGGCGGTCACGACCAGCCCTCCTGCCGGAGGCCGTCACCAGCCGGTGGGGCGGTCTGCTGGGCCGGGCGCGTCGCGTAGCGGTAGGTGTGGATGCTGCTGGACGCCGTGGCGTTGGCCGCGTCGTGCGGCTGCTCTTCGGCGTGCGGCTCCAGGTCCGGCGTGGATGCGGCGGCGATTCCGCCCGTGCTGTTGATCTCGTCAGCGACCAGGGCTCCGGCCAAGGCGAGACCGATCGCGTTCATGCCCAGGATCATGAGGCCGGGGACGGATTCGGCATCGAACCTCCCGAATCTGAAACCGGGGCCGGGTAAGCGTGCCTTGCGGATCACGGCTGCGGCTCCCTTCTGGAGGCGGGGCTGTTGAGGGTGGGGAGGAGGCCCCAGGCGGTGGCCAGGGCGATGAGGTGGGCGTCGGTCCGGGCAGCGCACCGTTCACGGAGCCCTTCGACGTGGTCAAGGAAGGGGCTGGTGGGACGCAGTGCGACGGGGAGTTCGGCATCCCTGCTGATGCCGGCGAGTACGCGCAGGACGGCGAGGTCGACCGGGACGAGGCCGGGGGCCTGCATCTGAACTGGCGGCGGGGGCAGATGGCCGCCAGCGAGCAGAGCCGCGGCCTTGAGGGCCGGGTTGGGGGCGTTGAGAAGGTTGCCGATTTGCCGCACGTGAGCCCGGACCGTGGTGAGGGACCGGGACAATTCCTTGGCGATCTGGGTGTCCGAGTGACCCGCGAGGAGGAGAGCGCCGACCTTCAGCAGGGTCGGGGACAGCGGACGCGGGCGGACCGCGGCTGCGGCGCGGCGTGGGTCCGGGGTCGTGGCAGATGCCTTCCTGCCTGCCCTGCGGGCGGGGGCGGCAGGAGGGAGCGAGCCGGTCAGGATCCGCTTCAGGTCCTCGACATAGGTCACGCCCCGGCCAGGGGGTACGGCCCAGTGGACGTCCCGGCCGCCGGTCCTTCCGATCGGAGGGATGCCTATGGCCGCGCCGCGCGGCATGACCCGCACCCCCAGGGCCCAGCGGCCGGGCGGTGCGGAGCCCGGCGGAACCAGGAAGACCCAGGTCTTGGTGGTGTTGTTGGCGAGGACCGGTCCCTGCCCGGGGCCGAGGGCGGCCAGCGCCGGCGCGGCTAGATCGGCGGTGACGCGGACGGCGTCGAAGTCCTCGCCGCAGGCACGGCGGACGGTCTCGCCGTTGGTCGGCATCCAGTCTGGCATCCAGTCCGGCGTGTCCCCGTCCCCCAGGAGCGATTGCGTGTGTGCCCTGGCCGTCACGATTCCGCCCCCGCCAGGCGGAGCGTGCTGAAAGCGCCGAAGCCTGCGAGCGCGGCGGTTGCGCCCAAGTGGCCGCCGTGGCTGAACGCCTGCGGGAAGTTTCCGAGCTGGCGGCCGGTGCGCGGGTCGTACTCCTCGGCGAGCAGGCCGAGGCCGTTGCGGACGGCGAGGAGGCTGTCGAGGACGGTGCGGGCATCGTCAGGCCGGCCGATCATGGCGAGGGCCTCGGCCATCCACCCGGAGCAGAAGAGGAACCGCCCCTCATCGCCGGGGAATCCGTCCGCCCCGACGTGGTCGCCGGCGGTGTGGTAGCGCAGGACGAACCCGTCGTCGGTGCCCAGCTTACGCTGGATCGCCTCGATGGTTCCGATGACCCTCTTGTCGTCGGCGGGCAGGAACCCGCAGAGCATGGCGTGCAGGAGAGAGGCGTCCAGATCCCGCGACCCGTAGGACTGGGTGAAGGCATTGAGGTCGGCGTCGTAGCCCCGCTCGCACACCTCGGCGTGGATCGTGTCGCGCAGCGCCCGCAACCGCTCCAGCGGCCCGTCGGCGTGGCCGGCCTCGATGGTGCGGATAGCACGGTCGATGGCGGCCCAGCCCATGATCTTGGAGTGGGTGAAGTGGCGCACGGGCCCGCGCATCTCCCAGATCCCCGAATCGGGCTGGTCCCAGACCTGCTCCAGTTCCCCGGCGAGCGCGACGATGACCGAACCCAGCCGCCGGGCCCAGCTGCTGTCCGCCTGGGCGAGTTCGTAGAGCTCCATGGCCAGTTCGCCGTAGATGTCGACCTGGAGCTGCCCGGCGGCGGCGTTGCCGATGCGGACCGGCGCGGACCGCTCGTATCCCGGCAGCCAGCCCAGCTCTATCTCCGGCAGCTCCGTTTCGCCGCCGACTCCGTACATGATCTGCCGCCGATCCTGGCCGAGGCTGGCCTGCACAGCCCAGCATGCCCACGCGAGTGCCTCACGCAGGTAGCCGTACTTGCGCAGGACGCCGGCGGTGAGCGCCCCATCGCGCAGCCAGGCGAAGCGGTAGTCGTAGTTCCGGACGCCGCCGATCTCCTCCGGCAGGGACGTGGTCGGCGCCGCCACGATTGCGCCCGTCGGCGCGTAGATGAGGGCGCCCAGGGTGAGAAGGGAGCGGACGACCGCCTCGCGGTCGGGGCCGGTGTAGGTACAGCGGGCCGCCCACCTCTCCCAGAACTCCAGGGTGAACCCCAGCATGGCGTCATCGGCGGGGGCGGGCGGCGGGCTGTCCGCGCCCTCCCGCCAGGAGAGGCCGAAGGCGACCGTCTGGCCGGCGGTGACGGTGAACTCCGCGACGAGGTCGGCACGGTCGATGTGCACGGGGACGGTGGCGTCGAGCCACAGCCTGCCGCCGTCGCTCTCCGGCAGGTCGATCGCGTGGCGCCCGTCGAACTCGACGATCCGGGGCACGACGCTTCCGTAATCGGGGCGGGCCCGTAGCAACGACCGCATGGTCATCGCGCCCGAGTGCCCGGTCACGACCCGCACCAGGCGCGGGGAGCCGCCGCCAGGGACCATGAAGTCGTAGACGGTGGCGCTGGCGGTGCCGTGGCTCCACGTGGTCTGCACGATGAGCGAGTTGCCCGCGTACTGGCGTCCGGAGGCGGGGACCGCGGTGCCGTCCATCAGCATGGTGGGCGCGACCTGCCAGAAGCCGTGCTGCTCGGTGCCCAGGAGGCTGGTGAAGACGGCGGCGGAGTCGTACCGGGGCATGCACAGCCAGGGAATGGAGCCGTCACGGCGGACCAGGGCACTGCCTCGCTGATCGCTCACGTATCCGTGGTCCTCGATCCACTGGCCAGCGACAGGCCAACGGTCCGCCGTGTGCTGGTGGGGGACGGCGGTGAGGGCGGTCACGCGGCCACCGCCCCGGTCATGGGGCGGTGCGGGGCGATGATCTGGCCGTCGGGGAGCAGTTCGCCGGTGTCCTCGAAGAGAAGGACGCCGTTGCACAGCCGGGTCCAGCCCTGCTCGGGGTGGCTCGCGGTCGGCCGGGCCGCCTCCCGGTCGGGGGAGTCAGCGGACGGGCACGGCGTCGGGTGCTCACACATGGTGGATTCCTTGGTGGAGGTGGACAGGGGAGAGGGAGGGAAGGGCCGTGGCCAAGGGCGCTGGGTTCAAAGGCCCCTCACGGCGACAAGCAGCCGGCCAAGCAGACGCGGGTCCGCCTCACCCGCACGGGGCTTCGCGACGCGCCCGGTCACGGCCGGCTCGCCAAAGAGCGACCGTTCCCGTCCGTCTCTGCGCGGCTCGCTCATGGGCACGAGACTGACCTCGGCCCACACGACCTTCCCGTGCCTGTCGCGGAGGGGGTAGTGCCCCCACCTGCTGCTCATGACGGCGACGAGGAGGACCCCCCGGCCGCCGGTGGCGTCGACGCCGGCCTGCTTCAAGACGGGCGGACGCTCGTCGATGTCCCAAACGGATACCCGGACCGCCCCGTAGACGATCTGAAGCTGCAGCTCGAAGGTCCTCAGGGGCGACAGGGGGGAGTACGGCGAGACCTGCTCGCCCTCCTCGGAGTGCTGCACCGCGTTCGTCGTCAGCTCCGAGACGATGAGCCGCACCGTCTCGATCACGTCGGCGGACACGCCCCAGCGGGAGAGGACGTCTATGGTGTGCAACCTCGCAAGGCCCACGGCGTTCGGGGTGGTGGCCAGCGTGAGCCTGTCGCTCGGGTGTGGTGCCTGGGACACGATGTGCCTCCCGAGTTGGAGAGGGGGCCGTCGAATGTCCGGGCCGGCGAGCAGCGTGTGAGCTCGGGACCACGGGGAGGGCAACGTTCGCCCTCGCAGACAGGAGCAGCAACCGCGACGGTGCACGCATGCGCGACGGGCGTGCGTGACCCTTCACGTATTTCCGGGTCCGTGGTCGACGGAGTCACGTTTTCTGACGCCGACCGGACAACAGATCAGTACGCTGGCGAGCGAGCCGGAAGGGAATCGTCTTCATGCGAAGTGGCCTTGAACCTCACGGTCCGTCCTGCGCACGGCGGTTACGCGAGAGCGGGGCCGAGAGCGGACGCTCAATCGGCGAGATCGCCTCCTCGATTCATGCGCATTGCTCGGTCTCTCGCCTGCGTTCGCAGCGTCTGGCCAGGGGCCTCACCCTTACCGGCGCTGTGGAACAGATCCGAGGGCTGGTCGCCGATCAGAGCGGAGCCCCGCGGGTCACCGTGGAGCAACTACGCCTATGGGAGACAGGAAAGCACCGGCCACTCCATGCAACCGTGCTCGTGCTGGCAGCCTTCTACGCTTGTTCACCAGGCGATTTGGACTTGGACGACGCCGGGGCGGTCGCGGGAATCGTTCTTCGGACAGGGTCCTCTGACGGATACCGCGCCGAGAAGCACAGCGTGCCTGACTTTGCAGGGCGCGCTCCGGCTGCTGCTGGGTCTCTCGCTGCCAGGGTCGATGCCGTACGCCGAGCGGTGGACCGCACCCTGGCCTCCGCCACGGTCAACTCAACGCAGCTGGACCACATTGACGAGATGGTCCTTTGGGCCAGCCAGGAGTACGTCTCCACGCCACCGGCCTTGATGCTAAGTCGTCTTCTGGACCTTCTCGCAGAGGTCCAGGAGCTAGCCGCGTCCCGGCAGCCAGCCACCGTTCAGGTCCGCCTCTCCGAATTGACAGCGATGATCTCGACGCTGACCGCGGACGCGCTCATGAAGCTCGGCGACCTTGTGCGGTCAAGATCGTGGTACGCCACGGCGCGTACCGCTGCGGACGACAGCGGGAACGTCGAGCTTCGTGCCCGCGTCAGGGCTCAGGCCGCGATGCTGCCCTTCTACTACGGTCCGACCGTCAGCGCAGTGAACCTATGCCGGGAGGCCAGGGTGATCAGTAGCAGAGCACGGACCAGCGCCACGCATGCCTTCGCGGCAGCAGCAGAAGCGCGGGCCCTTGCTAAGCTCGGCGCCCAGGCCGAGGCGGAGGCCGCCCTGCGCTATGCGGCCAAGGCGTTCGAGCACTTCGGCGGGGACTCGGCCACCGACGCCTTCGCCTTTCCGGCGCGCCGCTACCTGCTCTACAAGAGCGGCACGTTGACAGCACTCGGCCACACCCGCGAGGCACGCGTGGTCCAGGAGGAGGCTCTTGCTCTCTACCGGGACAAGAGCGGGATCGATCCGGCCCTGCTCCGGCTGGAGGCCGCGATCTGCTTTGCGCGGGATCGCAGTCCCGACGAAGCCTGCCAGCTGGCCGGCACCACCTTCCTGCGGATGGACCCCTCCCACCGCACGCCCATCGTGGAGGAAAGGGCCCGAGAGGTCGTAGAGGTCCTTCCGCCGTCGATACGTACAGGCCGAGCGGCGCGCGAGCTGCTGGAGATCATCGAGCTTCCGCCCGGCCCGAGGTGACAGGACGGGCCTTCGTCGGTAAGCCTGGGTGACATGAAAATCACGCCGGCCCCCGGTGGGTTCGACGAGTTCGAGATGTACCAGGTGCTGGAGCGGGCCTGCGATAAGGCCGGCCTCGACAGCCGTGATGCGCGTCTCCTCCGCGGTCACACCAACGCGGTTCTCCTCCTGGAGAAGGAGCAGGTGGTGGCCAAGATCGCTCGCAAGGGGACGGACGTCGACAGCGTCGCGCGTACCGTTGCCTTCGTACGCTGGCTTATGGAGGCAGACTTCCCCACAGTCCCTCTTCACCCTTGCGATCAGCCAATGGTCATTGACGGGCACGCTGTCACCTTCTGGACGTACCTGCCACAGCACGAGAGCCCGGTGGCGGCCTGGCAACTTGCAGGGCCCCTCAAAGCTCTCCACACCCTGCCTCGACCTCCGATCGTCCTTGCCGAGCACGACAACATCCGTGCGATCCGTCGCTCACTCACCGCGATCACGTGCCTCCCTGCCGCTTGCGTCCGGTATATGGAGGAAGAGGTGGACCGGCTCGAAGAGGCGCTGGAAGGAGTCCCGTTCGCCCTGGCCCCCGGACTGATACAGGGCGATCCTCAGCACCGAAACGCGCTGCAAATCGCCGATGGAACTGCGGTGTTGTGTGATTGGGACACGATTGCCCAAGGTCAGCCGGAATGGGATCTCGTCACCGTTGAGGTTCACTGCCGCCGGTTTGGTTACGGCCAAGCCCACTACCAGGCGTTCGTGGACGCCTACGGGTGGGACATTAGGAAAGGCGCTGGCTACTCGGTTCTACGCGATATTCGCGAATTGCGCATGGTTACGACGAATGCCCGGAAGGTGCGACATGCCCCCGATTCTCTGAGTGAGATTCAGCGTCGGGTTGACGGGCTCCGGAGGCGAGACGGGCAACTTCACTGGAACATCCTCTAGCTGTCCTTTCCTGCCATGGTTGGCGCTGCGGCTCCGCCCTGAGTCGGATCTGGAGTCCCGAGCAACGAGACCCTGTCTCAGGCACGGGCTGGCTACCGCTGCGTGCATTTCGCCGCGGGAGCTCCTGGCCGGCCGCACTACCGCTCTGCTGCGTCCCGGATTGCTGCCAGCCACTGGGCCATGAGGTCCTCGGCTGAGTCCAGCTCTCCGGGGCAGCGGAAGACGCCGGCCATGTGCTCCGTCATCACCTCGTTGAGCTGCCCAGCGAGGTGGTCGAAGGAGGGTTCCAAGCAGAAGCTGAGCACGTTGGCCGCGGCGACTTTGCTGACGCATTGGGCTGCCGTGATTGCTGCTTCGCCCAGGCCCAGCTCGTCGATTCTGGCGCGGATGGCTTGCTGGCCGGGGGTGTCCGGGAGCAGCAGGCCATGCATCAGGTAAATGCCGCCGCAGAAGCCCAGGACGCGGGCGACTTCCCGTGCGCGGGCCAGTCTCTCGGAGCTGACGGTTTCGGCTTCGGCTACCACGTCATGCTGCTGTGCCCCGCGTAGTACGTGCTCCAAGGTTCCGTCGCGCTCAGCTTGCTCGAAGGCCGCGGCCAGCGTCGCACCGTCCACTTCTGGCAGCAGCCCGGAGGCGGTCACCGCCTGCGCGAAGCTCTCCCCACTCACCTCCCCCTGGGGTAGTCCGAGCAGCGCGATGAGGTTGACCATGCTGCGCTGTCCACCGCGTAGTGGTGGCTGGATGTCCTGGCCGCTGTCGAGGATTGCTTCGCGCATGCGCGCCGGATGACCGAACGGTCCCGGCGAGCGGGCCAGGTACTTCTCTGCGTCGGCGTAGAGAACGTCGGTATCGGTGTCGTCGCGTGCCCGACGGGCCTGCTCGATCAGGCGTTGGACAGGACTGCGGCGCAGGGCCCAGACGAGGGCGTCACGGACGGGCTCGAAGGGCGGCTCCGGTACCGGCTGGCGGGAGTGCGCTCCTGGGGTACCGGCTCGCATGTACCAGGCCAGGACCGTGGCGCGTAGGTCCTTGCCCTGACCGCTGCAACGTGTCAGGACATCGGCGATCTCCACGGTGCGGGGGTCCAGAACGGATGATGAGCCGCGGCCTCTGCCCAGCGCCTTGCGGGTGTGCCGCGGCAGCAGGCAGGCTCGCCGCCAGCGTTCCAGCTGCGCCGCTGATGTGGCCAGGCCGCGGTCGTGGAGGTGCCTGAGCAGCTCCTGGTCCGCGCGTGAGGTGTCGTCGCGGGTCACTTCCGCACCTTAGAACCCCGCGAAGTGTCGTGGGGCGGGAAATTCAACGTCTGGCTCAATGGGGCCGCAGGGGCGGAAGTGGGCGACTTCACTGGCGTCTTGCGGTCCCTGCGCTGTCACGCGACCGGGTCCCCGGGGCACGTGCGATGCGAGCAATGGGCAGAGGAAGCGAACTCACCGACATGCTGAACGATGTGATCACTGGCTCGATCGCAGAGCTTCTGGGGGGCTGCGCCGTGGTCGTGGCTGTGGCCCTCGTCGCACGGGCCCGCCGCCGTCGCGGTGACCGGCACGGCACCGCAACGGGTGGAAACGGGGCAGCGACGCGACCCGCCCGCACGTACACCCTGATCGGTACGCGGGCCCCGGACGGTCACGTGGTCCAGCTTCCCAGCAGTCGGCCTGCCGGCACCGTCATCACCTGGCAGGAGCCGTCGAGCGTCCGTCGGCAGCGGTTCGAGCTGACGGACGCGGTCCTCACCGACGGCACGTACGCGGCGGAACCCCTCGACTGGTACCGCTGAGCTGTCCGGGACCGGCTACTTCCGGGAGTAGCTGGAGGGCGTCGTGCGGTTGCCGGCGACGATGCCGACGACGACGGCCCGGTCCACGGTTGCTCCCTGCGGCCGGTGGGTCGTGCTCCACACGCTCTCTTCGAGTCGGAGGTTGCCCTTGGTGCCGGTCTTGGAGGTGAGATCGAGGACGAGGAGTTGTCCGAACGGGGCGTTGGTGTTGCTGTAGTCGGCTGTCTGCGTGAGGTAGCGGCCTTCCAGGTACTGGCGGCTGTTGTCGGAATCGTCCTTCTTGATCTCGGTGAGGTAGCGCAGGCTGGCGAAGTGCACCATGACGTCGGCGCGGCCCATGGCCACGTCGACGGGTTCGACCATCACGGCGTTGTGGAGCGGACCCATTTGCAGCCATTGGTGAAAGTCGCGCTGGAGGTCGGCCTCGACCGGCTTGCGGGCGTTGCTTCCTTCGGGTTTGCGCCGGTAGTCGAACAGGGGAGGCTCGTTCTTCTTGCTGCTGCCGACGAGGTTTGTGCGGGTGAGGTCGGAGCGGCTCTTGAGGAATAGCAGGGTCTGTTGCACGAGGGCTGAGAAGGTCCTTCTGGTCTCGCCGGTGAACGCGGGATGCTCGTGCAGGGCTTCCATGAGTTCGTCGAGCTTGGGGACGATGAGTGGGTCTGTGGCTTCGAGACGGGCGACGTCGTTGTCGTGAGCGATCCCCTCGATGGCGAGGAGCTGGGGATCTTCAAGGGAGGCGGCGATGCGCAGCGCCTGATCGGTTCCGAGGAGGACCAGCAGGGTTGGGGCCCGGCGCTGCAGGCGGGTCAAGAGGGCCCGGTCGGGGTCGTCGTCCTCGGAGTGATCTTGGCCTGCCGAGGGGCTGGCGTCGCGGGCGTCGCGCTGTGATGAGGTGTTCTCGATCGCATTGAGCAGGGCGTTGGCGGTCTCCGCGTCGAAACCGCTGTCTGCGTGACGCTCGGTCTCTTGGGCGGCTCGGCGTAGTTGTGCGAGGAAGGCCTGCTGGCGCAGGAAGCTGTCTTCGATCACTGGTTGGACCAAGGTGGCGAGCCCGTGGCCGCTGTCGCCGGTCATCGGCTGGACGGTGCGGCTGGCCTGGTATGCGGCGAGAACCGTGCTCAGGGCCTGCCAGCCGTCCAGCCAGGCATCCTCGTTGAGGGCGTTGGCGGCGCCGCGCAGTTGCAGGACGAGCTCGTGCCAGGCGATCTCGGCCGAGCGTCTGGGTTGGAGCCAGGCGGGGTGGTGGGTACGGTGGATCCAGGCCTCGCGCCGGTCGAGGAGGTTTGCGATCCGATCTGCGGCATCGGTGATGGCGTTCGTGTCGTGTCGGCTGAACGCCATGATCGCGTCGCAGACTGCTGCGAAGGTCTCGGCGTCGTGGCGGGCCTCGTCGGCCTGGGTGGCGCTCGCGAAGTGCCTGCGGGCCTGGACGAGGTGGTTGGTCACCTCACCGACGGTCCTTGAGGATAGTGCGCGGCGCAGCAGGTCGCAGCCGAGTTCGAACATGGCATCGGCGTCAGCGGCTTCGTCATGCGTGAGCTGCACGAGGAGGTCTCGGACGCTGTCGGCGATCGTGTCCTCATGGGCCCAGCGGTCGAGGGTGAGGCCGAGGATTCGCGGGAGCCGCTCGAGGAAGTCCTCGGGTCCGTCGGCAGGGACGTCTTCGAGGGCCTGCCACACCTTGAAGGGGCTGACGGCTTCGGCGATCGCCAGGCGTACGGCTCCTTCGAGCCGGGCGGCGGCCAGCAGCGGCATCGTTTCGATGCGGGCCAGTAGGTCGTTCAGGAGGGCTGTGGTCAGCGGCTTTCCGAGGGCTTTGGCGGCCGGGGCGCTGTCGAGCAGGGCGTCGAGCGAGGCGGTGAGGTGGAGCACGCTGGGTTGGGTGGCGAGGCCTGGTGGAAGGGTCGTTGCGACGGTCTGCCACCGTGCGTCCCCGCGGTTGTAGGCGTCCGCGACGGCCTCGGCGAGGAAGGGTGCGAGGGGGCCGGCGGCCACTGCCCCGGCTTGGCCCACCACCGTGTCAGGGGACAGTCCGATGGCGGGGAAGGTGATGGGCTCGCTGCCCGCGGCCAGTTCAGTGAGCCGGTCGGCGAGCTGGAGCATGTCCTTCGTCCTTCCTTGTGCCGTGCCGGAGGTGGGTCACCACAGCGGGGCGCCTTCGGCCGCCTGCCGGATGGTGTCCTTGGGGAGGGTGGCGTTGGCGAGGTCGAAGTCCGCCGTGGTGAGTAGGACCTGGAGCTCGCTGTCGGCTGCGACCGCGGCCAGTTCGCGGAAGAGTTTATGGGCATCTGCGGACTGCATTTCCTCGGACTTCGGGCTGTCGATCAGCAGGAGGCCGGGGTGCGTGGACACGCCGTTGCGTCGGCCGATCCTCAGGAGGGCGATGGCGACCGCGACACGTAGCCGGAGTTTTGCGCCAGCTGTCTGGCCTTGGAACCATTCCTGTGCGCTGCCGACGGGGTAGATCTTCAGACGGGCGGCGCGGTCGATGGACACGGACTCCAGAGAGGGCACTCCGAACCGGGTGGCGAGACTGGCGATCTCCGCGTTGATCTCTTCGAAGAGCTTCGCGGCCGTGGCCTTGCTGTCACCGTCAAGCAGGCTGGCAGCAGCAGCCAGGATGCGGATAGCCTTCTCCTCCGCTTCGTCCGGAAGGGACTCCGGCGGGACCTCCAGCACGCTGAGTGCGCCTTCGAGGCGCAGTACGGCTTCGTGTGCGGCGACCCGCGCCGGCAGGTCGGCGGCCGACTGCGCGCGCCGCAGCTCTGCTTGGGCCTCCTCCAGCTGGCCGGTAAGCCGCCGAACTTCGGTTTGGGCCTGCTCGCGTTCGGTCTTCGCGGCTTCTTCGGCCGCGGTGGTGGCTTCGAGTCGGGACTCGGCTTCGGCGGTCACACCCTGCGGGTCTTCGTCATCACCCACTACCTCCCTGGCACAGACCGCACAGGTGTGCGCCTGCCGCTCTTCGCGGCGACGCTCGTCGTCGATGGTCTGGTCGCATCGAGGGCAGCTCGTCGGGTTGAGTCCGTGGAACAGGACGCGGGCGGTCGCGCTCTCGGTGACGTCGTTGAGGAGTTTCGCCGCGTGCTGCCGTTCCGTGCGCGCCCGGCGGAACGTGCGGTCCGCTTCCTCCCAGACGTCTTGCGCGTCGGCCACGACTTGCGCGAGGTCCATGGCGGTGTGCGCGAGGTCGACCAGCGAGACCTCGCTCGTACCGCTCGGACTCAAGCTGGCCAGAAGATCTTGAGCCTTGCCGAGTTCGTCCTGGAGGCGGGCCCGCTCGGTCGTACGCGCGGCAGCCGCCGCCTCGGCCTCCTTGCGCCGTGCCTTGATGCCAGCGACCCGTACGTCGCGGACCGTCTTCACCCGGGTGAGAGCGGCGGCAGCCGGCAGGTCGAGGAAGACCTGCAGGAGGCGTCCCGGCAGGCCGTCGGTCATGACGTCGCCCATGAGCGGCTTGTCGGCGCCGGTGGGGAGGTAGACCGCTCCGAAGTACGCAGGCCATCCGTGCGTTGTCGTGCTGGTCTCCATGCGGCTATTGAGGAGGGGTTGCAAGTCCATCCGGCCCAGCATCAGCCCCGCGATCTGCTCCGCGTAGCTCGTCGTGCTCGCTGCCCGGAGTAGGGGTGTGATCCCCCTGCCGGGGTCGGGCGCGCGTACTTCTTCGAGCGCGGTAATGTCCGGTCCGGTCAGGACGACGGCGGAGGTGATCTCCCCCTCTGCGAGGTCCAGACGGAACGCTATGGGAGTGCTGGCGATAGTCGCGTCCAGATCGACGTGCCGGAGCCAGTGGCGAACCCGGGTCTGCAGGGCGTCCCGCCAGGTTCCGCGCAGGCACCACGTCACCAGCTCCAGTACCGAACTCTTGCCCCGGAAGTTCGACGCAACGAAGGCGGTAAGGCCTTCTGAGAAGTCGAGCGAGGTGTCGAACGGACCTGGCTGGACGTCGCCAGTCCGCTCCCCGGCCAGTCGCAGCCGGTGCACGCGCAGCGGGCGGGCGCGGGCGGGCGAAACGACGAGGGGCAGACCGTAGGCCGCGAACACGTCACGGACGTCGTCGACAGGAACGTCCGCCTTCTTCGCGATCCTGTCCTCCAGGGCCACCTCGCCCTGTGGTGCACTCATGCCTGTCCCCCTCCGTGCGTCGCGAGTTCCCGGCGAAGTTCTGCCAGGCGCCCTCGTGCTTTCGCGCTGAGTGACTGGATTTCCTGTCCCCGCGGTGTCTCCGCGTATTCGGGGATCCTGTACTGCATGTCCTTGAGTTCGCTGCCCCGCCTGTCGCCGGCGAGCGCCAGGACAAGCCCGACCCGGTCGACGTAGTACGCGAAGGCCGGCGCTTCACGGATGATCTCCCGCACGACATGGCGGCCGTGCTGCAGCAGGTAGTAGTCGTGCTGACGCACGCGCTCGATCGTTCCCCGCCGCTGACGGATAATCAGACCAGCGCTCCGCAGAACTGCCAGGGCATCGTCCAGCCACCCGTAGGCACCGAAATGGTGGCGAAGCATCGGATAACGGCGGACCTCGGGTTCTTCGGAGTCCAAGATCGCTGCGGCGTGCTCCAGGAGCTCAAGCTCGCCGGTGGCCTGGTAGCCGTTGAGGAGTTCGTTGGCCAGGAAGTCCGGGTTCCGCAACCAGAAGTCGAGTTTCTGCAGCTTGACCTGTGTCCGCATGACCCCGACGGCTTGCTGCAGGGCGGGCTCGGCCTGCTCCGGTAGGGACAGTGGCTCGCAGGCCCCGTCGATCAGCAGCAGAATGCGGACGGCGTCCTGCTCGCGGCTGGTCGCCGGGCCTTCAGCTTCCGTGCCCGCTCCGTTGTGATCCATTGCGCCAGAGTAGTGAGCCGTACACGCTCTGCCCATGGCGTCTTCGGATTCCTGCCGCAAATCGTGACACCTTGGCGTTCGAGGGGGGCCAGGCGCGGTGATGGAACAGCACGCTGCCGACTGGCTGATGCTGGGCAGGCAACGGGTTCAACGAAGCTGGAGGCGCGGTCGCCGGCTCTCCCGGAAGACGGAATGCCGACGCCGGGCCTGCGGAGTGCTCGTCAGCCCAGGCGGAAGAAGACCGCCACGGTGGCATCGTCCCGATAGTCCTCCGCGGCGTCGGCTGCAACCGCAGCACCGGCCAGTTCCCCCATCCGGTGGACACTCGTCGGCTGCCCCGGCTGCGCACGCGAATACCGCGGACGCATGTGGCGCCGATTCGTAGGCCGTGGCCGTCTGTCCGGCCGTCATCAGCCCAGGCAGCCTGCCAAGCTCCATCCCGATGTGCATATCGCCGCCGTAGCAGCCCTTGCACGTCAAGCGGCGCGCAACTTCGTGGTCGCCATTTCGACGCCGGCTTCCTACGAGTAGGTGCGCGGTGGCGCCAAGGGGCGAGGTCGGGGTTCGGCATCGCTCACGGCAGACGAAACTTCCGGAGTGGGAGTGGAACCCTGCGTAGAAGCATGTCAACCTACACCTCCGTCCCTCTTCTAATTGCCGCAGATGCCTAAGGGCTTGCAGATCATTAACACGTTGTCTTGATCTTGCTCTCGGGATCGCTGCTCTGGGCGAGGACCCGAGCTTGGAGGGGCGCGAGGGCTGCGGGTGGGGTGGTCGCCGGTGGGATGACGATGCCGCGTGCTCCAAGCAGTTTCCTGATCTTCAGCAGGGTGCGGTGCATGGCTGTGCGGCTGCCGCCGAAGAGCACGGCGAGGGGTTCTGCGGCCAGGGCGAGGTGCAGGTGGAGCACGGTGGCCAGGACCTGGTCGGCGAAGGCGAGCCGGGGCGGACGGCCGCGCCGGTCGCCGCTGTCCGGGGCGAGAGCCTTTGTGAGGTCATTCAGTTGCTTCGGGGACATGCTGGTCAGCGTGGGGTCGGTCAGCAGTGCCTGGTTCCACTCCGGCTCTGGTGTGTGTGGGGCCCGGGCCGCCGGGACGGCCGGGGCCGGCTGGGGGTGCAGGACGTAGTTCCAGTCGCCGTGGAAGCCATGGCGAGTCAGTGGCAGAGCCGCCATCTCCGCGTCACCGATCTGCACTCCGGTCGGGTAGGTGCTGGTGTCGAGTTCGGCATGCATCCGTAGTCCGATGCGGGTGGTCGTTGCGGCGATGGACTGGACGATGACTTCGTGGCTGGTCAGCGGGCGGCCCCGCCAGTTCATGGTGATGTGGGAGAAGAGCCGGTGTTCGACCTTGTTCCATTTCGATGTGCCCGGCGGCAGGTGGCAGACGGTGATCGTCAGGCCCGTCTCAGCGGCGAGCCGGGCAAGTTCGAGTTTCCAGGCCCGGGTGCGGTAGCCGTTGGAGCCGCCCGCGTCGGCGGTGATCAGCAGCCGTGTCGCCCGCGGGTAGACGGACTGGCCCTGGCCGTGCCACCAGCGGCGGATCGATTCCACCGCGAATGCGGCCGTGTCGTGGTCGGTACCGACGTTGACCCAGCCGGTGTTCGCCGCCAGGTCGTATACGCCATAGGGGATCGCTCTGCCCAGCTTCGGGTCGGCGAAGTCGTGCATGTTCACCGGCACCGGATCACCGGCCGGGCGCCACTGGCGGCCGTCGGTCTTGAACGCGCCCACAAGTTCCTTCTTCTTGGTGTCCACGCTGATCACCGGCTGGCCGGCGCCTTGGTGCTCGCGGGCTTCCTCGTTGAGGTAACGGAACTGCGCGTCCCGGTCCACGTGCCGGCTGCCCTCGAGGATCTTGACGTTGGCCTGCAGGCTGAAGCCCTCCTCCCGCAGCAGATCGGCAACGGTGTCCGCACTGACCCGGTGCCCGGCCCGGGTCAGTTCCCGCGCCAGTACGCGGGTCGACTTCACCGTCCAGCGCAGCGGCGACATCGGATCACCCCGCACATCCGGCTCGACCAGCGCCAGCAGCGCCGGCCGCAGCCCCGGATCGACATCGGCCACTCGTTTGCGGCCCCCGCCCGGACGCCGCACCCGCCCCAGGGGCTCCTCACCGGCCTCGAGCTCGAACACACCCTTGCGGACCGTCGTCTCGCTCACCTCGGCCGCCCGGGCGACGGCCCGAACGCCGCCATGCCCCAGCACCCGGGACTCCGCGGACATCAACAGACGCCGCTGCCGCTCGTCCAGATGCGGGAACAACTCCGCGAACTTCACAGAGAGTTGGCTACGGGTCTCGCCCAAAATGCTCATACCACACCAACGAGCCCCAGAACAGGAAGCAACACCTTGATTCCCTGCAAGCCCTTAGGGAATGATCCGCAGGTCAGCGTGCGGGTTCCATCGCGGCCATCTGCTCGTCGTGCTCGCGCAGCATCCGCATGACGGTCGCGGGCGAGGGGTGTTGTCCCTTCTTCTTGCCCGTGGTGATGACGAGCCGGGCGGCGATGTCGCGCAGGCTCATCTCCTGCTCACGCAGGTGAAGGGCCATGGAGAGCATGTGGTCGTCAGTGACGCCCGCGCCGCCGATTGGCGCCCCATTGCGGGGCAACCAAAACGGCAATGGGGGGAGGGGAGGGGAGGGGAGGGGAGGGAGCTCCGCCGTACGATTTTGAATCTCTTGGTCCATCGGACCTGAATGTCCGCGAGGCCCTCGCCCGCACAAGGCCGCCAACCCTTCCCTGACGAAGGGCGTTGACAAGCAATCAGCGCCCCGAGTCCGGGCGCACAGGCCCGGGAGTGCGCGACCCGCCGAACGCATGACGAGGCGGGAGAGCTGCATGTTCGGGCCTGCGTACGTGGAATCCATCTGGCCATGCCCCCATCCGAATCATCGCGCGCCACCGCCAGCCGTCGCGACGCCTATCGGCCGGCCATCCTTCTCATGCATCCCGAGCCGGTGGAACGCAGCAGGCTCATCGACCGGATCCGGCACGGGTGCGCCGACGGCCTGGAGGTCATCGGCCTGGCTGGCCTGGACGAACTGGCCACGCTGTTCCGCGAGGATCACCGCCCCAGCCAAGTGGTCGCCGTGATTGCCGACCCCCGTCTCGTCCCGGACATCCTCCAGCGCCTCAACCGCAACCGGTTTGGGTCCGTCCTGGTGGCGCTGCTCTCGGACGACGACCATGACAGCGACGCGACCGATGGCATGCGCCGGATTCCCGTTTCGGATCTTGAGGCAGAGGTAGAGCGGCTCTTCTTCGACTGGCAACCCCCCGAGGCCGAGATTACCTTCATTGGCGCCCCCGGAACGAAGCAAGCAATGATGCTGAGGGACATTCTCTTTGTCCATGGCATCCGCTACACATGGCATAGCTCAACCAGCGAGGACATCGGACACGAAACTCCCAGCGAAAAAGGGCAGTCGACGGTGGGCAGTGTCTGTGCCGCCCTGAATATCATCCCATCAACGGACCACACCATCATCAGGAACCGAAAATACGATCTCGTTATCGTGGGCGCTGGGCCGGCCGGAATGTCGGCCGCGGTGAGCGCGGACAGCATCGGCCTCCGGACATTGCTCATCGAGGATAACCAGCCCGGCGGCCGGGCAGTGGCCGCGATGAACGTGATCCGGAACTATCTGGGATTCCCCCTGGGTCTCACAGGGGCAAAGTTCCTCAAGGTTGCGGCTGAGCACGTCAGGGGCTGCTCCCACGTCCACATGTCCCCGCACATGAGGGCCACCTCCCTCACGTCCGATGGCGATTTCCGCTACACGATCGGGGTCTCGTGCGGAAACCAAATCACCGAGGTGTCCGCAGGAATGGTCTTGCTGGCCTGCGGACGCAGGTTCCACCACGTCATCGAAGACGGAGACGACAGGGACAGCGAGTCCAGGCTCGGGAGCGCGATCCATCGCGGACCGTGGGGTATCACACCTGCGGCGGAAGAAGACAAGAGGGTGGTGATCGTCGGGGCCGGAGAGGCCGCGGCCGACGCCGCCACACTATTCAAGGACGCTGGGTCCACGTGGGTCACCGTGATCGGCCTGAAAGACGCGATGCACCCCGCGTCACGAAGAAGACTCGACGACACGGATGGAATTGATGTCTTCACTCCGGCCAGGGTGGTGAAATTTATCGGCGAGACACAGATCGAAGAGGTTTCCTATCAGATGGAAGGGGCAACGGATCCTGAAGAATCCATTGAAGTCAATTCTGTTTACGATCTATCCGGTGGAAAACCGAACACTCAGTGGCTGGGGGATCAACCAAAGAAAGAGAAGGATTTCATCCTGACCGACCGCTACCTAAGTGAAACTCCGAAGCTTATTTTCGAAACAAGTTTGCCCGGCGTGTTCGCGGCGGGTGACGTACGGGTCAGCTCGCAGCAGCGGGTCGGACAGGCCGTCGGCCAAGGGGTGGCGGCGGTCGCCGCCATGCAGGCCTATCTGAGGGCGGCGGGCGACAATTGGAAAAAGATTCTCGTTGATGAGGATAGTCAGGCGTACCAGGACATTGACGCCTCACACGCACATCAGAGTCCCTGACCCGTGGGGGCCCACCTCCACTGTGACCCTCTTCAGAGAACCATCGCTTTCTGAGATCGCCCGTAGGGCTCGCCAGACCCGTCAGTGCCTTCAAAAACCCGTTCAAAAACCGGAATTCTTCAACAACGACCATGCCACCCGCCGCAGAATCCAGGCGTTGCTCACCCGCCGGCAGGCGGGTGGTGGGGAAGAGACGGTGGCGGACAGCCCGGAGGACAGCGGCACACAGCCAGCCGCTCCGGCACCCGCACCCGAGGTGACGGCTCAGGCCAATCCCGCCCAGGAGAATCCCGTGCAAGAACACCCTGTCGGGGCATGGCAACGGGTCGGCGCCGCGCGGGGCACTGCTCGCTCTGACCGCAGGTATGGTCCTGGGCTCCCTGGCGCAGCTCGCGAGTACCGGCACGAGCGCGATGGGAGCGTCGGGCTTATGTTGGACGGTTGCGACGGTGCCGGTGGCCACCGCTGCCACAGGTGCGCTGAGCGCGGCGCTTGCCCGGCTGTGGGCCGCCCGCCGCGGTGACGCCCATGGCCAGGGGCGGAGCTGGCCGGTGCCTCTGGCGCGAATATTGCCCTGGTCACCGGAGCGCTGTGGATCGGTCAGGACAGCGGCCACTTCCTCAGCGCCTTCGGCTTCGTCGACGCCGTGGTGCTCGGTGGACTCGCGTCGCCATCGAAAATTCCCGTGGACCTGGACCTGGACCTGGACCTGGACCTGGACCTGGACCTGGACCTGGACCTGGACCTGGACCTGGACCTGGACCTGGACCTGGACCTGGCCGCAGTTGCTGTCCTCGCCGCGTGGTCCGCGCTGCGGGCGCGGCCGGCGGACCGCGCCCGTCGGACGACCCTGCACAGGGGGCATCCAGCAGCACCGGCGTGGATTCCGCTCTTTGCCCTGGTGACCGCCGTCGCCGCGTCCACGGGAGCCGTGGCCGCCCGCTGGACCGGTCACCCCATCCTTGGCGGCGGCCAGCCCTCCTGCGCCACCCAGTGGGACTGGTGGGCTGCGGCCTGCGCGGGAGGGGCCTGCACGCTCGTACTCGTGGTCCTGCAGGTATCCGCCGGGCTGGAGACCGCGCCCTGTACGCGGCGCCGCTGTCCACCGCCCTCACTGCGGCGGCGCTCTCCGCACGCCACGTCGAGACTCTGGCGAACGGTCCGCGAGAAGCTCTCACACACGCTGGCACCTCACTGTCCTTCCTGGCGTTCCTTCTCCTTGCCGGCGCGTTACCGACGGCCTTCCTGCCAGTCCTCATCCCACGGCGCGGCCGGGCGTTCCTCCTCGCCCCCGTTCTCGCCGGCCTGCTCGCCGCCGTCACACTTGCGGCCGTCCTGCACACCGGCGACCGCCTGGTCATTGACTTCCGGACAGCCCCGTGACATCGGGAGGTATCAGCAACGGGCTCAACGAACCGCTTCATCAACGCGAGCGGCACCGGTTGCTCCGGAACGAAGGGCACGAACGGTGGTTTCTCGACGTCCGCGTGATGGGCGACTGCAGCGACCACGACGAGCCGACCCCGATGAGTTCGGCGCCGCCCTCCTGGACCTGCTCTGATCTGACAGCTCGACGTGGGCACCCTCACGGACAGCCGGGGCTTCCAGCGCGACACGCCGGCGTACTCTCGTACGCCATGAACCTCCGGCCGTCGCATCAAGCACCGTGGGCGACGCTGACACCGTACGCCCCAGCGGAGGAGGTCTGCTGGGCGGGCCGCTGACGGGCATGACAGGTTTCCGGCGCAACCTTCACATCAGACGATCACCATCCGACTACGCACACTGCCACGGCAAGGAGTGAATCCGTGTAACCCACCGGGCGCGTCAGCGTGACGCGCCCAGCCGGCCTCTGCGTAGGTCGTCCTATGGGCACTCCAGTGACGGAAAGCAATAACCGGCTGGTCACATTGTGGGAACGGGCCTGGGGATGGCGATGGCGACTGGCCTGGGCAGCGCCCCTGGCCGCCGCTGCTGCCTTGGTCATGGGGGAGATCTCCCAACTGCTGGAGACACTCGCCGCGAAGGGCCACTTCACATACAGCGCCGGTGCGCTCACCAGCTCGCCCGGCTTCCCGCCCTGGTCGGACACCAACCGCGCCAGTGCGGTCGAGGCATGGAACGCTTGGGCCGCCACCATGCCTGCCGACGGCCCAAGCCGTGCGGACAAGCTCGAATTCTGGCTGATGACGCACATCGTGCTCGACTTCCTCGTCTTCGCCCCCGCTTACGTCATCGCGCTGTACCTGCTGCTGCACTGGCTGTTCGACTTCCGCGCCGCGAAGAGGCAGCCGACGGCCATTCCGTTCGGCCTCACCGGGATCACCATGCTGGTGTCCGCCCTGCTCGTCACCGACTGGGCCGAAACGGGGGCCACCTGCGGCCTCGTCCATGCCGAAGGAGGCAGCATCGACACATGGGCCTGCGCCGTCGCGTTGCTGTCCTCGGTAAAGTGGCTGCTGCTGGCGGCCGTGGTGTTCCTGGGGGCGGCAGTCTTTGTCGTCGACATTTTGCCCGGCATCTTGACCCGCTGGTTCATCCGCTGGCGCTGCGGCATCTCCCGCGCGTCCCGCAGCTGGACCCGTCATCGCGTGCAGCTGGCTGTCCTCGCCGTGCTGACGGCACTGATCGCCCTGCCCGGTGGGGGGCCGCTGGAGCAGGTTCCCGACATCCAGCGTGCCTGGGTGCATGACAGCCCTTGGACAAGCCTCGCGGATATCGCCGGGCCAGCCCTGACCTTGGTTGGCCTGTGTGCCGCGCTGTGGGTGGCGGGTCGCTGGGCGCTCTTGGATGGCCTGGCGAAAAAGCGGAAGAAGGCGCGCAGCAAGTGGGACTTTTTCTTTCTGTCATTGGGTGCGTTCGTTGCCCTCGCCATCGCCTGGCCGGTCCTTTGGGAGGGGCCTTTTGCGCACAATGCGGGTGGGCTGGCCATTCCCGTCGTGGCGCTGGCAATTGCCGTCCTGGGTGCCTTTGTCGTCAGCCCTGACCCTGCCGTGCGGTGGGTGGATGTTCCTATTGCACGGGCGAAGGTTGAGACGATCGGGCGGGCGCTCACCGTCGTTCCGCTTGTGATCGCGGGGCTGGGCCTGGTGCGGGCATTCGCCAGACCCGTCCTCCTCGGCTCGCTGATTGACAGCGGCGTCGACCGCCGCTGGATCCTGGTGTGGTTTCTGGGCGGGCTGGTGCTGACCCTCCTCGTCCCGCCCCTCATCTACTGGCTCCTCAGGCACGCAGAGATCAGCCTGTTCGGGGAGCCCGGCACGGCGACTGCCAGGGAGCTGCAGCGCCGGGTCCGCCTCCCGAAGGTCGTGGGGGCGTTCCTGCTCTTCCTTGTGTGTCTGCTCGGGGTGCTCACCGCCGTGTTCCCGCTCGAGGCGGGGGCATGGCTGCGGACCCTCGGCGTACTCTCGCTGATGCTCGCCACAGTCGTCCTGCTCGGCGCCTTGTTTATCCGCCGAGTGGAGTCGCGCGAACCGTACCGGGCGTTCCGCGCACTGCGGTTCCGGTTCACCCCGATCTGGCTGCCTGTCCTCGCTGTACTGGCGACGCAGTCGATGCTGGACAACTCCGGGGTGTACCACGCGGTCCGGCTGCATCCAGTAGAAGCGTCCACGGACAACGTCGCGCCGTTCTCCGCCCAGAAGGAGTTCGGCGACTGGTACAAGCAGGCCGCGGCCTGCGGCAACGGGGCCAGGGGCGAGGCCATCCCCATGCTCTTCGTCGCTGCGGCGGGTGGGGGGATCCGAGCCGCCTACTGGACCAGTGCCGCCATGGACCGGCTGACGGACGCATCGCCCTGTGCACGTTCCTACTCCTTCGCGCTCAGCGGCGTCTCCGGCGGAAGCCTCGGGCTCGCGGCCCACACCCTCACCAGCTGGCAACCCGCCGGTACGAAGAGCAGCGAGGCCGTCCGCAAGCTGGCCGGCGAGGACGCCCTGGCCGCGAACGTCGCAGCCCTGCTGTACCGGGACGGCACCCATGCCTTCCACGGACTGAACCACGCCTACAGCGACCGGGCCTCAGTGAGCTTCTTCGAATTGGCCACCGATCGGATGACGGCCCGTGAAGCGCAACGAGCGAGGCCCCCGGGCTGTTGATCGAGATGTCTGACGTCTCAATCACGTTGCTCGGGGGCCTCGTTGGTGATCCATCCTGCCGCACTCGATCTGCCGCATGCACTCGTGGAGTGGGTCACCATGCTGATCGTCACCCGCGAGGGTGACCGGCGCTGCAAGCTCCGTCCGTCCCAGCGAGCGATGGTGGCACTGGTGTACCTGCGCGAGCACATCACTCTGGCGAAGATCGCTGCCGGGTTCGGGATCAGCGAGTCCACCGCGCATGCCTACACCAGCGCGGTCGTCGACCTTCTCGCCGCCCGTGCACCGGGTCTGCTGAAGACGCTGCGCGACCACGATCCGGACTTCGTCCTGCTCGACGGCACTCTCGCCGAATGCGACCGGGTCGGCGACGGCCGGGCCGACTACTCCCACAAGCACCGGCGCCACGGCGTGAACGTGCAGGTCGTCACCGATTCCGACGGCCGGCTGCTATGGCTCTCGCCCGCCCTGCCGGGCCGCACCCACGACCTGACCGCCGCCCGCACCCACCGGATCATCCGGATCTGCGAGCGCCAGGGCGTTCCGATCGTGGCCGATCTCGCCTACCAGGGTGCCGGTCCGTGGCTGACCACTGGCATCAAGCGCAGGCCCCTGAAGGAACTGACCCCCACCGAGAAGACCCGAAACCGTGCCCTGGCCGCCACACGAGCCCCCGTCGAACGTGGAGTCGCCCGCCTGAAGACCTGGCGGATCTTCCGCAGGTCCCGCTGCAGCCCCAACCGCATGACGTCAATCTCCAAAGCGGTCCTCACCCTGGAGCTGCAACGCTGAAGAAGCTCAGTGTTTGAACGCGCCTGGGAACAGACGGACAAGGACGCGTGGGAACGCGGGCTGTCCTCCGCCAGCCTCCACGACACCATGTGGCGGCCCTTCCTGCTCATGAACGGCACGGACGTCGCCTCCGGCTGCCGGATCGCTGTCGCCGCCCGCCGGACGACGGGCGTTGCTCTCGCCGACGAGAGGCTGAGATGCCAGAAGCCGAACATCGCCCTGCGTGGAGCTCAGTTCGTCACCGCTACGGTCGATGCCGTCGCGTTCAACGACGCGGCGAACTGCAGGCCCCTGAACCGAGGGCTGCGGATGTCGACCGCCGCCCACCTCTCGGCCCGGTTCACCTACGTCTCCCCCAGCGGCACGATGTACCGCTGCGCCTATAACGACGAGGGAGATCCCCCGGATGTTACGTCTATCTCTTCCATTGATGGCGGATATCTGGAGGGCAGCGGGATGGCGGCGCTGCTGGAGTTCTGGTCGGCGGTCGAACCCGCCGTGGCCGCGAAAAACCTCGAGGTGGCCGCCCACAACCTCAAAGTAGCAGCCAAGCCAGAGGAAAAACTGCCTTACGTGGTCCCGCTCGTCGTCCTCCTCGACAGCCACTACTCCGTGAAGGCGCCCGACCCGAAGATTGAGCCCCTGGACGAACTCGTAGCCCCCGTCACCGGAAACCGGGCGCGCACGACCGCAGCCCGTACAGCGACCTTGCAGCAGGCAGCTCTGGTGCGGTTCACCGGCCCTCTGCCGGGGACCACGCTCGAGGTGGCTTCGCCCACCCGCAGCTTCCTGGTGACGCCTCGTACGGAGCCGCAGATGGCCGCGCCGCTGGGTTGGGTGCTCTCGGAGATGAGCATGAACTCGATGAGCATGCAGCTGACGGCCCTCGCCACAGAAGCACCGGATTTGTCCGGGAACACGCTCAACGGCAGGCTGGCCGCCGGACAGCTGTCCGGCCTGATCGGGCTGCTCAAGGGGCCCATGTCCCTAATGCGAACCACAGCGGCGTCCGGCCCTTGAGCCGGCAGCTCGGTCCCTGGTACGAGGGCGCCGCTCGAAGTCCTGGCAGGTCAACGCCGCGTGGATGCTCACCTGCAACCTCGCCGCCGACCTGGACGCCTGGCTACGGCTGCTGGCCCTGCACGACCAGGACGACCTCGCCGACGCCGAACCCGACACCATGCGCTTCCGGCTCTATCACCTGCCCGCTCGCCTGGCGAAACACGCCCGCCGTCGGCGGCTGCGGATCGAACACTCCTGGCCGTGGGCCAACGCGTTCGTCGTGGCCTGGCAGCGGCTCACCTCCCTTCCGGCGATCCCCTGACCGCCGGCTCTCGCCCCGACGAGGACCAGGAAGGAGGACAACTCGCAGCCCCGGGCCAGTGGAACCCGGCGCATCCCGCAGCGTCACGCGACGACCCCGACCACGATCACGCGGAACAAACCGGGGTGAACCGACCGCCTTATCGAACAGCGATCATCGCTGACGAATCGAGGTCAATGCTGATCGCCGCCTGCGGCGCGCGAAACATACACCGTGATCGCCGGTTAGCCTAACCGGTGTTTTCGTAGACCATAGATCCCGTTCGCACTGGCTGCTTGGCGGTGGGTCGGGAGCGGACGGTGCTGTCCTCCCATATTGCAGGGGGGATATGGTGAAGTATCAAGCGCTGCTTGACAGACGTCCTCCATGTGAAGGGAAGCACTTGGCCGGCCTTATAGAAGACCGCTGGATAAACGAGAATATCTCCGTCACTGGCAAACGTGGGCGCACCGCTGCTGTCTCATGGAAGAATCGCATGGGTCACCTGCACAGTCCTGGTTCGGATCTGGAGTCTGCCGAAGAGGCGCCAGATTCTCCTCGCGTATCGGGAGGCCGTCCGGTAGGGCGGTTCCGTGTCGCGAGCCAGCAAGGCGGAAAGTCCATTGCAGTGTCGACGTGGTGTGTCACGACAGAGGACGGGGCGACGGCTGATGCGTTGAGCAGACTTCTGGGAGGCATACCGCAGCTGTTGGAATCCGGCGATGACCATGTTCTTGAGGTCCGGACTCGTTGCGATCGCGTTCGTGTCCTGTTTTTGGAAGGCCGTGAGGCTGTCTCATTTCGCATGGTGATGCGCGGAGCGGGGAGGACTCTCCATGTCTGCGATGGAAACCGGTTCTTGGAGCCGATAGGGGCACGTGGATCGTTGTGCGGTTGTCCGGTAGGCCTGGCTGACCGCAAGGCGGCAGCCCAGGCTGGCCGTGGTCCGATGCCGGAGGTCAGCATTGGCTTCCGTCTGGCGGATCTTCCCGAGCTGGGCGTGTTCTGCCTCGAATCGAGTTCCTGGGAACTCACTGCTGCGCTGCCTGCGATGGCCGCCGCCCTGGACGCGGCGGCGGAGCCGGTCTTGGGGGTGCTGCGGTGCGAGCTGGTGGAGTTCACCACGCGCTTCGGGATCGCCGTGAGCTACCGGCGGCCGGTTGTCGAGGTCGGCGGTGACCGGATGCTCGCTCAGAATGCTGTGGAGCTTGCGGCGTGACGTCCGGTTCGTCGGCTGTAGGTGCTGTGCGGAACTCTGTCGGGGGTACCTGCCCTGATGGAGGGCTACCGGTTCTGCTCAGCCATTCCCGAACGAGTGGTCTCGGCTGGTACTGGTGGCTGTCACGGTGACGGGTACGGCACGCATTCCGGAGTTCATCGTTTCCACCTGGTCCCCGGCTGACACCCATTCGATCCGCGCGCGGAGTGCGCGGCCAAGGTCACCCCTCCGGAGGGGGGTACCTCGGTCCGACGCTTCGCTCCAACCGTCTTCCCTGGCCGCCACCCAGCACCCGCTCACCGTCTCCGGCTGGGATGAGGGCTGGGAGGCCGCGTTTGCTCCGGACGCCGAACGGGGCTAGTTTGCCAGGCGGGTCGGTTCATCGGGTTCGATCTGCGGCGGGGCGCAGCGGCCGTACAGGGGAGTCAGAGCTCTGGATTCCGGTGAACCTGTGTGATGAGCGGGGATGGCGCGAGTTCCCCCTGTGTCCAGGGGGAGTAGCGCAGTCTGGCCGTACTCGCGCCAAGTGCGTAGATGGTCACTGCTGCGGGCTGACGTTCGCCGAACATACCCAACACAATCCGCATCCGCAGTTGTTCGAGGCGCTGGGTGAGCGAGTCGCTCCGGACCAGGAGTGTGCTGTGGCCGGTGGGGGAGAACGGTTCCCGGTTGTCCTGTTCTCCCCGGGGGCGGGCAGGGTGCGGACCCAGGACACCGCCTGGGCGGAGGAGCTGGCCAGCCACGGCTACCTGGTCGCCGCCCTCGACCACCCGCCTCCTCCTGGCCAGCTCCTACTACCACCCCGAAGCCGTCCTCGCCCTCTACACCTGCACCGACGCCCTATCGACCTCTCCTACTCGGGACCCGGCCCACCTCGTGAGGCTGGGCTAGGCTCCGCCACCGGCAGATGCTGGATGCGGTCCGCTACCTGGTCGCGGGCGGCATCACCTGGCGGGTGACGCCCGGACTTCCCTGCCTGGGACCGCGTCTATGCCTTCTCGCGCCGTGGCGGGTCAAGGGCCTGCTCGCCGAACTGCATGACCGGCTGCGCGGGCAGGTCCGCAAGGAGGAGGGCCGTGATCCGGAGCCGACCGCCGCGGTCGTGGACGCACAGTCACTGCGGGCGGCCACGGTGCCGGCATCCTCCCGCGGGTACGACCACCTGGCCGACCCGCTGCCGGACGATCACTTCCAGCCCTCCCAGTCGGTCTCCGCATCCGCCAGCACGGCCAGCACCCGCTCCGCCTCCTCGCGGAGCGTTTCAACACGCTCCCGCACGGCCAGTTCCCGCTCCTCCAGCAGCCCACCACCGATGCCACCCAGCACCCCCACCAACGAGCCAACCCGACGGCCGAAGACTCGCTCGCCGAAGTAGATATCACACCTGACCTGCGAGCGGGATTGACATCTCGCACAAGCGAAGCAATGCCATGTACTGCTCGCGCTCTTGCAAGAGCAGCGGCGCACATCAGCGCTTGCGGGCCACACCGTCGGGGAAGGCCGCGGAGAAGATCCGCAACACCGGCCGGTAGCCCGAGAGGTGGAACGGCGCAGGGCCGGCGCTATCGACTATTACGAGCGCAACCGAGAGCTGCAGGGGGAATATGTCCGTGAGTGGCGGACTCACAACCCCCTCGTAGGCGGGCGGCGGCCGGCCGTCGTGCAGAGCTGGTGATCACGAATCCAAGCGACGCGATGACTACCGATGCGCTTACTGCGAGCTCCGTCCCGAACACCCGCTGGAGAAGGACCACGTCGTTCCGCTCACCAAAGGCGGGCGGCACGCGATAGCCAACGTCATCCCCGCCTACGGTGCGTGCAACCGCAGTAAGAACGACGCGTCCCTGGCGGTGTGGAGGAGGTGCAAGCAAGTCAGGTAAGGAGGTGTCAGCCCTGACCACTGAGGATCGAAGCCTTGAAGCCTGAGGTCTTTGAGCAGGCCGCCCATCCGTCCGCCGCGGTCGAGCGGTTGTGGATCGTGGACGGCCCTCTCATGCCGGTCTGTGACCGCATGACCGGCGTGTCCCTATGACTACCGGTCTCGGCGAACGTGCAGGGTCATTGTCGATACCGACACCAAACTGGTGATCGCCGCAGCGCGGCCGGTCCCGGTACCACCGCTTATGCGAAAGAGTGGGGTGACTCGGGCTGGCCACTGCCTGCGTGGCGTGACCGTGCTGGCCGACCGCGCCTACATCGACACCGGCTTCGTCGTACCGCACCGCAACGCCCCGGACAGGCCCTGCTGTCTGGTGAGGAGGAAGACAACGCCGAACACCGACAGGTGCGTGCCGTGTCGAGCAGGCTAGGCCTCTGACCTGCTGTTTTGTGGCTAGCAGGGTGTACGATGCACCCAGAAGCGGTGGTAGCCGAGCTCCTCGGCGCGGCGGGCCAGGTCCACCGTGTCCCGCAGGGCCTGTGGGGCGTCGTACCCCTGCCGGGTACGGGACCGGTCGAGTATCGAGAGTCGCTGGATCACACAGGTGTCAACGCGGCACGGAGGCCGGGATTCCCCCGCCTACCCTGACACGCATGAGCGAGAGCAGGAACCGGCCGCCGCTGGCGGTCTTCGACATCGACAACACCCTGGCCGACACCGCGCACCGCCAGCACTTCCTGGAGCGCCGGCCCCGGGACTGGAACGGCTTCTTCGGGGCCGCCCCGGCGGACCCGCCGCTCGCCCGCGGCACCGCGCTCGCGCTGGAGAGCGCCGGGGAGTGCGAGGTCGTCTACCTGACGGGGCGGCCGGAGCGGTGCCGGGCGGACACCCTGGAGTGGCTCACCCGGCACGGTCTGCCCGAGGGGCGGGTGTGGATGCGCGGTGACCGGGACCGGCGCCCGGCCAGGACCACCAAGCTGGAGGTGCTGCGGCGGCTCGCCCGGGGCCGCGAGGTGCGGATGCTGGTGGACGACGACGAGCTGGTGGTCCGGGCCGCGCGGGCCGAGGGGTTCACGGCGGTGCTCGCCGACTGGGCCGCCGAGGCGCCGGAGCTGACGGCGGCCCAGGAGCAGGAGGGCCGCACCTGAGCCGTCGGCCGGCGCCTCTCAGGCGTCGCCGTCGAGGCGGAAGCCGACCTTGAGGCCCACCTGGAAGTGTGCGATCTCGCCGTTCTCGATGTGACCGCGCACCTGGGTGACCTCGAACCAGTCCAGATTGTGCAGGGTCTGGCCCGCCCGGGCGATGCCGTTGCGGATGGCCTGGTCGAGGCCCTGGTGCGAGGTGCCGACGATTTCGGTCACCCGGTAGGTGTGGTTGGACATGCGGTCTCCCGAGGGTGGGGGCTGGTGCCTCGTACAAAGGTGCCCCAGTACGTCCCGGTCCGCGCGGTGGAACACGCCGGTGGGAGTCGTACCGATAAGTCGTTCATGTCTGAACAATCCCGCGCGAAAGACCCTTGACCCACCCATTGGTCTATGCCAATTTCAAGCCATCTCCGAGAGCTACCCCAGAAGGTGACCACGTGAAGATGCGCTTCCTCGCCCTGTGCACCGCCCTTGCGGCCGCCACCGCCCTGACCGGCTGCACCCTGTCGGCCGGCTCGGACGGCGGTACGCGGAAGGTGACCCTGTGGCTCATGAAGGGCAGCGCATCGGACGACTTCATCGATGCGTTCACCCGCACCTTCGAGCGCGAACACCCCGGTGTCGACCTGGAGGTGAAGATCCAGGAGTGGACCGGGATCGGGGAGAAGGTCAACGGTGTGCTCACCGGCAGCAGCAAGGAAAGCGCCGACGTCATCGAGGTCGGCAACACCCAGGTCGCCCAGTACATCGAGACCGGCGGCATCTCCGAAGTCACCCTGGAGGGCCGGCGCAAGTGGGGCGGCAGGGACTGGCTGAGGGGCCTGTCCGAACCCGGCAACGTGGACGGCGCCCAGTTCGGCGTCCCGTGGTACGCCGCCAACCGCGTCGTCATCTACCACAAGGACCTGTTCGCCGCCGCCGGCGTCAAGGACCTGCCCCGCAACCGCCAGGAGTGGCTCGCCGCCACCCAGAAGCTCGACAAGGGCGACCAGCAGGGCATCTACCTCGCCGGCCAGAACTGGTACGTGCTCGCCGGCTTCGTCTGGGACGAGGGCGGCGAACTCGCCATCGAGGCCAACGGGCAGTGGATGGGCACTCTCGACAGCGACGAGGCCCTGGCCGGCATGGAGTTCTACAAGAAGCTCCAGAACCTCGGCGACGGCCCCAAGGGCGCCGACGAGGAGACGCCCCCGCAGGCGGAGGTCTTCGCCCGCGGCAAGGTCGCCCAGATCATCGCGCCGCCCGGGCAGGCCGCCCAGATCGAGGCGCGCAACCCCGCGCTCAAGGGCAAGCTGGGCTACTTCCCGATCCCCGGCAAGACCTCCGACAAGCCCGGCGCCGTGTTCACCGGCGGCTCCGACCTCATCATCCCGGCCAGGACCCGCGACCGCGCCGCCGCCGTGGACGTGATCACCGCCCTGGTGAGCGAGAAGTGGCAGACCGAGCTGGCCCGTACGATGAGCTACGTGCCGAACAAGACCACGCTCGCGCACGTCGTCCAGGGCAACGAGGGAGCCGCCGCGATGGCACCCGGCGCGGCCCAGGGCCGGGCCACCCCCAAGTCCGCCCGCTGGGCCGACCTCGAGGGCAAGAACCCGATCAAGCCGTTCATGACGGCCGTGCTGACCGGTCAGGACCCCCGGCAGTCCGCCAGGACCGCCTCGGAGACGATCAGCAAGGTCCTCAGCTCGGACCGCTAGACGCCGGGGCGTCAATGATCAAGGTCCCCGGGCGCCGATTCCGGTCATTCAGCAGCCGCACATCCAACTGCCGCCGGTCGGTCATGTCGAATCCAGCCGGTCACGGAAAAACGTAAGGGTCGGGACGGCGCACGCCGGACCCGGCCTTCACGTCCGGACCAGGAGCCGCCATGACCATCGCCCCCCTCTCCCCCGTCCAGCCGCTCACCGACGTCCCCGCCCGGTACGCCGTACGGCTCGCCCGCAACGAGGACGAGGTGCGCGCGGCCCAGCGGCTGCGCCACCAGGTCTTCGCCGGCGAGCTCGGCGCCCGCCTGGAGGGCCCCGAGCCAGGTCTGGACATCGACGCCTTCGACGCGTACTGCGACCACCTCCTCGTCGTCGAGGAGGAGACCGAGCAGGTCGTGGGCACCTACCGGCTGCTGCCGCCCGAGCGCGCCGCCGTCGCCGGCCGGCTCTACTCGGAGGGCGAGTTCGACCTCTCGGCGCTGGCCCCGATCCGCCCCGACCTGGTCGAGGTCGGCCGCTCCTGCGTCCACCCCGCCCACCGCAACGGCGCCGTCATCGCCCTGATCTGGGCGGGCCTGGCCCGCTACATGGACCGCTCCGGCCACAACTGGCTGGCCGGCTGCTGCTCGATACCGCTGGCCGACGGCGGCGTGCTGGCCGCCGCCACCCGCGAGACCGTCCTCACCCGCAACCTCGCCCCCGAGGAGTACCGGGTCACCCCGCACCAGCCCTGGCAGCCGCAGGGCATCTCCTTCCCCGACCGGGTCGAGCTGCCCCCGCTGCTGCGCGGCTACCTGCGGCTGGGCGCCTGGGTCTGCGGCGAGCCGGCCCTCGACGTCGAGTTCGGCTGCGCCGACCTGTACGTCCTGCTCTCGCTGCGCCGCACCAACCCCCGCTACCTGCGCCACTTCCTCTCGCTCGCCCCGGCCGCATGAGCGTCTGGCTGCCCACCGCTCCCTGTACGCCGCAGGCGTGCGCCGGCCACGAGGGCCGGGCCGCCTCCGTACCGCACGCCGTCCTGCGGCTGGCCGCCGTCGCCGCCCTCGTGCTGCTCGGGCTCCTGGGCGCCCCGCCGGTCCGGCTGCTGCCGGAGCGCCCCCGCCGCGCCGTGATCCGCGCCTGGTGCACCGCACTGGTCCGGTCCTTCGGCGTCCGCGTCACCTTCCACGGCAGCCCCGGCCCCGACGGCGGGCGGCTGATCGTGGCCAACCACATATCCTGGCTCGACATCGCGCTGGTCGCCGCCGCGATGCCCTCGCGGATGCTGGCCAAGGGCGAGATCGGCCGCTGGCCGGTGCTGGGCCGCCTCGCCGCCGGGGCCGGCACGCTCTTCATCGACCGCGACCGCATCCGGGCCCTGCCCGCCACCGTCGAGACCCTCACCGCCGCCCTGCTCGCCGGGGACCGCGTCACCGTCTTCCCCGAGGGCAGCACCTGGTGCGGCCGCGCCCAGGGACGGTTCCGGCGGGCCGCGTTCCAGGCCGCCCTGGACGCACAGGTCCCCGTCCAGCCCGTACAGCTCGGCTACGTCCTCGACGGCGGCCGGCTCGCCGGGACGCCCGCCTTCGTCGGGGACGACCCGCTGCCCGCCTCCCTGTGGCGGATCGCCCGCGCCCGCGGCCTGCGGGCCGAGGTACGGCTGCTGCCGCGCATCCCGCCGGGCCGGCACCCGGACCGGCGGGAACTCGCCGCGGCCGCCGAGGAAGCCGTCACCGCCTCCTCGGGCGTGCCCGCCGTCCCCTATCCGCCGAGGGAACCGGTGCGCACCTCCCCGTCCGCCACCGACAGCGACAGCGCGAAGCGGCCCGCCGCGTCGGTCCACCACTGGGTCAGCTCCAGCCCCGCCGCCGCCAGCTCCTTGCGCACCCCCTCCTGACGGAACTTGGCGGAGATCTCCGTCAGGATCTCCTCACCCGCCGCGAACGCCACGACCAGGTCCAGGGCCCGGATCTTCACCGTCAGTTCCGACCGGGCCCGCAGCCGCATCTCCATCCACTCCTGCTCCCGGTTCCACACCGCCACGTGGTCGAAGTCCGCCGTGTGGAAGTCGGCGTCGAGCTCACGGTCGATGACGGCGAGCACGTTCTTGTTGAACTCCGCCGTCACCCCCTGGGCGTCGTCGTACGCCGCCACCAGGACCGACTCCTCCTTGACCAGGTCCGTCCCCATCAGCAGGGCGTCGCCGGGCGAGAGCATCGCCCGGACGGCCGCCAGGAACGTCGCGCGCTCGGCCGGCACCAGGTTGCCGATCGTGCCGCCCAGGAACACCACCAGCCGCGGCTCGGGGCTCTCGGGCAGGTGCAGCGGCTGCGTGAAGTCCGCCAGCAGCGCGTGCACCCTCAGCCCCGGGTGCGAGGCCAGCAGGACCCCCGCCGCACCCGCCAGCGCGCTCTCGCTCACGTCCACCGGGATGTACGTGTCGAGCGCCGGCATGGCCTCGATCAGGTGCCGGGTCTTGGCCGAGGACCCCGAACCCAGCTCGACCAGGGTCCGCGCCCGGCTGGCCGCCGCGATCTCCTGGGCGCGCTCCAGCAGGATCTCCCGCTCGGCGCGCGTCGGGTAGTACTCGGGCAGCCGGGTGATCTCCTCGAAGAGGTCGCTGCCCCGCGCGTCGTAGAACCACTTCGGCGGCAGCGACTTGGGGGTCTGCGTCAGGCCGTGCAGCACATCCGCGCGCAGCGCCTTCTCGGCGGCGTCGTCGTCGAGGGTCCGGGTCAACTGGAAGTCACTCACAGGTGGTTCTCCTTGAGCGGGGTGAGGGCGACACGGGTGCGGGTCGCCGTCAGCAGGGTCCGGTCCGGCACCTCGCGCCAGCGCGGATCGTCGTCGTACGGCTCCGACGCGACGACCGTGCGGCCCCCGCCGCCCGGGTCGGCCAGGTACCACAGGGAATCGCCCCACGCGGTCGCGGCGATCGCCGCGCCGTCGGTGAGCAGCAGGTTGAGCCGGGAGTCGGGCGCCGCGGCCGACAGCTCCTGCACCGGTTCGGCCAGCGCCGTACCGAGGTCGTCACCGGCCCGCAGCCGGTGCAGCACCAGGGCCCACACCAGGGCCGCGTCCGTGCGGGCGGCGAGTTCGAGCAGTTCCCGGGGCGGCAGGCCGAGGGCCAGATCGGCGGCCGACCCCGGCCAGTCGCGCACCGCGCCGTTGTGGCTGAACAGCCACGGGCCCGCGGCGAACGGCGCGGCCGCCGCCTCCCCGTCGGCGCCGGAGCGCGTCGCGTCGCGTACGGCGGCCAGCACCGCCTCGCTGCGCACCACCCGCGCGAGGTCGGCGAACGAGGCGTCGCCCCAGATCGGGCCCGCCCGGCGGTAGCGGGCCGGCGCCGGGTCGCCCTCGGCGTACCAGCCGACGCCGAAGCCGTCCGCGTTGACCGTGCCGTACCGCTGCCTGCGCGGCGCGTAGGACTGCCGCACCAGGCAGTGCTCGGGATCGGTGAGCAGCCGGCCCAGGCGTACCGGCGGGCCTATGTAGGCCAGATGACGGCACATCAGGCGTCCCTCGCGGTCCGGAACCCGGAGAAGATCTGCCGGCGCACCGGCAGGTCCCAGTTGCGGAACGTGCCCCGGCAGGCCACCGGCGCCACGGCGAAGGAGCCACCGCGCAGCACCTTGTGGGCCGGCCCGAAGAACACCTCCGAGTACTCGCGGTAGGGGAAGGCGCGAAAGCCCGGATACGGCAGGAAGTCGCTCGCCGTCCACTCCCACACGTCGCCGATCAGCTGGCGCACCCCCAGCGGGGAGGCCCCGGCCGGGTAGCTGCCGGCCGGCGCCGGGCGCAGGTGCCGCTGGCCGAGGTTGGCCCGCTCCGGCGTCGGGTCGGCATCCCCCCACGGGTAGCGGCGCGAGAGGCCGGTCGCCGGGTCGTACCGGGCGGCCTTCTCCCACTCGGCCTCCGTCGGCAGCCGCCGTCCCGCCCAGCGGGCGTACGCGTCGGCCTCGTACCAGCTGACGTGCAGAACCGGTTCCGCGTCCGGCACCGGCTCGGTCACGCCGAACCGGCGCCGCAGCCAGATCTCGCCCTCCCGGTGCCAGAACAGGGGGGCCTCGATGGAGTGCTTGCGGATCTGCTCCCAGCCCTCCGGGGCCCACCAGCGCGGTTCGCGGTAGCCGCCGTCGGCGATGAAGGCCCGGTACGCGCCGCAGGTGACCGGGACGGTGTCGATCCAGAAGGCCGCCGTCGTCCGGGGGTGCGCGGGCCGCTCGTTGTCCAGGGCCCACGGCTCGGTGGAGGTGCCCATGGTGAACGGTCCCGCCGGGACGAGGACTTCACGGGCGGCCGGCGGCGGACCGGCCGGGACCAGCGGATCGGGCGCGGTGAGTACGGCCGGCCCCGACCGCAGCTGATGGGTGATCAGCATGGTTTCGTCGTGCTGCTGTTCGTGCTGCGCGATCATCCCGAAGGCGAACGCGGTGTCGAGCAGCGGCGATCCCTCCAGCGGGGTGCGCTCCAGCAGGTCGGTGACCCGGCCGCGCACCTCCGCCGCGTACGCCCGGGCCTCGGCCGGGCCGAGCAGCGGCAGCTTGGGCCGCTCGGCGCGCGGGTGCTCGAAGGCGTCGTAGAGGGGGTCGATGTCCGGGCGCATCGCCTCGCGGCCGGCGACCCGGCGCAGGAGCCACAGCTCCTCCTGGTTGCCGATGTGCGCGAGGTCCCAGACCAGCGGGGACATCAGGGGAGAGTGCTGGGCGGTCAGGTCCCGCTCGTCGACGGCGTCGGTGAGCAGGGCGGTCCGGGCGCGGGCGGCGGTCAGGGCGCCGAACACCCGCTCGCGCAGATCGGGGTGGGCCGGGCGGGCGGCTTCGGTGGTCACGGGCGCGGTTCCTTCCCGGCGGTCGGGGCGTGGACGTCATCGGCCGGGCACCGGCCGCGCAGGACGTAGCGCTCGGTGAAGGCGGCCACCGCGTCCAGGACTTCGGTGGAGGCGCCCAGGCGGGGCAGGGCCTCGCCGGCGGCCCGGAAACAGGTGGCGGCCGCCGTGCGCAGCTCCGGGTCGGCCGGTCCCCGGCGGGCGGCCGAACGCCAGAGCCGGTTGCGGGGGGCGGGCTGGGAACCGTACGTGTCGGCGAGGCCCTTGGCCACCCGGTACGCGGTCTCCGCGGCCTCATGGTCGTCGAACAGCGCGTGCGCGACGGCCACCGGGACCAGCCAGCCGTCGTCGCCCGGCTGCGCGTCGATCATGCGCAGCTCCAGGTGGCCGCGCGGCCGGACCGGCGGGAACAGCGTGGTCAGGTGGTACTCGAGGTCGTCGGCGGTGGCCGGGCGGGGCCCGCCGGTGCGCAGCCAGTCGCGGAAGGTGAGGCCGTCGGGGACGGTCCAGGGGTCGTCGCCGTCCGCCCGTACGCACATCACCTCGGTGTCGAGGGCGTGCCGCACCCAGCCCGCGCGGGGCGCGGCGTCCAGCGGCGGGGCGAGCGCGCGGCGGGGGTCGAGATCGCTCCACTGGGCCTGGCGGGAGCACCGCCAGCCCGCGTACGGGCCGTCGTGGGCGGGGGAGTTGGCGAAGGCGGAGACCAGCACGGCGCCGATCAGATGGGCCAGGTGCCAGCGGCGCCCGTGCCCCAGCGGGCCCGGCTCCTCGTGGCCGGCGTCCACGCAGACCTGCACGGAGGCCGAGGAGCGCATCATGGCGCGGCCGGCCGGGCCGGTGCGGTCGAGGTAGGCCTCCATGGCCCGGTAGCGCGGGCTGTCGAGCACCCGGCGCGCGGGCCGGCGCGGGTCGTTGCCGCAGCCGTGCAGGAGGAGGCCGAGGTCGTGCAGGGCGCCCCGGACGGCGGCCAGATCGGCCTGGAGGTCGTCCACGCAACGGGTCAGCGAGGCGGCGGGGGCGGAGCTGAGTTCGAGCTGGCCACCGGGTTCGACGGTGACGGTGGAGCGCAGTGGCAGGGCGCGGGCCGCGTCGTGCGCGGCGACGAGCAGATCGGGCGGGAGGGGGCGGGCGGGGTGCTCGGCGTCCACCACCAGCCATTCGAGTTCGGCCCCGAGGAGGCGGGGCGGGCCCGTTTTGAAACAGATGCCGTGCACCAGGTCCTCGGCGTCGGTCTCGGTGAGCGCGCGGTTGCGGGAACGGATGAGAGGCGGAGGCTGTGGCATGACCGGATCCTCGTCTCCTGTCGTAAGCCGTTGCATCACCCGTGCCTACCCGTCCCTCTGGGCGCGCGAATCATGCGATCCGCGCCATCCACGTCGCCGGTGCCGGCGGTGCCGGCGGTGCCGCCGGTGCCGTCGGTGTTGCCGTGTATTTGCGTTGCGGTCCCGCCGCGCGGTTCGTGAGGATCGCGGTATGAGCAGCAGGTTGCGCGCCATCGCGCGGGAGAACGCGGAGATCGTGGCGGCCGGTGGGTACCGGACGCGGTCGGGGCGGGAGGTCTCCCTCGCCGCCGCCGTGGCGGATGCCAGGGCGGAAACCAGGATATACGGGCCAAACCAGGTCATTCCAGACGAGCAGCCGGTGGGCGGGGGCGGCCGGATCGCCGTCGAGGTGACGGGGGAGAGCAGTACGGTCGCGGCGCGCAGGCTCGCGGCGGACGGCCCCGTGGCGGTGCTGAACTTCGCGTCGGCCCGCAATCCCGGGGGCGGATACGTGCGCGGGGCCAAGGCCCAGGAGGAGGCGCTGTGCCGGGCCTCGGCGCTCTACGAGACGCTGCTCGAGGCCCCGGAGTACTACGAGGCCCACCGCGCGCTGCGCTCGACGTTCTACACCGACCGGGTGATTCACTCCCCGGGGGTACCGGTTTTCCGCGACGACCAGGGCGAACTGCTCCCCGAGCCCTTCCTGGCCACCTTCCTGACGTCGCCGGCCCCCAACGCGGGGGTCATCCGCCGCCAGGAGCCCGAACGGGCGGCCGGCATCCCGGCGGCCCTGGCCCGGCGTGCGGAACGAGTCCTGGAGACGGCGGTGCTGCACGGCCACCGGCAGCTGGTGCTGGGGGCGTGGGGGTGCGGGGTCTTCCAGAACGACCCGGCCCAGGTGGCCACGGCCTTCCGCGACCTGCTGCGGGGCCGGTTCGCGGGCGCCTTCGACCGGGTGGTCTTCGCCATCCTGGACCGCGAGGGCCGGACCCGACAGGCGTTCGATTCCGTGTTCGAAAATCCGTAGGACGCGCCCATGACGGGGAGCGGCGGACGCCCAGGACACCGACCACGAGGCCCGGTCCGGGCGGCGCGGTCGCCCGGCGGGCCGACCTCCCGCCGCCGGGCTACTGCCAGCCGTGCCGCTCGCGCAGCCGGTGCACCACCCGCTGGAAGCGGCCCCGGTCCAGGGCGCACGCCTCGCGCCGCATGCTGCGGTCGTGGACCCGCAGCACCCGGTCCACGTCCACCCAGGACTCCCGCCCGTCGCGGTCCCACGGCCCGGTGCCGATCGGCACCCACTCGCGGTCGTGGTCGTGCCGCTTGCTGGACAGCTGCACCGCGAGCAGCGTGTCGCCGGGCTCCCGGGCCACGACGAGCACCGGCCGGTCCTTGCCGCGCCCGTCGTTCTCCTCGAACGGCACCCAGGTCCAGACGATCTCCCCGGGGTCGGGGTCCCCGTCGTGGTCGGGCGCGTAGGAGGTCCGCACCGGCCCGATCGCACGCGGATCGGCCTCGGTGGTGGCAGCGGCCCCGGCGCGGCCGGGCTGATCGGTGTGGTCGAAGAGAGCCGTCACCCGGCTCACGCCATCGCCCCCACAGACCCGGGCAGGGGTCATGTCCGTTCCGTCCCGCGGCCGTTCGCCGGCAATGGGGGGCCCATGGAACGTGAGCGGCAGTGCGTGGAGCTGATGGCCGGTGAGGAGGTGCCCCCGGACTGCCGGTGGCTGGTGCGGGGCGGCGCGTACTGGGTGGTGGCCCCCGCGGGGGACGGGGTCCGGGTCGGGCGGGTGGCGCCGGCGGGCCGCGGGGAGGGCGTCGTCGCCTGGCGGGACGGGGTCTTCGGGGGCGGCGCCCGGTACGCGTCGCCGGTGCCCGGCGGCGGGGTCGCGGTCGGAGGGCCGGGCACCGTCACCGTGTACGAGGCGGACGGGCGGGAGCGCTGGGCGCACGGGCATCCGGCCTGGGACGGGGTCGGCGCCTGTACGGCCGACCCGGCCGGCGCACACCTGTTCGCCGTGGTGCCGGCGGCCGCCGTGCCCGGCCGGGACTACCCCGGCGAGGTGTGCGTGGCACTGGACCTGGTCACGGGGAAGCCGGTGGCCGCGGTGGCGCTGCCCGGGTCCGGCGCGACGTACGCGTTCCAGCAGTCCCTCGCGCCGCGGGCCCGCGAGGTGCAACTGAACGTGATCCAGGGGCAGGGGCAGGGGCGCGCCCGGGACGCCGCCCACGCCCTGCTCGTCGAGTTGTACGACGGCACGCTGCACACCGTCGGCATCGGCCGCTGGGACGAGCCGTTCGCCGGCCCCGGGCTCGTCCGGGACGACTTCCTCAAGGTCGCCGCCGACGGGAGCCGGCTCGCGCGCCACCGCCCCGGCCGCCACCTCTCGCGCCACCACCCCGGCCACTGGACACCGGTCGAGGCGTCGGCCGCCGACCTCCTGCCCGACGGCCTGCTCCTCGCCGGCCGGCCCGGCTTCCTCGACCGCCACCGGATCCTCGCCGCGGCCGCCGGAGCCCCCGACGCCCGGCCCGACGCGCCCCGCCATGTCCTCCTGGACGCCCGCACCCTGCGTCCCGTCGCCGAACTCGCCTACCCGGGCACGTCCTGCCCCGACCCCGTTCCCCTGGCCGAGGGCGCCTGGCTCACGCTCACCGGCGACACCGTCGACCGCCGGCGCCCCGACCCGGGCCCCACGTAAGCCCTAGGCGGGCGCGGGCGCAGGCGCGGGCAGGGCCGGGGGCCAGTGGGTGGACCAGGCTTCCGCCGCCTCCAGTTGGGCCGCCAGCGAGATCAGGCGGGGTTCGGAAGCCGCCGGGCCCAGGAGCTGGGCGCCCAGGGGGAGGCCGTCGGGGGTGAAGCCGGCCGGGACGCTGATGCCCGGCCAGCCCAGGATGTTCCACGTCCACGCGTACGGGCAGGCGGCGATCATCGCCCGGTCGGTGCCGAGGGCGCCGAGCCCGGCCAGGGCCCCGATGCGCAGCGGCGGGGTGGCCGTCGTCGGCGTGAGCACCACGTCGAAGCGGCCGAAGATCTCCCCGATCCGGTGCTGGAGCAGAGCCTCCGCCCGCCGGGCGACGCGCAGCGGCAGCCCGCCCAGCAGCCGACCGGTGCGCATGGCCTCGTGGGTGCGCGGATCCAGCAGCGCCGGATCGGGCACCCGCACCCGCCAGTCGCGCACCCCGCGGGTGGCACGCGGCACGAAGGTCAGCCCGATCTGTCCGTACCGCGGGTCCTCGGGCACCACCTCGTGCCCCAGTGACTCCAGCCGTCCGGCCAGCCGCTCCACGGCCGAACGGACCACCGGATCCAGGGACTTGGGCGTCGCGGTGAACGCCATCCCGAAGGAGAGCGCGATCCGCAGCCGCCGCGGCGCCCGGCCGGCGGCCGCGACCGCGTCGATCGGAGCCGGACGGTGCAGGTCGCCGGGGTGCGCACCGCTCGCCGCGTCCAGCAGCAGTGCCGCGTCGGCGACCGTACGGGCCAGCACGCCGTTGACCGTCAGGCCGCGGAACGACTCCGGCTCAGGCCAGGTGGAGATGCGGCCGCGCTGCGGCTTGATGCCGACCAGGTGCGTCCACGCGGCGGGGATCCGGACCGAACCGGCGCCGTCCGAACCCAGGGCCGCCGGCACCAGCCCGGCGGCCACCGCGGCCGCCGAACCGCCCGAGGAACCCCCGGGCGTGTACGCGGGGTTCCACGGGTTGCGGGTCTCGCCGAAGGCGGGGCCCTCGGTGAACGGCCACTGACCCAGCTCCGGCGTCTGCGTCTTGCCGACGATCACGGCCCCGGCCGCGCGCAGCCGGCGTACGGCCTCACTGTCGGCGATCTTCGGCGGGAAGTCCCCCGGGCAGCCGAACGCGGTCGGCAGCCCGGCCACGTCCATGTCGTCCTTGACGGCGAGCGGCACCCCCAGCAGCGGCTGCCGCTCCCCGGCGGCCAGCCGCCGGTCGGCCGCGTCCGCCTCGGCGAGCGCGGCCTGCGCCCGTACGATCCGGAAGGCGTTGAGCACGGGCTGCGAGACCGCGATCCGCTCCAGGGCCCGCTCGGTCGACTCCCGTGAGGAGACCGTGCCTTCGGCGAGCGCTCGTGCGGTCTGCGCCAGCCCGTCGGACCTGGACGCCGCTACCGGAACCGACACCGGACCTCCCCGTTACCGATCAGTAGCTCGACAGTAACGGGCGGGTCCGGAGCTGGCTAGATCCAGCCTTCCAGCGAGGCCATGAAACCGTCGAAGTCGTCCCGGTGGATGGTGTGCCCGGCCCCGGCGACCGACCGGACCTCGAAGCCGCGCTCCGCCAGGAGCTCCGCCCGCTGCGACGGGATCAGGAAGCTGGGGTCGGCGACCTGGACGAGCGAGGGCACGACGGGCGCCGCCGGGAGCAGGTCCTGTCCAGCGAGCGCCGCCAGGCTCCCCGCGGCCGTCTCGTCCCACAGGGCCAGCGTGGCCAGCTCGATGTCGATGTCCGCTTCCTCCCAGCGCGGGTTCAGCTCCCGGATCCGTTCCCCGGACGCCGCCTTGAACTGCGCGAACAGCTCCGGCCCGAACCTCTCCCCGGGGCTCGCCAGGTGCCAGGCGGGATCGGAGAACACCGCGCGCCGCGTCCTCCGCCTTCGGGAGCACCATCGTCACCAGGGCGGTGTCCACGGCCATGTAGCAGCCGAAGCCCAGCCCGTTGACCACGGCGAACGCCAGCATCGCGGGCCAGCTCGCCGACAGTGCCGGGATCAGCAGCGCCAGCGCCGACAGCAGCGCGGACGCCCCGACGAACAGCTTGCGCCGGTCGAACCGGTCGGAGAGGTAGCCGCCCACCACGGTCGAGACGACCATCGCCACGCTGGTCAGCGGCATCAGTACGGCCACGGCGGCCTCGGGCTCCATGCCCTGGGGCAGCACGGTGCGGTCCTGGAGGACGTACAGCTGGTACCCGCTCACCGCGAAGTACCCGAGCACCAGCAGCGCGCGCCCGATGAAGGCCCACCGGAAGTCGTGGTGGGCCAGCGCCCCGGCGAACGCGGCGAGCTGGGCGCGCGCGGGCACCGGCGCGCGCGCCGGCAGCCGCTCCTCGCGGGAGCAGACCGTGAACAGCAGGGCGGCGGCCGCCACGATCGCGCCGAAGACGAGGTATCCGGTGCGGTAGTCCTCGGAGAACGCGGCGCCCGCCAGCGCGCCGATCGTCGAGCCGAAGGGCAGGCCGAGACCGACCGCCGCGGAGGCCTTGCCGCGTGCGCCCACCGGGACCCGGTCGGGCACCACGGAGGTGATGGCGGCCTGGTAGACGTTCATCACGGCCTGCCCCAGGCACCAGGCGATGGTGATCAGCAGGATGGTGTCGGCGAAGCCGAGCAGGAACATCGCGGGTACGGCGGCCAGTCCGCCGCCGAGGATCCACGGGTTGCGCCGTCCGCTGCGGTCGGAGAGGGCGCCCGCGACCGGGTTGAACACCGTCGCGAAGATGGCCGAGACCCCCGCGATCAGGCCGAAGTCGGCCACCTTGTTCGCGGGGTCGACGTCCTCGACGTGGAGCGCGAGCAGCACGCCGGCGACACCGGTGTAGAGCGCGTACATGGCGGTGTTGCCGACCAGCAGCAGGGGCAGCAGACCGCGGGCGGGGGCGGCCGCCGAGGACGCGGCGGGGGAGGACTCGGCGGTGTCGTTGCCGGTGCCGGGGGAGGAAAGGGCCACGGTGCCCTCCTGGGCAGGGGTTCGGGGTGGGTTCGGGGTGGGTTCGGGGTGGGTGAGAGGGGGTGCGCGCCGCCCTGTCGCGACGGCGGGGGTGCGACGGAGCGCGGCAGGGCGGCGGCACGGCGGGGTGCGAGGTGACGCGTGGGGGCACACCTGGACGAGCGGGATGTGACACCCGAGTTACACGTGTCAGTTACTCGCGTAACCACTGTGTAGCATTCGTTTCCGGCCAACCGCCAGCCCTCGGAGACAATCGAAGACAACCGGTCTGGAAAGATGCCTGCGCAATGTCACAGTCACCGAAGTCGCCGAAGCCGCGGGCCCAGCACGCGTCGACCTCCTCGGCCCCGCCGTCAACCGCCCCGACCAGCGCCGACGTCGCCCGCCTCGCCGGGGTCTCGCGCGCCACGGTCAGCTACGTCCTGAACAACGCGGAAGCCGTACGGATCAGCGAGCCCACCCGCCGCAAGGTCCGCGAGGCCGCCGAGGAACTCGGTTACGTGCCCCACGCGGCCGCCCGCAGCCTGCGCGCCGGCCACACCCGGATCGTGCTGCTGCCCACGTCCCACGTCCCCGCGGGCCCGCTGTACAGCGCCTTCCTCAACGAGTTCCAGTGGGCCCTGCGCCGCCTGGACTACACCGTCGTCCAGTACGGCAGCCTCGGCCTGGGCGGTGACCAGGCGGCCCGGGCCTGGGCCGAACTGCGCCCGGTCGCGGTGATCTCCCTCGGCGAGATCACCCTCACCGCGCGCAACGTCGCCACCCTCAAGCGCGCCGGGGCCAAGGCCGTGATCACCCTCGGCCCGGCCACCGTGCCCGGCGCCCACGCCCTGGTCATGGACCAGAGCGAGGTCGGCGCGTGCGCCGCCGCCCACCTCCTCGAACGCGGCCACCGCCGGATCGGTGTGGTGGTCCCCGAGGAGGCCGGGCTCGAACTCTTCTCCGCCCCGCGACTGCGGGGCGCGCTCTCGGTGCCGGGGGTGGAGGCGGTGCCCCTGTCGCTGGCCTACACCGAGCGGTCGGCCGCCGAGCTGGCCCGGCGCTGGCCCGCGCTCGGGCTCGACGCCGTGTTCGCGTACAACGACGAGTACGCGATGCTCCTGATGCGCGCCCTCCAGGACGAGGGCCTGCGGGTGCCCGACGACGTCGCCGTCATGGGCGCCGACGACCTGCTGCTGGGCCGGCTGCTGCGGCCGCGGCTGAGCACCGTACAGATCGAGATGCCCACCGGCGAACACCTGGCGACGCTCGTCGACCGTGTGGTGCGCGAGCCCGCGGAGACGACCGAGCGGGCCGGGCTGATGGCGGCGGTGGCGATCCCCCGCGAGTCGACCTGACGGCCGCCGCCGCCCCGCGTGGGCCGGAAGGGGCCCGGCGGGGCGCGGACCGGACGGGACCGGGTTTGCGCGCCGCTGACGGGCCGGAGGGCGCCGGGGGGCGCCGGGGGGGCGTCGACAGGCGTTGACAGGCCGTGATCGGGGGACGGAGACTGCGGGCGCGCCCACCGGCGCGCCCGCACGGATCCGCCCAGGAGAACCCATGAGCATCCGCGACGTGTTCATCGTCGACGCCGTCCGCACCCCCGTCGGGAAGTTCGGCGGGGCCCTCGCCGGGGTCCGCCCGGACGACCTGGCCGCCCATGTCGTCCGCGCGCTGGTCGACCGTACGCCCGGGCTCGACCCGGAGCGGATCGACGACGTCGTCTTCGGCGACGCCAACGGGGCCGGTGAGGACAACCGGGACGTCGCCCGGATGGCCGTCCTGCTCGCCGGTCTGCCCGTCGGCGTGCCCGGCGTCACCGTCAACCGGCTGTGCGGCTCCGGCCTCGAGGCCGTGATCCAGGCCGCCCGGGCCATCGCCGTCGGGGACGCCTCGGTCGCCATCGCCGGCGGCGTCGAGTCGATGACCCGCGCCCCCTGGGTGGTGCAGAAGCCCGAGCGCACCTTCCCCGCCGCGCACCAGCAGATGTGGTCCACCACCCTGGGCTGGCGCATGACGAACCCCCGGATGTCCGCGGAGTGGACCGTCTCGCTGGGGGAGGGCGCGGAACTGATCGCCGACAAGTACGGCATCGACCGGGCCGCGCAGGACGCGTTCGCCCTGGCCAGCCACCGCAAGGCGGCGGCCGCCTGGGCCGCCGGGCAGTACGACGGCGAGGTCGTCCCCTACCCGGGCGTGGACCTGTCGCGCGACGAGTGCATCCGTGCGGACTCGTCGCTGGAGGCCCTGGCCCGGCTGAAGCCCGCGTTCCGTCCGGACGGTACGGTCACCGCGGGCAACGCCTCGCCGCTCAACGACGGCGCCGCCGCGCTGCTGCTGGTCGACGAGGAGGGACTGCGGGCGACCGGGCGCGAGCCGCTGGCCCGGATCCGGGCGTCGGCCGTGACCGGCATCGAGCCGCAGCTGTTCGGGCTCGGTCCCGTCGAGGCGGTCCAGCGCGCCCTGGCCAAGGCCGGGCGGGGCCTCGGCGACCTCGACGTCCTCGAACTCAACGAGGCCTTCGCCGCGCAGGCGCTGGGCTGCCTGTCGGCGTGGCCCGAGCTGGACCCGGCCGTGGTCAACCCGCGCGGCGGGGCGATCGCGATCGGGCACCCGCTGGGCGCGTCCGGCGCCCGCCTGGCGGGCGCGGTCGCGCACCAGCTCGCGGCGGCGGGCTCGGGCACGGGCATGGCGGCACTGTGCATCGGCGTCGGCCAGGGCATCGCACTCGTCCTGGAACGCTGACGAGGCGCAGGCGCGCCCGGTGCGGGGTCGGGGGTGGCCGGTGGCCGCGAGCGGTACCGCCCGGGTGGCCGGTGGCCCCGAACGGTACCCGCCGTGGTGCGCAGCGCGGCCGATGACAACCGTGGCCGGTGGCCGCGAACGACGCCGACGCCCGCTGCCGGTGACCATGAGGGCCGATGACCCCGGGCGGCCGGTTCGGCGACCGCCCCTTGGCGGCCGTAGCCGTGGCCGGGCTGTGGCCGGATGGGGGATCGATGCGCTTCGGCGTCCCCGGTCCGGTGGTCGTTGTCGGCAGCCGGTGCCCGGGGCCGTGCCCCGGTGGGCCGGGCGGCCGTGCCCGGACCCGTGCCCCCGGTCGGCCGGGCGGTGGTGGCGGGGGCCGTGCCGGTCGGCTGGGCGGGCGGCGGTGTCCGGGCCGTGCCCCCAGTTCGGCTGGGCGGTGGTGCTTGGACCTGTGCTTACGGGTGGGCCGGGCGGCGGTGGGGGCCGTGCCGGTCGGCTGGGCGGGCGGCGGTGTCCGGGCCGTGCCCCCAGTTCGGCTGGGCGGTGGTGCCTGGACCTGTGCTTCCCGGTGGGCCGGGCGGCGGTGGCGGGGGCCGTGCCGGGCGGGTGGCGGTGGCCGGACCCCGGCTCCCCGGGCGGCGGTGCTTGCCCCGTGCCCCCCGGCTGCCGGGCGGCCGGGCGGCCGGGCCCGGACCCGTGCCCTCGGTCGGTCGGGCGGTGGGGTCGATGGTTTCCGGTCAGGTCGCTCGGCAACTGCCCAATAACTGAACAGAATTGAGGCATCCGGTCTGGCACCATGGCGCGTGCTCCGCCCGCCACCCCCCATCCTCACCCCTGCCCAGCCCAGCCCCGGAGGCCCCGCGCCATGCCGCTCCTCGACCCCACCATCTGGCAGGACGGACCGACACTGAGGGGCGGCACGGCCCCGGTCGTCGAGCCCGCGACCGGCCGCATCCTCGCCACCCTCGATCTCGCTGCCGTACCCGACGTCGCCGAGGCGGCCGTACGGGCGCACGCCGCCCAGCGCGACTGGGCGGCCGCCACCCACACCGAGCGCGCGGCCGTCCTGCGCCGCGCCGGTGACCTGTTCGCCCGCCACGCCGACGAACTGCGCGACTGGCTGGTCCGGGAGTCGGGGTCCATCCCGGGCAAGGCCGACTTCGAGCTGCACGTCGCCGCCCAGGAGTGCTACGAGGCCGCCGCGCTCGCCTCGCGCCCCACCGGCCAGGTGCTGCCCAGCGAGGCGCCCCGGCTGTCGTACACCCGGCGGGTGCCCGCCGGAGTCGTCGGCGTCATCGCGCCCTTCAACGTCCCGCTGATCCTGGCGATGCGTTCCGTGGCGCCCGCGCTCGCCCTCGGCAACGCCGTGCTGCTCAAGCCCGACGCCCGCACCGCCGTGTCCGGCGGGCTGGCGCTCGCCGCGCTGTTCGCCGCCGCCGGGTTGCCCGGCGGCCTGCTGCACGTGCTGCCGGGCGACGCGCGCATCGGAGCCGCCGTCGTCGCCGAACCGCATGTCCGCGTCGTGTCGTTCACCGGCTCGACCGCGAGCGGGCGCCGGGTCGCCGAACTCGCCGGCCGCCACCTCACCCGCGCCCACCTGGAACTGGGCGGCAACTCGGCGCTGCTGGTGCTGCGCGACGCCGATGTCGAGGCCGCGGTCGCCCAGGCCTCCTTCGGCTCCTTCTTCCACCAGGGCCAGGTCTGCATGACCGCCGGCCGGCACCTGGTGCACTCCTCCCTCTACGACGAGTACGTCGAGCGGCTCGCCGCCCGCGCCGAGTCGCTCGCGGTCGGCGACCCCCACCGCGAGCGGGTCCACCTCGGCCCGCTGATCGACGCGGCCCAGCGCGACCGGGTCCACGCGCTCGTCGAGGCCAGCACCGAGCAGGGCGCCAAGCTGGTCGCCGGCGGTACCCACGAGGACCTCTTCTACCGGCCGACGGTGCTCGCGGGCGTCGCCGACGACACCCCGGCGTACGCGGAGGAGGTCTTCGGCCCGGTCGCGCCCGTACGCTCCTTCACCACCGAGCAGGAGGCGGTGGCCATGGCCGCGGCCGGCCCGTACGGGCTCTCGCTGGGCATCGTCACCGGTGACCCGGCGCGCGGCCTGGAGCTGGCCGAGCGGATCCCGACGGGGACCGTGCACATCAACGACCAGACCGTCAACGACGAGGCGGTGGCCCCCTTCGGCGGGTTCGGGGACTCCGGTACCGGCGCCCGCTTCGGAGGCGAGTCCAACCTGGAGGCCTTCACCGAACTGCGCTGGACCACCTCGCGCCGCACCCCGGCCCCGCACCCGTTCTAGACACCTGCTCCGGGCACCCGTTCGGACGAACACCGGCAGCGGTGCACGGGCCCGCGGAATGACTGGGGCCCTCCGTTCGTTGTGGGGGGCATACGCAAGCCTGAAGGAGGCCGGAACACCGTGGCTACAGTCGAGCTCACCAAGGAGAACTTCGACCAGACGGTCAGCGAGAACGATTTCGTGCTGATCGATTTCTGGGCGGAGTGGTGCGGACCGTGCCGGGGGTTCGCCCCGGTCTTCGAGCAGGCCTCGGAGACCCACTCCGACCTGGTCTTTGCGAAGGTCGACACGGAGGCGCAGGCGGAGCTGGCCGCCGCGTTCGAGATCCGGTCCATCCCCACCCTGATGATCATCCGGGACCAGGTGGCCATCTTCTCGCAGCCCGGCGCGCTGCCGGGGCCGATGCTGGAGGAGCTGATCGGGCAGGCGCGCGCCCTGGACATGGACGAGGTGCGCGCGAAGATCGCCGCCGAGCAGCAGGGTGCGGTGAGCGGCCCGGCCGGCGACACCGCGAAGGAGGCCGGCGAGGGCACCGGCTGAACTGGTTGAACCGGCTGAACTGGTTGAACCGGCCGGCTGAACCGGGCCGACCGGTCCGGCACGCCGGGGTCCGGTGGTTGCGGCGTGGCGCGTCGGCGCTGCCGTGACACTGGACCGCATGACGGAAGCCATTGAATACGACGTCGTAGTACTGGGCGCGGGACCGGCCGGCGAGAACGTCGCCGACCGGACCCGCGCCGCCGGGCTGACCACCGCCGTGGTCGAGAGCGAGCTCGTCGGCGGCGAGTGCTCGTACTGGGCCTGTGTGCCGAGCAAGGCGCTGCTGCGCCCGGCGCTGGCCCGGTCCGAGGCGCGCCAGGTGCCGGGGCTGGCGCAGGCGGTGCGGGGGCCGCTGGACAGCGCGGCCGTGTTCGCCCACCGCGACTACTGGACCGGGAACTGGAAGGACGACGGCCAGCAGGACTGGCTGGATTCCATCGGCGCCCACCTCTACCGCGGGCACGGCCGGCTCCACGGCCCCCGCAAGGTCGCCGTGACCAGCCCCGAGGGGGTGCACCAGGTGCTCGCCGCCCGGCACGCTGTCGTGGTCGCCACCGGTACCCGGGCCGTGGTCCCCGACCTGCCCGGCGTCGAGAACGCCGGCCCCTGGACCAGCCGGGAGGCCACCTCCGCCCGGCACGTGCCGGGACGGCTGGTCATCGTGGGCGGTTCGGTGGTCGCGGCCGAGATGGCCACCGCCTGGCAGGCCCTGGGCTCCCAGGTCACCGTGCTGGTGCGCGGTGACCGCCTGCTGCCCCGGATGGAGCCCTTCGCCGGCGAGCTCGTCGCCGAGGCGCTGCGCGCGGCGGGCGCGGTCGTACGTACGGGTGTGGACGTCGAGGCGGTCGTACGGGACGGCTCGACCGGGCCGGTCACGGTCGTCCTGGAGGGCGGCGAGACGGTCGAGGGCGACGAACTGCTGATGGCCACCGGGCGCGCGCCGCGCACGGACGACATCGGGCTCGACACGGTCGGGCTCACCCCCGGCGGCTGGCTGCCCGTGGACGACACCTGCCTGGTCACCGGACACGACTGGCTGTACGCCGTCGGGGACGTCAACCACCGTGTCCTGCTGACCCATCAGGGCAAGTACCAGGGCCGGATCGCCGGTGCGGTCATCGCGGCCCGCGCGGCGGGCGACGGCGCGCTCGACACCGGCCGGTGGGGCGCGCACGCGGCGACCGCCGACACCGCGGCCCTGCCGCAGGTGGTCTTCACCGACCCGGAGGCCGCGGCGGTCGGCCCCACCCTCGCCGACGCCGAACGCGCGGGCCTGCGGGTGCGTGCGGTCGACTACGACCTGGGCAAGGTCACCGGAGCGGGCCTGTACGCCGACGGCTACACGGGGCGGGCCCGGATGCTGGTCGACCTCGACCGCGAGGTGCTGCTGGGCGCCACCTTCGTCGGCCCGGGCGCCGGCGAACTCCTGCACGCGGCGACCGTCGCGGTGGCGGGCGAGGTGCCGGTGGACCGGCTCTGGCACGCGGTCCCGTCCTTTCCGACGATGAGCGAAGTCTGGCTGAGGCTGCTGGAGACGTATCGCGGATAGGCCGTAGCAGCGGGCAAGACCTGGGCGGGAAAGGGGAGTTGACACCCCGCCGGATCGAGGGCGGTTTCGCGTCGAGTGGCGCGGAGCCGCCCTTTTTTCTTGATCGAGGTTAGGTTAGCCTAACCTCAGTTTTCGATCTTCCCGCGCCCCGCGCCGGACATCCCGCACTGGAAAGGTGCTGCCGTCATGCGTGCTCTCTCCCTGTCCCGTTCCCTCGTCCGCCCCGCCGCCCGGACCGCCGTCGCCGCCGCTGCCGCCGGTGCGCTCGCCCTCGGGCCGGCCGGCTCCGCCTCGGCCGCCACCGCGACCCGCACGGTCACCGACGGCGGGACCACGTACCGGCTCAGCCTCACCGCGCCCGGCGCGGCCGCCGCGGCCGGCGAGAACATCACCGTCACCGGCAGCGGCTACAACCCCGGCCAGGGGATCTACGTCGGCCTGTGCGCCGTGAACGGGGCGCAGGGAGCGGGCAAGCCGACCCCCTGCCTCGGCGGCTCGGACCAGTCCGGCACCACCGGTGCCTCCCACTGGATCCACAACCTCTTCGGCGGGACCCTGGCCAACACCTCCACGTACGGCCCCGGCGGCACCTTCAGCGTCACCATCCACGTCAAGGCCGACCTCGGCGGCGGCCAGATCTGCGGCGAGACGGTGCAGTGCGCGGTCGTCACCCGCGCCGACCACTTCAACTCGGGCAAGCGCACCTACGACGTCCACGCCCCGATCTCCTTCAACTAGCCGCCGGCCCGGGAACCTTCCCCATTCCCCTTCAGCTGACCGCATGTCCCGGTGACGACCACCTCGACGGCGCCCGACCGCGCCCGACCGCGCCCGACCACTCCCGACAAGGAGCAGTTCCCGTGCCGACCCCCCACCCCGCCGCGTTCCTCGCGGGCGTCCTCGCCCTCGGCCCGGCCGTCCACCCCGGCGGCGTGGGGCCGCAGGCACCCGAGGGCGGCGCGGCTGTTTACCGGCAGACCGCCGAGTTCACCGCGGCGGGCCGCCCGCGCGACCTCCTGCTGCACCCGGACTCCCGGACGCTGTACGTCGGTTCGGAGGACCTGCCGGGCACGGCGGACGTCAACGAGGGCGGGCTGCACGCCCTGGACCCGGCCGACGGCAGGGTCCGCTCCACGGTCGGCCAGGCCCCCGGGCCCACCGGCACGCTCGCCCGCCGGGCCGTGACGCGCCTGGTGCGCCCGCTGCCCGGCGACGGCGCCGTGTTCGTCTACCCGCTGCGCGGGATCGGCACCGCCAAGGACGGCGACGCGGCCGCCGCCGGCGCCTGGCTGACGGGCGCTGCCGTCACCGACGCGGCGCCCGGGCCCGACCCCGCGACCGTCCTGGTCGCGCAGGGCCCGCTCCTGTCGGAGGTGGAGGTCGAGGGCGCCGTCGTGAAACGGTCGGTGACCCTGGAGGGCGGCGACACGTTCGCGGTGGACGCCGCCCGCCGGACCGTCTGGTTCACCGACGTCCCCAACCGCCGCCTGTACAAGGTGAACACGGACACCCTCACGGTCACGGCCGGGTTCGACCTCCCGGCCGGGGAGGGCTTCGGCGGGTTCACCGAGGTCGATCCCGAGACTGGCCGGGTATGGGTCGGCATCGACAACTCCGTCGTCGTGTACGGACCCGACGGCGCCCGCGTCGCCACCATCGACGGCGCCGACCTGCCCCGGGCGGCCGCCTTCGACCCGGTCACGCACGAGGCGTACGTGGTGTGGCAGGACGCGGGTGACCCCGACCAGCCCGGGAGCGACAACAACGGCACCTTCACCGTGTACCGCACGGGCGACCTCAAGGAGGTGGCCACGGCCGTGTCCCTGCCCGGCAACCACGCCCAGTCGGGGGCGGCGGCGGTGGCCGTCCGGCCCGGCGGGGGCACGGTCTTCGTGACCAACCCGGCCGAGGGGAGGATCACCGAACTGGAGCGGGCCGTACCGCCGAAGGTCGTCCAGGATCCGGCCGACCGGACGGTGGCCGCCGGCGCCGCGGTCACCCTGACCGCGCGGGCCGAGGGCACCCCGCCGCCGACCGTCGCCTGGCAGGTCAGCGCCGATGCCGGGGCGACCTGGCGGCCCGTGGCCGGAGCCACCGGGACCGACCACACCTTCACGGCGACCGCCGCCGACCACGGCCACCGCTACCGTGCGGAGTTCCGCAACGACGCCGGGACGGCCCGGACGGCGGCCATGACGCTCACGGTGACTGCGCAGCCGTCCGGCCCGGCCACGGGCAGTCCGACCGGCGGCTCGACCGGCGGCCCCGCCGCCCCGGGCCCCACCGCCACCCCCGGCGCGACCGCGGACCCGGGGGCCTCCACCTCCGGCACGGCCACGAACGGCGGTACCTCGACGGCCGGAGGGGCGGTGGCCGGCGGGACGGGCACGACGTCCACCACGACCGGCGCCGTCACGAACGGTGCGACCACGGCCGGTACCACCCCGGGCCCGGCTTCCGCCCTCGCCGCCACCGGAGCCGCGGTGCTGCCCCTCGGTGCGGCGTCGGCCGCCCTGACGGCGACCGGCTGGCTCCTGGTCAGGCGCCGCCGCGCGGCCCGCGACAGCTGAACGGCATGCCGTACATCCCCCGGGCCGTCGGCCGCCGCTACACGGCACCCGCCACCGTCAGGACCGCCACCGGCAGGAGCAGCATCCACTGCGGCAGCCGGAGCAGTGGCCTCGGCCAGCCGACCGACAGCGTGACGACCAGGAAAGCGGCCGTGTACGCGACGAAGTGCGCGGCCACGAACCACGCCACCGGGCCGGTCGCCGACGTATCGTCCGCGGGCGCCAGGTAGAGCAGGGCGGCCGCGGAGAGCACCAGGTCGACGCTCACCATGTGCCATACGACATGAAGGACACGCCGGGGTTCGTCCGCGAGTCCGCAGGACAGCAGCGGGCGGACCACGTCCCGGTGCCCGGCGGCGATGTGCACCGCGGCCACACCGGACGCGGTGAGGCCCGCCGCGAGAAACCAGCCGTTCACCGGATCTCGATTCCCTTGGCCATGACCTCGGCCAGCCGGTCGGCCAGCTGAGGGTCGGGGGCTTCCCCGACCAGGCCGACGTGGAAGAACACGGCTCCGGCCAGCGTGTCCAGGACCAGGTCCACGGGTGCGCCGGCCGCGATCTCGCCGCGCGTCACGGCGCGTTCGAAGACGATCAGCAGCCGTTCCTTGGACGGGGCCAGGAAGTCGCCGCGGATGCGGGCCCTCAGCACCGGATCGGCGGCGAAGTCGGCGAGCAGCCCCGGGAGCGCCGCTGCCGCGGCGGGTGCGCGGAACTCGTCGATCAGGCCCCGCAGCAGTGCGGTCAGGTCCCCGGTCAGCGTTCCGGTGTCCGGGACCGGGGCGTGGTCGGTGGTCGTGAACACGGCCTCGAAGACCAACTCCGGCTTGCCCCGCCACCGCCGGTAGACCGTGTCCTTGCCGACACCGGCGCGGGCGGCCACCGCCCCGATCGACGTCGCGGCGTAACCGACCTCGGCCACCAGCTCGGTGGCCGCGCCGACGATCGCCTCGTGCGAGCGGGGATCCCTGGGACGTCCCCTGGGGGACGGAGAGGAGCTCATGACAATTTACGATACGGGTCGACCCGTTTGGTAAACAACCCCCAGGCCGATGAGGCCGAAGTGGATATGGCGCGCGAGGCCGGGCCCGTCGTTCCATGGGGTTCATGATCATCATCGCCCATCTCAGCGACGTGCACCTCGACACCGCCCCGCGCGCGGCCGACCGGACCCGCGCCGTCATGGACTACCTCGACGCCCTCCCGTACGACCTCGACGCCGTGCTGGTCAGCGGTGACATCGCCGACCATGCGCGGCCCGAGGAGTACGTCCAGGCCCGGGAACTGCTCCGGTCACGGCATCCGCTGGTCGTCTGCCCCGGCAACCACGACGACCGCGGGGCCTTCCGCGAGGGCCTGCTCGGCGAGCCGCACTCCCTCGCCCCGGTCGACCGGGTGCTGCGCGGGGACGGTTTCGTGCTCGCGGTGTGCGACTCCTCCGTCCCCGGCAAGGACGAGGGGTTCCTGGCGGACGAGACCCTGGCCTGGCTGGACGGGGTGCTCGGCGACACCCCGCACGGGACGCCCGTCCTCGTGGCCTTCCACCACCCGCCGGTCGGCCTGCACACGCCGTACGTGGACGAGATCCGGCAGTTCGGCGAGGAGCGGCTCGCCGAACTGGCCGCCCGGCACCCGCACCTGACCGCCTTCCTCGCGGGCCACGCCCACACGGCGGCCGCCACCACCTTCGCGGGGCGCCCGCTGCTCGTGGCGCCGGGCGTGGTCTCCACCCTCCGGCTGCCCTGGGAGCACCAGGACGACCCCGGCCACCACGTCCACCTGGACGAGCCGCCGGCCCTCGCCTTCCACGTCCTGGGCGACGACGGCCGGCTGACGACCCACTACCGCGTGGTCGTCCCGTCGCGGGCGCCCGCGCGGCGCTGAGCCGCGTCCGCGCCCCGTACGCACGACGAGGGCGCTGATCCCGGGCCCGGCTCAGGATCAGCGCCCCACGCGTACGGTCGGTCCGGGCCGGTCGGGTCCGGTGCGCTCAGCTCACGGCGTGACCGTGATCTGCTGCGCCGGGTCGGTGGTGTCGGACACGGTGTACACCGCGTTGAAGACGGCCGTGGTCGCGCTCGTGGGGCAGCCGAAGCCACCGGTGACCTTGACCGGGACGGAGGCGTTGGTGAACGTCAGGGTGGACGGGGCGCCGTTCGCCCAGGTGCCCGGGACGCTCGCCGCGGCCGTCGGGGCGGAGGTGACCGTACAGCTGGCCAGTCCGGACGTCTTGACCACCAGCCCGCCCGTCGGGACGGTCATGGTGGCGGTGATCGGCGAGCCGTTCTGCATCGACACCTGCCAGGCCCCGCTGCTGGTGACCGTCGGCGTCACGCCCGGCAGGCTCGCGGTGCAGGAGCTGTACGCCGGCGCCGAGATCGGGGACGCGACGGCACCGGCCGGGTTGCTGTTGCCCGGGGCCGCCGGGACGGTGCCGGTGGCCACGGACACCGAGCAGCTGATGGTCACCGAACCGGCCTTGAAGGTGGCCTTGCCGGTGAGGGTGGCCTTGAAGCCGTGGCCGGCCGGCGTGACGGTGGTCGAGCCGGCCGCCGGTAAGGCGGCCCCGGCGGCGGCCGTGGCGCCGTCGGTGGCGGCCGTCGCGGTGACCGAACCGAGGGTGAGGGCGCCCGCGGCGGCGAGGCCGAGGGCGAAGGCGGTGCGCGTGCGGCTCATGACGGTGCTCCTTGGGGATCGGAGTGCGGCGTGGGGGAGGGGCCGCCGTCGGGAACGGCGGGGGTGGCCGTGTGGGGGACGGCCGCGGGGACGGCTTCGGACGTGCGCTCCGGGTCGGCTTCGGACGTACGCACCGGGTCGGCGTCCGGCCCGGCGTCGGGCCCGGGGGCGCGCGATGCGGCGTTCGGCTGCCACGCGAACATCAGGCCGCCGCCGAGGATCCCGAGCAGGGTGCCGACGAGGAAGCCGCCGAGGTTCGACAGGACCAGGGCGGCGGTGGCGATGAGCGTGGTGAGGACTCCGGCGAGGGTGCGGTAGTGCGGGGCGAACCAGGCGGAGAGCCCGAGCACGATCATCACCAGACCCAGCAGGACCGACGGGAGGCCCGCGATCCCCTGCTGGAGCATGATCTTGAGCGGCGCCAGCGGCAGGACGCAGATCTCGGCCCCGGCGAGGATGGCGAAGAGTCCGCCCCAGAACGGTCTGCTGCGTCTGAAGCGCCGGAATCCGGCGACTAGAAGCATTCCTTCTTGCCCTTGCTGATCTTCATGTCCAGGCCGGAGAGCTTGAAGGTGCCGGCGTTCGTCGCCCACGCGGTCTGCTGGAGATCGGTGATGGAGACGGAGTCGGCCTGCTGGGCGAAGAGGTCCTGCATGCCCTGGGCGTCGGCCGGGCCCTTGTCGAGGGTGGACGCGTCGCGTCCGATCTCGATGTTCTTGAACTCCGCGTTGCCCGACAACTGGGTCGCGTCGACGAAGAGGTTGGTCGCCTCGACCGGGGTCTTGCCGCCCGCGGTGAGGTTGAGCGAGATGTCACCGATCACCGGGAGCGTGGTGACCACGGACTGGCAGAGGCTGCTGAGCTTGGCCTCGCGGATGGCGGTGACGGCCACCGGGATGAGCTCTTCGCGGGCGTTGACGTCGACACTGCCGTACTGGGCGAAGCCCTCGCCCTGCAGGCTCTTGGCCGAGACCTTGAACTGCTGGCCCGAGACGGCGAACGAGGCGGCCAGCGCGCCCTGCGCGAGCGCCACCCCCAGCCCCGCGGTGACGGCGACGGCCGGAAGGGTCAGGACGGCGAAGCGCCGCCACCGCACCCGGCCGGTGCCGGATAAGTCTGCTTCCACGCCGTTCTGGGAACCTTTCATGGACTTTCCCCTTGTATTTCGGCTGTGCACCGTTGTTACCGACGAGTTGAATGTAAGAGTGCCAATGGTGGTTGGCAAGGTTGTGCGACTGCCCCTTTTCGGCCGACTCCTACTGCTCCGTACGATGCTCCGTGTGCAGGAGCGAGGCGACCTCCTCGTCCACCCGCCGGGCCATCGCACGGGCGAACTCCGCGGTCACGACCTCGCCCGCCACCGGCCTCAGCTCCGCCACCGCTTCCGTGATCTGCCGCAACTGGGTGGCCGAAAGCCGATCCAGCCCGTCGGGCCCGACCACATACGTGCGGAACAGCCCGACGAACCGGTCCGCCACCGCGGCCGCCTGTGCCTGGACGAAGGCCCCCGCGTCCAGGACCTCCGCCATCGGCACCCCCTGCCGCACCAGCGTGAGCGTCGCGGCCAGCAGCCGGCGGCTGCGGTGCGTGACCGTGTCCCCGTCCACCCGTACGTACCCCAGCTCGGCCGCGCGCCGGGTGTCCTCGGCCGTGCCGCCCGGCCCGAACATCTCGCGCAGCTCGGCCATCGTCATGGTGACCGGCTCCTCCTGCACCCAGTCCCGGGTCATCTCCCGTTCCAGGCCGAGCAGTTGCGCCAGTCCGCCACCCTCCTCCCAGGCCTGGAGCAGTTCGGCGATGCCGTTGACGGTGTAGCCCCGGCCCAGCAGGTCGTCGATCAGGCGCAGCCGGCCCAGGTGCTCGTCGGAGTACCAGGCGATCCGGCCCTCCCGGCGCGGCGGCGGCAGCAGTCCGCGCTCCTGGTAGTAGCGCAGGTTGCGCACCTTCACCCCCGCCGCACGGGCCAGTTCCTCCCGCCGGTAGCGCCCGCCGTCGCCGTCGGCGGTGCCGGCCTTGTCGTCGGCGGCGTCGTCGGCGTTGTTCGCGTCCTGCTGCACCTGGCTGTTCACGCGGCAGAGTGTAGGACGTACTCGCTGGTCACCTGGCCTGGTGAGACGCTCGCGACGCGATCCGCCGTGATCGCCAACTTCCTTTTCCACCATCCCCGTTGCCGCTGCGGCGGCAGGGGTTACGATCAGCGCCATGGGGGGACACGACGCGTACAGGCGGAGTTTCGCGCACACCTGCGGCCGCACGCTGGCGGGCCTGCTGCTGCTCGCCGGCTGCTCGTCCGGCGGCACACCGGCCGCGGACGGGACGAAGTCCCCGGCGGGCGCGAGCGCTTCGGGCACGCCCGCTCCCACCGGCACGGGACCCGCGCCCTCCGGCAGCCCGGCCCGGTCCCTCGTCCCCGAACTCGACGAGGCCAAGCAGCCCACGACGGCCGCCCAGGCCCGCGCCCTGATCGGCCAGATCATGGTCGACCAGGAGGTGTTCGGCCCGGACGTCGTGCGCGGCACCCCCTACGAGAGCGACCCGGCCGTCTGGCCCGTCCTCGGCCCCGACTGCGCCTGGCGGACCAGCGGCCTCCCGGAGGACGTCCTGGCCACCAGCACCCGCTACTTCCGCATCCCGCCCAAGGACGGCCGTGGCACCGTACGCGTCAGCACCACCGTCACCGTCCACCGCAACCGCGCGGAATCGGGGTGGGAGACCGCCCGGTCGATGGAGGAGGTCATGCGCTGCCCCGACCAGCGGCTGAACGCCGGCGAACAGCTCAAGGGACTCATCGGCACCGCCCTGTTCCAGGGCGAGCAGGGCAACATGTGGACCGAGGAGGCGTTCGCCGAGTACGGCGAGATCCTCACCGCCGAGGGCGGACCGTACGACTACACCTGGTCCCAGGGGCAGTTCGGCCCGGTCACCATGGCCGTCACGGTCAAGGGGGGAGCCGGCGCCACCCAGCAGTCCCTCAACGCCCTCCTCGTCCAGGGCACCAGCCGGATGATGATCCGCGCCGGGCAGGCGATCGGCAAGGAGGCGCGGTGATGGAGCGGCTGCAGAAGTCCGATCCGGCGAGGGTCGGCGGCCACCGGCTGCTCGGCCGGCTCGGCGCCGGCGGCATGGGCGTGGTCTACCTCGGCCGTACGGAGGACGGCGCGCTGGCCGCGGTCAAGGTCATCCGCGCCGAGTACGCGGGCGAGTCCGACTTCCGTGCCCGGTTCCGGCGCGAGGCGGAGATCGCCGCCCGCGTCGACAGCCCCTGGGCCGTACGGATCACCGGATCCGACCCGGACGCGGCGGAACCGTGGCTGGCCACCGCCTTCGTCCCCGGCCCCTCCCTCGCGGAGGCCGTGTCGGCGCACGGCCCGCTCCCGCTGCGTTCCGTCCGCGTCCTCGGCGCGGCGCTGGCCAAGGCCCTGACGGTGATGCACGAGCAGGGCCTGGTGCACCGCGACCTCAAACCGGGCAACGTCCTGCTCGGCATGGACCGCCCCCGGCTGATCGACTTCGGTATCGCCCGGGGCACCGAGGACACCTCCCTGACCTCGACCGACCTCGTCATCGGCTCCCCGGGGTTCCTCTCGCCCGAACAGGCCCAGGGCCGCCCGGCCGGGCCCGCCGCCGACATCTTCTCGCTCGGCTGCCTGCTCGCGTACGCCGCCACCGGCGAACCGCCCTTCGGCACCGGCTCGGTCGACGCCCTGCTCTACCGCACCGTCCACGACGAGCCCGTGCTCGGGGAGCGCCTCCAGGAGGACCCCGCACTGACCGCGACGCTGCGGGCCTGCCTGGCCAAACACCCCGACCTGAGGCCCACCGCCCGGGACCTGGACGAGGAACTGGCCGAGGAGGCACCGGGCGACGGCACCGACTGGCTGCCCGATCCGGTCGTCGCCACGATCGCCGCGCGCGCCGCCGAACTGCTGGCCCTGCCCGCCATCGAGGAGACCCTCGCCGAACCCGGCGACCAGGCGGCCGGCGTCGCGGGCTCCCCGGATGGCGCTGCGGACTCCCCGGATGGCGCTGCGGACTCCCCGGATGGCGCCGACGGCTCTCCGGATGGCGCCGGCGGCTCTCCGGATGGGCCGGCCGGCGCCGACACGCCCGCCGTGGCCCCCGCCGGCGCCGGCCCCTCCCGCCGTCGTCTCCTCGCCCTCGCCTCCGGCGCGGCCGTGCTCGCGGCGGGCGGCGGCGCGGCCTGGCTCGCCCTGCGCGACCGCTCCGACGGCGGTGACGGCGGCGACGGCAAGGGCGCCGCAGGGCAGGGAAGCCCGGCCGCCACGACCCCCGGCGCCTGGACGATCGGCGTCCACGGCGACCTCACCGGGGCCCGCAAGGACGCCGGAACCGCCCAGGAACGCGGCGTACGCCTGGCCGTCGACGCCTTCAACGCGCGGACGGACAAGCCCTTCACCCTGACCGTGGCCACCGCCGACGACGCGGGCCGCGCCGACCGCGCCGCGCAGGCGGCCACCGGCCTCATCGGCAACCCCGACGTACTCGCCGTGATCGGCCCCACCACCGACGCCTCCGTCGCACCGTGCCTGGAGCTCTACGGCGAGGCATCGCTGGCCTTCCTCACCGTGTCGGCCGCGGCGAGCGTCTACGGCGTCGGCGACCGGCGCAGCTTCTTCCAGACCTGCCCCGTCACCGCCGCCCAGGCCGACCCCCTCAACCTCCAGTTCATCCACAAGCAGGGCGCGCGCCGGCTCGGCATCCTGTGCGACCGCGACGGGGACACCGACGGCTGGCAGACGGCGTACCTCGCGAACCGGACCATCGCCACCTACGTACGTCAGGCGACCGCCTACGCGCGCGTCGTACCGCGCGGCGACCACGACCTCACCCCGGTCGTCGCCGACATGCTGCGCGCGGGCATCGACAGCTTCTTCTACACCGGCACCGCGCAGGGCGCGGCCCAGGCCGCCGCGGCGCTGGCCACCGCCGGATTCCGGGGTCCGCGTGCGGCCGACTACGCCCTCGCGGGCCCGGAGTTCGTCGACCGGGCCGGGGCCGCCGCCGAGGGCTGGCTGTTCCTCGCGCCCTACACCGGGCCGGACGCGGCCGAGGTCGCGGAAGTGGCCCGCGCGCACCGGGCGGCGTACGGCGCGGCGCCCGCCGTCTGGACGGCGGAGGCCTACGACGTGACACGGCTCGTCATCGAACGGCTCGTCGCCGCGTCGTCCGGCGGCCGTCGGCCCGCCCGCGCCGACCTGCTCACCGCGCTCGGCCAGGGCACCTACCGCGGCCTGGTGAAGGAGTACACCTTCGACGACGCGCGCCGCGTCAAGGGCATCACCTCCTTCGTGCACCAGGTCCAGGGCGGCCGGATCCAGTACGCCGGGCCGGCGCCGCAACGGCCCGTCGGCTAGCCCGTGGTACGGCCCCTGACCCCCGCCGACCCGGCCACGATCGGCGGCCACCGGCTGCTGGGACGCCTGGGCTCCGGTGGCATGGGCACGGTGTACCTGGGCCGCTCCCCGGCGGGCGCGCTGCTGGCCGTCAAGGTGATCCGGGCGGACCACACCGCCGAGCCGGCCTTCCGCGCCCGCTTCCGGCGCGAGGCGCAGGCGGCCGGCCGGCTCTCCGGGCGCTGGGTGGTCCCGGTGGTCGCCGCCGACCCCGAGGCCCGCGAACCCTGGCTGGCCTCGCCGTTCGTCCCCGGTCCCTCGCTGGCGGAGGCGGTGCGGCTGTACGGTCCGCTGCCCACGGCGACGGTACGGGTGCTGGGCGCGCGCCTGGCCGAGGCGCTCACCGAGGTGCACGCCGCCGGGCTGATCCACCGGGACGTCAAGCCCGGCAACATCCTGCTCGCCCTCGACGGCCCCCGGCTGATCGACTTCGGTATCGCCCGCCCCTCGGGCGCCACGACCCTGACGGCCGTCGGAGCGATCGTCGGCACCCCCGGCTACCTCGCGCCGGAACAGGCGCGGGCCGGCGGCCCCGAACCGGGCCCGGCGAGCGACGTGTTCTCGCTGGGCTGCGTGCTGGCGTACGCGGCGACGGGCCAGGGACCGTTCGGCGGCGGTCACGCGGCCGCGGTGGTCTTCCGCGCGGTCCACGACGAACCCGAACTGACGGGCCTGCCACCGGAGCTGCTGGAGACGGTCACGGCGTGCCTGGCCAAGGACCCGACCGCCCGCCCGTCGGCCGAAGCGGTACGGGGGCTGCTGGGAACCGGTCCCGGCGACGGCGGCCCCGGCGGCACCGGTCCGCGGGACGGCGGTCCCGGCGGGGCCGCGTGGCGGGGCAGCGGGCCCGGGGGCGCCGCAACGCCGGACGGCGGCCCGCGCGGCGTGGACCCGCGCGGCATCGACCCGCGCGTCGCGGTCGCCCGCGGCTCCGGCGGCCCGGACGGGGGCGACGGCCGCCACGGCGTTGGGATCAGTGACGGGGGAGACGGCGGCCACGGCGGTGGGGTCCGTGATCGGGGAGACGGAGCCGAGGACGGAGCCGGAGCCGGAGCCGGAGCCGGCGCGGGCGAGGGTGGCGGCGGCGCCTGGCTGCCGCCCCCGCTGCGCCGGCTGATCGCCGTACGCTCCACCCGCGCCCTGGACCTCACCACCGCCGCGCACACGGCCCCGGAGCACACCGCCCCGGACCGTGCCGCCGCCCAGGCCGATACGGCCGACGCCGCCGCAGGCACCACCGCCGCCGGCGGCGCCGTGGCCGGGGGCCGGCCCGTCAGACGCAGGCAGCTACTACTCGGCACCGCAGCCGCGCTGCTCGCCGTGGGCGGGCCCGTCGCCTGGTACACCACCCGCGGCACCGGGAAACGCGCCGCACCGCCCGCCGCGCCCCCCGGCGACCTGCCCACCCGTACCCTGGCCCTCCAGGCCGACCTCACCGGACCCGGCCGCGCGGTCGGTCAGGCCCACGAACGGGGCATGCGGCTGGCCGTGGCCCGGCACAACGCCCGGCCCGACGCCGCGTTCCGGCTGGCCCTGCGCGTCGCCGACGACGGCGGGGACACGACCCGCGCGACCGAGGTCGTCAAGACGCTGATCGCCGATCCGGCGGTCCTCGCGGTGACCGGCCCCACCACCCAAGGAGCACTGCCCGCGGTGGCCGCCGCCTGCGCCGCGGCCAACCTCACGCAGGTGACCGTGAACGTGGCCGGCGCGACCAGCGCCCAGGTGGACTGGCGCACGCTGTGCGTCACCCGCGCCGGCGAGGACGGGTACGCCCCGCCCGTACTGCACTACCTCTCCGGGGTGCGGCCGGTGAGCCGTACCGCCCTGGTGGAGGACGGCGCGGGCGGCGAGGGGAGCTGGCAGCTCACCCGCGCCCTGCGCGAGACGCCCCCGTCGCAGGGGAAGGCGACCGTCCACCGGATCCCCGCCGACGGCGCCGACTTCGCCGCCACGGTACGGGAGCTGATGGCGGCCGGGGCCGAGGGCTGCGTGTTCACCGGCACCTCACCGGCGCGCGCCGCGCAGCTGGCGCGGGCACTGGCGGCCGCCTCGTTCACCGGCCCGCGCATCGGCGTCCAGCCGGCCATGACCGCCGAGTTCCTGACCGCCGCCGGGGCCGCGGCCGAGGGCTGGGTCTTCGCCTCGTACGTCGCCGACGCCCGCGTCGTACCCGCGGCGGCCGCGTTCACCGCCGCCCACCGTGCCGAGTACGGCGAGGACCCGGCGCCCTGGGCGATGGAGGCGTACGACGCGACGGGCCTGCTCGCCACCGCCCTCACCGCCCTCGCGGGGCACGCCACCGACCGGCCGGCGCTGGCCCTGCGGATCTTCCGTACCGCCCACGAGGGCATCGCCAAGCCGCTGGCCTTCGGGGAGGACCATGTCCTGTCCGGTCCCCGCACCGCCCACCTCTACCGGGTGCTGTCCGGGGCCTACCGCTACCTGGGCCTGTACCCGGACGTGCGCGCGGATTCCCCCGGCGCCGTCTGACGCCGGGGCGCCGCGCCACCGCCGTCGCCGCCGCCCTGCTTGACGGCCCGCAGGATGACGAACTTCGGGTCACCGGCGACCAGTTGGCAGTTCCCGAACAGCCAGCGCAGCCGTACGTGGTAGCCGAGGTGGCGGTTGCCGACGACCCACAGTTCGCCGCCCGGCCGCAGCGCCCGGCGGGCCTGGGCGAACATGCGCAGCGCGGTCGTGTCGGTCGTCGCCTGGTGCGAGTGGAAAGGCGGGTTGTTCAGGACGAGGTCCACCGAGCCGGGCGTCAGCGCGGCCAGCCCGTCCCCGACGAGGAAGCGCGCCGTGGCGTCCAGCGCCCCGGCATTGGCACGGAAGGTGGCCTCGGCCGAGGCCACGGCCTGGTACGACTCGTCGGCGAAGATCACCTCGGCGCCCGGGTTCGCGCGCGCGGCCGCCGTACCGACGACGCCGTTGCCGCAGCCCAGGTCGGCGATGCGGGCGGCGCCGGTGCCCGTGGGCAGGTGCCCCAGCAGGAACCGGGTGCCGATGTCGAGGCGGTCGGCGCAGAAGACCCCGGCGTGGTTGACGACGGTCAGCCCTTCGGCGGCCCCCGCGCCGGCGTCCGGCCCCAGCGTGTACGTCAGCGGCCACGGATTGGCGCCGGGGGCGGCGCCCTCGGACCCCCGGGGCGTACAGAAGATCAGCCGCGCCTTCCGCTCGGCGAGCGAGGTCCGGGTCGGCCCGAGGACCTTCTCGAAGAGGTTCAGCGTGGAGGTGTGGATCTCCTTGACCATGCCGGTGCCCACGACCACCGTGTCCGCGCGCACGTGCGGCGCCAGCCGGTGCAGCTGGTCCTCCAGCAGCGCCAGGCTCTTGGGCACCCGTACCAGCAGGACGTCGATCCGCTCCGGCGGGGCGTCCTGCGTGGTCAGCAGCCGTACGTCCGACGGCGCCACCCCGGCCCGCGCCAGGTTCGCGGCGCTGGCCTCGTGCGCGAGGTGGGAGTCGGTGATCTGCGCGGGCCGGTGCGCGGCCAGGGCCGTCACCAGCGCACCCCAGCGGTCCCCGACCACCGTGACCTGCCGGTCCGCGAGCTCCACCGGCCCCCGCTCGCCGGTACCGGCGGCCAGGTGCCGCAGCAGGTACTCGTCGGCGGCGTCCCAGGCACGCAGCCGGTCGCGGGGGTCCTCGGGGAAGCGGGTGAGCTCGTACGAGCCGAAGGGCGTGGTCAGACGGTTCATCGTGCCCCCAGGCTAACCCGTGACACCGCCGCCCCCGCGCCCTCCCGCTCCTCCCGCCCCGCCCTGCTACCCCTCGGGGAACTCGCCGGCCATCGCGGCGGCGATCCGCAGGTACGGGGCGGCCTCGGCCTGCCGGTTCTGCCGCTCCAGCGTGCGTCCGAGCAGCAGCTGCGCGTAGTCCTCGACGGGCCAGCGCTCCAGGATGGCCCGCAGCTCCCGCTCGGCGCGCCCGAGCTGCGCGGAGTGGTAGTAGGCGCGGGCCAGCAGCAGCCGGGGCGCCAGCTGCTCGGGTGCCTCGACGGTCAGGCCGTCCAGGATGCGCGCGGCCGGGGCGTACTCCTTCGCGTCGAAGAAGAGCTGGGCGCGCGACCAGCGCTCGGCGGGTGTTCCGTGGTCGTAATAGGCGGTCGGGGTGTTCATGGTCGCTGCAACACGCCGCCCCCGCGCAAACATTCCGCCGAACGAGCCCCCCTCCGGCGGGCTAACTTGTCCGCATGAGCAATCTCGATCGCCAGCCCGCGCTGTCCACGTGCGGCGGACGCGGCTTCGTCGTCGCGGAACCGGTCCGTGAACTCCTCAGCCCCCGTCAGGTCAAGCTCGGCGAGGCCACCGAGGTCCGCAGGCTGCTGCCGAACCTGGGCCGCCGTATGGTCGGCGCCTGGTGCTTCGTCGACCACTACGGCCCGGACGACATCGCCGACGAGCCCGGCATGCAGGTCGCTCCCCACCCCCACCAGGGCCTGCAGACGGTGAGCTGGCTGCACGAAGGCGAGGTCCTGCACCGCGACAGCGTCGGCAGCCTCCAGACGATCCGCCCGCGCGAGCTGGGCCTGATGACCTCCGGCCGCGGCATCAGCCACTCCGAGGAGAGCCCGCGGCCGCACGCCCGCTTCCTGCACGGCGCGCAGCTGTGGGTGGCCCTGCCCGACGCCCACCGCGACGTCGCCCCGCACTTCCAGCACCATGCGGAGCTCCCGCAGGTCACGGCCCCGGGCCTGACGGCCACGGTCATCCTGGGCACCCTGGACACGGCGACGTCCCCCGGTACGGCGTACACCCCGATCGTCGGCGCGGACCTGGCCCTGGCGGCGGGCGCGGAAACCCGTATCCCCCTGGACCCGGACTTCGAGTACGCGGTCCTGTCCATGTCCGGCGAGGCCCACGTGGACGGCGTCCCGGTCCTGCCGGGCTCGATGCTCTACCTGGGCTGCGGCCGCACCGAACTCCCCCTGCGCGCGACCTCGGACGCGGGCCTGATGCTCCTGGGCGGCGAGCCGTTCGAGGAGGAGATCGTCATGTTCTGGAACTGGATCGGACGGTCACACGATGATATCGCGCAGGCCCGCGAAGACTGGATGAACGGGTCGCGCTTCGGCGACGTGAAGGGCTACGACGGCCCTCCGATTCCGGCCCCGGAGCTCCCGCCGACGCACCTGAAACCCAGGGGAAGAGTGCGTTGACCTGCTGGTTTCTGTGGACGAGGGCTGGGTGTCGTGCTCACGCCTGGCCCTCCGATTCTGGTTTCGCAGGGGAGGCCGCCGGGCGCGGTCTGAGAGCCCTTGACGCCGACGGTCGAGTCTCATGTGTTGCAGGCTGTAACCAGGTTTGGTCGGACGATTACTGACCTTTTGCCGACTTTACTGACGAGTAGTTAGATCTGGTCGCTGGTCGCATCGAGGCCGCTTGGTCGCGAAGGGCAGCGGTGGCCGCCGCTGCGCCGCCGGCTCCTAAGACCGCGTTTGAGATCTGTGGTAGAGCCGTAGACCCGATCGAGGCCGAAGGGCCGGCGGGACGATCCCGTCTTGGTGATCGGTACGATCGGCAGGTTGGAGGGGATGTGATGTTGCAGGTTCTGTACAGCGGGGGAACCAGAGAGCTCGAGCTCTCTGGGACGCGTCAAGGGCTGCTGGCGTTCGGGCAGCTGTTGCGGGGGAAGGCCGGATTCTGTGACCTCTCGGAGAACCGGCGCCCCTTTCCCTGCGAGAGGTCGCTGTCCGAGATCGCGTTCCAGGAGGATCCGGAGCGGGCCACTGTTTCGATCGTCACGGAAGCCCAGATCCTGAGGATCCAGGGAGCGCGGGAAGCTCTCGACCTCCTCGCCGACAACATCGAGGGCTTCGCCTCCGAGGCGGATGCAAGCGGTCATTGCCACGTCGACTCCCCGACATACGACTACATCGCGCCAGAGTCGGACCCGCTGGTGATTGCGTTCATGAAGTGAGCGGAAAGCCTTCGGCCGCACTGCGGTTGAGCCCGTGGGCCGCAGTGCGAGAGAGCGATCGTGGGCCTGGTCGGGTTGCCGGTCGGCCTCGGGTAGGGCGGCGGACCATGGTGCCGATCATCGCCCAGCGGATCATCGTCTCAGAATGGGCCGGACTGGTCTCGTAGTCCCGCGCGAGGCGCCGGTGGGCGGTGAGCCACGAGAAGGTGCGTTCCACCGCCCACCGCTTGGGCTGGACCTGGAAGCCACGCTGGCCAGGATCCTTGCGAACGATCTCCAAGTCGCGGCCGAGGATCTGGGCGGTCCACTCGACCAGGCGGCCGGCGAAGCCCTGGTCGGCCCAGACCTTCTTGACGCCGGGGTGATCGAGCCTGGTCCACAGCAGCGGCCGCTTCGCGCCGTCGCGGTCCTGAACATTCGCCGCGACGACGTGGACGGCCAGGAGCAGGCCGAGGGTGTCGGTCACGATGAACCGCTTGCGGCCCTTCACCTTCTTGCCCGCGTCGAAGCCCCGGGTGGCGGCGGGAACGGTGTCGGCGGTGCGAACGGACTGCGAGTCGATCAGGCCCGCACTCGGCTCCGCGTCGCGGCCGTCGGCTTCACGCACCTTGCCGCGCAGAGCGTCATGGATCCGCTCGACCGCGCCGTCGTCGTGCCACCAGGTGAAGTACCAGTACACCGTCGGCCAGGGCGCGAAGTCCTTCGGCAGTTGCCGCCAGGCACACCCGGTCCGGACCACATAGAAGATCGCGTCCACGATCCGCCGCCGCGGATGCTTCTCCCGCCGACCACCCTTCGGCCCCACCCGCGCCGGCGGCAGCAACGGCTCCACCAGCGCCCACTGCCCATCCGTCAGATCCGACGGATACCCACCCCCAGAACCACTCACACACAGCTCAACGCCCCCGCTAGCCTCACGGCACGGCAGATCTCAAACGCGGTCTGAGCGGGCCTTGAGAAGCCGGATGCCGCCCGACGGATGCTGTGGAAGATCCGTGGGTGCCGGCAGATTCTTCGTCTCCTGGTGGTACAGCAGCTGCACGCACTCTGACCTGGGAAAAGGGAAGCTGGTGCGGACCGTTGGCGAGAGCTGGTCCGGAAATGGTCCGGATCTTGGCCCGGGCGGGGAAGGGGGGATAGGGAGGGGACGTTCCGGGAGTGATCGGCTCTGGACTGGCCGTCAGTCAGCCCACCCGGAGACCGACCGCCAGCGTCAGTGCGAGAACCTGGTGCGGCGACCCGAGATCCGGAAACAGTTCCCGCAGCTGCGACATCCGGTACCGGACGGTCTGGGGGTGGACGAACAGCGCCGCCGCCACCTCGTCCCGCCTGCCCTGGTGCAGCAGCCACGCCCGCAACGTCTCCTCGAGCCGCCGCGCGGTCGTGGCCGGCAAGGTCCGCAACGGTGCGAGGGCTCGGGCACGCAGGTCGGCGAACGCGTCCGCGTCGGCGCTCAGTACCAGCTCGGGCAGGTGGTCCTCGGTGTCGCGGATGTCGCAGGAGAGGGAGCGCGCGCGTACGGCTCGTGCGTACGAGGCGGACGCACGCGTCCATGGCCGGGCCGGGCCGACCACGGCGGTGCGGTCGGGCAGCTGCCTCAGGAGATGCGCTCGGTCGGCATCCGGGACGAGTAGAACACCGGAGGCGTCCGGCAGATCGTCGAGGACAAGGGTGCCCGGGTCGAGCGCGCGGTAGGCCGGCCGGGCCTGGGCGGCGGGCAGCAGGACTGCGGTCAGTGAAACCGGCGGCTGCCACCCGGCCCGCCCAGCAGCGGCAAGGAGCACGTCCGGGCTCGCGCCGGAGAGGAGATCGCGGGCCAGCTGTTCCAGGTGGCGCTCGTGGGCCCGGCCCCGCGCGGCCAGTTCGTCGGCGTGGCCCGCGGCGCTCGCGGCGGAGAGCTCGTCGATGTAGGCGAAGGTCAGCTCGGCGAACTTGGCGACCTGGGCGGCGGGCAGACCTGCGGGTACGGCACCTGCGGCCAGGCCTCGCCAGGCCACGCGGGCGCCGACCCGGTAGGCGCTGAGCAGGGCGTCCATCGAACGGCCGTCCCGGGCCTCGCCGCGGCCCAGCTCGTAGGCCGCGTCGCCGGCGTCGCCGCCCGTGGCGTTCCCGCTCGCGAGGTCGAGGTAGAGGCCCAGGGCGGTGCGGACGGCTCGGCGGATGGTGACGCCCATGCGGCCCGAAAGGGCGTTGGCGTAGGGCGGGACCTCGTCGATGATTGCCTGGACAACCTCGTCGGCGGTGGTCCTCAGCGCGGCCCGAAGCGCGGTGACCGTCGTCTCATCCAGGACCAGTTCGCCGGCCTTCCGGACTGCATGGCTCAATTTTTGTTCCCTGCGAACAATTCAACCGATCAGATTCACGTCCTACGGACAGGACTTTACCCCCTGAAGCACATCAAGCTGGGGTCATGACGAGTGCAGCCCTCCGCAGTAGGGCGTGGAAACTGCTGGAGATGGTCACGACGCCGCTGCTGCCGTCGGACTACCTCGACCTGGTCAGCCCGCTGCGTGCGGGCGGCGACCTGCGGGGGCGCATCGAGGCCGTGCACCCTGAGACGGGTGACGCCGCGACCATCGTGATCAGGCCGGGACGGGGCTGGCGCGGCCACACAGCCGGTCAGTACGTGCGGATCGGGGTCGACGTCGACGGGGTGCGCCTGTGGCGTGCCTACTCGGTCACCTCGCCGACGAACCACCGGGACGGCCGGATCACGATCACCGTGAAGGCGATCCCGGACGGCAAGGTCAGCAACCACCTGGTCCGCAGGGTGCAGCCGGGCACGCTGATCCAGCTCGACCAGGCGACCGGTGACTTCGTGCTGCCGCAGGCCAAGCCCGCCAAGGTGCTCTACCTGACGGCCGGCAGCGGCATCACGCCGGTGATGGGCATGCTGCGCGACATCGAGTTCGATGACGTCGTCATGGTCCACTCCGCACCGCAGCCGCACGACGTGATCTTCCGCAACGAGCTGCACGACCTGGTCGCGGACAAGAAGCTGCGTCTCACCGAGCTGCACACCGACACGGACGGCATGCTCGACATCGCCCGTCTGGGCGAACTCGTCCCCGACTGGGCCGAGCGCGAGACCTGGGCGTGCGGGCCCGCGGGGATGCTCGACGCCGCCGAGGACCACTGGACCGAGCACGGCGTCCCGGAGCGCCTGCACACCGAACGCTTCCGCCCCGGCGTCGTCGTCACCGGCGACGGTGGCGAGGTCACGTTCGGGCGCACCAACAAGACCGTCGACGCGGACGGCGCCACGCCGTTGCTGGACGTCGGCGAGGAGGCCGGCGTGCTCATGCCGTCCGGGTGCCGCATGGGCATCTGCTTCGGCTGCGTCACGCCGCTCACGGCGGGCGCCGTCCGCGACCTGCGCACCGGCGAGATCACCGAGGCCGGGCCGGGCGTCCTCATCCAGACCTGCGTGTCCGCCGCGGCGGGCCCCTGCGACATCGAACGGTAGGAGCACCTTGACCGCCATCGACCCCACCGCCCACCTGACCGCGGAGCAGATCGAGGAGCTCGGGCGCGAGCTGGACGCGATCCGCGATGAGGTGATCGCCAGCCGCGGCGAGAAGGACGCTGCCTACATCCGCAAGGTCATCTCGGCGCAGCGCAAGCTCGAGCTGGTCAGCAGGGGCGTCCTGCTGTTCTCGATCTTCCCGCCCGCGTGGCTGATCGGCACCGTCGGCCTGTCCGTGGCGAAGATCATGGAGAACATGGAGATCGGCCACAACGTCCTGCACGGCCAGTGGGACTGGATGCGGGACCCGAAGATCCACTCCACCACCTGGGACTGGGATCACGTCTCGCCGGCCGAGCAGTGGAAGCACTCGCACAACGAGCTGCACCACACGTACACCAACGTGATCGGCAAGGACAACGATCTCGGCTACGGCATCATGCGCGTCGACGAGGACCAGAAGTGGCACCCGTTCCACCTCGGCCAGCCGCTGTGGAACTTCATCAACGCCTGCTTCTTCGAGTACGGCATTGCCGCCTACGACCTGGAACTCGGCAGGAACCTGCACAAGCGCCGCCGCAAGAACCCGGAGTTCCGCGCGCGGGCCAGGGCCGTGGGCCGCAAGATCCGCAAGCAGGTGCTGAAGGACTACGTGATCCACCCGCTCCTTTCGGGCCCGTCGTTCCTCACCACGCTCGCCGCCACGTTCACCGCGAACCTGGTCCGCAACCTCTGGTCCCACTCGGTGATCATGTGCGGGCACTTCCCCGAGGGGGTGCAGGTCTTCGAGCGCCGGTCGATCAAGGGCGAGACGCGCGGCCAGTGGTACCTGCGCCAGATGATGGGCTCGGCGAACATCAGCGGCAGCAAGGCCATGCACTTCATGACCGGCAACCTGTCGCACCAGATCGAGCACCACCTGTTCCCGGACCTGCCGAGCAACCGGTACGCCGAGGTCGCGGTGAAGGTGCGCGCCTTGTTCGAGAAGTACGAGCTGGAGTACGTCACCGGGCCGCTGCCCAAGCAGGTGTACTCCGCGTGGCACAAGGTCTTCCGGCTCTCGCTGCCGAACAGGAAGCCCAAGGTCACGACGCCGGACCGCGAGCAGGAACTCGCCGCGGTCTGATTCCGGGTACTGGTTCAGACCCTTCGGCCGTACCGACGGCACCGCCGGGTTGCGCGACATCCCGCGAGCTCTCCTGCGTACGGTCCTTGGGGGAGCACGGTTGCGGAGGGGCTGACTTGGCGTCATCACCGTCGGAGCGTCGGTCTCCCCCTCCTCCGTGCGGCCCGTTGTCGGCGTACACATGAACTTGCCCAGCCACGTACGGATGAACGGGGTCTGCCGCTGGTCTTGTGATGCTGGGCGGTTGAGCTGGGCAGTATCCGGGTGTGCGGTTCTGGGGGGTTGGTGCGGTTGTTTCCGCACCTGTCGGGTGTGCTTGTGGAGTCGATCTTGCGGGACGCCGGTGTGGTCACGTTTCGTACGAGGGCCCGAGCCGACGCGGGACTGATCAGCCCTCATGCCCGACACACCCCAGTCCTTCGCCAGCTGCTGGCGCGGGTCGCCGAGTCTTCGGCCGGCCGGGCGGGTGTTCGTCTGGCCCGACGGATGGGGATGCTGGTGGCGAGGGACACCTTGCTACGGCTTCTTCGAGCTTCTGACCTCGAGGAACCCGGCGGCGTGCGGGTCCTGGGGGTGGACGAGTTCGCCCTGCTCAAGGGGCACAACTACTGTAAGCGACGCTGCTGGTCGACCTCGAAGCCCGTCGGCCCATCGACGTCCTGCCCGGCCGGGAAGCCGCGACGGTCGCCCGGTGGCTCGAAGGCCATCCGGAGGTCGAGATCACCTGCCGCGACCGGGCCTCCGCCTATGCCGAGGCAGCCAGGGCAGCCGCGCCTCAAGCGGTCCAGATCGCAGACTGGGTTCGTAGAGCCGCATGGGCGACGACCCACCGAGGCCCTCACCGAGGCGGCGGTGGGTATGCGCATCGGTTCGGTGGCCCATGCCGTGCTCCACCACGCAGCCTGCCCCGTTGCCGTCGTCCCGCACCACTGACGGCGAGGCAACGGTGAAGCCGGGCACGCCGTCGTGCGGCGTGCCCGCCCTTCCCGTGGGCGGCCCCTACTTCGCGGCGGGGGCCGGGTGCCGGCCGGGCGGGGTCAGCGCGTGACTGGCGATCACCGCGGCCTGGACGCGCCTCTCCACACCGAGCTTGATGAAGAGCCGCGAGATGATGTTCTCGACGGTCTTCTCCGCGAGGTACAGTCGCTGGCCGATCTCCCCGTTGGTGAGACCCTCGCTGACCATGAGGAGGATCGCCTTCTCCCGGTCCGTGAAGCCGGGAAGCCCCAGGGCCTGCTCCTCCTTGGGCACGTCGCCGCGCATGCGGGCCATCAGCCGCGTGGTGGCGCCGGGGTCGAGCATCGACTGGCCGGCGGCCACCGTCCGGACGGCGGTCACGAGGTCGGTGCCGGTGATCTGCTTCAGGACGTAGCCGGAGGCCCCGGCCATCACGGCGTCCAGGAGTGCCTCCTCGTCGTCGAACAACGTGAGCATCAGGCAGGCCAGTTCGGGCATCCGCGAGCGCAACTCCCGGCACACGCTCACCCCGTCGCCGTCCTGGAGCCGTACGTCCGAGATCGCGACCCGGGGACGCAGTGCGGGGATGCGAACCAGCGCCTGCTCCGCCGTCCCCGCCTCACCGATCACGGTCAGGTCGGGCTCGGCGTCCAGCAGGTCGTGGACCCCTCGGCGCACGACCTCGTGGTCGTCGAGCAGGAAGATGCTGATGGGATCGGTCGCGCCGCTCGCGCTCGTCGCGTGGGAGGGGGCATCGCTGCCGGTCATGACGCAACTCCTTCGCCTGGTTCGTCCTGAACTCACGAACACCGGCATCCTGCCTTCCGTACGCGCCGAACGGACAGGGCCGATCTGACCGCATTGGCCTTTCGCTGTGCGCGGCAGGGCCGATGAGGGCAGAGGAGGAGGGACCTTCGGCCCTGCCCGAGGGCCTGCCGGGCCTTCCTGAGTGCACTCAGCACCCGATGAACTGCGGGTGCACGGGGAACGGCGCGACTCGACGGAGCCGCACGCAGCGCGGAGGACACCATGACGACCGCCTTGATCGACCTGAGGACCGTGGCACGCGACCACCGCGGCCTGAGGATCGCCCTGGCCGGAGACAGCTCAGGCATCGAACTCTTCCTCCGGCTCCACCAGCGCTGCCGTAGCGCGGGCACGCGGCTCCTGCTCTGTGACGTACCGCCCCTGCTGGATCGAGCGGATGTCCGAATCCGGCCCCCGGAAGGGGACCGTTCGGCCCTGGTTCCCCCGTGGATCGCGGTGAAGGCTGGGACGCGGAAGCCGCAAGGGCCCGTCGGGGCCGAACGAAGGTAAGCAGCATGGATCACGAAGGCAACCCGTCACGGGCCCGGGAGGTCGGTGACACGGTGGCCGGCCGCCGCATGCGGGAGCTGGACAGGGCCGAGGCCCTGCGGCTGCTTTCGACGGTGTCCCTGGGACGCATCGTCTTCACACAGCACGCGCTGCCCGCCGTTCGTCCGGTGAACCATCTCGTCGAGGGCGAGGACATCATCGTCCGGATCCACGGGGGCGGGGCACTGGCCTCCCTGACGGCACCTGCCGACGTCTCCGCGGTGGTGGTGGCCTATGAAGCGGACGTGATTGATCCCGTCACGCACCTCGGCTGGAGCGTCGTCGTCACCGGCTACGCGAGAGCGGTGTCCGATGCCGACGAGGTGGACCGGTACGCGCACTCGCTGCGTCCATGGGTGGCGCACCGGATGACCAGCGCCCTGCGGATCCGTCCGGATCTCGTCACCGGGTTCCGGCTGGAGGCGGACCCGACGCTGCCCGTGCCTTCGGCCCGGGCCTGACGCCGTGACCCGGTCCTCAGCTCCCGGTGGGGAGGGGCGCCCGCCAGACGAGCCGTGTGCCTCCGTCATCCGGAGTCTCGTGAGTGAAGGACCCGCCCAGGCTCTGCGCCCGCTCGTCGAGGTTGAGCAGGCCGCTTCTGCGGCCTTGAGCCGGAATGCCCTTTCCGTTGTCCGAGACGGTCAGCACGACCTCGCCCCGGCCGGCCTTGAGGGTCACACCGACCCGGGTCGCCTGTGCGTGGCGGGCGGCATTGCTGAGGAGTTCGCCCAGCACCGCCATGACGTGGTCGGCGACCTGCGGCGGTACGTCGGTGTCGAGCAGACCCTCCATGCTCAGACGTGGCGGGTGACCGAGGGTGGAGGCCGCGTCGCCGACGGCACGGGCAGCGCGCGCCCGCAGCCCAGGGCCGCTCTCGCGGTCCTTGGTGCGCAGACCGAAGATCGTCGACCGGATGATCTTGATCGTCTCGTCCAGGTCGTCGACCGCCCGGCCGACCCGCTCGGCAGCCCCGTCGTGCTCGACCAGCCGGGCAGCACTCTGCAGGGTCATGCCGGTGGCGAAGAGCCGCTGGATCGCCAGGTCGTGCAGGTCCCGTGCGATCCGGTCCCGCTCCTCCAACAGCGCTATCTGCTCGGCGTCCCTGCGCCGCTCCGCCAGCTCCAACGCGAGCGCCGCCTGACCTGCGAAGGCGACGAGCGGCTCCAGCTCGCCCTCGCCGAACGCCGGCTCTCCCACCGGGCGCGCGAGCAGAAGGACACCTCTGCTTTCGCCGCCCGCGGTGCCCAACGGGACCGCCACGGCGGCCCCCAGCCCGTCCTGCACCTGGGACTCCGCGGGATAGCGCTCGTCGGCCCAGGCCTGCACCGCTGTGACGGGCTTGCCGGCCAGGTGCGCTGCTCCTGCGAGCGTGCCCGCGAAGGGGATGACGAGGCCTTGCCGCTCGGATCCGTCCGCATCGGCCGCGAACTCCACGACCAGGCCGTCGATACCGGCCACGGGCATGGCGATGTCAGCGAGGCGTGCCGCGGTGATCTCTTGTGCGCGACGGGCGATGAGCGCCAGCACCGCCGGACGGGAGCTGCCGGACAGCAGGCTCTCGGTGATCTCCGCATTGGCCTTGAGCCAGCGCTGCTGGCGCTGCGAGCCCTCGTAGAGCCGCGCGTTGTCGATCGCGACACCCGCCGCCACCGAGAGGGTGGAGATCACCGTCTCGTCCTCGGTGTCGAAGTCGATCCCGCCGCGCTTGTCGGTCAGGTAGAGGTTGCCGAACACCTCGTCGCGGACCCGGATCGGCACACCGAGGAAGGTGCGCATGGGCGGGTGATGGGCCGGGAAACCGTAGGAAGAGGAGTGCGCGCCGAGATCCGTCAGGCGCAGCGGTTCCGGGTGGTGGATGACCTCCCCGAGCAGGCCGTGGCCGGCCGGCAGGGGACCGATTTCGGCGATCTCCTCATCGGTGAGTCCCACGGTCAGGAACTGTGAGAGAGTCCGGCCGTCGGGGCCGATCACCCCCAGCGCGCCGTATTCGGCGTCGACAAGCAGTGCGGCCGCCTCCACGATCCGGCGGAGGACCTGGGCGAGATCCAGCTCCCGCCCGACCGACACGACGGCCTCCAGGAGGCTGTGTACCCGGTCCCGGGTGCCGCGCACCTCGTCGATGCGCGCTTGGAGTTCGTCCAGCAGCTCGTCCAGCCGCATCCGCGGTACCTGTGTCAACGGATCCCTCACACCCACGTGCTTCCCCTCCGACGGCTCGCTCGGTTGCCCGATCCACGGCCAGCGTATCGACAGGCCCGGGCCCGATGGGCATCGTTGCGCGCGGATGCCCGCCGTGACTGACTTGATCGAAGCGACGGGCGACGACGGGGAGGAGACGCCATGGGTCTGAAGAAGACGGTCTACGAGGACGAGCTGCTGCGGCTGCAGACGGAGCTGGTCAAACTTCAGGAGTGGGTGCGTGCGGAGGGGGCCCGCCTCGTCGTCGTCTTCGAGGGCCGCGACGCCGCGGGCAAGGGCGGCACGATCAAGCGTGTCGCGGAGCACCTCCACCCCCGTGCAGCACGCATCGCCGCCCTGCCCACGCCGACGGAACGGGAACGCACCCAGTGGTACTTCCAGCGCTATGTCGAGCACCTGCCCGCCGCCGGCGAGATCGTCCTGTTCGACCGCAGCTGGTACAACCGCGCCGGAGTCGAGCATGTCATGGGCTTCTGCACACCCGCGGAACACCGGCTCTTCCTGCGCCAGTGCCCGGTCTTCGAGCACATGCTCGTGGAAGACGGGATCCTGCTCCGCAAGTACTGGTTCTCCGTCAGCGACGCCGTGCAGGAGGAGCGGTTCCGCGCCCGGGCGGAGGACCCGCTGCGGCGCTGGAAGCTCTCCCCGATGGACCTGGAGTCCCTCACGCGCTGGGAGGCGTACTCCCGGGCCAAGGACGAAATGCTCGTGCACACCGACACCGCGGACTCCCCCTGGTACGTGGTCGAGAGCGACGACAAGCGCAGCGCGAGACTCAACATGATCGCCCACCTGCTGTCCTCGCTTCCCTACGCGGACGTCGCCCTGCCTTCGCTCACCCTGCCGCCCCGTCCTCCTTCTACGGGATACCAGCGACCTCCCAAGGACCTCCAGAACGCCGTCCCCGACCATGCGTCCACGCTCGGGAACCACTGAAGCGGGGCTGATGCCGACGCGGAGTTGCCGAGTGAACCGTCAGCGAGCAGTGCGATGTCCGCACCAGGAAGGCCGTCCCGGCTGCCTCCCGGCCTCCGGGGGTACCGCCGGGCGTGGCTCGGCCGGGACGCCTTGGCCGGAATCACCGTCGCCGCGTATTTGGTGCCGCAGGTCATGGCCTATGCGGGGGTGGCCGGGCTGCCACCGGTCGTGGGGCTCTGGGCCGTGCTGCCGGCCATGGTGCTCTACGCCTTGATCGGTTCCTCGCGGCTGCTGTCGGTGGGACCCGAGTCGACCACCGCGCTGATGACGGCCGTCGCCGTGGGGCCGCTCGCAGGAGGGGACCCGGGCCGGTACGCGGTGCTCGCGGCGGGCCTCGCCGTGGTCGTCGGCCTGGTGGCACCGAGGTACTGGCGGCTGGTTCCGCGCCCGCTGCTCGCCCTCGTCGCCACCACAGCCGTGGTGGCGGCGTTCGGGCTGGACGACCGGTACGGGATCGCCGTGATCGGATCCGTACCCTCCGGGCTGCCGGTGCCCGCGCTGCCGTCCCCGGCGACCTTCCGCAGCTGGTGATCCCGGCGCTGGGCGTCCTTCTCGTCGGCTACTCGGACGTGATCCTCACCGCCCGGGCCTTCGCCGACCGGGATGATCCGGTCCCGCTGGACCCCAATCGTGAGCTGCCAGCCCTGGGGGCGGCGAACCTGGGGGCGGGCTTCATGCACGGGTTCCCCGTCAGCAGCAGCGCCAGCCGTACCGCGTTGGCCCAGTCGGCGAAGGCGCGGAGCCAGGCCTACTCCCTGTTCGCCGCACTCGCGGTACTGCTGGTCCTCCTCTTCCTGGGGCCGCTCCTGGCCCACACGCCGAGCGCCGTGCTCGGCGCCATCGTCGTCTACGCCGCCGTCCGCCTCGTCGAAGTGGGCGAGTTCCGGCGTCTCGCGGCCTTCCGCCGACGCGAACTGCTTCTGGCACTCGGATGCCTCCTGGGCGTTCTGACCCTCGGCATCCTGCACGGCGTTCTCGTCGCCGTGGCCCTGTCCGTGGTCGAGTTGCTGTCCCGTGTGGCCCGCCCGTACGACGCCGTGGAAGGAATGGTGCCCGGGCTTGCCGGCATGCACGACGTGGACGACTACCCGACGGCGCGGACGGTGACGGGGCTGGTGCTCTACCGCTACGACTCGCCGCTGTTCTTTGCCAACGCGCAGGACTTCCGCCGTCGCGCCCTGGCAGCGGTCGACGAGGCGCTCCGCCAGGAACTCGAGGACCGCGGCATCGTCCTCGCCCTGGCCAGGGTCAAACAGGAACTCCGCGAGGACCTGGACGCGTACGGCCTTACCGTCTCGGTGGGCGCCGACCGCATCTACCCGACCCTCCCCACGGTTCTGGATGCCTATCGGGTATGGAGCCGCAGGGCAGGGCCCGAGGCGGAATGAGCAGGACCTGCTGCCCCGAAAGGGCAGGATGGCGCCTGTTGGTGACTGGGCCGAAGAGCGCAGTCCGGGTGGTTTCGGCGTTCTCCGATAGCGTGTGCCGCCTGCGCCGAGGGCAGCTGCGCATGGCAGGGGCGGAGCCTTTGGCTCAGCATCCGGCGAAGCCGGGAGCCCATGTGAGCAGGGTTCCGCCGGCTTCTGTGAGCGAGATCCATCTCGGTTCAGTTGGTCGCTTCCCCAGTACCAGGACCGGGCGCGTACCCGATCGCCGGTGCGTCCGAGTCGAAGCTGATGGGTGTAGTCGAGGACCTGCCCGATCCCCAGGCGAATCTGACGGGAGTGACGCGGTACTGGCGTTCGCCTTCGCCCACGGCGGCCGGCAAGGCGGCTCGGTGCGGGCCGTCCACAGCCGGAGCCCTCCGCCCTTTCACGGAGCCGAGTCGACCCCGGCGGGGCAAGCCTTGACCGCCGAGGTGGCCACCGCCAAGGAGGCCGCTATGGCCGAGGTTCTCGAGCCCTGGCAGCGGAAGTTCCCCGCGGTCCCCGTCGCCGCGCAGTGTGGCCTCGGACGTCCGGCCTATGACCTGGTCGCCGCCTCACGGGACGCGGGGCTGGTCGTGGTCGGCCGCCGTACGCGCCGGTCACCGGTCGGCGCGTACCTGGGTGCCGTCACGCACGCACACGCATGACCGGTGCGCCCTGCCCCGTTGCGCCTGGTTCCCGACCGTCGCCCCGCAGGGCAGGAGGGCCCTGCGGGGCGACCGAACGGGCCCTCCCGGAGAGTGCCGACCGGCCCGCCACCAGGGACTGTTGCCGCCGGGCATGAGGGGGCACGAGTGACAGAGTTCAAGTGCTCCCCGAGGCGCCCCCAGAGGACGCCCGGCCGGGCGCACATCGCATGACGGCGCCCGTCGAGCGCACCTTCCTTCCCACCTCCGGGGGACCCCATGACGTTTCACGTCGACTCCGAGACCGGCCGGCTGAAGCAGGTCATCCTGCACCGCCCCGGCCGCGAACTGACACGCCTCACACCCACCAACAAGGACGAGCTCCTCTTCGATGACGTGCTGTGGGCCAAACGCGCCCGCGACGAGCACGACGCGTTCGCCGATGTCCTGCGGGACCGCGGAGTGCGCGTGCACCTCCTCGCCGACCTGCTCACCGAGACGTTGGACGGCATCGAGGCGCGGCAGCTCGTGCTGGACCGGGTCTTCGACGAACGCGAGTTCGGCGCCCTCGGCACCGACAGGCTCCGCACGCACTTCGACTCCCTGGAGCCGGCCGCCCTGACCGCCTGCCTCATCGGCGGCGTCACCAAGGCGGAACTGCTCGAGCGCACGGGCCCGATACCGAGCGTACGACTGCACGCCATGTCGCCCGACGACTTCCTCCTCGCGCCGCTGCCCAACCATCTGTTCACCCGCGACACTTCGTGCTGGGTGTACGACGGGGTGAGCGTCAACCCGATGAACAAGCGGGCGCGGCGCCGTGAAACGGTTCATTTCGAAGCTCTCTACCAGCATCACCCCCTTTTCGCGAAGGGGGAGTTCCACCGGTGGGCCGACGGGCAGGCGGCCTATCCCGCCACCATCGAGGGCGGCGACGTCCTGGTCATCGGCAACGGCGCGGTGCTCGTCGGCATGAGCGAGCGCACCACGCCTCAGGCCGTGGAGAACCTCGCCCTGCGCATGTTCGCGGCGGGGTCCGCCCAGCGGGTCGTGGCCGTCAGCCTGCCGAAGAGCCGCAGCTTCATGCACCTCGACACGGTCACGACGATGGTCAGCGGTGACACCTTCACCCGATACGCCGGCCTCGGCATGCTGCCTTCCTCCACGATCGAGCCGGGAGCCGGCGGGGAGGGGCTGAGGGTCACCGACCACGCCCCCGAGGACATGGACCGGGCCATCGCCGACGCGCTGGGTCTGCCGTCCATCAACGTCCTCACCCCGAGCCAGGACCTGCGGTCCGCCGAGCGGGAGCAGTGGGACGACGGCTGCAACGTGCTGGCCTTGGAGCCCGGCGTGGTCGTCGCATACGAGCGCAACGTGACCACCAATACCCACCTGCGCAAGAGCGGGATCGAGGTGATCACCGTGCGAGGCAGCGAACTCGGCCGGGGCCGTGGTGGCCCGCGGTGCATGACCTGTCCCATCGAGCGCGAGGCCGTCTGACCTCCCCGCCCGCGCCCGCGCATCCCCTCATCCGCCCGCCGCACACACCCGTACACGTCAAGGAGCCCACCATGCACGACGACCTGCACCAGCGCCCGTTCGTGAAGGAACTCGACTTCACTCCGGAGGAGTTCCGCCACCTGCTGGAACTCTCCGCCTCCATGAAGACGGCCCGCCGCGAGGGACGCGAGGAGCAGCGGCTGCGCGGAAAGAACATCGCCGTCATCTTCGAGAAGACGTCGACGAGGACCCGATGCGCCTTCGAAGTGGCCGCGCACCAGCAGGGCGCGCACGTGACGTACCTCGATCCGGCCGGCTCCCAGCTCGGACACAAGGAGTCCGTCAAGGACACCGCACGCGTCCTCGGCCGCTATTACGACGGGATCGAATACCGGGGCAGCGACCAGCGACTGGTGGAGGAGCTGGCCCAGCACGCCGGTGTTCCGGTCTGGAACGGCCTGACGGACCAGTGGCACCCCACCCAGTCGCTCGCCGACGTGCTCACCATGTGGGAGCACACCGACAAACCGCTGAACCAGGTGTCCTTCGCCTACCTGGGCGACGCCAGGAACAACGTCGGCAATTCCCTGCTGATCGTCGCGGCGATGCTCGGCATGGACGTACGCATGGTCGGCCCGCGATCCCTGCACAACGCCTCCGACGTCGTCGACCAGGCGCGGCGGGCGGCGGCCGTCAGCGGCGCGCGGATCACCCTGACCGAGGACGTGACCGAAGGCGTGGCCGGCGTCGACTTCGTCTACACCGACGTATGGCTCTCCATGGGAGAGCCGCCGGCGATGTGGGACGAGCGCATAGCCCTGCTCAAGCCGTACCAGGTGACAGCGAAGACCCTGGAGGCGACGGGCAACCCGGCGGTCAAGTTCATGCACTGCCTTCCGGCCTTCCACAACAGCGACACCACCGTCGGCGCCGAGATCGCTGCACGGACCGGCATGACCGCACTGGAGGTCACCGACGAGGTGTTCGAGTCCTCGCACTCCATCGTGTTCGACCAGGCCGAGAACCGGCTCCACACCATCAAGGCCGTCCTCGTCGCCACCCTCGGCGACTGAACCGGCATCCCCTCGACCTCCGGAGAACACGTCATGCGTGTAGTCGTCGCATTGGGCGGCAACGCCCTGCTCCGCCGCGAGGAGCGGCCGGACGCCGCCGTGCAGCTCGCCAACATCCGCGCTGCTGTGTCCGCGCTCGCCCCCCTCGCGCACGAGCACGAACTCGTCATCACCCACGGCAACGGACCGCAGGTCGGCGTGCTCGCTCTCCAGAGCGCCGCCGACCGCTCCCTGAGCAGCCCCTACCCCTTCGACGTCCTCGGCGCGGAGACCCAGGGCATGATCGGCTACTGGCTGCTCCAGTCCCTGCAGAACGCCCTGCCCGAACGGCAGGTCTGCGCCCTGCTCAACCAGACCCTTGTCTCCGCGGCCGACCCCGCCTTCACCGACCCGGCCAAATTCGTGGGCCCGGTCTACGACCGGACCGAAGCGGAGCGACTGGCCGCCGAACGCGGCTGGACGGTCAAGCAGGACGGCGCCCACTGGCGACGCGTCGTACCGTCCCCCCGTCCACAACGCGTCGTGGAGACCCGGCTCATCCGGCTGCTGCTCAACTCGGGAGCGGTGGCCGTCTGCGCCGGAGGCGGCGGCGTACCGGTGATCCGTGACGAACAGGGGCAGCTGACCGGCGTCGAAGCCGTGGTGGACAAGGACCTCACCGCCGCCCTCCTGGCCAAGGCGCTCGACGCCGACGCGCTCCTGCTGCTCACGGACGTTCCCCATGTGTCGCTCGGCTACGGCACTCCTGCTGCCGAGCCCATCGGACGGACCACGCCCGCGGCCCTGAGAGCCCAGCAGTTCCCCGCCGGATCCATGGGCCCCAAGGTCGACGCCGTGTGCCGGTTCGTCGAGCTCACCGGCGGTATGGCGGCCATCGGCGCTCTCGAAGACGCCCGAGCCATCCTCGACGGAGCTGCCGGCACCGTCGTCACACCCAGCGGCAGCTACCGCGAAGCCCGCTACGACGGAACACAGGACCTGACATGACTCTGCAGAGCGCACCCGCATCCCCACAGCCGGCCAGAGCTAGAACGGACTCCGGCGCGACCGACGCCCCACGGCGGCGGCTTCGGTTCCCGTCCGCGTTCACCGTCCTGATCGCCGTCACTGTCGCAGTCTGGGCCCTGACGTTCGTCATCCCCGCCGGCCGCTACGACACCAAGGACGGCAGCTCCGTACCGGGCACCTACCACTCCGTAGAACTGACCACCGGATTCTGGGAGCGGCTCAAGGACCTGTTCCTCGCCCCGGTCAACGGTCTGTACGGCGTCACCGATACCGGGACCGGCCTCACCGCACCCGGCGGGACCGGCTCCTTCGCGGGCGCGGCCGGCGTGTTCCTCTTCATCCTGGCCGTGGGCGCGTTCATCACCGTCGCGATGCGCACCGGGGCACTCACGGCGGGAGTGGCGCGCCTCGCGCAGCGACTGCACCACCGCAGGACCCTGCTGCTCGTGGTCCTGCTGACGGTGTTCTCCCTCGGCGGGACCACGTACGGCATGGCCGAGGAAACCCTCGGCTTCTACGGGCTGATGATCCCCCTGATGCTCGGCCTGGGCTACGACCGCATGGTCGCCGCGACGGTCGTCATGGTGGGAGCCGGGGTCGGCACCCTCGCCTCGACCGTCAACCCCTTTGCCACCGGGGTGGCCTCCGACAGTGCCGGCATCGGCACGGGAGACGGCATCGTCCTGCGCCTGGTGATGTGGGCCTGTCTGACCGCGCTGGCCGCCGCTTACGTCGTGCGCTACGCCCGCCGCGTCACCGAGGACCCCTCCCGGTCGCTGACACCCCTCACCGAGGACGACCTCCGCATCAAGGCCGAGGGCGGCGAAGCGGCGAAGCTCACGAGTCGCCAGCGCACGGTCCTGTGCCTCTTCGCGGCCACGTTCCTCTTCATGATCTTCGCCGTCGTCCCCTGGTCCGATCTGCACGTCACCTTCCTGCCCACCCTCGGCTGGTACTTCCCCGAACTCGCTGCCCTGTTCATCGTCGCGGCGGTCGCCGTGGGGCTGGTCGGCGGCTTGGGCGAGAAGGGCACGGTGAACGCCGTCACCGCCGGCGCAGGGGACTTCATCGGAGCGGCGTTGATCGTCATGCTGGCCCGCGGAGTCACGGTGATCATGAACAACGCCAGTGTCACCGACACCATCCTCGACGTCCTGCAGAGTGCGGTGGCCGACACGTCCTCCGGAGTGTTCGCCGTCCTGATGTTCCTGGTGAATCTCCCGCTGGCCTTCTTCGTCCCCTCCTCGTCCGGCCACGCGGCACTCGCCATGCCCATCCTCGCCCCCCTGGCCGACTTCGCCGGAGTGAGGCGGGCCTTGGTGGTGACCGCGTACCAGTCGGCTTCCGGATGGGTGAACCTCGTTACGCCCACCTCGGCCGTCGTCATGGGAGGTCTCGCCCTTGCCGAGATCCGCTACGACCGGTACCTGCGCTTCATGGCACCACTGATGGGCGCCCTGCTGGTGGCCGTCGCCGGATTCCTCGCACTCGGTGCGGCAGTGCGCTGAATCGCTACGGGGCAGGCAACTGGCCGACTGGTCGGGACACCGACCAGCCGGCCACCGTCGTGTGCCCAGCACGAGGCGGACCTGTGGGCTCCGCCGGACGGCGCCAACAGGGCCCTGGGCGCTCCTCTGAGCCGCGACCGTGAGCTCCGGCGGGGCACGGTGTCCGTGGCCGCTCAAGGAGGTGGGACCTCATGCCCGGACTGCTGGCCATCGGAGCGACTGCACGGGCGCGATTCCCGTCCTCGCTGTGGACTGGCAGTGCGACAGCGCCGACGGGCCACTGGTGGGGCGCTCGCCCATGCGGATACGCTCGCGGCGTCGGGCGGCCACCCATCGGGGTTGGCAGGCCTGAGAGTTGCGTCGGCGCAGGCGGGCGGGCAAGGCCTGCACGGACGCTGTGGTCGAGGTGGTGGGGACGGGCGGGGACTGCCGCAACGGTCCTTCCCGGCCGGCCTGTGGACCGGGACCGACCGCCCCATCGCGTCCCTCGCCGCGGTGGCTTCCGTCTTTTCCACCCGGTACGACAAGCAGCGCACCGACCACAGCGGTCGCAGCACACCAGGAGCCCTCGTCGCGCAGCTGCGCGACGAGGGCTCCTGGTGTCAAGGGGCGACGGCGTCCGTCGGGGGACCGCAGCCGGGGCGTATCCGTCCTCGGTGCGGCCCGCGACGATCAGAGATGAGGGACGACCGCCACGGGCGCCGTGGAGTGGTGCAGCACTGCGTGGGTGACCGGGCCGATGTGTGTTCCGACCGCCGCCCGGCGTATGCGCCGTCCCACGACCATCAGCGAGGCCTCCTTCGACGCTTCCACAAGATGGCCCGCGGGGCGGCCCACCATGCACTGCTCCTTGACCTCGACCTGGGGGAACTTGCCGCGCCACGACCGCAGTACATCGGTCAGTGCGCTTGCCTCGCGCAGTCCCAGCGCGACGCCGTGGCCGGGGTCGGCCGCCGCAGGGTCGTACCCTTCGACCACCGGTACGCTCCAGCCGTGCACGACCCGCAGGGTGGCCGCTCGGGCAGCGGCGGCTTCGAATGCGTATGCGAGCAGCTCGTCGCACGGCCTGGAGAGGTCGAGGCCGAGCACCACGTCGAGGCACTGCCCCTTGCGGTCCCCGTGGTCGCCCGTCCCGGGGAGCGGTTCAGACCCGGCCCGTTCCCCGGCCCGTACGGCGACGACCGGGCGCTCGGCGTGCGCGATGACGGGCAAGGACACCGATCCGGTCAGGAATCCGGCCACGCTACCCAGCCCTCGTGAACCCACGACCAGGACTTCCGCCTTCGCGGCGGCGCAGAGCAACACCTCCGTGGGGCGGCCGTGCACCTGCTCGACGGTGATCTCCAGGCCGGGGTGCGCCGCCCGCAGCCGGTCGGACGCGTCGTGGGTGACCTGCTCGGCGTAGTGCTGTGTGGCGGTCGCCCCCTCACAGGGCGTGGTGTCCATGCCGGTGAACGGGGCGTGGGCGAAGGCCCGTGACCAGTCCTGCCAGACGTGCAGGAGGTGCAGGGGCAGATGGCGCATCTGTGCCTCGTGGGCGGCCCAGTCCGCGGCGGCCAGCGACTCGGCCGAGCCGTCCACGGCGGCGATGACGGTACGTGACATGATTCCTCCGGGTGAGGGGTCTTCAGGTGGTGTGCGGCACTGGTCCGGGGACCAGCGGCCGGGCGCGCGGCGTCGCCCGGAACGTGTTACCGGGACGGAGTGATCAGCCCGTAGTGGCCGTCGTAGCGGTGGTAGAGGACGCAGCCCCGGTCGGTGGCCGTGTCGTTGAAGAAGACGAAGGGCAGCCCGGTGAGGTGCAACCGTGAAACGGCCTCGGTCACACTGCTCGTCGGCACGGGAACCGTGCTCATGCCGAGCAGACCGTCGACCTCCCGTTCCTGACCCAGAGGTCCCAGCGAAGCCATGCGATGCCGCCCGGTACGGACGTCGCGGTAGACGACGCTGTCGCGCCCGGAGGCCAGGTCCGTGAAGAGCCAGAAGTCGTGGTCCATGGCTTCCAGGTCGATCACGGCGTCCTCAGGCGTCTGGTGGACCAGGCTGAAGGACTTGTGCCGCACGATCCGGCGCTCTTCGGCCGGAACGTGATGCCGGTGCGGACGGTGGTCGTGCCCTGCGCCGTACCGCGATGTCCGGCTGTGCGTGCCGCCCGGGTGGGGGCCGCCCGCCGCATACCGCCGTGGCCGGGTGAGCCGGGCAGCCAGGCGCTCCTGCAGGACGTCGACCGCTTCGAACATGCTGTTCGCGGCCACGTGGGCGCGTACCATTCGGCCGTTGACGTCCACCACGGCCTGAGCCGTGGCCGGGCGGTTTGCCGAAGTGTTGACGGCTTGCGTGAGCTTCACCCGCACGGTCGGCACGGGTCCGCGCACGTGGCCGATCACCGCGAGCATCTTTGCCCGGGCGTACACGTCGGCGCCATCGGGCACCTGCCCTTGGTTGCGGACCTGAACGTCGGCTGTCCGGCTGGTCTTGAGACCGCTCATGAGAACTCCTCCTCGATCCCTTCCAGCCTGTCTGCCGGCGGCCGCTCCCGGGCAGATCCGTCCGGACCCCGCCACGGCGCCACTGGTATCGACACCACCCGAGAACCCGGGACTTCCGGTCGGCCGGGCAAGGCCCTTCGGCCTACAGACCCGGGGACGGGTAAGCCGACGAGCCCCGGCCCGATATCGCGTGACGTGCCGGACGGACAGCACGGCTCGGGTCGGCGGCTCCAGGTCGCCGCGACCGGCCGCGCGGTGACCGCCGCCGCTCGGCCGACGGAAGAGCCCGTGGTGTCCCGCCCTGTTGTCAGTGATCGCTCTCGCGGCCGGTTGTCAGCCGGTTCACCACACCCACCACACCGTCCACGCGCCACGTGACCCTGATCAACGCCGCTGTATCGAGGGCAGGTTCGGATGATCCCACCATGGTGACCATCCCGTCGCGAACGTCGATGCGGAGCCCGTCGATGCGGTGGGCGGCCGGCGCCCGGCCGGAGACGGCATCGGCGACGTCCGCGAGGATCTCCTCGTCCGTCCTCAGGAAGACGCGCAGCAGATCACGTCGCGTGGTGATGCCGATCAGACGGTCCTCCTCGTCCACCACCGGCAACCGGTCGACGTGGCGGCGTTCCATGATGCGCGCGGCGTCGGCGACGCGCTGTTCGGGATGCACGGTTACTGCCGGGCTGGTCATCAGATCGCCTGCCGCCAGGGCGGGTCCCGCGACGGAGTGGGCGTCGGCCGGTCGCCGTAGTGTGTGCGCCATCCGCTGCCTCCCGGATTCGTGCCGGCCGAGACAGCCCTGTTGCCTGGCGAGGTCTTTCCGGGAGACGACGCCCATGACCTTGTCGTCGTCATCCACCACCGGCAGCCCGCTGATCCGATGGGCGATGAGCATGCGAGCCAGTTCTTCGAAGGAGGTGTCCGGGCGGGCCTGGACCACCTCGCTGGTCATGACTTGGCCCACCGTCCGTTTTTCGACCACGGTGCTCATCTCCACTCGTTTCGCAGGTTTCCGGATACCGCCGATGGCGCCCCGACCTCTGACTGCGCCGACCGCTGTGCTCAACGCGCCGGGGGGCCGGGAAGCCCCGGGGTCGTCTGCTCCTCATGCTTGCCGTTGCTTCCAGAGTGGGGCGGAGGACGGCCGGGGGACAGAACCGGTCAGGACCCGCACGCCGGGCCGTTCGGCCCGCGACAGAAAGTGACAGGCCGTGACAGGCCGTGCCGGGCGGGGCCCGCCGGGGGAGAGGGCCCAACGGCCCTGGGGTGCACCCCGTTCGACCCCTGCCCCCGGAGCGACAGGCCCCCGAGGCTGGCACCACTCGCATCGGCACCTGAGGGAAGGGCGGCGGAGATGACCGTACGCATCGGAATCAACGGCTTCGGACGCATCGGCCGGAACTACCTGCGCTGCGTCATGGAACGCGCGGAGACGAGCAACGGCACCCCCATCGAGGTGGTGGCCGTCAACGACCTCACCTCCCCGGCTGCGCTGGCCCATCTGCTCACCTACGACTCCACCTACGGCCGACTCCACCGCACCGTTGAGCACGACGGCGAATCCATTACGGTGGACGGTCACCGCATCGCGGTCACGTCCCGGCGCGACCCCGCAGACCTCCGGTGGGACGCGCTCGGCGTGGACGTCGTCATCGAGGCCACCGGCCGCTTCCGCACCAAGGAGGAAGCCGGCCGGCACCTGACGGCAGGAGCACGCAAGGTGCTGCTGTCCGTCCCCGGCAAGGGCGTCGACGCCACCATCGTCATGGGCGTCAACGAGTCCGCGTACGACCCGCACGTCGACCACGTGATCTCCAACGCGTCCTGCACCACCAACTGCGTGGCCCCCATGGTGAAGGTACTCAACGAGCGCTTCGGCATCGTCAAGGGACTGATGACCACCATCCACGGCTACACCAACGACCAAGTCGTGCTCGACGGCCCGCACAAGGACCTGCGCCGCGGCCGCACGGCCGCAGTGAACATCATCCCGACCAGCACCGGCGCCGCCCGCGCCGTCGGCCTGGTGCTCCCGGAACTCGCGGGCACCCTGGACGGCATCGCCGTGCGCGTGCCGGTCGAGGACGGCTCGCTGACCGACCTCGGCCTGGTGCTGGCACGGCAGGTGTCCGCACAGGACGTCAACGACGCTTTCCGGGAGGCTGCCGAGGGACCGCTGAAGGGCGTCCTGAGGGTGAGCGATGCCCCTATCGTCTCGCGCGACATCGTCGGCGACCCCGCCTCGTGCATCGTGGACGCCCCACTGACGCAGGCCAACGGCGACCTGGTCAAGGTCTTCGGCTGGTACGACAACGAGTGGGGCTACACCAACCGTCTCGTCGACCTGACCCAGTACGTCGCCACGCTGCTCGACGCCCGGTGAGCCGGCGGCAGCCCGGGCAGCGGACGCCGTAGAGGCACGGAAGGCCGGATGGTGGCGCAAGCCTCTGCGCTGCCACAGCGGCCGGAGACCATCGGGCCCCGTCGAGGGACCTTCGGGACCTCAGCCGAGGACGCGTCCCGGGCAAGGCTGTAGGTGACAGGACGGAACGGGTGGCCACCCCGGTGGCCGGCCACGTGTGGCCACAGTGCCACCCACACCCAGGGAGCTTTCCATGACACAGGCGACCAGCGACCCCCGCACCACCATCGACGGCACCCCGTCGGACACGCTCATCGCCGTGAACCTCTTGGTCGACAACGCCTCCAAGGCGCTCGCCGACTTCGAGTCCTTCACGCAGGAGCAGGTCGACCACATCGTCGCCAAGGCGTCGGTGGCCGCCCTGGATCAGCACACCGCCCTGGCGCGCTCGGCGGTGGAGGAGACCGGGCGGGGTGTCTTCGAGGACAAGGCGGCGAAGAACATGTTCGCCTGCGAGCACGTCACCCACAGCATGTCCCGGGCGAGGACGGTCGGCGTCATAAGCCGCGACGACATCGAGGGCATCATCGAGATCGCCGAACCCGTCGGCGTGCTCTGCGCGGTCACGCCCGTCACCAACCCGACGTCCACCACCATCTTCAAGGCGCTGCTGGCGCTGAAGACACGCAACCCCGTCGTATTCGCCTTCCACCCCTCGGCGCAGGTGTGCAGCACCGAGGCCGCGCGCATCGTGCGGGACGCCGCCGTCGCCGCCGGAGCGCCCGAGCACTGCGTGCAGTGGATCGAGGCTCCCTCGGTCGAGGCGACGAGCCTGCTCATGCGACACCCGGGCGTCGCGTTGATCCTGGCGACGGGCGGCAACGCCATGGTCAAGGCCGCCTACTCGGCCGGCAAGCCCGCCGTCGGCGTCGGCGCAGGCAACGTGCCCGCCTACGTGCACCACAGCGCGGACGTGCGCCGGGCGGTCAACGACCTCGTTTTGTCCAAGTCCTTCGACAACGGCATGATCTGCGCGTCCGAGCAGGCGGTCATCCTGGACACCGACGTGTACGACGAGGCGCTCGCCGAATTCCGGCGCCTGCACGCGTACCTCGCGACGGCCGAGGAGAAGCGGAAGCTGGAGACCTACCTCTTTCCGCCCGACCCGGCCGGCCGACAGGGCCGCGTCAACCCGGCAGCCGTCGGACAGAGCCCCGACCGGATCGCCGAGCAGGCTGGCTTCACCGTACCCGCGGACACCTCGCTCATCCTGGCCGAGGCCAGCCACGTCGGGCCCGACGAGCCGCTGACGCGGGAGAAGCTCTGCCCCGTCCTCACCGTGCTGCGGGCAGCATCCACCGAGGAGGGCTTCGACCTCGCGGCCGACATGGTCGACTTCCACGGGCAAGGACACAGTGCGGTGATCCACACCGGTGATCCGGCCCTGGCCGAGCGCTACGGCCGCCGTATGAAGACCGTACGGATCATCGTCAACTCGCCTTCCTCGCAGGGAGCGATCGGCGGCATCTACAACCGTCTGGTTCCGTCCCTGACCCTGGGCTGCGGTTCCTGGGGCAGTACCTCGGTCTCGGACAACGTCTCGGCCGCTCAGCTGCTCAACATCAAGCGCGTCACCACCCGGCAGAACAACATGCAGTGGTTCAAGGTGCCGCCGAAGATCTACTTCGAGCCCCAGGCCATCCGCTACCTCGCCGCGATGCCCGAGGTCCACCGCGTCACCGTGGTCACCGACGCGACCATGACCCGCCTCGGTTACGTGGAGCGCGTCAGCCGTGTCCTGCAACAGCGGCAGCAGCCCGTGACCATCCAGGTCATCGACGACGTCGAACCGGAGCCGAGCATCGACTCCGTACAGCGTGGCGCCGCCCTCATGCGCGACTTCCGGCCGGACACCATCATCGCCCTGGGTGGCGGATCCCCCATGGACGCGGCGAAGGTGATGTGGCTGCTGTACGAACAGCCGGACGTCGACTTCGCCGACATGCGGCAGAAGTTCTCCGACATCCGTAAGCGTGCCTTCCGCTTCCCCGTGCTCGGCAAGCAGGCCCGCCTCGTCTGCGTCCCGACCACCTCGGGAACCGGTGCCGAGGTCACCCCCTTCGCCGTGATCTCCGACCCGGTGACCGGCAAGAAGTACCCGCTGGCCGACTATGCCCTGACCCCCAGCGTCGCGATCATCGATCCCGTCCTGACCAACGACCTGCCGGCGTCGCTCGCCGCCGACAGCGGCTTCGACGCCCTCACCCACGCCACGGAGGCGTACGTCTCCGTCTACGCCAACGACTTCACCGACGGTCTGGCGCTGCACGCCATCAGGCTGGTATTCGACCACCTCGAGGCGGCGGTCACCGGCGAGTCGGCACGGCGGAGCGTGGCACGGGAGAAGATGCACAACGCGGGCACCATCGCCGGCATGGCCTTCGGCAACGCCTTCCTCGGCATCGTCCACGCCATGTCCCACACCCTGGGCGCCACCTTCCACATCGCCCACGGGCGGACCAACGCCATCCTCCTGCCGCACGTGATCCGCTACAACGGCTCCGTTCCCGGCAAGCTGACGGGATGGCCCAAGTACGAGAGCTACCGCGCGCCCGAGAGGTTCCAGGACATCGCCCGTGCCCTCGGGCTCCCCGCATCCACCCCCGCCGAGGGCGTGGCCTCGTACGCCGCCGCGGTGGAACGCCTGCGGGACGCCGTGGGCATCGAACCGTCCTTCCGCGCCCTGGGACTTGACGAGGCCGCCTTCATCGGCGCGCTGCCGCAGCAGGCACTGAACGCCTATGAGGACCAGTGCGCCCCGGCCAACCCGCGCATGCCGGTGCTGGACGACATGGAGGACATCATGCGCACGGCCTACTACGCCGGGCCCCGGCCCCTTCCCTCCTTCTGACCGCGCGTAGGGCGGCGGCCGCCCTGCGGCCGGGCCACCGCGCCCGTGTGGGACCCGGTGGTCCAGGGCAGCCATCTGGGACGCGGCCGCGTATGAGGGCCATCCGGCCCTGGCTGAAGGTCCCGCTCGCACGGCACGATGCAGTGGATCCGCCGGCGGGCGGAAGAATCGGCGAACTCGGAGTGTGCGATGACGGACAGCAGCGGCGGCCTCACCGGGAAGGAACCGGTCAGGGTCTTTCTCCTCGACGATCACGAGGTCGTGCGCCGTGGTGTGCACGATCTGCTGGACGCCGAGCCGGACCTGACTGTGGTCGGGGAGGCGGGTACGGTCGAGCAGGCGCTCATCCGGGTGCCCGCGCTACGCCCGCAGGTCGCCGTCCTGGATGTGCGCCTGCCGGACGGGGACGGCGTGAGCGTCTGCCGGGAGCTGCGCTCCCGCATGCCCGACCTCGCCTGCCTGATGCTGACGTCATTCGACGACGAGGAGGCGCTGCTCGACGCGATCATGGCCGGCGCGTCCGGATACGTGCTCAAGCAGATCACCGGAACCGACCTGGTGAACGCCGTGCGGACGGTCGCCTCCGGCCAGTCCATGCTGGACCCCGGCGCCACGGCGCGGGTGATGGCCCGGCTGCGCGGCGGACCTCCGCAGGAGGAGCTTCCACAGGGTCTGCCCGGCCTGACGGAGCGCGAGCGGGAGATCCTCGCCCTGGTCGGGGAAGGGCTGACCAACCGTGAGATCGGTCAGCGGCTCTACCTGGCGGAGAAGACGGTCAAGAACAACATCTCCCGGCTGCTCGCCAAACTGGGCGTCGAACGGCGAGTGCAGGCCGCCGTCATCGCCACCCAGGCCCTGGCCGCCCAGGGAGACCAGAGCGGGCGGCTCGGCAAGGTGTGACGGCTGTCCCAGGACCCGAATGCAGGTTCACGCGCCCGCGAAACGGCTGAGCGGCCCGGCCCGGCGTCCTTCTCGGACGTCGGACCGGGCCGCTTCCGCACGTCTGCCGGAGAGGCCGGCCGGGGCCGTCCCCGAAGCGGGGCGGGCCGTCAGGCGTGCGGCACGACAGCTACGGGGCAGCGGGCGTGGTGCAGCGCGGCGTGGGCGACCGACCCGATGCGGGTACCGACAGGCGTGTGGCGTGCCCGGCGGCCGACCACGAGCAACTGAGCGTTCGACGCGGCCGACAACAGCACCTGTCCGCCGCTGCCGATCTCGACGTGCTCGACGACCGGCACATCGGGGTACCGTGCGCGCCATGGAGCGAGCGCCTGCGCCAGAGCCTTCCTCGCGAACGGCTCCAGTCCTCCGGCTTCGTCGACCAGGCGCATCGAGCCCGCCCCGTAGGCGTAGAAGGGTGGCAAACTCCAGGCCCGTACCGCTCGCACGGCGGCGCCGCGTGCGGCTGCGGCCTCGAAGGCGAACCCGAGTACCGCGTCGCACTCCTCGGGCGTGCCCTGCTGGCCCACGACGATCTCGCCGCCTTCCGCGGGAAGCGACCTCTCGTCCCGAGTCCGGACGGACACCACCGGCCGGGTCGAGGAGGCGATCACCTGCTGTCCGTACGAGCCCAGCAGGAAGCCCATCAGGGCGCCGTGCCCGCGCGAACCGAGCACCAGGATGTCGGATCGTTCCGCCTCACCGAGCAGTGCGGCGACCGTAGTGTCGTGCACCACTTCAGCAGTGACGGTCAGGTCCGGGTACCGCCCGGCCACCCGCGTCTCGGCTTGACGCAGCATCGTGTCGGCGACCTCGGCCTGGGTCTCCTCGTCCTGGACGACGGGTGCGTCCAGCGGATGCCACAGCCAGGCGTGCACGATGCGAAGCGGGACCTCACGGATCTCGGCCTCGCGTGCCGCCCAGTCGGCCGCTGCCAGGCTCGCCTCTGATCCGTCCACTCCGACAGTGATGGCGCGGGTCATGGGGGACTACCTTCCTATGGTTCGGTGGGCACGGCCGGGCCGTCCAGGCCGCCCCCTTCTTCGCCTCCCCAGCGTCGACGAGGCGCGCACCACCGGCAGAGGGCCACTCGGCCCTGCCTCCCCGCCGGTCGGCCGCGATGTCCGTCCGCCGCCCGACCGTGTGCGGTCCTGTGGGGCCTACAGGACCCGCAGCAGGGACCTGTGGCCCCTCGGCGGGCGGGTCGTGGGCAGGCCACTGTGGAGATGCAAGGCCCTTCCCCGTTCTCCCGAGGAGCCGTTCATGTCCCGCACCGTCACCGTCGGCTTCGACGGATCCCGTGAAGGCCTCGCCGCCGTGGACTGGGCTGCCGGCGAGGCAGTGCGCCGCGCGGCGCCGCTGCGGATTGTCCAGGTCTGGAACAAGGACGACGATCCGCGTACGCGCCTGGTGGCCCCGGCGACCGCCCAGGGGTGGGGTGAGCGGGCGCTCGGTACGGCGGAGAGGCGGCTGCGCCGACGCCACCCGGGTCTGCGGACCGAGACGCAATGGGTCTGCGGTGACCCGGTGGAGGAGCTGTGTGCCGCCGCGGATGAGGCGGAGCTGTTGGTGCTCGGCTCCCGTGGCCTGGGCGGGCTGGCCGGCTTCCTCGCCGGGTCCGTGTCGCTGGCCGTGCTCGCCCGCATCCGGCGCCCCCTCGCCTTGGTCCGCCCGCACAACCGCCCGGCTGCCGGGGAGGACGGACCGGCCGGACAGGTCGTGGTGGGCCTGGACGTGTCCGCACCCGGCGACGAGGTGCTCGCCTTCGGCTTCGCGGCGGCCGACCGGTACGGCTGCGGTCTGCGGGTACTGCACACCTGGGCCGTTCCGGCGCTCTGCGGAGCCGACATGGGCGCCGCCCTGCACCTGATGTGGGCGGAGGTCGCGCAGGACGCGCGCCGGGCGCTCGACGAGGCGCTGGCCCCGTGGACGGAGAAGTACCCCCGTGTGTCCGTCGTTCGTGAATGCCGCCAGGGCCGGCCGGCGCAGGACCTCGCGGAAGCCTCGCGAGGGGCCCGGCTGGTCGTGGTGGGTCGCCGGAACCGGCGTGCGCGGATCGGCACGCACATCGGGGCCGTCACCCACGCCGTCATCCACCACTCCCTGGCTCCCGTCACGGTCGTGCCGCACGACTGACCGACCGGACCGGCCGCTACCAAAAATGCGGCATGCCGCCCCGCTTCCCGGGACCCGACATCCACCGAAGAGACAGGCGAGCAGCCATGACCACCTATGTGTACGACTTCTCCGAGGGCGGCCGGGACATGGCCGGTCTCCTGGGAGGCAAGGGGGCGAACCTCGCGGAGATGGCGCGCATGGGCCTGCCCGTGCCGCCCGGCTTCACCGTCACCACCGAAGCCTGCCGGATCTTCCTCGCCACGGGGCGGGCTCCGGACGGCCTCGACCGGCAGATCGCCGAGCATCTCGCGGCGCTGGAACGAGCCGCCGGGAAGCGGCTCGGCCAGGTGGACGACCCGCTCCTGCTCTCCGTCCGCTCGGGGGCGAGGTTCTCGATGCCGGGCATGATGGAGACCATCCTCGACATCGGGCTGAACGATCTCTCGGTCCTGGGCCTGGCCAAGACCCCCGAGCGCGAACGCTTCGCCTGGGACTCCTATAGGCGCCTCGTGCAGATGTTCGGCAGTACGGTCATGGGCGTCGACGGCTCCCACTTCGAGGCGGTGCTCGCCGCCGTCAAGCAGCAACACAGCCGGGGCGACGACACGCAGTTGGACACCTGCGACCTCACTCGGATCGTCGAGACCTTCAAGGACCTGATCCACGAGCTGACCGGGGAGGAATTCCCGCAGGATCCGGCCGAGCAACTCCGGCGGGCGGTCCTTGCCGTCTTCACCTCTTGGAACGGTGAGCGCGCACGCCTGTACCGCCGGCGCGAGCACATTCCGGACGATCTGGGCACCGCGGTCACCATTCAGACCATGGTCTTCGGCAATCTCGGCCCGGACTCAGGCAGCGGCGTCGCCTTCACCCGGGATCCGGCAACCGGCCGACCGGGCGTCTACGGCGACTACCTGCCCAACGCCCAGGGGGAAGACGTCGTCGCCGGCATCCGCAACACCGTGCCCCTCCAGGACCTGGCCGGTCTCGACCCTGCGTCGTTCGCGCGGCTGCGCGGCTCCATGGACCGGCTGGAGGCCCACTACCGAGACCTGTGCGACATCGAATTCACCATCGAACGCGGCACCCTGTGGATGCTCCAGACCCGCGTCGGCAAGCGCACGGCCCAGGCCGCGTTCGCCATCGCCTCCCAGCTCGCCGACGAAGGACTGCTCAGCGAGCGGGAGGCGCTGGGCCGGGTCGGCGGCGAGGCGCTCGCACGGCTGACGTTCCCCCGCTTCGCCACCACGGACTCGAGCGAGGTCATCGCGCGGGGCGTGCCCGCCTCACCGGGAGCAGCCGTGGGAGCCGTCGTGTTCGACTCCGCGGAAGCGGTCCGCAGGGCGGCCGCCGGCGAGAAGGTCGTACTCGTACGTCAGGAGACGACGCCCGACGACCTGCCGGGCATGGTCGCCGCCCAGGCGGTGCTCACCAGCCGGGGAGGGAAGACCAGCCACGCCGCGGTCGTCGCGCGCGGCATGGGCAAGGTGTGCGTGTGCGGGGCCGAGGACATCGTCGTGGACACCCGGGAACGGCGCTTCAGCGCCGGTGGCGTGACGGTCCCCGAAGGCACGGTCGTCTCCGTCGACGGGGCGGAAGGCGTGGTGCGCCTCGGCTCCGTACCCCTGGTCGACTCCGACGTCATGCGGTACTTCGAGGAGGGCGGAGTGCTGCCGGCCGACGGCACGGCCCGACAGCCGGTGCGTGATGTGCACCGGCTCATGCGGCAGGCGGACGCCGTGCGGCGCCTGGAGGTCCGGGCGAACGCCGACACCCCCGAGGACGCGGCCCGCGCCCGCCGCTTCGGTGCCCAGGGAATCGGCCTGTGCCGCACCGAGCACATGTTCCTCGGCGACCGGCGCCCCCTGGTCGAGGCGATGATCCTCGCGCACGGCGACACCGAACGAGAGGCGGCACTCGCGGCGCTGCTGCCGCTCCAGAGGCAGGACTTCACCGGCATCCTCGAAGCGATGGACGGACTGCCGGTCACCGTCCGGCTGCTCGACCCGCCGCTGCACGAGTTCCTGCCGGACCGCACGGAACTCGCCGTCCGTCTCGCACGCGGCGAAGCGCTCGGCACACCGGCCGATCCGCACGACAGCGAACTCCTGGCGGCCGTCACGCGCATGCACGAGGAGAACCCGATGCTCGGCCTGCGTGGCGTGCGCCTGGGGCTGGTGGTGCCGGGGCTGGTGGCCATGCAGGTACGGGCTCTCGCCGAGGCCGTCGTCGCGCGCAGGCGTGCGGGCGGCGACCCTCGGGCGGAGATCATGGTCCCGCTGCTGGACGCGGTCGAGGAGCTCCACCTCGTACGGGAGGAAGTGGACCGGGTCCTGGCACAGGTTTCGCAAGAGACCGGCGTCGACGTCGCCTGCCCGGTCGGAACCATGATCGAACTGCCCAGGGCGGCTCTCACCGCCGGCCGGATCGCGAAGGAGGCGGCGTTCTTCTCCTTCGGCACGAACGACCTGACACAGACCACCTGGGGCTTCTCCCGCGACGACGTCGAAGCCGCGTTCTTCTCCGCGTACCTCGACAAGGGCGTCTTCCCCGTCTCCCCGTTCGAGACGATCGACCGTGAAGGCGTCGGCCGACTGGTGCGGATCGCGGTCGAGGAGGGCCGGGCAGCCCACCCGGACCTGAAGACCGGCGTGTGCGGGGAGCACGGAGGGGACCCCGCTTCGGTCCACTTCTTCCACCAGGCCGGCCTGGACTACGTCTCCTGCTCGCCCTTCCGCGTCCCGGTCGCCCGCCTCGAGGCCGGCCGGGCAGCCCTGGAAGCGAACGGCACCGACGCGAGCGCATAGCCCCGCGCCGTGCCGCCCGGGGGCGTGGAAAGCCACGTCGTCATGGACCCGTACCCGCCGCGGCTGCCGGGTAGGGCTCGTGACGCTCTGCGGGAGGTCCCATGGTCCCTCACCTCGACGGGACCACAGGCCCTCTCCGCCCGGCTCATCGGGGCCGGTCAGCGGGCTCCGCCTCGCCTCTTCGACCCTGGCCGGCGACACAGCCGACGGGAACCATCAGCAGTGAGAAAGGGCGATCGCCCACCTCGCCTCCGTACCGGCCCAGGAGATGACGACATGACCGTGACCGTCCAGCACCCTGCCGACGCCAGCCCCGTCATCACCCCGTGGCGCGGCTTCATCGGCGAGGAGTGGAGGCGACGCATCGACGTCCGTTCCTTCATCCAGGCCAACTACACGCCCTACGAGGGCGATGCCGCATTCCTCGCCGGTCCCACGGAGCGCACCCGCACCGTGTGGAAGACCGTCACCGCGCTCTTCCCGGAGGAGCGCCGCAAGGGTGTGCTCGATGTGGACACCGCCACGCCGTCCACCATCACCTCCCACGCGCCCGGCTACATCGACCGCGACCGGGAGCTGATCGTCGGGTTGCAGACCGATGGTCCGCTGAAGCGGGCGATCATGCCCAACGGCGGGCTGCGGATGGTGGACAACGCGCTGCGGGCATACGGCTTCGACCCGGATCCGTTCGTCACCAAGGTCTTCGGCACGTACCGCAAGACCCACAACGACGGTGTCTTCGACGCCTACACCCCCGAAATGCTGGGCGCCCGCAGGGCCGGCATCATCACCGGCCTGCCGGACGCCTACGGGCGAGGCCGCATCATCGGCGACTACCGCCGCGTCGCACTGTACGGAACCGCCCGGCTGATCGAGGCCAAGCGAGCCGAGCGGACCCGGCTGGACGAGACACCGTCCACGGCCGACGTGATCCGCGACCGCGAGGAACTGGCCGAGCAGATCAGGGCACTGGGCGAGCTGGAACGGATGGCCGTCTCCTACGGCTGCGACGTGTCCCGTCCCGCAGCCACCGCGCACGAGGCCATCCAATGGCTCTACTTCGGCTTCCTCGCCGCCGTGAAGGAGCAGAACGGCGCGGCGATGTCACTGGGCCGCACCTCCACCTTCCTGGACGTCTACCTTCAGCGTGACCTCGACGAAGGAAAAATCGACGAGAGCCGCGCCCAGGAACTCATCGACGACTTCGTGATCAAGCTGCGGATCGTGCGGTTCCTGCGCACACCGGAGTACGACGCGCTGTTCTCCGGCGACCCCACCTGGGTCACCGAGTCCATCGGCGGCATCGGAGAGGACAGCCGCTCCCTGGTCACCCGCACGTCCTTCCGCCTTCTCCAGACCCTGTACAACCTCGGCCCCGCCCCCGAGCCCAACCTGACCGTGCTGTGGTCCCCCCGACTGCCTGCGGGCTTCAAGCAGTTCTGCGCCCAGACATCCATCGACACCAGCTCCATCCAGTACGAGTCCGACGACCTCCTTCGCCCCCGCACCGGCGACGACACCGCGATCGCCTGCTGCGTCTCCGCGATGGCGGTGGGCAAGCAGATGCAGTTCTTCGGTGCCCGTGTGAATCTGGCCAAGGCGCTGCTGTACGCCATCAACGGCGGCCGCGATGAGATGAACGGCGAGCAGGTCGCCCCGGCGACGGCCCCGCTGACCGGCGAGCAGCTCGACTACGCCGATGTGGCCGACGCGTACGACCGCACGCTGGACTGGCTCGCCGCGACCTACGTCAACGCGCTCAACGTGATCCACTACATGCACGACAAGTACGCCTACGAGCGCATCGAGATGGCCCTGCACGACCACCCGGTGCATCGGACGATGGCCTGTGGCATCGCTGGGCTGTCCGTGGCGGCCGACAGCCTCTCGGCCATCAAGCACGCCCGTGTCAGGGTCATTCGGGATGCCACCGGGCTCGCCGTCGACTACCACGTCGAAGGCGACTACCCGGCCTACGGCAACGACGACGACCGCGCCGACCGCATCGCGGTCGACCTGGTCCGCTCCTTCATGGCCAAGGTGCGCCGCCACCCGGCCTACCGGGGTGCCGAGCACACACAGTCGGTGCTCACCATCACCTCCAACGTCGTCTACGGCAAGCACACCGGCAACACCCCCGACGGCCGCCGTGCGGGTACGCCGTTCGCCCCGGGCGCCAACCCGATGAACGGACGTGACCGACACGGGATGGCGGCATCGGCGCTGTCGGTCGCGAAGATCCCGTATGACCAGGCCCGCGACGGCATCTCCCTGACGTCCACCATCACCCCGGAGGGCCTGGGGCACGATCCGGCCGAACGTGCGGGGCACCTCGTCGGGATCCTCGACGCCTACACCGCCGCAGGCGGTTTCCACATGAACGTCAACGTCCTCGACCGCGCCACGCTCGAGGACGCCATGGAACACCCGGACAACTACCCCGACCTGACCATCCGCGTCTCCGGCTACGCCGTCAACTTCGTCCGCCTCACGCGCGAACAGCAACTCGACGTCATCACCCGCACGTTCCACGGTGCGCGATGACCACGGGCCGCATCCACTCCTGGGACCTGTCCACCGGGGTGGACGGGCCCGGCACCCGGTTCGTTCTCTTCCTCAGTGGCTGTCAGCTGCGCTGCCTGTACTGCGCCAACCCCGACACCTGGCACATGCGCGAGGGGCAGCAGGTCACCGTGGACGAAGTGGTGGGGCGCATCGAGCGGTACCGGCAGTTCACCACCCTGGCCGGTGGAGGCGTGACGCTGACCGGAGGCGAGCCTCTGCTCCAGTCCGCCTTCACCGCCGAGGTGTTCCGACGCTGCAAGGAGCTCGGCCTGCACACCGCACTGGACACCTCCGGCGCCCTCGGCACTCGCGCCGACGACGCGCTCCTGACCGATACCGACCTGGTCCTGCTCGACATCAAGTCCTTCGACGCCGGCGTCTACCGGCGCCTGACCGGCGGCAACCTCACACCCACCCTCAGCTTCGCCGCCCGGCTGAACAGGCTCGGCGTCCGAACCTGGATCCGCTACGTCCTGGTCCCCGGCTGGACCGACGATCCGGCTGCCATCGACGGTCTGGGCCGCTTCCTCGCGGAACTGGACAACGTCGACCGCGTCGACGTCCTGCCTTTCCACAAACTCGGTACCCACAAGTACGACTCGCTCGGCATCCCCTTCCCGCTCCGCGACAATCCGGTTCCGGACGCCGCACTGGTCGAGCGCGTTCGCGACCAGTTCCGGTCACACGGCTTGCGGGCACGGTGAACCAGCCGAATGCGCGTCACACAAGACAGTGTCGGCCTGTCCGCGGGCGGGCTTCTGTTCCGCCTTGGGACGTATCACAACCAGCGTTGTACGGTTCCGGCCCAGCTCATTCCGGCGCCGACAGCGGCGTGCAGAACGGTGCTCTCCGGGTGGAGGCGGCCGTGGTCCCGTGCCACGTGGAGTGCCATGGGGATCGAGGCCGCGCCCGTGTTGCCGAACGTGTCTGCAGTGAAGGCGAGTTGTGCGGCGGAGATGCCCGGTTCAAGACTCAGGGCACGTAGCCTACGGGGATTCGCTTGATGCGGAATGACGAGGTCGATCTCGTTCAGGGGCAGACCGGACAGTCCGGCATCGGTCAGACCACCCTGGTATAGCTCGATGTCCAGCCAGGGGTCGATCTCCAGCATCTGCCGGGCTGCGAGCACGCACTTGTTCAGACCAAGATGGTGGACACCCGCACGCAACCGGTTGAGGTTCGAGACGCTGAGGGGGTCGAAGTCGGCCAGCTTGAACGATCCGCCGATGCCCTCCATCGCGAAGGTCAGGGCGGCGTTGCCGCCGACCGAAAGACCGATGACGCCCACGCGGCGTCCCAGCAGCCGGCGCTGCTGGGCGCGGTCGCGGGGACGGGACACTGGATCCGGCCGAGATTGACGCCGCCGTCGTGGAGTTCTTCACCAGCGAGGACCCGAACGCCCCGGGCAACTGGCTCTACGGACCGTTCTGACCGGCTCCCGCACCCCCACCCTCGATCCTGAACAACCGAGACCGCCTCCGAATGGGCTGACCGAGAAACCTGGGCGGGGACCTTCGGCCCCGTCGAGGTACCCGAGGGCCCCTCTTCTGTCCGGCGCTGGGGTGTCAGCGTGGAGCTGCCCCCAATAGCGGTCGGCCAGGAGGAGCTATGGAAAGCAACAGCAGAGGTCCGGACCTCGGATCGGTCATCGTCGGTGTCGATGGGTCCGAGCCTGCCCGGTGGGCGGCGCTCTGGGCGTCGGACGAGGCTGCGCGGCGCCGTCGCCCCCTGCACATTGTGTACGGGTCCGATGTCGACGGCCGGGTCCTCGAGCTTTCGGACGACGACATGGAGAGGGTCCGTGTCGCAGGGCGTGAACTGCTGGACGTTACGGCCGAGGCCGTCCGGGCCCGGCATCCCGCGCTCTCGGTCACGACGGAGTTCAGCCGTAGCGGGCCTGCGATGAGCCTGCGCCGGGCCGCGAGCGACCGTGGCACCCTCGTCGTGGGCAACCGGGGACCGGGCGGATTCAGCTCCTTGACCCTGGGCTCGGTCGGCCTCAAGGTCGCGGCGGACGCTCGTACACCCGTGATCGTCGTGCGGGGGAGCGAGGACGAGGCCGCGCACGGTGTCGTGTTGGCCGCCGCGCGCGACGAGCGCGATCTCGATTGCGTCCGTCACGCCGCGCGCGAAGCAGAGCTGCGCAAGGCCTCGCTGCGGCTGCTGTACGTACAGGGCGTCCTGCAGTCCGTCGGCTCTGCGGCCGGAGCCGTCGATGGCCCGAACAGGGCCGGCGGCCACCACGGGCAGAGCTTGAAGGCGGTAGCCGAGCAGATCCGGGCCGAGTGCCCCTCGCTGACGGTCCAGGCGGACGCGGAGAGGAGTGTGTCCGTCGCCGGGGTGCTGGTGGAGGCCTCCCGCCATGCCGATCTGCTGGTCATGGGTGGGCGCCGTTCGCCCGGCCACCTCGGGCGCACCCTGGGGCGCGTGACGCACAGCCTGCTGCACCATGCGCACTGCCCCGTCGAACTGATCCCGCGGCACGCCGACGAGCACAGGAGCGAGGCGTCATGACGACCACCGAGATGGCTACCACCGAAGCCGGCGAGATTCTCGTCCGCATCGACCCGGCGGAGAACTGGTACGTGAGCTTGGCCCGGGCAGCAGCCGAGGCCGAGAAGCGCGGGCTGGGGCTTCGCCTCGTCCTCACCACAGCCCCTCAACAAGATCTGCCCCCTGCCGCCGAGAGCCGAAGTGCCACTATCGGCCAGTGCCCCTCAGAGGCGGAACGGGGGGGGCGAGGAAGACGTCCGCCGTGAAGAACGAGACACAGGCGGAACGCGGTAGCGCCAGGCACACGCCGAGCCCGGCCGGTGGTCATCACCCGGCCGGGCTCGGCGCGCATGGATTGCTCCCAGGTCTGCGGTCAGCCGCGGACGGTCAGGGCAACCCAACACACGTGATCGCTTCAAGCGTGCGGTACGACCGCGACCGGGGCTGTGGCGTGGTGGAGGACAGCGTGGACGACCGGGCCGAGATGGGTGCCGATGGCGGAGCGGCGTATCCGCCGGCCGACGACGACCAGTGAGGCGTCTGCCGAGGCTTCGACGAGCTGGTTGGCGGGTTGCCCCACCGAGCAGTCCACTTCGACACGGACTTCGGGGTACTTGTCGCGCCAGGGCCGCAGTTCGTCGGCGAGCGCCGTCGCCGTGGAGGTCGCCATGCCGTCCCGCACCTCGGGCGCGAGCAGCGCCGGGTCGAACGCGAAGGCGGGCGGCATGCTCCAGCAGTGGATCACGCGCAGTGGGGCCCGGCGTACGGCCGCCGCGTCGAAGGCGTGGTCGAGGAGCTCGGCAGACGGATGGGAGAGGTCCAGCCCGAGCACGACCGACCGGTCGACCTCTCTCCGTGCCCTGTCACTGCCGGATACGGGCAGGCAGTCGGCGTCCAGCCAGGCGCCCGGCCGCACGACCACGACCGGGCACTCGGCGTGGGCGAGCACGGCCTGGGAGACGGATCCGACGAGGAATCCGGTCATCGCCCCAAGCCCGCGCGAGCCGAGTACCAGTACCTCGGCCTCCTGCGCGGCAGCGACCAGGACGGTCAGCGGCCGCCCGTCCACCTGCTCCGTGGTGATCTCCAGGCCGGGGTGCCGCTCGGTCAACTGCAGCGCGACCTCCCGGGGGATGCGCTCACCCCAATACTGGGGTGACGGGGTGGCCTCGGTCTGCGACGCGTATCCGTAGGACGGGATCCACTCCTCCATGGCGTGCAACAGCTTGAGGGGGAGCCGGCGCCGCCGGGCCTCCCGGGCGGCCCACTCGGCGGCGGCAAGAGATGCAGGGGATCCGTCGATTCCCGCAATGACCGTACGTGACATGGTGTCTCCTCCGGAGCCTATGGGGCGAATACCGTCGTCGGCGGTGTGTGTCCCCCCCTTCCCTTCCGTACCGTGGGGGAGGGATGGTCCAGGAGACCCGGGGAACGGGCCGAACGTCCCTCACAGCGGGAACGCGGGCAACGGCGATGGGGAGCGCTGTGAATGGTCAGTCGTGGGGGATGACGGCCACCGGCGTCCGGCAGTGGTGCAGGACCGCACGGGTCACACCTCCGGTGTGGGGACCGAGCCGGGATTCCCGGTTGCGGCGGCGGTTGCGTCCTGGGAAGTGGTGTACCGGGGCGTCGGCGGACACGCCCATCTTCGTACCGACCGCGTGGACGTCGATCGGTGCCCCGGCCCGGACGAGGGCGTCGAGATGCCCGCTGTCGAGCCTGACTGCGCAGCCGGCCGGGTCGTCCAGTTCGTGGAAGACCTGCGCGGCGGCCTTGACCCCGTGCTCGGTGTCGTAGGTGTCGACGAGCAGGGTGACGGGACCGGGGTGGGCCCTGGCGAAGGCCCGGAACGCGTCGAGTTCGGTGGGGAAGGACTCGACGTACGAGTGCGCCATCGTGCCGGAGGCGGGGAGGCCGTACTGCACGGCGGCGTCGACGTTGCTGGTTCCGGCGAACCCCACCATCGCGCTGAGCCGGGCCGACGCCTTTCCTGCCTCGGGGCCGTGGCTGCGGCGCAGCGAGAAGTCGATCACGGGGTGTTCGGCGGCGGCCAGGACGCACCGGGCCGCCTTCGACGCGACGGCGGTCTGGTGGCAGACCAGCGTGAGCAGGTACGTCTCCGCCAGTTGCGCCTGCGGCAATGGCGCGGTCACCTCCAGCAGGGGTTCCCCGGCGAGGACGAGCCGTCCCTCCGGTATCGCCCGCACCTCCCCGTCGAACCGCAGTCCGAGGAGCGGCTGGAGCTCGTCCGGCCGCCGGTGCAGTGCTTTCTGCGTGCCGCGGGAGGCGCCGGGCTACGGTGGAAGGGCCAGGGGACGACCGCCTCGCCGTCGGCGCCCGAGTCGGGAATCCGCCCGGCAGCCCGCCAGGAACGGGTGATCCCATGCCCGTCCGGTACACGGCCGAGGCGGCGGAGGCAAACCTCAACGGCGCGAGGCCACGCGTACGCGCTCCCAGGGCGGCTGCGGCCGCCTCTGTCGTCCCGGGAGCAGCGGACCGGCTGACGAAGGGAGGCGGCGTCGTGGAGGTCGTAGCAGCGGATGTGCTGGGCTCCCCGTGCTGGCTGAGCCTGATGGCCCGCGACCGTCAGGCCGCGGAGCGTTTCCACGGTGCGGTGCTGGGCTGGACGTTTCGGAAGGGTGGTTTCGGGCGGGCTTTCTCGGTGGCCGAGCTGGACGGTGTACCGGTGGCGGGGATCGGGGCGATGGCCGGGCAGCTGGCCGTGCCCGTCGCGTGGACCGTGTATTTCTCGGTCGACGACGCCGATGTCATCGTGGCCAGGATCCGGGAACGGGTGGCACGGTCGGGGTGGGTCCGGTCTCCTATCCGCCGCGCGGCCGGGCCGCCCTCGCCACCGACCCCGAGGGCGCGGGCTTCGGTATCTGGGAGGGGCAGGTTCTGTCCGAGTGGCGCGTCGGGGACGGCGAGGCTCCGGTGTGGCTGGAGCTGCACACCGGGAACGCCTTCGACGCGGCCGTCTTCTACGGGGAGGTCCTGGAGTGGGCGGAGCAGGAAGACAGTGGGTGCTGCGAGGTCTCCTACGAGGAGGACCGGGTCGTCCTGCGGCGCGACGGCCGGGCTGTCGCGCGCCTGAACAGCGGGCCGGTCGAGGCGGCGGCCGCCAGCCCGCAGCTGCGGCCCCGCTGGCTGGTCCACTTCAGGGTCCCGGACCTGAAGGCGGCGCAGGCGGCGGTCGTCGAGAACGGCGGCAGCATCGTCCCCGACGCGGCGCCGTGGGGTGAGGGGAAGCCGCGGGTGACGGTGAGCGACCCGGACGGCGGCCTGTTCACCCTCGACCAGTCAGCTCCGCCGCCCGCCACCTGACGATCCGTGCTCCGCTCAGGTCGGAGACTCCGTACGGATCACGGTGCCGCACCATGGAAACCGACCCTCAAACCTGCCGTTCCACGGAGGTGAACGGTCATGACGCTGCCTGTACTCCACAGGCCCGGCCGGCTCCTGGAGAGAACGTTTCCCGCGCTGGGCTGGGGCGAACCGATGGCCACAGAGTTCGACGAACTCTTCGAGCGGATGAACCAGCTGCTCTCGTCCGCCGCGCCCGCCGGGGCCTGGGCTCCCCTGGCAGACATGCACGAGACGGACGACGCCTACGTGGTCGAGGCGGAAATCCCCGGGGTCAAGAACGAGGACATCGACGTCGAGATCGGTGATCGGGAGCTGTGCATCACCGGGGAGTACAAGGAACGCGAGCGCGAGGGTGTGCTGCGGCGTACGACCCGGCGCACGGGACGCTTCGAGTACCGGGCGCTGCTGCCCGCCGACGTCAAGGCCGAGGACGTCACGGCGACCATGGCCGACGGAGTCCTGACGGTGACCGTTCCCAAGGCCGAGGCCACCAAGCCGAGGCACATCGATATCACCGTGAGTTGACATACGGACACCATCCGTGTTCGGGGCGGACGGTTTTCGAGGCTGTCCGCCCAGGTTCTCATCGCCTCGAACCGCACCTTGCGGCAGTGCCATGACCGGCGTCTACGCCCTCATCAGCCCTGATGGCGAACTGGAACTCCGAGAGGGCGTCCCGGAGCGCATGCTCAAGGACGCCGATCCGAACGGCAACACCCCGTCCGGGTTCCCATCCTGCGTGCCTCGTGGGGCGCCAATGGCCTCCACCGGCCACGGGTTCGCCTACTTGTGGACACCGGGCCGGTACCTTCGCGCCCCGACCGCCGAGGTGGTGCTGTCGATCGCCCTCGGCAGGCATGATCCCTCACCACGCTTCAAGGAAGTCTCCCTGGCGAGAACCCCTGCTGATGGTCGCGGCGCCCCGTCCGGGCTTCTGCGGACCGTGCGGTCCCCTGACCCGATGGCAGCACCTCACCCCTCGTGTCCCACCGTGGCGAGGGTGAGGGCGCCGTCGCGGCCGACTGTGAAGGCCGGGGCGGAGGGGCCGCTGTGCCGGGCCAGGGCGTCGCGCAGCCAGTCCGCGTCGCGGAGGCGGGCCCGGTGCAGCGTGAGGCGCCGGGCCTGGAAGGGGACCAGGCGCAGTCCTCGCAGCGCCCCCGTGGCGTTGTCGAGGCGGGCCGTGTACAGGAGGCGGAGGTCGTCGCGGTACTGCTCGTGACCGGTGATCCCTTCGTAGTCGTCGACCAGGTCTCCGCAGCCGTAGAGGATCAACCGGCCGCGATAGACCTCCAGGGGGCGGGGGTGGTGCGAAGAGTGGCCGTGGACGAGGTCGGCGCCGCCGTCGACGAGGTCGTGGGCGAAGCGGACGTGCTCGGGCGGGACCCGGTAGCCCCAGTTGGAACCCCAGTGGATCGAGACCGCCACCAGGTCGCCGGGCCGGCGGGCAGCCCGCATGCGGGAGACCAGGTCGGCTGCGGCGGCCGGGCTGGGAGCGGGGGCGAGGGCGATGCCGCTGCGGTCCCGGGTCGCCGCCCAGCCGAGCGGGATGCCACTCGAGGGGAGTCCGACGGAGAACACGAGGAGGCGCGGCACGTGGCGGGACGAGGACCCCGCGCAGGACGGCGGAGACCGCAGCGCCACCCGCGCGGGCCGCCAGGCCTCGGCGGCATCGCCGCCCGCACCGGCGGTACGCAGCCCGGCGGCGTGGAGGCTGTCGAGGGTCTCGGCCAGCCCGTCGCGGCCGAAGTCGAGGACGTGGTTGTTCGCCAGCACGCACACGTCGGGCCGGACGGCGGTCAGGCACGGGAGGTTCGCTGGATCCATGCGGTAGTGGACGCTCTTCCCGGGGGCGAAGCCCGCCGCCCGGGTCACGCTGGTTTCCAGGTTCAGCACCCAGGCGTCCGGATCGGTGGCCCGCAGCTCCTCCAGCAGGTCGCCCCAGGGCCCGTCGTAGCCGGTGGGCCTGGACACCGGTCCGTTCACGGCCTCGGCCATCTCGACGTAGGCACGTGCGTCGGTGATCCACGGCTCGGCGAGCCGCGGGTCGCCCGGGTGCGGCAGCACCTGGTCGATGCCCCGGCCGAGCATCACGTCACCCGCGAAGCAGAGCGTGACCTCGCTGCTCCTCTCAGGGCTGCCGCTCACTGACACTCCTCCGCAGCAGGACCCCGGCGCCCTCCCGTGGTCACCCGGCCGACCCCCGGGAGCCGTCGAACGACCGTGTCATTCGGCGATCTCTGTCCGTTCCCACCACTCGTAGACCGCCAGCTGCCCTTCCGGGCCGTCCTGGTGCCTCGACGTGATCTTGAAATGCTCGTACCCGCCGCGGTGTGGAATCTTCAGGTCCGCTCCGGGGTCGGAGATCGGAACGATCCGCTCGGGCAGATCGTCCGGGCCGCCCTCGAGCACTGCTTTGGCCGCCATGGTTCCAGTCTTCCGCACCTCGGGGCGGAGGGCCCGCTGACAGCTCGAAGGCAGGAGCAGCGGGGCCGGATCCGTATCGGCTCGCCGTCCGGATCACCGGAGCGGAGCATGGGAGGTGACCGTTGAACCCGGCGCTCCGTGGTGGTCGGCCACGACGCCCCGACCGACTGCGGCCGCCTCGTCGCAACCGACACGGTGAGGGCCCGACCTGCCGGGCCCCCGTCGGGGCAGGGTTCGGTTCGATCGAGGAGCCTTCCATTGCTCACACGGGTCCGCCTCCCGGGTCGGCACGCGTCGCGGTCGGCGAAGCCCGGTCCGCCGCGTGAGCCGCCCAAACCCCCGGCACGACCTCGGCGCTCGCCGATGCCTCCTGGCGGGCCCTGACGGCACACCGCGCACCGGCAAGGTCGCCGTCGAGCCCCGTACAGCAGAAGGCGCCACGGTGAGGATCTGGGTCGATGACGCCGGGGCGGCCACCCGCGCCCCGCGCAGTACGGCCGAAGGGCAGTTCGCCGCCGTGGCCGGCGGCACCCTCGTCGCCGGGACGCTCTCCCTGGCCGCCGCCGGTGCGGTTCGTCTGCGCCTGCGGCGTACCGAGACCCGCACCCTGGGCGACTGGGAGCGCGAATGGGCCCTCGTCGAACCCCTGTGGACCCACCGCGGGCGTATCGAACCCGGTCCGGAACTGTGACCACACCCGGCGGGGTGCCGCTGATTCGGCCGGAGCTGCTCATACGGTCCGGCGCGGGCGATGCGCCTGGTCCCGCGACGCCTGTGGGCGCCGAGGATCCCGGCCGCTGCGGGCCGTGGCCAACGCCGCCCGCTGGATTGCGCGGATCGTCTCGTCGAGTTCGTCGATGCCGGCCTGCACGTGCTGTGCGGCGGACGTGTTGCCCATGAGCTGCAAGGCGCCGGTCAGGCGCAGCCCTGCGGAGAAGATCCGGTAAACGGTGTCGGACATGAGGTGATCGGCGAGGGAAGCGGCCTGCGGGTCGTAGTCAGCCCGATCGGCGAGCTCGACACCGGACGGGAGAAAAGCTGCCCCCGTGGCTCTGGCTGGTCCCAGGCGCCTGGCTATGACCTCTGCGGCGATCTGAGCGTAGAGCTCCAGCATCCGCAGGTCATGAGCGGCAGGCCGACCGGGCTGGGACATGTGAGTCGAGACCATGCCGACCATCCGCCCCGAGTGGTCGACCAGCGGTGTGGACTGGACCGCGCGGACGCCGGAGGCGCGGAAGACGCCCTGGTGCCGGGCGAGGGCCGCATCGTCTCGTACATCGTCCACGACCGCTTGGAAGCCCTGTCGGCCCGCTCGGCCACAGACGGAACCGCCCCCGTGCACGACCGAGAAGTAGTCGACGAAGTCGTCGTCGAAGCCGGACGCGGTCACCAGGACCAGCGAGCTGTCACGGGGGTCGACGAGCTGGGCGTTTCCGAATTCGGCGCCGACCAGCTGTATTGCTTGTTCCGTGATCCGGGGAAGCATGGCCTCCAGGTCCGGGGGGTCGATCAGCCGCGCCGATGCCTCCCGCAGGTCCTCCACCGCCGAGGGTTCGTCCAGGACGAGACCGACGAGCGAGGAGAGCAGAACCGCTTGCCGAGGAGCCGCCGCTGCAGGGGGCGGCTCCCCAGCGCGATACGCCGCCGCAACGTGCTCCAGCGCCCCCGAGAGGTTCTGGGAGAGACGAACTGGCATCAAGACCGCCCCCTTCGCCGGGGAGTTGCCCCACCAGCCTACGCTCACCTGCCTGACACCACAGACCCCAACCCGCGCCGCGTCGGCGCGGTGAGTGATCGGGGCAGGGCCACGCCGCAGAGTGGCCAGGCGAGCTGCGGCAACCCGCTCCACTTGTGATGCGAAGCGGCCCGGAACGGGCGTGCTTGGTCAGAATCGGGCCGTTGGGCGAGCGGCGGCTGCCATGTGGTCGGCGAACCAGCGGCGGGCGAGATCGGTGACCTCGTCCAGGGTTCCGGGCTCCTCGAAGAGGTGCGTGGCTCCGGGGACGACCGCGAGTTCGTTCTCGCAGTCCAGCAGCCGGGCCTGTGCCTGGCGGTTGAGGTCGAGTACCAGCCGGTCCTCACCGCCGACGATCAGCAGCGTGGGCGCCGTGACCGCGGGAAGCCGAGGCCCGGCCAGATCGGGCCTCCCGCCGCGGGAGACGACCGCCGCGATTCGCGCGTCCGGCTCGGCGGCCGCCCACAGCGCGGCGGCTGCGCCCGTGCTGGCGCCGAAGTATCCGAGGGCCAGCCCCTGCGCTTCGGGCTGTTCGCGCAGCCAGGCGGTGGCGTCCGTGAGCCGCCGGGCGAGCAGACCCGTGTCGAAGACATTGGCCCGGTCGGTCTCCTCCTCCTCGGTGAGCAGGTCGAACAGCAGGGTGCCCAGCCCCGCCCGGTTCAGGCCCGCCGCGACGTACTGGTTGCGCGGACTGTGCCGGCTGCTGCCGCTGCCGTGGGCGAACAGCACGGCCCCGATCGCGCTCTCGGGCACCGTCAATCGGCCCCGCAGCATCAGTGGGCCCGCCCGCACATCCGCTTCCCGGTCCTGCGGCCGTGCCGGGCCCGGCGGCGTCCGGCGGGCGCTGACCGGGCGGCTGGTGGCCTCCTCCAGGCATGCGACCACCTCGTTGTCGTCCACCTGGGCGAAGTCGGCGTAGAACTGCCCGACTGCGTAGAAGTCGTACGGAGTGTGCAGGCACACCAGGTCGTCGGCGTCCGGACCCAGCCGCGCGGCACAGTCCCGTGGTGCCACGGGCACCGCCAGGACCACCCGCACGGCGCCCCGGGCGCGGGCGATCCGGCAGGCCGCCCGCGCCGTCGCCCCCGTCGCCACGCCGTCGTCGACCACCAGCGCCGTCCGGCCGTCGAGCCGGACCGGTTCCCGCCCGCCCCTGTAGCGGCGGGCGCGGCTCTCCAGCACCTTCCTTTCACGCGCCTCCACCGCGGCCAGCTCGTCCGAGGTGACGCCTGCGGCGTGGACCACCTCGTCGTTGAACAGGCGGACGCCTCCCTCCCCGATCGCTCCCATGGCCACCTCCGGCTGGAACGGCACGCCCAGCTTCCGTACCAGGCAGACGTCCAGCGGGGCGCCCAGCAAGCGGGCGACCTCCTCGGCGACCGGAACCCCTCCGCGCGGCAGCCCCAGCACCACGACGTCGGAACCCTTGAGCTGCCTCAACCGCCCGGCCAGCTGCCTGCCGGCGTCTCGCCGATCCACGAAGAACATGATGCGGCCTCCTCATCCCGACAGCACGGCGTACGGCGGGCCGACGCCCTGCCCGCCGTATCTCCATCCTTACTCCGGCGCAGAACCGCCGCTCACCGCCGTTCCCGATGCGGCTGCCAGGCCGGGGATTCGGGTGCCTGACGGGTCTCGATCACGCATCCCGAGCTGGGAAAGATCTCCGTCTCGTGGCCGTCTTCATAGCGGACCCGGTAGGGCGGCTCACCGTCGTGGCCGAGTACTTTCACGACGGTGGCGTGATGCTCGGGCGTGCCCACGACCCTGCTGGTGAACCGCAGCACGTCACCTTCATGGGCTTTCATCGTGGCTCCCCTCGTTCGGTGTCGCTTTCCCTGTCTTCGATCAGGATGGATACCGGGCCGTGCCCGCGGAGAAGGGCCGTTCGGGTACCTCCAGCGGGACAAAGGGCCCGTGAGGAGGCCGGCGCCGGACGAGGCACGGCTCTCCGGCCGTCAGCCTGCCGATCGCCGACACCTTGGAGCCCATCGGCGGCGTCGCGATCGGTATCGCAGTCTTCGGCGAGCAGCTCGCGCTCACCGGCCGGGCGCTGACAGCGCAGATGCTCGGAGCGGCGGCGGCCGTGGCGAAACGCGGGGCTGCGCATCGTCCATGACGTCCGCTGGCCGCCGATCCGCATGCCGATGCGGGGTCGCAGAGGGCCGGACGGCCCCCAGACCGGGCCCTGTCGGCCCTTCCGAACGCATGCCGGCGAAGCGACGCTCAGAGGGCATCCGGAGGAGTCCCATGACCACCTTTGCACCAGAACACGACGGTACGTCCATCGTCGCGCCCGTGGCCCCAACCCTGTGGGTCGCTTCCCGGCAGCCGGGGCACCGCCCGAGCGGGCGCCTGCCCAAGCGGGCCCGGCCCCGCGCGGAGCGGAACGAGACACGGTCGCGCCGGATCCACACCATCCGTGTAAGGGAACTGTTCGGCTGACGGCGCCCGATCGGTGCCGTGCCTCGGGCCACTTGCGCAGGTGCTTCCCTGCCCGCCCGCCTTGTAGCGGGGGCGGCTACGGCGCGAGCTCGATGCCGATGTCCGGCATCCGTTGGAGCGTGTTGTGGACGGTGCAGTGCGAGGCGACGGCGAGAAGGCCCGCGCGCCGCCCCGCGGGCAGCTGTGGAGGCGGAACGATCATGATGCGCACTGCGGCCACCCGGGCCGGGCGGTCGCTGGCCATGACGAATTCCGCGCGCACGCCCAGGCCCTCGCACGACAGGCCGTGGCGGCGCAGGTAGCGCCCCGCGTAGAAGGCGACGCAGGTGGCCAGGGACGCTGCGAACAACTCGGTCGGAGTGGGCGCGGTGTCCGTCCCGCCCGCGTCCGTGGGCTGGTCGACGCGGAGGCGGTGCCCGCGCACGTCGATCATGTAGACGTCACCTTCGACGTGGTCGACATCGAGCCGGTGGGCGTCCCCGGCCGGCCGCGTACCGGTCTCTTCCGATGCCGTGTCGGTCATGGTGGTACCTCCGGTTCCCGCAGGCTGCTGCCACTGTGGCAGATCCGTCGGCGTTGGGCATGGGTCCTTCGGGTGGCGGTGTGGCCCTGTTGGCCCCTCACGCCACAGCGGCCGGAGCGCGAAGCTGGAGGCCGCGCGCGGTCGGACGTATCCGGTCGTGCCGCGCCGACGCACCGAGGAGGTGGGCCATGACGGCTCAGGTCACCGCGGGTCTGGACGGATCCCGGGAGGGTTTCGCAGCGGCCGCCTGGGCGGCGCGCGAGGCCGTACTGCGCGAGGTCCCGTTGCACCTGGTCCACGTGGAGGAGCCGCCCGTCACACCCTCGATCCCCTATCCGATCGCCGCCTACGATGCGGAGCGGTCCGCGGGACTGCTCCGCGACATGGCAGAGCAGTTCCGCAGCGACCACCCGGGGCTGGAGGTGACGACCGAAGAGGCGCGGGGACGTGCCGGCCCTCTGCTGAGCGCGGTCGCGGACGAGTCGGACCTCATGGTGCTGGGCTCCCGCGGGCTCGGCGGCTTCATGGGGTTCCTGGCCGGCCGCCGACACGGCGGACGCCCCCGCCGCGGGAGCGGCACCCGGGCCGGGCGTCGGCGAGGTCCTCGTCGGCGCTGACCTCCGGCATCCGAACGCGCCCGTGCTCGACTTCGCGTTCGGGGAGGCGGCACGCCGGGGCGCGACGGTTCGCGTCGTGCACGGCTGGACCCTGCCGGATCCGTCCGTGTACGCGATCGTGGCCGATCCGGGCATCGGCGAGATGGCCGGCAGCCAGGTCGCGTCCGCTCTTGCGGAACTGGTCCGGCCCTGGCGCAGGAGCTACCCGGACGTCCAGGTCATCGAAGGAGCCGTCGTCGGAGCCGCCGGAGTGCAGCTCGTGGAGGCGTCGAAGGGTGCGGACCTCGTGGTTGTCGGGCGCCGCCGCCCCCCGGCGCCGCTCGGGTCCCACATCGGCCACGTCGCACATGCCGTGATCCACCATTGCGCCGCACCGGTCGCCGTCGTTCCCTTCGGATAGTCCGGGATGCTGTGACTTGGGCACAGGCGCCGCCCCCACGTCCTCCAGTCGGCGGAAGGCGGAGTACGTGTCGCCGGGGATGCGGCGGGGCACCTCTCAGGCGCGGGTGGCTGTCCGCACCTGCGAGCGGAGCGACCGTGCCACGTCCACGTCGAAGGGTTCGGTGCCTGGGGTGAGCATCGCTGCGGCGGCTGTGGCCACGCCCAGGGCGCAGGCGCTGACGGGATCCTCTCCGGCGGCCAGCTGTGTGGTGAGGGCGGCGACCATGCTGTCTCCCGCCCCCGCATCGCTCAAGGCCTCGCCGGGCAGCGGCGGCACGTAGAGCTCGGTGTGGCCTTCGCGCGTCGAGCACAGCGCGCCCAGCTCTCCGAGCGTGGTGACGGCGATCTCGGCGGCCCCCGTGGTGACCAGCCGTTCGTTGAGGACCCGGGCGTCGTCGAAACCGCTGACGGGTCGGCCCGTCAGGCTCTCGGCCTCTGTCCGGTTGCACCGGAACAGGAACACGCCCTCGGCGAGCGCTGCCCGAAGGGCCGGCCCGGAGGTGTCCAGGATCAGCCGGGATCCGGCTTCCTTGACACGGCGGGCAACGGCCGCGAAATAGTCCTCGCGCAATCCGCCGGGAAGGCTGCCGCTGGCCACGACGTACGGGCAACCGCCGACAAGCCGTTCCAGTACCTCCAGGCACCGTTCTCCCTCGCGGTCCTGCAGCCGCGGGCCGGGTGGCACGATGTGGTAGCTGCGACGTGATCCGGTTTCGAAGAGGACGAGTGCTTCGCGGGTTTCGTCGTCGATGCCGACGGCGACGTGGTCGATGCCCTCTTGGTCCAGCAGCCGGTTGAGGCGCAGGCCGACCTCGCCTCCGGCGGTGTGGACGGCGGTGGCCCGTCCTGCGAACCGTACGACGTGACGTGCGACATTGATTCCTCCGCCCCCCACGGCCACCGACCTGACGCGCGCCCGGTTCTTGCCGGTGTCCTCCAGGTGATCGACCTCCCAGCAGAGATCGATTGCGGGATTCATCGTCAAGGTGACAACGGCCGGACCGGCGGCTGAGGGGTCCGGGGGCGCAGCGGTCATCGCGCTCACCTCCGTGGACGGCGACACGTCTGCCTGAGTTCCATGCTCGACCAGCCTGACGTCACGTGCATGCCGGATCACAGCCCACGGGCCCGTCGCATGAGGATGCCGGGCGGACGGCCCGCACGCGGTCGGGCCCGGCATCCGGGGCGGTGTGTCAGGCGAGGGCGAGGAAGAGCTTTTCGAGTTCCGCCTCGGTCATGGGGGCCTGGGTCGGATCGGTTTCGGTCATGCACTGGCGCATGCCGCTGGCGACGATCTTGAATCCGGCTCGGTCCAGGGCTTTGGAGACGGCAGCGAGCTGGGTGACGACGTCCTTGCAGTCGCGGCCGGCTTCGATCATGGCGATAACGCCGGCGAGCTGTCCCTGGGCGCGGCGCAGTCGGTTGAGGACTGAGCTCACCGCGTCGTCGTCGACTTTCACTGAATTCCTCCCGGCCTTGCGCAATTTCCTCCATGGTACCCCAGGGGGTATGGCCCGGGGTGAGGGTCAGACTGTCCGGAGGGCGGCGCGGGTGGCGTCGAGTTCGCTCCGGCGGGGGCGGTTGTGGGGGAGGCGGGCGAGCAGGGCGGCCATGCCGCAGGTGTCGGTGAGGGCGGAGTAGACCAGGCCGCCGGCGATACCCGCTGAGGCGAGGCGGAAAGCGGGCCGAAGTCGGCCCAGCGCGAGGCCGGTCAGGACGACGGCGCCCGCGGTGAGGCGGACCTGGCGTTCCATGGGCCAGGCGATGCGGCGGGTGCCGTGGGGGTGGTGGAGGGCGTGGCCGGCCGTTGTCCAGGCCGTGGTGCCCCCGGTGAGGGTGGCGGTGGGAATCCCGTGGGCGGAGAGGGTGCGGCGGGCGTTCTCGGAGCGAGCCCCTGAGGCGCAGACGACGAGGAGGTCGCCGCGCCGCGCCGCGTGGCGTATGTCGGGGAGGGCCTCTTCGAGGTGGTCGAGGGGGATGTTGAGGGCGCCGGGGAGGTGGCCGGTGGCGTATTCGCCGGGGGTGCGGACGTCCAGGACGATCAGTTCGTGCAGGCGGGTGCGGGCCTGAGCGGTGTCGAGGGCGTGGGGGGCGTGGGGGGCGCGGGGGGTGGTCATGAGGGGGGTTCCGTGCTTCCTTTTCGCGGGTGCCCGGTTGCGGACACCTCGTCATGGACCGGCTGTGGGGCGTCGTCGTGGGTGCCTGTTGCGGGTGGGCGCGTCATCGGAGGGCGTCGGTGAGCATGAGGGCGGCGACGGCCAGGAGCGTGATCGCGAAGATCCTCCGGAGGGTGGGTCCGGAGATCTTGGAGGCGAGGCGTTTGCCGTCCCAGGCTCCGAGGGTCGCGGCGCCGGCGAAGGGGGCGATGACCGCCCAGTGCAGGGGTGTGTGCGTGCCGGCGCGGGCGGCGAGCGCGGCCAGGGAGTTGACGGTGATGACCAGCAGGCTGGTGCCGACCGCGGCGCGCATGCGCAGCCCGAGGACGGAGACGAGGGCGGGGACGGCGAGAAAGCCGCCGCCGACGCCGAGGAACCCGGTGACCGCGCCGAGGCCGGCGCCGACACCTGCGGCATGCGTGGGCCTGACGGGGGCGGACGGTCGGTCGGGGTCGGAGGGCATGAGCATCCTGAGGGCCGCGAGGGCGGCGATCACGGCGAATGCGGCGGTGAGTACCGCGGCGGGCAGGCGCGGGGTCAGTGTGCCTGCTGCTGTCGCGGGCAGGATGCCGGCTGCCGCGAACGGCATCCCGGTCTTCCAGCGGACGTTTCCCGAGGTGGCGTGGGTGTAGAGGGCGGTCGCGGAGGTGACGGTGACGATGATCAGCGAGGCCGTGGTGGCGGCGGCCGGGGTGAAACCCAGGAGGTAGATCAGGGCCGGGACGGCCAGGACGCCTCCGCCGCCCCCGAGTGCCCCGAGGGCCAGGCCGACGACGGCACCGGCGACAAGGGCGAGTATGAGCGTGCTCACGCTATCCGGCCACTGCTTCCGCGTGCGTCGACGACCGGCAGCCCGGCCGACGCCCAAGCCCGCATGCCGCCCGTGACCTCGACGGCCTCGGCTCCGCGTCCGGCCAGGAGTCCGGCGGCCTGCTGGGAGCGGTGCCCGGAACGGCAGATCACCACCAGCGGTCGGCCGACGGCCGCAGACGGCAGGGCGGTGCCGGTGGCCAGTCCGGAGAGCGGGGCGTGGATGGCGCCGGGGGCGTGGCCGGCGTTCCACTCGGCCTGCTCGCGGACGTCGAGGAGGACGGCGTGGCCGCGGGTGGTGCGTTGGTGGGCCTGGTCGGGGGTGACGCGGCTGGTGCCGCGCTCGGTGCCGCGGCGGAAAAGGAACATCCGTCTTTCTTCCCATTCTCTGGTGGCGGGAGGCAGTCAGCGGTTCAGCCGCCGGTGCCGGTGCCGGTGGTGAGGGGCAGTCCGGCGTCGGTCGCCGCGTCGAAGGAGTCGTCGACGGCGACGACGTCGCGGCCTGCGGCGTCCAGCAGGGAGGCGGCGACAGCCGCCCGCATGCCGCCGGCGCAGTGCACCCAGACCTGCCCGGGCGGTACGTCGGCCAGGCGGCGGTGCAGGTGGTGGACGGGGATGTGTACGGATCCTTCGATCCAGCCCGTGGCGCGTTCGGAGTCCCTGCGTACGTCGAGGACCACGTCCGGACCGGGGTGCTGGGCGGCGAGGTCGGCGAAGGTGGCGCGGGGGAAGGACTGCGGGTCGTCGCCGGCGGGTATCCAGTCGCGGACGGTGCCGGTGGCGGCGGCTGCCGGGCGGTCGATGCCGACGCGGGCCAGTTCGCGCTGGGCGGCGGCGAGCTGGTCGGGGGATTCGGCGAGGAGGGTGACGGGCTTGCCCCAGGGGATCATCCAGGCGAGGTAGGTGGCGATCCTCCCTCCGGCCTCGAAGTTGAACGAGCCGGCGACGTGGCCCTCGGCGAAGGCCACCCGGTTGCGCAGGTCCACCACCCACTCACCGGCGGCCAGCCGCTGCGCGATGGAGGCGGCGTCGGCCCGCGGGGGTGCGGTCAGGTCGATCGGCGCGGGGCCTTCGGCGTTGGCCGGACCCATGTGGGCGTAGTAGGCCGGCACGTCCTCCAAACCGGCCAGGAGGGCGGCGACGAAGGAGTCCACGTCCTTCACCAGGGCGTCGTTGCCCGCCTTCTCCTTGCCGATGGTGGTGGCGTCGCCCTCGGACTGGGAAGAGGAGCAGAAGCTTCCGAACCCGTGGGTGGGCAGCACGGGCGTCTCGTCGGGGAGCTCGGCGGCCAGCCTGCGGGCGGAGGCGTGCTGGGCCCGGGCCAGCTGTTCGGTCAGCCTCGGCTCGACCAGGTCGGGGCGGCCGACCGAGCCGAGCAGCAGTGACCCGCCGGTGAACACCGCGGCCACCGACCCTCGGTCCTCCAGGACGTAGGACGTGTGGTGCGGGGTGTGTCCCGGTGTGGCCATCGCCCGCAGAGTGATGCCGTCGTCCACCCTCACCGTGTCACCGTCGGCGACCGGGGTGCGGGCGAAGGAGACGCGGGCGGCGGCGGGTACGAGGTAGGCGGCGCCGGTGATGCGGGTCAGGTCCAGGCCGCCGGTGACGTAGTCGTTGTGAAGGTGGGTCTCCACGACGTGCGAGACGCGCACACCTCGTGCTGTTGCCGCCGCCAAGACCCGGTCGATGTCGCGGGGCGGGTCGACCACCACTGCGGTTTCCGCGCCACCGGCCAGGTAGCTGCGGTTTCCGAGGCCCTCGGTGCTGATCGTGTCGATGAAGAACACGTTGTTCCCTTCCGATGGGACGTTTTACCCCGGGGGGTATGTTTCGAGCCTAGCACGATACCCCTGGGGGTATTTTTCGGGCACTGCGCCGCCGTCCGGCAGCGGCACAACAGAGAAGCCGTCATGGCCGGCCGAACCACCTGCCGGGCCGGTGACGGGCCGAGCAGGACCTGGCCGTGTGGCTGGTCGAGAGTACGGCGGGGCACGGATCGGGGAGCGGAGGCCCGGTCCGGCTCGAGGTGATCAACCTCTTTTACGGCGCTGTTCAACTCCGTGCCGGCCGCGCCGCTCGACGGTGGCCGGCCGCCGAGGGCCTTCCTCGCTCCGGCCCATGGGACGGCCGCCCTCGTGATGACCGCCGTCGCGGTGCTCGCGACAACTGCTGGGGCCATCGGCTACCGGCCAGGCGACCTGCACGTTTGACCGGACGGCCAGGACTGCCTCGATGATCGGCAGGTCACCCGATGATCGAAGAACACCCCGAGGCCGTCGCCTCGTGGGTGGACACCACAGGTTGCGCTCCCCTTGTCAGGATGAGGTGTCCGGCCAGCCGAGCAGCCGCGCCCCGATGACTGCGGTCTGGAGGGTGTAGCGGTGCCGGGGGTCGCCCGGGTCGGTCTGTGTGAGCGAGCGGATGCGCTCCAGCCGGTACGTCAGCGCGCGCACGCTGAGCGAGAGGCGGCGGGCGGCCTCGACGGCGACGCAGCCGCTGTCGAAGTAGGCGGAGAGCGTGTCGACCAATGGCTGGGCTCCGCCGCGGGCTTCCCGGAGAGGGCCGAGCGTGGTTTCCACGAGGTCGGCCATCGCCTGCCGGTCCCGTGCGAGAACCGGGTAGACGAGGAGATCGGCGGCGTGCAGGACGGGCCCTTCCAGGTTCATCCGGTCGGCGAGGTCCAGGGCGTTGAGGGCCTCTTCGTAGGAGTGGACGACACCCCCCGGTCCGGGATGGGTGCGGCCCACGGCCACCCGGCCGCCGTCGGTCGCCGCGTACGCCTGCTTGGCGAAGAACGCCAGGACATCGGGCTGATCGCCCGGGGCGACGCAGATCAGGCGGCCGTCCTTGGTGGCCAGCAGTGTGTGCCGGTTCCCGAAGCGGGAGTGGACGGCCGCTTCAATGCCCCGGGCGACCGGATAGCCGTCCCCGTACGGCTCGGGGCCGATGGCGACGGCCACGGCGTGGGCCCGGGACAGGCGCATGCCGAAGCGCTCGGCGCGCTCGGCGAGACGGCCGAGATCGCTGCCCCCGTAGAGGAGGTCGTCGATGAACTCCCTCCGGGCCGCCTCCTCTTGGCGTACGGCCAGCTGAGGGGCCCGTTCGAAGCCCGCGGCGAAGGCGTCCACGGCCTGCTCGACGGCGGTGAGCAGGTTCACGGCCTGCGGCGTGGTCAGGGCTTCCTGGACGCTCCGTGCCTCGGCCAGGTGCGCGCGTACGAGGACGCGGAGGCCCAGGTTCGCTTCGGCCGCTCGCTCTCCCTCGGCCCGGCGGACATCCAGTTCGGCCCGGCTGAGGCGGCGGCCGGTTCTGCAGGCATCCAGCAACAACTGCGCGTACCCCGCCAGATACTCCTCCGCCACGGTGCGGTCCGCCATGATTCCTCCCCGATCCCGACGCGTCCCTGACACGTCCTTGACGCCGCACAAGGGTGACATGCTGCAAGGACGCCGCCGACACCGGCATCAGAGGGGCGTAAAGACTGCCTGCCACCAGCAGTGCGGATACCAGGCCGGCACCTGCAGGATCAGGGTGTGAACCACACCCCGTGCCGCCGCGCCTGCGGGCCGGGGTGCCGTAGTGGATCACGCGCTGCCGGGGGAGTCGGGGGGCTCCGGCGGCGGGGGGAGGGGTGAGGGCGGCGGGGCGGATGGTCCTGCCGCCCCGGGCCCGACCGGGAAGTGGCCCTCGGGGACATCGGGGGTTTCGGGTGCATCCTTGGGTCGTGTCATCGACGTCTTCACCACGCCAACACGCAGACGTGGGCGGCCGGATGGTCGTCTGCGGGGACGACGGGCTGGCCCATCGCCTGACGGCAGAGCTGCGGGATGTCTACCGGGAGCGGGTGACCCTCGTGGTGCCCGCGCGCCCGGCCGGCCGGACCGGGGCGGACCGTCGACTCGGAGGCGGGTCCGTGCTCGGTGCAGGCCTGTTGGCCCGAGTGCCTTCCGCGAGGCCTCGTCGGCCGGGTTCCGCCGAGGGGCAGACGGTACGGGAGGTGCGGTGGGTGGAGGCGGCCGAGCCCACCGAGGAGGTGCTGGCCGCCGCCGGGGTGACCGGCGCTTCGGCGCTGGCGCTGGTCTACGAGGACGACGAGACCAACCTGCGTGCGGCACTGGTGGCCCGGAGGCTGAACCCGAGGCTGCGGCTGGTGATCCGGCTCTACAACCGAAAGCTGGGCCAGCACCTGGAGGAGCTGTTGGACCAGGCGGCGATCGTCGCCGACCCCGGCATCGACCTGCGGGAGCTGGACTCCTCGACCACCGTGCTCTCGGATGCCGACACGGCCGCGCCGGCGCTGGCGGCCACCGCGGTCGCGGGCACGGGCAAGGTCGTCCAGGCGGACGGGCTGCTGCTGCGTGCCGTGGAGCGTACTCCGCCCGGCAGGGGGGAGGTGGCCGATCCCGGGCTGTGCACCCTGGCACTGCTGTCCGCGACGACGGCCGACCCGGCCGGCGCGGAGGGCGCCGAGCGCAGCGGGGAGCGGGGTCCGCAGCTGCTGCCGGACGACCGGGCGGTCGCGGCGGCGACGGGCCGGGGCATCGTCGCCCTGGAGGCGGTCTCCCACGCCGGCCCGCAGCAGCAGCCCGGTACCGGGCTCGCGGCGGCGCTGCCCATGGGCTCGCTGTTCTCCCGGCGCCTGCGCTGGGCGCTGTTCGGACTGGTGGCCGTGGTCGGTGCGCTGGCGCTGGTCGGCTGGGTCACGACGGGGGACCACCCCCTCCATGCGGCCTACATGACCCTCCTCGACATCTTCGGGATCAACGATCCGGCCGTCGAGGAACCTGCCGGCCGCCAGCTGCTCCAGATCCTCGCCGGGGTGGTCGGCATGCTGATCCTCCCCGTGCTGGTGGCTGCGGCCCTGGAGGGTCTGGGCGCGTTCCGCACGGCCACGGTCCTGCGCCGCCCGCCCCGCACCCTCTCGGGTCACGTCGTCCTGCTCGGGCTGGGCAAGATCGGCACCCGGGTCCTGGCCAGGCTGTGGGAGCTGGAGATCCCGGTCGTGTGCGTGGAGTCCGACCCCGAGGCCCGGGGGCTGGCCCTCGCCCGCAGTCTGCGGGTCCCGGTCGTGCTGGGTGACGTCACCGAGGAAGGCGTCCTGGAGACGGCCAGGATCCACCGCGCGGACACCCTGCTCGCGCTGACCAGCTCGGACACCACGAACCTCGAAGCCGCCCTGTACGCCCGCTCGCTCAAGGCGGACCTGAGGGCGGTCCTGCGTCTGTACGACGACGACTTCGCCACCGCGGTCCACCGCACCCTCCGGGCTGCCCACCCGGAGGCCCTCACCCGCAGCCGCAGCGTCACCCACCTCGCCGCTCCCGCCTTCGCCGGAGCCATGATGGGCCGCCGGATCCTCGGCGCGATACCGGTGGAACGGCGGGTCCTGCTCTTCGCCGCCATCGAGGTCGCCGGCCATCCGCAGCTGGAGGGCAAGACCATCACGGAGTCCTTCCGTCCCGGCGCCTGGCGAGTGCTCGCCCTGGACACGGCCGCCCCGGACGACCGCCGCCCCGACCTGGCCTCGACTCCCGACACCACCACACCGGGCCGGAACCCCGGCCTGGTGTGGAACCTGCACCCCGGGTACGTACTGCGGCCCGAGGACCGCGTCGTGCTGGCCGCTACCCGCCGCGGCCTGGCCGAACTCCTCTGGCGTCCACAGGACGCGGCCCGTCCCGCACCAGCGGTGCCCGGAGAACGGGGAAGCTGACGCTGCTCGCGTCGAGAACAGCCGAGAGGGCTCCCGTGGACCGGCGTGTCGGCAGGTGCCCGCTCCACTCGCCGGGCGTCGAAGCGGTGTCTCCCGCGCCAGTCCGGGCCGCTCGTGACCGGGCTGCATCGGTGCAGGTGCTGAACGCCAACCGTGGGCCCCAGTCAGTGGTGGACGAGATCGCGGGCGATGCAGAGCAGAATCCCCAGCGGAACTGCCCACCGGGCATAGGGTGCGTCCGTCAGCGCGCGTCGGGCCCGGTCCGACGGGCGCAGCCGGGGGTGGAGGGCCAAGGCGGTGAGGGTATCGGCGGCTTCGCCGACGTCGTCAGGGCGGCCGAGCAACCTGCTCAGCCAGGGTGGGCGGAACAGCCCGCCCATGGGTTCGCCCGCAGGCCCGACCATCTCCAGGAGGCCGTCTCGGCGGGCTTCGACGTGGCTGATGGCCCGCCAGGGTGTGAAGGACGTGGACCACATGCGGTTGAATCGGACGCCGTCCCCGTCGGCTGTGACCCGCCACAGGGCCAGCCGGCAGGCGGCCCAGCCCGCCAACAGCGAGGTCCAGACCGCGACGACGAGCCCGCCGGCGCTCGGGTCGGACAGGCTCCCGCCCGCAGGCGGGACGGTCGACACGACGAACATCACACACCACAGCGCCGCGGTGATCCGCGCTGTGCTCCCGGACCGCCAGACCAGCGGCTCCATCGGCCGTCCCATGGCGGCGGCGAGGACCTGCACCCGTTCCCGCTGGGCGGGCCGCATCTCGCGGCCACGAGCCCCGCGCGCTGCCCCGGCGCTCACCTCGCGCCCACGGCCGAATCCCCTCACAGCGCCTGCCCCACCGGTTCCGGCCGCTTCGTCGCGGGCGCGGTGTCCTCGTCGACGTGGAAGAGGCGGGCGATGGGCACGTCGGTGCTGCTGTGAGCGATGATCGAGAAGGCGATGCACACGGCGATCAGCGTGTACGCCTGCTCTCCCTGGGGGATGCCGGCCTGGAGGACCAGCAGTCCGTAGACCACCGAGGCGAAGCCCTTGGGTCCGAACCAGGCCGCCACCAGTTTCTGGCGGCGCTCGAATCCGGTGCCGATCAGCGACAGCAGCAGTGATGCGGGGCGGATGAGGACGACCGCCAGGAGTACCGCCACATACCCGCCGAGCGACAGGTCACCGAACAACTGCGGGGTGAGCAGTGCGCCGAAGACCAGCAGCGCGGCGAACTTGGCCAGCTCCGCGAGTGCCTCGCCCAGCGGCTCGAAGGCGGCCTTCGCCTCCGGTGAGGCGGCGGTGAAGACCGCACCGGCGGAGAACGCGGCGAGGTAGGGGTTGGCGTGGGTCAGGTGGCACAGCCCGTACAGGATGATCCCGGTGGCCAGCGGCAGCAGCGGCTGGAGCTTCGGCTCCGCGCCCAGCAGCCGGAACCGGACCAGGGCGGTGACCGCCAGCGGCAGCAGGATTCCGAAGGCCAGGCCCAGCGCCAGCTCCAGACTGATCATGCCGAGGGAGGCTTCCGCGTGAGAGGACGTGGGTCCGGCGGCTGCGATGAGGACCAGCACCACGGGCAGGGCGAGGCCGTCGTTGATCCCGCTCTCCACGTTCAGCAGCTGCCGCAGCTTCGCCGGGACCTCTTTGCGCCCGACGATGGCGGACGCGAACACGGGGTCGGTCGGTGCCAGCACGGCACCGACAAGGAAGGACGTCGTCCAGTCCAGGCCCACCAGGTAGTGCGTGATCACCGCCATGCCGACCATGGCGAGCGGCATCCCCAGTCCCAGCGCGCGGGCCGGGTTCTTCCAGTTCTCCCGGAGCTTGGGGAACGAGACGTGCATGCCGTCGGTGAACAGGACCGCGAACAGGGCCAGATCGGCGGTCACGGCGACGATCCCGCTGTCGGCGGTGATGTGGACGAATCCGAGGAAGCCGTCGCTGACGAGCGCTCCGCCGAGCAGGAACAGCAACGAGGTGGAGAGCACCGTCCGGGCGGCGAGCCCGGACAGCAGCACGGCGACGAGCAGTGCGACACCGAAGACGGCGACGAGCACCATGGCAGGAAGTCCCGATCTGCGAAGAGAGTTGTCCCCTGATCGCCGACCAGACTTCCCGGCACGCCACGGCGGACTTTACACGCTCCTTACGGCACTTTGACGAGGCCTTGGCGGCAGCATTCCGAGCCTCCCGCTGCCGACGGTCCCCCTGGCCCCGGACCTGTCCGGGCCTGTAGCGTTCGGCGGACGCGTCAAGAGCTGACGCGGGGTGTGCCGGGAAGTCTGGTCGGCGTCTGCTCGGGGTCCTTTGTGCCCTCGAACGGCCCGACACCCGGAGGAACACTGCCATGCGACGACGCCTGAACATGCCGTCCGATCGACGGATCGGGAAGTCTCTGACCGTCCTCGGGCTGCCGGTCAGCTTGGCCGGCGCGGCCTTCTACGTTCTGCCCGGACCCGGCTTCCCCCTCTTGGTCATCGGGCTGTCGTTCCTGGCCACGGGTCTCGCCATGATCGCCTCGGGCCCTCGCCGCGGCTGAACACCCACCCACGCATCACACACCTGCAGAAGGAACGCACCCTTGAAGTGGCATTGGACCGCCCTGATCCTGTTCTCCGTGACCCTGCTCCCCGCCGGTCTGGCCATGGTCGCCGACCGGGTTCCGCGCCGCCTGCGCGCCCGCCTCGCACCGGTTCGGGCGCGGGGCGCGGCCTTTCTGCTCATCTACGCGACCGCGCCTGTCAACGCCGTACCCCGGCTGGCCGGGGCCTCGCCGGACACGACGCTGGCGTGCACGGCGGCGGGCGGTGCACTGGCGGTGGCGGGCGCCCTGGTGCTCGGCGTGGCGACGTGGCGGACCGGGCGCGTCAGCTGAGCTCGGAGAAGGATTCGACGGCCTGGGTCTTGCCGGTGACGATGATGACGTCGCCCTGCTCGACGACGGTCTCGGCGGTGGCGTGGGTGAAGTCCTGTCCCGGCCGTTTGATGCCGACGACCGTGATGCCGTAGCGGGTGCGCACGCCGCTCTCGCCGAGCGGGATGCCGGTGATCGTCGTCGGGGTGATCGTCTTGACGAGCGCGTAGTCGTCGTCGAACTCGATGAAGTCGAGCATCCGTCCGGTGACGAGGTGGGCGACCCGTTCGCCCATCTCGTGCTCGGGCAGAACGACGTGGTGGACCCCGAGGCGTTCGAGGATCTGGCCGTGCTGGCGGCTGATGGCCTTGGCCCAGATGTTGGGCACGTTCTCGTCCAGCAGGTTGGAGGCGATCAGGATGCTGGCCTCGATGTCCGTGCCGATGCCGACGACGACGCTGGGGAAGTCGCCGACGCCGAGCTGGCGCATGACGACGGGGTCCGTGCAGTCGGCGGCGGCCGAGTGGGTCAGGATGTCGCTGTGCTTCTGGACGAGCGTGGCGTCGGTGTCGATGCCCAGGACGTCCCAGCTGCGGCGGGTCAGTTCGTTCGCCAGGGAACTGCCGAACCGGCCCAGGCCGATGACGGCGACCCGCTGGTCGACGGCCGCGTGGCCGGTGATGTGCCTCGGGTGCTTGTGGCGGCGTCGGCGCAGGTTGTGCAGGTAGTTACCCAATGACGGGTCGCTCCTCGGGTAGCTGGTAACGGCGTACCCGCTCGCGCAGGGCGAGCGAGGAGACCAGGGTGATCGGGCCGAGCCGGCCGATGAACATGAGCAGGATCAGGATCAGCTGGCCGGAGACCGGGATGTCGGCGGTGATGCCCGTGGACAGGCCGACCGTGCCGAAGGCGGAGACGGCCTCGAAGAGCACCGCCTCGGCGGGGGCTCTGGTCACGGTCAGGAGTGCGAGTGTGGCGGCCATGACCAGCCCGATGCCCAGCAGTGCCACGGTCAGGGCTTGCCGCAGGGCGTGCGGGGCGAGGCGGCGGCCCATGACGGTGGAGTTCGGCTCGCCGCGGACCTCGGCCGCCATGGCGGCGGCCAGGACGGAGAAGGTGGTGACCTTGATCCCGCCGGCGGTGCCCGCGCTGCCGCCGCCGATGAACATCAGGGTGCAGGTGAACAGGAGCGTGGAGGCGTGCAGCGCCCCCATGTCGATGGAGTTGAAGCCGGCCGTGCGGCTCATCGCCGAGTAGAAGAAGCCGTTCGTGAGCTTCTGGCCCCAGTCGAACGGGCCGAGCGTGCCGGGGTTGGTCCACTCGAGCAGGCAGGTCAGCATGGTCCCGACCACCAGCAGGGCGGCGGAGGTGACCAGGGTCAGCCGGGTGTGCAGCGACCAGTTGCGCAGACCGGTCGTCCGGCGCCGGTTGCGGTGGCGCAGGAGTTCCAGCAGTACGGGAAAGCCGAGGCCGCCCAGGATCACGGCAAGGGCGATGGGCATCGTGACCCAGGTGTCCTGGGCGTAGCGGGTGATGCTGTCGCCGTGCAGGCCGAACCCGGCGTTGTTGAATGCCGAGACCGAGTGGAAGAGGCCCGAGTACGCGGCCTCGCCGAAGCCGAGGTCGTAGCCGAACCGCAGCCGGAGCGCCAGGAACGCCCCCACCCCCAGCTCGACGATGAACGTGCACCCGGCGACGCCGAGCACGACGCGCCGTACGTCGCCCAGGCCCAGGCTCTTGGTCTCGGCGGCAGCGGTCAGCTGCATCCGGAGCCTGAGCCTGCCGGAGACCAGCAGGGCGAGCAGCGAGGCCATGGTCATGATCCCGAATCCGCCGACCTGGATCAGTGCGAGGATCAGCAGTTCCCCGACCGTGGACCAGTGCTCGGCGGTGTCCACGACCACCAGCCCGGTGACGCACACGGCCGAGGTTGCCGTGAACAGAGCGGTGAGAGGGCTGGTGACCGAGCCGTCGGCCGAAGCCGCGGGCAGCATCAGCGCGGCCGTGCCGAGGGCGATGACCAGCGTGAACGCCGACACCACGGTACGGGCCGGGTGAGCGGTGAAGACCGCCTGCCACACCCGCGCGATACGTCCAGCCACCTGCCGGCCCCTCTTCTGTGTTGCGACAACGTCATTGGGCCGGAGGATCAAGATCGCGTCAAGGACCGACGGCTGTCGATCCTCTGCCGAAGATCCGGAATCGCTGCTTCGGCGGTGCGTCCCGAGCCCGGCGGCACTGAGTGTCTCTGCGCCGCACCGTCTGGTTGCGTCGACGCGGTGTTCGCTCAGCAGAACCTCGGATCCGGATGACGATCGGGTCGCCGAACCTGGGGATATGCGACGAAGCGGCCATTCGTGTGCCGTGGGTCATCAGTACGACCAAGGCGCCTTCCCCCGGTCCGAGTCCGCGGAACCGGCGGCGAGTCGGGCATGCTCGGCTCCTCCGCCGGTGCGACGCCGGCCAGGACACCGAAGCCGACGAGGACGAAGACCAGGAGCCGGTGAAGACCGCCGTCCGACCGTCCCCCCGGCGGCCCGGCGCCCCCTGTTCCAGCACGTGAAGGCTCACCTGGCGACCGCCCCGCCCTCCCGATAGGGTGTAAAGAACGCGTTAAAGCGCTCATCGTACCGGTGAGCAGGCGCGGGGTGTGCCGGGAAGTCTGGTCGGCGTTTCGGGGCCGTGTGCCCGCGCTGCTGCCGACGCCCCGGAGGTATCCTCATGACCGCTGCCCCGCCCCCGCAGCGCTCTCCCTTCCTCGGCCTGCTTCCCTGGCCCGAGCGCCGCGCCATCGCCGAAGCCCTGCGTACGGAGACCATCGGCGGCCTCGTCCTTCTGGCCGCCGCCGTCATCGCCCTCGTCTGGGCGAACAGCCCGATCAGCGACGTGTACGAGCGGATACGCGACTTCCACTTCGGCATACCCGCGCTCGGCCTGGACCTTTCGGTCGGCCACTGGACCGCCGACGGCCTGCTCGCCGTGTTCTTCCTCGTCGCGGGCATCGAACTCAAACGGGAACTCGTCGTCGGTGAACTCCGCACCCCCGCCACGGCCGCCCTGCCCGTCGTCGCGGCCCTCTGTGGCATGGCCGTCCCCGCCGCACTGTACGTCCTCACCGCAGCTGCCGACGGCGGCAGCCTGGACGGCTGGGCCGTGCCCATGGCCACCGACATCGCCTTCGCACTCGCCGCCCTCGCGGTGATCTCCACCCACCTGCCCGCGGCGCTGCGCGCCTTCCTGCTCACCCTCGCCGTCGTCGACGACCTCGGCGCCATCCTCATCATCGCCGTCTTCTTCACCAGCGGCCTGAACTTCTGGGCCCTGGGCGGAGCCTTTGCCGGCCTCGCCCTCTTCTTCCTGCTCCAGCGTTTCCGGGTGCGCGGCTGGTGGTGGTACGCCGCCCTCGGCATCGCCATCTGGGCGCTGATGTACAACAGCGGCGTCCACGCCACCGTCGCCGGCGTCGCCATGGGCCTCATCCTGCGCACCACCACCGACAAGGGCGAGGGCGCCTCACCCGGCGCCCGCACCTCCCACCTCCTCCACCCCTTCTCCGCCGGCGTCGCCGTCCCCCTCTTCGCCCTCTTCGCCGCCGGCGTCTCCATCTCAGGCGACGCCCTCGGCAAGGTGTTCACCACGCCCGAACCCCTCGGCGTCGTCGTCGGCCTCGTCCTCGGCAAGACCCTCGGCATCTTCCTCGGCACCTACCTCGCCGCCCGCTACACCCGCGCCCGCCTCAACCCCGACCTCGCCTGGGCCGACGTCCTCGGTCTCTCGGTACTCGCCGGCATCGGCTTCACCGTCGCCCTTCTCATAGGCGAACTCGCCTTCCCCGGGCTGGAAACCGGCGAACACGTCAAGGCAGCCGTGCTGATCGGCTCCCTGACCGCGGCCCTGCTCGCCGCGGTCCTGCTGCGCCGACGCAACCGGACGTACCGTCGCCTCTACGAGGAAGAAACCACCGACGCCGACGCCGACGGCATCCCCGACATCTACCAGCGCACCGCGGTGCCCACGCCGGGCACCGACGGCTGAGATCGAGGCAGGGCCAGTGGGCGCAGCACTGCTCGGGACAGCGATCGTCATCGCCGCCCTGGTGATCAGGACGGCAGTCGCGGAGCTCAGGAAGCCCGGCGCCGGACGCCGGCAGTGGGACTTCCTGCGAGACCGGCGGGCACTCGCGGCAGGCGCCGGGACCGGCGTCGTGTTGGCCCTGATCGCCTGGCGGTCGGCCGGGCCGGCGAGCCTGCCGTGGGCGCTGCTCGCGGGCGTTCTGGTGGCCTTCACGATCAGCAGCCGCCCGGAGGACTGATTCCCGTCGCCGCGCGGGAGGCGCCGTGCGGCCGGTCCCACCTCCTTCGGACCCGCCCACGACCGAGCAGATCGACGCGGACGGGGGAGCGGCGATCCTCGACGGCCTGGCCGCGGGCATCTCCGTCGTCTCGGTGGACTTCATGAGTACGCCGAGTCCCCGCCTGGCACTGTGGCCATATCAGGCCCGGCTGAAGGCGGAAGAGGAGATCGCCGTCGCGCAGCGCACGCTCTACCTGCGCCAGGCCGAGATCAAAGCGGAGACGGATGCGGCCGCCGCGCAGGCGAACGCGGCCGGGCCGCCGGCCGAGGCCGACCGGCAGCAGCAGATCCTCACCGAACAGGAGAAGGTCGCCGAGCGCCAGGCAGCCCTGACCGGCCGCCAGCTCGACACCGAGATCCGCAAGCCGGCCGACGCCCGCCGCTACGAGGCGGAACAGCAGGCCGAGGCCCATCGGGTCGCCCGCGTCAAGCAGGCCGAGGGCGAGCGGCTGGCCGCGATCGCCGCCGCCGAGGCGGAGGCCGAGCGGGCCCGGCTGACCGGTGAGGGCGAGAAGCAGCGCGTAAGGGCCGAGTGGGCCCCATCGCAAACCGAAGGACCTATCGCCGGAGACCGGCCCGAGGGCTCACAGTGGCAGCGGGCACGAAACGAGGGGGAGGGGCGAAAGGAGAGCATTGCCATGACCACCGCCCGGGACATCATGCACGCGGGTGCCACCTGCGTGCAGGAGAACGAAACCCTCATGGACGCGGCGCGGCGCATGGGGGAGCTCGATGTCGGAGCTCTTCCCATCTGCGGTCCGGACAACCGGCTGCACGGCATCGTCACCGACCGGGACATCGTGGTGAAGTGCCTGGCCAAGGGCAAGGACCCGCACCGCATGACGGCGGGCCAGCTGGCTCAGGGCAAGCCGGTCACAGTCGACGCCGATGCTGACGGCGAGCAGGTTCTGCGCACCATGGAGCAGCACCGCATCCGGCGCCTGCCGGTGATCGCCGACCACCGCCTCGTCGGCATGATCAGCGAGGCGGATCTGGCCCGCCACCTGTCCGAGGAGCAGGTCGGGCACTTCGTGGAGACGGTTTGCGCGACCTCGTGAGCATGCTGACCGCTGTCAGACGGAGGTGCTGGCCGCGTCCCGGTCAGCCCAGGGGCACCAGCGCGACCGGGGCGGTGCTGTGGTGGATCACCGCGTGTGCGACGTGGCCGATGTGCGGGCCGAGCGGCACCTTTCGGGTGCGCCGGCCGACGACCACCAGGGCCGATCCTCTCGCGGCCCCCACCAGACGGAGCCCGGGGGACCCGGTGACCGTCTCGTGCGTGACGCTGACTCCTGAGTAGGTCTTCTGCCAGGGGTCCAGCAGTTCCGTCAGCATGTGTGCCGCACGCTGTCCGAGCTCGTCGCCGATGTGCGGGTCCATGACACCGGCGTAGACGTACACGGGGGGCAGGCTCCAGCAGTGCAGTACGTGCAAGGCACCGCCCCTGCGGGCGGCTTCGGTGAAGGCGAAACCGAGGAGCGCGTCGCTGGGGTGGGCGAGGTCGACGCCTGCGACGATCCGGCCGGGAGCGGCGTCGGCGTTGCCCTCCGCAGGCGCCCGTACGAGGACGACCGGGTGGCGGGCCGTACCGACGACTGCCAGGGACACCGAGCCCACGAGGAATCCGCTGACGCCGCCGAGACCGCGGGAGCCGAGCACCGTCAGCTCCGCCTCGTCCGCCGCCCGGGCCAGTACGTCGCGGGCGCGGCCCCGGACGCTGCGTGTGCCCACTTCCACGGACGGCTGGTTCTTGCGCGCCAGCTCGGCGGCGTCGTGCAGGAGTGCTGCGGATCGGGTGTCCGGCTGCGGTGAGAAGCGGTCACCAGGGGCTTCCGTCCATTCCTCCACATGGAGCAGGTCCAGCGGCACATCACGCAACGCTGCTTCCCGTGCGGCCCACGTCACCGCTGCGCGGCTCTCCTGCGAGCCGTCCACCCCGACCATCACCAGAGCCGTCATGACGAGCCTCCTTGCGGTCCCGCGCGTGCGGAGAGCGGGTCCACGTTCCAGCTTGCTGCGGTGCCTGCTCGGCTCACAGGGCCGATAGGGCCCGACCTGGTCCGAAGGACCCGACCCCGGCCTGCCCGACGGCACCGGGGTGCGCTGCGCCCCAGGTCGGGGCGGGCAACCGTTCCCGCGTGTCGCGCACGAACCGGGCCGGCCCGTGCGGTGGTATTCGCCCATGCATACCGCGGTGGCGGTGGTGGCCGCTCTGTTGTCCGCCATGAGCTTCGGGGTCGGGTCGGTGGTGCAGCAGACAGCGGCGAGGCGGGCACCCGCGCAGGAGTCGCTGCGGCTCCGATTGGTCCTCGAGCTTGCCCGTCAGCCGATGTGGCTGGTGGGCATGGGCCTGGTCGTCCTCTCCTACGCCCTGCTCGGCCTGGCCCTGACCTTCGGCGCTCTGGTCCTGGTCCAGCCGTTGGCCGCCACCGATCTCGTCTTCGCGCTCCCACTGCTCGCCTGGCGCGGCAGGATGGGGCTGACCCGGCAGGACATGGCAGGGATCGCTTGCACAGCCGGTGGTGTCGCGATGTTCCTGGTAGGCCTGCCGCCGTCTCCCGAGGGTACGGCCATTCCCGCCGTTCGGCAGTGGCTGCCTGTCCTCCTGGCCATCGGCTGCACGGTGGTGCTCCTGGCGGAGACCGGCCGCAGAAGCCGGGCGACGACACGAACGGCCCTCTTCGCGATCGGCGCCGCCCTCACGTTCGCCCTGCTCGACGGCCTGACCAAGAGCGCGGCGGGACGAGTCCGGACCGAAGGACTCGATGCGCTCGGCCACTGGGAGCCGTACATGGTCGTCCTCGTCGGTGTGATCGCACTGATCCTGTCGCAGAGCTCCTACCAGGCGGGCTCGCTCGCCATCAGCCTGCCGCTCATCGACTGCCTTGAACCCATGGGCGCGGTACTGATCGGAGTAGCCGTCTTCGGGGAGCAACTCGCGACGTCCACCTGGGCACTGGCGGTACAGGCACTGGGTGCCGCAACGGCCGTGGCCGGCATCGTCATACTGGACAGGTCGCCACTGGCCCGGGCGTGAAACCCGCCTCCGCAGCTCGGCCGAAGTTCATGCGGCGGTGGGTGCCCGGAGTCGGCAGTGAACGTCGACGACGCCTTCGACGGCGTGGGTGAGGCGTTCGGCCAGGGGGATCAGGTTGCCGTCCCTGACCTGGCCGGTCAGGGTGGCGATGCCGTGGGACACCGTGACCTTGACGGCTTCGTGGGAGAGCGGGAACAGGCGCTTGACCACGTTCTGGCGGATTTCCGCGGTCAGGTCCTGGTCGGTGCGGAGGAAGACCTTCAGGAGGTCGGCGCGGCTGACGATGCCCTTGAGGGTGCCGTCGGCGTCGACGACCGGGAGGCGCTTGATGTGGCGGTCGGCCATGAGGCGGGCGGCCTGGGGGAGGGTGGCGTCGGGGCGGATGGTGACCGCGGGGGTGGTCATGAGGTCCCCGGCGCGGGTGGAGCCGGCCTTGGCGGTGTCGCCGAGGTGGCGCATCTGCTCGATCAGGCCGGGGCGGTGCTCGTGGAACTCCTCCTTCGGGAGGAGGTCGGCTTCGGAGACGACGCCGACGACGCGGCCTTCGCCTTCGAGGACGGGGAGGGCGGTGACCTTCCACCGCTCCATGGCGGCGGCGATGTCCTTGAAGCCGGTGGTGGGGGTGACGGCGATGACCCTGGTGGTCATGACGTCGGCGACGGTGTACGGGGTGGAGGTCATGGCGGGGTCCTCAGCGTGCGTAGGCGAGCGGGGTTCCGCTGCCCTGGGGGGCGAACAGGTCGAGGAGCCGGGTGCGGGCGGAGTCGAGCCGGTCGGCGATGACCGAGGCCACGGCGGTGGAGACGGACCGGCCGACGGCCGAGTCCTCCCGGCACAGCTCCCGTACGGCGGCGGCGTCGAACTCCAGGGCGCGCACCTCGCGGGAGGCGGTGGCTCCGAGGTGCCACGTGTACGGGCGGAACATCCAGGACCAGCCGAGCAGTTCGCCGTTGCCGAGGGTGTCGACGACGGCGTCCTTGTGGCCCGGGACGTGGGTGTCCAGGTCCACGCTGCCGCACTCGATGATCCAGAACTTCTCGGCCCGCTGGCGCTCCTTGAAGATGCGGGTACCGGCCGGGAACGTGACCTGGTGGGAGTGGGCGAGCAGGGCCTCGCGGGCTTCCGGAGCCATCTCCTCGAGGATGCCGTGCATGGTGCTCATGGTCTGCCTCCAACCCTTCCCCCTCACCCTGCGCCGGGCGTCGTCCGGGCCGGGAGGGCCGCGCGGTGCACACCGCGGGGCCGTCCGGCCCACCTCAGCGGACCAGGACGGCCTCGCCGGGCCTGGGTACGACGGCCGTCCAGCCCAGGTCGCGGTCGATCCGGTCCCGCAGGGTCTCGGAGGCGGTCTCCTCGCCGTGGACGAGGTAGGTGGTGTGCGGGGCGGGGGCGGCGCGCAGCCAGTCGATGACCTGGCCGGCGTCGGCGTGCGCGGAGAAGTGCGGGACGTCGGCGACCTCGGCGCGTACGGGCACGTACTCGCCGAACATCTTCAGCGTGCGGGCGCCGTCCACCAGGTCCCGGGCGCGGGTGCCCTCGGCGGCGAAGCCGACGATGACGACCGCGTTGCGGGGGTCGGGCAGGATCCGGTGGAGGTGGTGCAGGACGCGGCCGCCGGTGGCCATGCCGGCGGCGGAGACGATGACCGCCGGGCCAATGGTGCTGTTGATGTCGATCGACTCCTGGACGGTACGGGCGGCCAGGAACGGTTCCGGGCTGATGGCGGCCTCGCCGGCGGCGAGGATCTCGGGCCGTAGCTCGGGGGAGTGGGTCCGTACGGCGTCGCGGTAGACGTCGAGGGCGGCCAGGGCCATGGGGCTGTCGACGTAGACGGGCACGTGGCGGGGCAGGGTGCCGTCCCGGCGGAGGGCGGCGAGTTCGTGCAGGACGACTTCGGTGCGGTCGATGGCGAAGGCCGGGATGACGACCGTTCCGCCGCGGGACAGGGCGCGGGTGATCACCGAGGCGAACTCGCGCTGCGCGGTCTCGTGGTCGTGGCGGCGGTTGCCATACGTCGACTCCATGAGCAGGACGTCGGCTCCGGTGAAGGGTTCGGGCGGCAGGAGGAGCGGGTGGCCGGGGCGGCCGAGGTCGCCGCTGACGGCGAGGGTGTGTCCGTCCTCCAGGGTCAGGTGCGTCCATGCGGAGCCGAGGATGTGGCCACCGTGGTGGAGGGTGAGCTTCGTACCGGCGATGATCTCGACCTCGCTGCCGACGGGGACCGGGTCGAAGAACTTCACGGTGTGGTCGACGTCGTCATCGTCGTAGAGCGGCCTCGCGGGCCGGTGTTTGGACCAGCCGTGCCGGTTGGCGTGCTCGGCGGCCTCCATCTGGAGCTTCGCGCTGTCGCGCAGCACGATCTCGGCGAGACGGGCGGTGGCGGCGCTGGTCAGGACGGGGCCGCGGAAGCCGTGCCGGACCAGGCGCGGCAGGTAGCCGCAGTGGTCGAGGTGGGCGTGGGTGACGACGACGGCGTGGATGTCGCGAGCGTCGCAGGGCAGCTTGTCCCAGTTGCGGCGCCGCAGGTCCGCGACACCCTGGAAGAGGCCGCAGTCGACGAGGATCCGGGCGCGGTCGCTCTCGACGAGGAACTTGCTCCCGGTGACCGTCCGTACACCGCCGAGGAAGCTCAGCAGGGCCGGGCGGACAGATGAGTGCGGGGCCGGCTGGGACATGGCAGCGGCCCTCCCTTCGGGACGGGTGCCGGATTCCACCGTCGCACCGGCCGGTCTCCTCGGGAGGGGCCCGACCGGTCCCGGGCAAGGGGCCGACCGGCCCAAGCGGGGCGAGGGGATACGGGCACAGCCTGGCGGTGACCCCCTTCCGCACCGCACACAGAGAGAAGGCCGCGCCATGAGGGCACTCGTCTTCCACGGGCCCGGACAGACCTCCTGGCAGGACGCCCCGGACCCCTCGGTCAAGGACGCCGCCGACGCGATCGTCCGGGTCGACGCCGCCACCATCTGCGGCACCGACCTGCACATCATCGAGGGCGACGTCCCCGAAGTGGAGCCCGGCCGGATCCTGGGCCACGAGGCCGTCGGCACGGTCGTCGAGACCGGCGGCGACGTGCGCACCGTCCGACCGGGCGACCGCGTCCTGATCTCCTGCATCTCGGCCTGCGGACGCTGCCGCTTCTGCCGCGAAGCCCGCTACGGCCAGTGCCGCGGAGGAGGCGGCTGGGTCCTGGGACACCTCATCGACGGCACCCAGGCCGAGTACGTGCGCGTCCCGTTCGCCGACCTCTCCGTCCACCCGCTGCCCAGCGCCCTGCCGAGCCACGAGGCGGTCCTGCTCGCCGACATCTTCCCCACCTCGTACGAAGTGGGCGTCCTCAACGGCAGCGTGCGCCCCGGCGACACGGTCGTCGTGGTCGGCGCGGGCCCCATCGGGCTGGCCGCCATCGCCACCGCACGGCTCTACAGCCCGTTCCGGACCGTCGCCGTCGATCTCGCCGCCTCCCGCCTGGCGGCCGCGCGGGACCTCGGCGCGGACGCCACCGCGAGCGCGCAGGAGGAGCCGGAACGGCTGGTGGAGGACCTGACCGACGGCCTCGGCGCCGATGTGGTCATCGAGGCCGTCGGCGTTCCCGAGGCCTTCGAGATGTGCACCCGCATGGTCCGCCCCGGCGGCCGGGTCGCCAACATCGGCGTGCACGGCAAGCCCGCCACCCTCCACCTCGAAGACCTGTGGATCAAGGACGTCACCCTCACCACCGGTCTCGTCGACACCTACTCCACCCCCATGCTGCTGCGGATGATGGCCGCGGGCCGACTGCCCGGCGCCGCGCTGGTCACCCACCGCTTCGAGCTGGACCAGATGGAAGAGGCGTACGACGTCTTCTCCCGCGCCGGCGACACCGGCGCCCTCAAGGTGGTGCTCGGCGGGCCGCAGCACGACACGGTCGCCGTACCGCCCCAGGAGCAGTGATCGTCATGATGAGCATCCCGCGAACGCCGTCCATCCCCCCCGGCGGGACGACCGGACGCACCGATCTGGGCCGTCGTCTGGCGGCCCGCCGCGAGGCCCTCGGCCTCAGCCGCGAGGAGCTGGGCCGGCGATGCGGAGCAGACGGCAACTACATCGCCTACCTGGAGGACCACGCTGCCTCTCCCTCCACCGGCACCCTCGTCCGAGTCGCCGACGCCCTCGGGATCACCGTCGACGACCTCACCGGTGCCGGAGCCGACCGTGTACCAGGCCGGTCCACCGCACGGCGCGACGCCGTACTCGTGCCGTTGGACGAGAGCGAATGCCGGAGGCTGCTCGGCACCCACGGGGTCGGCCGCATCGCCGTCTTCACCCCCGAAGGCCCGGCCATCGTCCCGGTCAACTACATGGTCGCGGGCACCGCCATCGCCTTCCGTACGTCGGCGCAGGCCGTCGTCGCCCGAGCCGTGGGAACCGAGGTCGCCTTCGAGATCGACCACATCGACGACGTCGATGCGGACGGGTGGAGCGTGCTGGCCGTCGGCGAACTCGAGGCCGCCACGGATGACGAGCGGCAGCACCTGGCCGTCATGGCCCGGTCCCAGCCCTGGGCCGGTGGTATCCGCACGCACTGGATGAAGATCACCCCTGTCCGGATCACGGGCCGTCGCGTGGTGCACGGCTGATGGCCGCGCTCGTCGGCGTCGGGACGGGACGCCGGCCGTGAACACGTTCCGGCACTGGGAGTACCCCCGCTACGACCCCAAGACCGAGAGGCTGGTCGAGTCCCTGTGCACCCTCGGCAACGGCCGCTTCGCCACCCGGGGCGCGGCCCCCGAGAGCACCGCCGGCGCCGTCCACTACCCGGCCACCTACCTGGCCGGCTGCTACAACCGGCTGACGTCCACCGTCGCCGGGCGCACGGTCTCCAACGAGGACATGGTCCGCCTGCCGGACTGGACCGCCCTGCGCTACCGCTGCCTGCCCGACAGCGCGCCGCCCGGCGACTGGCTCACCCCTGACCACCCGACGCTGCGCCACTGCCGCGTCTCGCTGGACCTGAGCACCGGAACGCTCACCCGTCGCATGCTCTTCCACGATGCCGAAGGCCGCCGACTCGGTGTGACCCATATTCGCCTCGTCCACATGGGCGACCCGTACCTCGCCGCGCAGCGCACCGTCTTCACCGCGTACGGCTGGAGGGGGCGGATCGAGGTCGAGTCCGTGCTCGACGGCGAGGTCACCAACGCCGGCGTGGATCGCTACCACGCCCTGGCCGGAGGCCATCTCGTCGCGCACCGGGCAGGGGTGGAAGCGGAGGGCATCGCCTGGCTGGCCTGTACGACATCGGCCTCCCGGGTACGGATCGGGCTTGCGGTCCGGACGTCCTCGCGGCCGCTGACGAGTGTCGACACGGCGTGTACGGCCGGCACCACGACACAAACGTCCGTCATGCCGATCCGGCGTGGGCGGCCGGTCGTGGTCGTGAAGACCGCTGCCCTGTTCAGTTCTCTCGACCGTCCTTTCGCCGATCCCGTGCGACGCAGCATCGAGTACGCCGGCCGTGCTCCGGATTTCCCGACCCTGCTTGAGTCCCACCGGGCGTCCTGGCAACACATCTGGAATGAAGGGGGGTTGAGGACGGCAGGGGAGACCGGCAGGATCCTGCGCCTGCACGCCTTCCACGTCCTGCAGACCCTCTCGCCGCACACCGCCGAGCTCGACGCCGGCGTCCCCGCCCGGGGCCTCCACGGCGAGGCGTACCGGGGCCACGTCTTCTGGGACGAACTGTTCGTCCTGCCCTACCTCGCCCTCCACTTCCCCGAGACCGCCCGCGCACTGCTGATGTACCGGCACCGGCGGCTGCCCGCAGCCCTGGAGGCGGCACGCCGGGGAGGTGTCAGAGGGGCGATGTTCCCCTGGCAGAGCGGCAGTTCCGGCGTGGAGGAGACGCAGCGGGTGCACCTCAACCCCCGCTCCGGCCGCTGGCTGCCCGACCACTCCCGCCTCCAGCACCACGTGAACTCGGCCATCGCCTGGAACGTCTGGCAGTACGGCCTCGCCACCGGCGACACCGGCTTCATGCACGGTCCTGGCGCCGGACTCCTCCTGCACATCGCCCGCTTCTGGGCGGACTCCGCGGACTGGGACGGGGACCTGGGCCGCTACCGGATCCGCGGCGTCGTCGGCCCGGACGAGTACCACGACGCCTACCCGGGCGCCGCCGTGCCCGGCATCGACGACAACGCGTACACCAACGTCACCGCGGCCTGGGTGCTCGCCCGCGCCCTCGACCTGGACCAGGACCTCCCGGCCGCCCGACGCGCCGAGCTCCACGCACACCTCGGCCTCGGCGCGGACGATCTCGCCGTGTGGGAGGAGATCTCGCACCGCATGTACGTCCCGTTCCACCGTGATGTGATCAGCCAGTTCCACGGCTACGGCGACCTCGCCGAACTCGACTGGGACGCGTACCGCGCCCGCTACCACGACATCCGCCGCCTCGACCGCATCCTGGAGGCCGAAGGCGACACCCCCAACCGCTACCGGGCGTCCAAACAGGCCGACACCCTCATGCTCGGCTACCTCTACCGCCCCGCGGAGCTCGCCCGGCTGTTCGTCCGTCTCGGCTACGTCCTCGACGACGAGCTCTGGGCGAGGACGGTCGCGTACTACCTCCGCCGGACCTGCCACGGCTCCACGCTCAGCAGCCTCGTCCACGGCTGGGTCCTCGCCCGTCAGCAGGGCCCGGACGCCTGGCGGTACTGCCAGGAAGCCCTGCTCAGCGACATCACGGACGTCCAGGGCGGCACCACCGGCGAAGGAATCCACCTCGGCGCCATGGCCGGCACCCTCGACCTCGTCGAACGCGGCATCGTCGGACTCCACCCCGCCACCGACGGCCTGCACATCGACCCGGTGCCGCTCTCCGAGATCCCCGGCTCCGCTTTGTCGGTCTGCTACCTCGGCCACCGTGACGTGCGTATCCGGTTCCGGCCGGGCCGACTGGGTGTCCGCGTCCCGTCGTCGCTCCTCGGCCCGGTGCCCCTGGTCCTTCCGGGTGGCCGGCACGAGCAGGTGGCCGCCGGCCAGGAACGGTGGTTCCGCCTGCCCGGGGGGTGACGGGCCTGCACACGGCCTCACCTGGGGAGACGCCGTACTCCCGGTCTGCTCGCGTGGCGGTGCGCGCGTGACTCGCACACGCTGGACGTAGAGACCCGGAAGGGGTGAAGGGCGTGGACACGCAGCATGAGGCTCCGCGGATCGTGGTGGGCCTGGACGGATCGCGCTCCTCCCAGGCCGCACTGCGCTGGGCGGTACGGTACGCAGCCCTGGTCGGCGGGAAGGCGGAGGCGGTCACGGCCTGGGAGGTCCCCGGCGAAGCATCGTGGTCGGCCCCGGCGGTGGACGCCACGTTCGACGAGGAAGAGGCAGAGAGGCTCCTGGTGGAGGAGGTCCGCACCGTACTCAGCGAGGACGGCGCCGCCCTGGTGCACGAGCGTCTGGTGCACGGCCACCCGGCCGAGGTCCTGGTGGACGCGGCCAAGGGAGCCGACATGCTGGTCGTGGGCAGCCGCGGGCGCGGCGGCTTCCGTCGTGCCCTGCTCGGTTCGGTGAGCCAGCAGGTGGCCCTGCACGCTCCGTGCCCGGTGACCATCGTCCGCCCCGACGTGGCCGTCGAGTAGATTCCGCCCTGCCGTGGGCGTGCAGCGGCGGCCTGCGGTGCGCTGCCGTGTTTCGGCACGCCCACCCACCGAGGTCGTGCACGTCGGTTCCTGCCCGGTGCGTGCGACGGAGCGTCCGCGATGGTCGCTCGCGACCTGATGGGCGGAGAGGACGTCCGCGTCAGTGGCGCGTTCGCCCCCATTGGTACCCGCTCGTGGGCCGATCGGCCCCGTGCACGGGCGGCCCAGGCGGCCCGGCACCCTGGCCCGCTCGGCACTGCGTGCGGGGTGGGGCGCGGCGTGATCGTGGAACCCGGACGCCCCTCACGGCGCCGCTTCCCGAAGAGGGTGACCACGATGCAGCGCACACGGATCCAGACCCGGCCGAGGCAGCCCCGCCAGCCCGCTCCGCTGGACCTGCGCACACCGTCCGGCCGCCCCCTGCCGTACTGAGCACCCGCACCGCCCCGCAGGCCCGGAGGACGTCATGAACAGCACACGACGCGTCATTCCGTTCACCCAGCTCTGCCGCAACGACGTCAGCCGCGTGGGCGGGAAGAACGCCTCACTGGGTGAGCTGATCGTTCAGCTGGCCTCGTCCGGCGTGGCCGTACCGCCGGGCTTCGCCACCACCGCCGAAGCCTACGGAGAGCTACTTGATCGGCACGGGCTGCGCACCCGCATCGAGGAACAGCTCGACCGCTTCCACGACGGCGTCGCGCTGGAGGACGTCGGGCGGGCGATCCGGTCGTTGATCACGGCCGAATCCCTGCCCGAGGCGCTCCGGGACGACATCACCTCCGCGTACGAGGAGCTGGGCCGCGCGGTGGGCCGGCCCGAGCCCGAGGTCGCCGTGCGCAGCAGCGCCACGGCCGAGGACCTGCCCGAGGCCAGCTTCGCGGGCCAGCAGGAGACCTACCTGAACGTGTGCGGAACCGAACAGCTGCTGGATGCCGTACGTCACTGTTTCGCCTCCCTCTACACCGACCGGGCCATCGACTACCGCGAGCGGATGGGTTTCGACCACCTGCGGGTCGCGCTCTCCGTCGGTGTCCAGGTGATGGTCCGTTCCGACCTGGCCGGCGCCGGGGTGATCTTCACCCTGGACCCCGAGAGCGGCTTCCCCGGGGTCGTCGTGGTCAGCGCGGCCTGGGGGCTCGGTGAGACCGTGGTCAGCGGGCAGACCGACCCCGACGAGTACACCGTCTTCAAGCCCTCACTCAAGGACCCGGTCCTGAACCCCGTCATCGACGTGCGCGTCGGCGCCAAGCGCCGCAAGGCCGTCTACGCCGCGCACGGACTCACGGACACCGTCGACACCACCGCCGAGGAGCAGGCCCGCCGCGTACTGACCGACGCCGAGGTACGGCAGCTCGCCGAGTGGGCCGTCGCCGTCGAGGAGCACTACGGCTGCCCGATGGATCTGGAGTGGGCCAAGGACGGGATCACCGGCGACCTGGCGGTCGTCCAGGCCCGGCCCGAGACCGTCCAGTCCCGCCGACGTGCCACGACACTGCGCCGCTGCCGCCTCACCGGCACCCCCGGCGAGGTCCTCGCGGAAGGCATCGCCGTCGGCGAGGCCATCGGCGCCGGACCGGTGCGACGGCTGGACACGCCCGTCGACCTGGACCGCTTCCCCGCGGGTGCCGTACTCGTCACCTCGATCACCGACCCCGACTGGGAACCGATCATGAAGCGGGCCGCGGCGATCGTCACCGATCACGGCGGCCGCACCTCCCACGCGGCGATCGTCAGCCGGGAGCTGGGCGTGCCGGCCGTTGTCGGCACCGGGAACGCCACCGAAGTCCTGCGCGACGGCGACCACGCCACCGTCTCGTGCACGGAAGGCAGCCGCGGCAAGGTGTACGCGGGCCTGCTGCCGTACGAGGAGACCGAGACCGACCTGGCCACGCTGCCCGCCACGCGGACCCGGGTGATGCTCAACCTCGCCGACCCGTCTGCTGCGTTCCGCTGGTGGCGGCTGCCGGCCGACGGCGTGGGACTCGCCCGCCTGGAGTTCATCGTCGCCCACCAGGTCAAAGTCCACCCCATGGCTCTCCTGCACCCCGACCGCCTGGACGCCGCCGACCGCTGCGCCGTCGACCAGCTCACCGAGAGCTGCCTCGACCGCACCGCCTACTTCACCGACCGCCTGGCGTACGGCATCGCCCGGATCGCCGCCTCCCGCTGGCCCGACCCGGTCGTCGTCCGCACCAGCGACTTCAAGACCAACGAGTACGCCAAGTTGCTCGGCGGCCGGCCCTTCGAGCCGGTGGAGGCCAACCCGATGATCGGTTGGCGCGGTGCCAGCCGCTACTACAGCGACGGCTACCGCGACGGCTTCGCCCTCGAATGCCGGGCCCTGCGCCGGGTGCGCGACGAGATGGGCCTGACCAACGTCATCATCATGATCCCCTTCTGCCGCACACTCCGGGAAGCCGACCAGGTGCTCGACGTGATGGCAGGCGAAGGACTCCGCCGAGGCGAGAACGGGCTCAAGGTGTACGTGATGGCGGAGATCCCCGCCAACATCCTGCTCGCCCAGGATTTCGCGGCACGCTTCGACGGCTTCTCCATCGGCAGCAACGACCTCACCCAGCTCACCCTCGGCGTCGACCGCGACTCCGAGGCACTCGCCGACGTGTTCGACGAGAACGACCCGGCCGTCACCGGCCTCATCCGGATGCTCGTCCCACGGGCTCGGGCCGCAGGGCGTCCCGTGGGCCTGTGCGGTCAGCGTCCCAGCGACGACCCCGCCTTCGCCGCCTTCCTCGTCCACGTCGGGATCGACTCGGTCTCCGTGGCCCCGGACAGCTTCGCCGCCGTCAAGCAGCACGTGGCAGCGGCCGAGGAGCGCAGGCACGGAGAGGGCCGAATGGTCCCTGCCGGGAACCGTCCGACCCAAGCGGAGCCGCCGCCGGCCGCGTGACAGTGGCTTCAGGCCGCACAGGGGAGAGAAGGAGGCACGGCCATGACCACCAAGCGAGTCCTGGTCGCCTACGGGACCAGGCACGGCGCCACAGCAGGCATCGCCGAGCAGATCGGCAGGACCCTCTCCGAGGACGGCCTCGAGGCCGTCGTGCTGCCCGCCGACGGCGTCCGCGACGTCCGCGGCTATGACGCCGTCGTCCTCGGCGGCGCCCTCTACGCGGGCCACTGGAGCGGCCAGGCCAAGCGCTGCGCCGAACGCAACGCCGAATCCCTCCGGCACCGCCCGGTGTGGCTGTTCAGCAGCGGCCCCCTCGACCGCTCCGCCGGGCAGCGCGACATCCCACCGGTTCCCGCTGTCGCCCGGCAGATGCAGCTCATCGGCGCACGCGAGCACAAGACCTTCGGCGGCAGCATCACGGCCCGCACCCCCGGCCTCCTCGCCCGGTCGATGCTCCGACAGGGCAAGGGCGGGGACTACCGCGACCCCGAGCGCATCCAGGAGTGGGCCCACCACATCAGCGCCGAGCTCACCGCCGCCTGAGCGCGACGGCCCGGCTCGCCGGCAACGCAGGGCGGAGGTGCGCCATGCACGACCGGACACCGGAACGGGGTGGCAACCCGCTGCGGCGAAAGGCCGACCGCACCCGCGGCCGTCTGCACGCCACCTTCGCCGTGGCCTGCGTGATCGCCGTGATCTGCGGTGTCGTCGTGGGACGGACCGCCTGGACCGAGGCCGGGCGCGCCGCCGAGGTGGTCGCGCGCCATCGGCACTCCGTGGCGGCCGTCACGGTCGGCGAGACCACCTACCGGGCCGGCGACCGACCGGGGCAGCGGACCATCACCGTCGCCCCCGCCGACTGGCAGTATCCGACGGGCCGCGCGCACACCGGCACCGTCCCCGTACCGGCGAACGCACGCAAGGGGGACAGCGTGCGCGTGTGGGTCGACGACCACGGCAGCGTCGCCTCGGCGCCCCGCGGCACGGCCGAGATCGCGCTGGAGGCATTCGGTCTGGGCGCGGTGGCGCTCACCGTAACCCTGCTGGTGTCGGGTTTGCTCGTCCGTATCGGTCTGAGGACCGTCGACGCCCGCAGTGCCCGGGCGTGGGAAGCCGAGTGGGAGGAGGTCGAACCCGTCTGGACCGGCCGCCTGCGCCCCGATCAGGGAGCGGACGATGACTGACCGGGTGGCCGGCCCGACACTCGGGCGGGACGACACCCCGGATCCCCTTGAGCCCCTTCCCCTGCTCCGCCGCGAACTGCACACGGGGCCGCTGGGCCTGTCGAGCCGGGAGGCCGCCCGCCGACTGGCGGTCTACGGCGCGAACGAGGTCCGTCGCACCGCGCAGCCGAGCGTCCTGCGCGAACTCCTGCGGCAGCTGGTCCACCCCCTGGCCCTGCTGCTGTGGGCAGCCGCCGTGCTCGCCTTCATCGCCGCCATCGACGTGCTCGGCTGGGCGATCATCGCGGTCGTCCTCGTCAACGCGGGCTTCGCCCTCGTCCAGGAGCAGCAGGCCGAGAAGGCCGTGGAGACCCTGGCGCAGTACCTGCCGGCGCAGGCCCAGGTGATCCGCGACGGCCGGCCACAGCACGTTCCCGCCCGTGATCTGGTGCCCGGTGACCTCATCGTCCTGGCGGAGGGCGACCGGATACCCGCGGACGCCCGCCTGACCGAGGGCGGCATAGAAGCCGACCTGTCCATGCTGACCGGCGAGTCCACCCCCGTCGAGCGTGTGGCCGGGCCGGGTCTGCAGGCGGTGCCGCTGCTGCAGGAGCCGAACCTCGTCTTCAGCGGCACCAGCGTCACGGAGGGAGGGGCGCAGGCGATCGTCTTCGCCACCGGTGACCACACCGAGCTCGGCCGGATCGCCGCCCTCAGCCAGCGCACCCGCCGCGAGCCGAGCCCGCTGGAGAAGCAGGTCAAGAAGGTCGCCTGGCTCATCGCCGCGGTCGCCGTCGCCATGAGCGCGGTGTTCCTCGTGACCGGCGTGGCGGTGGGGCTGCCGGTGACCGACTCGCTGATGTTCGCGATCGGCCTGCTCGTGGCCAACGTGCCGGAAGGGCTGCTGCCCACCATCACCCTGGCCCTCGCCGTCGGCGTCCGGGTCCTGGCCCGGCAGGGTGCGGTGATCAAGCGGCTGAGCGCCGTGGAGACGTTGGGTTCCACCAACGTCATCTGCACCGACAAGACCGGCACCCTCACGCGGAACGAGATGCGCCTCCACACGTCCTGGACGCCCGGGCACCTCACGGAGCCCGGGCCCTGGAGTGCCGAGCTCATCGGGGCGGCGGCCCTGTGCACCACCGTCACGCGGGAGACCGACGGTCTGCTGCACGGAGACCCGACCGAGATCGCGCTGGTGGAGGGGGCCGCACAGCACGCCGTTCCGCCGGACCTGGCCGACCGGGACGCCGGACGCCGCGCCTGCTTCCGCTTCGACCCGCGCCTGCGCCTGATGTCGGTGGTCCAGGCGCCGGACGGAGGCCGCCTCCGCGTCATCGTCAAGGGCGCCCCGGAAGCCGTCCTGTCACTGCTCGCGGGCGGAGAGCCGGCCCGGCAGGCACAGGACGCCGCCGACGCCCTGGCCGCGGACGGCATGCGGGTGCTCGCCGTCGCCGTCCGGGACCTGCCGGCCGGTGCCGCCGTTCCGGCGCGGCGGCAGCAGGCCGAGCGGGACCTGCGTCTGCTCGGGCTGGTCGGCCTCTACGATCCGCCGCGCCCGGAAGTGGCGGCCGCGGTCCGGCGCTGCCACGAGGCGGGCCTCACCGTGCACATCGTCACCGGCGACAGCGGCGCCACGGCCGCCGCGATCGCCCGCGCCGTGGGCATCGGAGAGCCGGGACTGCGGGTGATCGCGCAGTCCGAGGCGGTCGACGACCACCACCTCGACCACATCCTCCGGCAGGACGGTACCGAGACCGTCTTCGCGCGCTCCTCGCCCGAGACCAAGCTGAAGGTGGCCGACGCCCTGCGGAGCCACGGCCAGATCGTCGCCATGACCGGCGACGGGGTGAACGACGCCCCCGCCCTGCACCGCGCCCACATCGGCGTGGCCATGGGGCGCTCGGGCACGGACGTGGCCCGCGAGGCGTCGACCATGATCCTGACGGACGACAATTTCGCCACCATCGTCACGGCGATCGAATCCGGCCGCCGGGTCTACGACAACGTCCGCAAGTTCATCGTCTACATCTTCGCCCACCTCACCCCCGAAGTCGTGCCCTTCCTCGTGTTCGCCCTCTCCGGCGGGGCGGTCCCCCTGCCGCTGACCGTGCTCCAGATCCTCGCCATCGACCTCGGCACCGAGACCCTCCCCGCGCTCGCACTCGGCCGCGAACGCGCCGAACCGGGCGTCATGAACCGGCCGCCCCGCCCCAGCACCCAAGGCGTGATCAACAAGGACATGCTGGTCCGCAGCTGGGGCTGGCTGGGCACCGTCTCCGCCGTCCTCGTCATGGCCGCGTTCTTCTCCGTCCTGTGGCGTGCAGGCTGGCACCCCGGCGACCCGACCGGCCCGGGCACCCCGCTCCACCACGCCTACCTCACCGCGACCACCGCCACCTTCGCCGGCATCGTCACCTGCCAGGTCGGCACCGCCATCGCCGCACGCACCGACCACGCGGCCTTGCGGGACATCGGCCTGTTCACCAACCCCCTGCTGCTCGCCGGCATCGCCTTCGAACTCGCCTTCACCGCGGCGCTCGTCTACGCGCCCCCGCTCCAGCAGCTGTTCGGCACCGCGGCCCTGCCGCTGGACGTCGTCCTCCTCATCGCGGCCTTCCCGCCGCTGGTCTGGGGGACGGACGAGATCCGCCGCTGGGTCCGCCGCCGGCACTCATGAACCCACCGGAGGAACACCATGACGCACACCACCGAGTGGAAGACCCGCATCTACCTGTTCGAGGAAGAGCACACCACCAAGGCCCGCGTCGAGCTGGACACCGGCACCACGAGGCTCACCGGGCACGGCACCGCGCGCTGCAACCCCACGGACGTGGACGTACCGGAGATCGGTGACGAACTCGCCGCGGCCCGTGCCATGGAAGACCTCGGCGCGCAGCTGAAGCGTCTCGCCTACGGTGACATGGAGGACGCGGGCACCCGCCCGTGAGCGGGGAGCCGTCCCGCCCTGATCGCACGGTCGGGCTGCCGGCAGAGGCGAGTCGCCGACGTCACCGGATCTCCAGAACCTCCGTCACCGGCCGACGCGGCGTCGTGGGTCCCTGGGGGCCGTAGCCGAGGCGGATGACCATCTGTACGTGGCCCATGGCCTCGGCCGGGTCGCGGACCGTCCACCGCAGCTCCCGCCATTCCAGCGGCTGGGAGGTCATCGACGTGGACAGGCCGTCGGCGGTGGCCTGGAGGAGGACGCGTTCCAGCGCCTGGCCGGCGCGCAGCCAGTCGGCCCGCGTGTCCCCCGCGGTGCCGAGCAGGGCCAGCTGCGGCCTCTTCTCGAAGACGGCCCAGCCGCGGTCCGGCAGGTTCCGGGAGCGGCCGAAGTCGCGCACGGGGGAGGGCCCGCCGGAACTGCGCGGGCCGAACGCGGCGGCCGGGATGCCGTCGCCGCGCGGGCCGGTCGCGCCGCGTACGGGCGCGGTCCAGGCGGCGGTCTCGGCCCGGACCAGCGGATCGGTCTCCTCCCGGTGTTCGGCGTCCCGGACCAGCCCGAGCACGGTCTCGACGTGCCAGTCGCCCGGAACCACCAGCCGACAGCCCTCCATGCGGGCCGCGGCCTTCAGGCCGTCCAGCAGCGCCTCGGGTACCGGCTCGTCGCTGAACGGGTCGCGGCTGGTGTGGCGGCGCCCGAGGGCGTCGTGCAGGGCCGCCAGGTCGTGTTCCTCAGCGGCAGGTTCGCCGATGGCCGCCGTGGCCAGCAGCCACGGCTCGGAGTCGTCGGGCAGGAGTCGCACCCGCACCGGGTGCCGGTGCCAGGCCGCGGAGACGCGCAGGTTGAACAGTGCCGCGGCGCAGCCGAGGTGGAGGGCCCGGTGATCCGGATCGGTCCGGGTCAGGGCGCGATCCGGATCACCGTGCAGTTCGATGACATGGCCCGCTGAGCGGAACACGAACTTCCACGGCTGGGCGTTGTGCATGGAGGGAGCGCTGACGGCGTCGCCGACGATCCGGGTGACAACAGTGGGGTCCAGGTGTGGTGCGGTCACGGGACTGGTCCTGTCTGTGCGTCCTCAGTCGTGCGCCACGACGGCGACCGGGGAGGTGGCATGGTGCATCACCGCATGGGTGAGGGGGCCGATGTGGGCGCCGAGTGCCGAGCGGCGGATACGCCGTCCGACGACGACGAGCGCCGCGCCGGATGCCGCCTCCAGGATCTGCACGGCCGGCTGTCCGACAACGGCGCGGGAGTCGACTTCGAGCTGGGGGTACTTCGACCGCCACGGCTCCAGCAGCTCCCGAAGGGTGGCCTCGAATCCGTTGGCGATCTCCTCCTCGACGCCCGGGTCGAGGGAGGGAGCGTAGGAGAACATGGGCGGTGGTGACCACCCGTGGATGACGACGAGCGGGCAGGAACGCCGATGGGCCTCATCGCAGGAGAAGGCGAACAACCGGTCGCAATTGCTGCTGAGGTCCACCCCGAGCACCACCGGTCCGTAGGGCCTTGCCCGGCCGGCCGGAGCGTCGTCCCGGCTTCCGTTCGCCCGTACGAGGACGACGGGCGTCTCGGTCCTGGAGATGGTGTCCGAGCCGGTGGATCCGACGAAGAACCCGGCGACCGGGCCGAGCCGGCGTGAACCGAGCACCAGCAGGTCCGCGTCCGCCGCGGCCGACGCGAGGGCTTCGGCTGCCGCGAGCCCGTCGATCCGGCGGCTGCTGATGGCCAGCGCGGGGTGCTCACGCGCCAGTCGCTCCCGGGTGCCGGCCAGGAGATCCTCGGTCGAGCGCCGGCGGGATTCCGGAAGGGGCACGGCGAACGGCGCGTGCTGCGGCCAGTCCTCGACGTGGAGCAGATCGAGATCGGCGCCGCGCAGTTCGGCCTCCTCGGCCGCCCAGTCGGCGCAGACGAGGTCCGCGCCCGAACCGTCCAGCCCCACTGTGATGCGGTTCGACATGGTGTTCCTCCTCGGTTCCCGGATCCCGCTGACATCAGGCTCCGATGTTCGCCGGGGGATCGGCAGGCCCGATCGGTCCGGCCGTTCGGCCCCCCGTCACACGCTGTCAGCGGCGACCGGGGCACAGGTCAGTCTGTTGTCGACGTCCACGACTCCATCGACGCTCTGGCAGAGCCGGACGACCACGGGCAGCAGCTCGGGCCGGGGCACCGTGCCGCTGAGCGTCACCGACCCGTCCTCCACGTCGACGGTGATCGAGGAAGGCGCGATCCCGAGGGAGCGGGTGAGGACGTCCTCCACGATCTCCTCGGAGATGGCACGGTCCGGGCGGAGGAACAGCCGGATCAGGTCGCTTCGGCTGATCACGCCGATCACCCGGCCGCCGGCGTCGACGACCGGCAGCCGCTTGACCCCGTGCCGCTGCATCACCCGGGCCGCACGGACCACACTCCACTCCGGGCGGGCCGTGACGGCCGGGCTCGTCATGAGGTCTTCGGCCGTCGGCGTACCGCCGACCGTGCGCCGACGGAGCAGGTCGGCTTCCGACACGACACCGACCGGGTGTCGGGTCCCGTCCACGACGGGCACGGCCGTGATGTCGAACTCCTGCAGGAGCCGGGCGATTTCCTTGAACGCCGTGGCGGGGCGGACCGTGACGGCGGTCGGCGTCATCAGGTCGGCGACCCTGCGGTGCCTCATGGCGGCCTTCCTCTCAACCGGATACCGGGACGGTGAAGTCGGCCTCGACGCCCACGACGCCCGGTACGGTCCCGGCGGCGCGGACCACGACGTCCTCCAAGGCGGGATCCGGCAGCGATCCGTGCAGGTGGGCGATTCCGCCGGAGACGTGCACATGCACTTCGGCGGAGCCGCGCGGGATCAGTTGATGCATGATCAGCTCGCGGACCTCGGAGCCGATGTCCGCGTCCGGGCGCAGGTACACCTTCAGCAGGTCGCCGCGGCTGACGACGCCGACCAGGCGGCCGTCGCCGTCGACCACGGGCAGGCGCTTGAGGTGGCCGCGCGCCATCAGGCGCGCCGCGGCCGGGATGGTGGAGTTCCTCGTGACCGTCACCGCGGGGCGGGTCATCAGCTGCCCCGCGGTGGTCGCGCGGTCCGGGTCGGTGCCCTGCGCCTCGAGCAGGAGGTCGGCCTCGGAGACGACGCCGGCCACGTGCCCGTCCTCGGACAGGACGGGGAGGGCGCTGAGGTTCCACATCCGCAGCGCCTCCACGATGTCCTTGAACGCGGTGCCGCGATTGACGGAGACCACGGCATGGGTCATGACGTCGTCGACTGTGCGCATGTGCTTCATGACTCTCCTCTGTGAACGGTCCGCGGAGGGTACGGACTCAGCCGTGGGCGACGACGGCCACGGGCGCTGCCGCGTGGTGCAGTACCGCGTGGGCGACCGGGCCCAGGTGAACGCCGAGCGGCGAGCGGCGCAGCCGGCGACCCACCACGACCAGTCCCGCTCCGTGGGAGGCGTGGACGAGCCGCTCCCCTGCGGATCCCATGAACACGTTCGAGGTGACCTCCACTTCCGGAAACTTGTGACGCCAGGGCAACAGCATGTCGTCGACCATGTGCGCGACGCTCCTGCCGATGTCCCGCTCGTTCTCCGGGTCGAAGAAGGGGACGTACGTGTACGCGGCCGGCATCTTCCAGCCGTGCACGGCCCGCAACGGGCATCCGCGTCGTTCCGCCTCCTCGAAGGCGAAGGCGAGCACGCGATCGCCGGCCTCGTGGATGTCGACGCCGACGACGATCTCCGCGCCGTCACCGGTCCCCGGGCCGTCCGGGTCGTCGGCGACGCGGACGAGGACGACCGGTGTGTCGGTCGCGATCACGGTGGACATCGCCACCGAGCCGATGAGGAACCCGACCACACCGCCCAGGGCACGCGAGCCCAGGACGAGCAAGGAGGCGTCCGCGGCCTCGGCGGCCAGCGCGGCTGCCGGGCGGCCCGTCGGGCAGCGGGTCGTGACCTCGAGCTGCGGGTGCCGTCGGTGCAGCTCCTGTGCCGCCTCGGCCAGCGCCTGGTCCGCCCACCGGTCCACGTCCTGTCTGCCGATGCCGGGGACTACGGGGTCCAGGGGCCAGTCGACGGCGTGGACGAGCCGCAGCGGAACCTGCCGCAGGACGGCTTCCCGGGCGGCCCACCGGGCCGCCGCCCGGCTCTCGGGGGAGCCGTCGACGCCGGCCGTCACGTGGTTCTTCATGATGACGAGCTCCTTGGTCGCGGTGGGCCGGCCTCACCAGGGCATCGCGTGACGGGCGTGCCCGGCATGGTGGGCCGTCATGTCGTCGTACCTGGCCGTGACGCGCGATGCGACGGCCACGACTCCGTCGACGCGTTCGATGAGGCCGAGCAGTACGGACAGCTGGCTCTGGCGTTGCACGGTGCCGTCCAGGGTGACGATGCCGTCCACGACATGCGTCTCGACGTCGCCGACCGGTACGCCCGCGACGTCCCCCAGCACGTCGTGGACGCGTCGGCGTATCTCGGCGTCCGGGCGCAGGAACATGCGCAGCAGGTCGCGGCGGGTGACGATGCCGACGAGGCGGTCCTCCACGTCCACGACGGGCAGCCGTTCGATGCCGCGGCGCGTCATCAGGCGGGCCGCGTCAGCCGCAGCCTCCTCGGCGTGGACGGTGATCGCCGGCGTGGACATGAGATCCCCTGCTGCGGGAGGTGCCGTCGGCGCACCGCTGTGCGGATCGGGCCGGGTGTTCGGGGACGCGCCGGCCAGCAGGTCGGTCTGTGAGACGACACCGAGCACGCGGTCCTCGTCGTCCAGGACGGGGACTCCGGAGATGTCGTACTGCGCGAGGAGCTTCGCCACGTCCTTGAAAGCGGTGTCCTTGGTCACGGAGACGACCTTGTCGGTCATCAGGTCCGCCACCTTGATGTGTTTCATGAGGTCCTCCTGCTGTTCCGGGTCATGGGCGGCCGATGTCCTGAGCGGCTGTGTGCCCCTCACCCTCCGCCTGAGCGGAGGGGGAATCGAGGGCCGAACGGTCCCGTCCCGGGACCGGACGGACCAGCCGGTCCGGGGGCGTATGTGCCGCCCGGGACCGATGGGGCCCTTTGGCCCCGGCAGTGGTCCCGGGCGGCCCTCCTGCCACGGCATCACGGATGCCAGCGTGGGTGGTGTCCCCATCGGCTTCTCGGTTGGGAGTAACCGTGGAAAGCACCATCCGTACCCCGGACGCCAGCTCGGTCACCGTCGGCGTGGACGGCTCGGAGCAGGCGCACCACGCCGCTCTGTGGGCCGCAGGCGAGGCCGTACGCCGCGGCCGCCCCCTGCACATCGTCCACGGGGCCGACACCGAGGGCAGGGCGCTCTACGTGTCGCCGGAGACCATCGAGAAGGTCCGCGTCGCGGGCCGGGAACTCCTGGACGACACGGCGAAGGCCGTGGCCGCCGAGTACCCCGGTCTGCACGTGACCACGGAGTTCAGCCGTTCGGACGCCGTCACCACCCTGCACCGGGCCGGCGGCCTGTACGGCACGATCGTCGTGGGCAACCGCGGCCTGGGCGGCTTCAACCCGCTCATGCTCGGCTCCGTCGGCCTCGGCACGGCAGCCGGTGCCAGGACCCCGGTCATCGTGGTCCGCGGCGTCGAGGAGACGGAGGAACGGGGCACCGTCCTCGCGGCCGTCCGCGACGAGCACGACCTCGTGTGCGCCCAGTACGCCGCCCGGGAGGCCGAGCTGCGGAAGGCGTCCCTGCGCCTGCTGCACGTCTGGAACATCTTCCAGTCCGTCGGCAACGTGGCACCCATGCTCGACGACGTCGACGAGATCGCCGGCCGGCATGCCTCGGCCCTGCAGGCCGTCACGGACACGGTCCATGACGAGTTCCCCGGCCTGACCGTCGAAAGCCATGCGGAGAAGAGCGTCTCGGTGGCCGGCGTGCTCGTCGAGGCGTCCCGTCACGCGGACCTGCTCGTCATGGGCGGCCGCCGTGCCCCCACGCCGCTCGGACTCGGTCGCAACCTGGGCAGGGCCACCCATGGGGTACTGCACCACGCCCACTGCCCCGTGCTCCTCATCCCCCGTACGGGGACCGGTTCCGGGAGCCGGTCATGACCGGCCACGGGGCAGCCGCGCAGGACATCCTCGTGGGCATCGACCCGGTCAGGGAGTGGCACCTTCCCCTGGCCTGGGCCGCTGACGAGGCCCACCGGCGCCGGCTCCCGCTGCGCCTGGTGCTGGCCGTGCCACCCCCGCGCGACACCCACCATGTGGACCACACCCCCCGGCAGACCGCCCTGCGACGAGCCGGCGCGGAGCGTGTCGAGCAAGCCCGGGACTGGGCCCACGGACGGCACCCCGAGCTGGCCGTCGCCGGTGACGTGCGGGACGGGTTCCCCGCACCCGTCCTCGCAGGCGCGGCACAGCACGCCCGCATGGTGGTGCTCGGCTCCCGGCACCTGGGCCGGGTGGCGGAGGTCTTCAGCGCCGGATCGCTCGTGGTCCCGGTGACCGCGCAGGCCGCGTGCCCGGTCGTCGTCGTGGGCGACGCCGACCACACCACCCAGCAGCCGCCGTACGTCGTCGCAGGCATCGACGGCAGCGCGGCCTCGGCCACGGCGCTCGTATTCGCCTTCGACGAGGCCGATCTGCGCGGCGCGGCCGTCCGGGCCGTCTCCGTGTGGCAGCCGCCCGTTCTCCCGCTCCACAGCCGGGAAGCCGCCCTGCAGGCCCAGCGAGCCCTGCTGGCCGAGACCACCGCGGGGCTGTCGGAGAAATACCCGGACGTGCACCTCACCCACGAGGTGCTGGTCGGCCACCCGGTCGAGGAACTGGCCCGAGCCGCCGAACACGCCCTGGCCGTCGTCGTGGGACGTCGCGGCCGGGGCGGCTACACCGGCATGCGCATCGGATCCACCGTGCACGGTCTGCTGCACCGGGCGCACTGCCCGGTCGTCACCGTCCCGGACGGGTGACGCCGACATGACCAGCCGCACGGCCGACGCACCGGCCGTCCGCGCCCCGGACCGTCCCGGGCTCACACAGGCCGAGGCCGAACGCCGACTGGTCCGCCACGGCCGCAACGAAGTCTCCCCGCCGCGGCCGACGCCCCTGTACAGCCGGGTGCTGGCACAGCTGCGCGATCCGCTGATCATGGTGTTGCTGGGCGCCGCACTGCTGACCATCGCGATCGGGGACCACCCGGACGCCGTCGTCATCGGACTGGTGATCGTCTTCAACACCACCGTGGGGGTCGCCCAGGAGGTCCGGGCGGAACGCGCCGTCGCCGCGCTCTCCGCCCTCTCCGCCCCGCACGCCCGGGTGCTGCGCGACGGAGCCGCACACGAGGTCGCCGCGGCGCTCGTGGTGCCCGGGGACACCCTGCTGCTGGGCGAAGGCGACATCGTGGCCGCGGACGCCGACCTCACCGAGGCCACCGCGCTCCTGCTGGACGAGTCCATGCTCACCGGCGAGTCCGAACCCGTCGAAAAGGCCGCAGGCGAGACGGTGTCCGCCGGCACCGTCGTCGTACGCGGCCGGGCCACCGCCACCACCACGGCCACCGGCCCGGCGAGCGCCCTCGGCCGCATCGCCGCCCTGCTCGACGGCGACCGCGAGCCGACCCCGCTCCAGCGGCGGCTCGCCTCCCTCGGCCGCGTCCTGGCTGTCGTCACCATCGCCCTGTGCGTGCTGTTCTTCGCTCTGGGCCTGCTGCGCGGCCTGCCCCTGAGCATCATGGCCGTCACCGCCATCAGCCTGGCCGTGGCCGCGGTGCCCGAGTCCCTGCCGGCCGTGGTCACCCTCGCCCTCGCCCTCGGAGCCCACCGGATGGCAGCCCGTGGCGCTCTCGTCCGGCGCCTGCCCGCCGTCGAGACCCTGGGCTCGGTGAGCGTGCTGGCCACCGACAAGACCGGCACCCTCACCGAGGGCCGCATGGTCGTCCAACACCTCTGGACGCCCTCCGGAGCCGCCGACGTGTCCGGCAGCGGCTACGCGCCGCGCGGCGAGCTGACCCGGACGGGGCACCCGCTGACGCCCGAAGAACTCCGCCCGCTCCGGGAGCTGCTCACCACGGCGGCCCTGTGCAACGACGCGAGCCTCAAGCCGCCGCAGGCCGGATCGGACACCTGGGCGGCCGTGGGCGATCCCATGGAGGCCGCACTGCTGGCAGCCGCTGCCAAGGCCGGCTGCCCGGGCCCCGCCGAGCTGCACCGGGCCTGCCCCCGGATCGCGGAAGCCCCGTTCGACAGCCTCCGCAAGCGTATGACCACCCTGCACCACCTTCCCGACGGGAACGTGCTGGTCTGTCTCAAGGGAGCCCCCGAGGCCGTCCTCACCCCCACAGTGCTGGCCGAGCCGTCCGAACGGCTGGACCGGGCCCGTGAGCAGGCGGCCTCGCTGGCCGCGGAAGGCTTCCGCGTCCTGGCCGTGGCAGGCATCGAACGGATCCAGTGGCACCTGCCGGCCGCCGCGGCCGAGCAGGGACTGCACCTGCTCGGCCTGATCGCCATCAGCGACCCGCCGAAAGCCGCCGCCGCCGCGACCCTCGCGGCATGCCGGGACGCGGGCATCACCTCGGTCCTGATCACGGGCGACCACCCCGCGACGGCACATGCCATCGCCGCGCGCACCGGCCTCGTCCAGGACGGGAAGAGCGGTGAGGTCGTCACCGGCCCCGAGCTGGCCGCCGCGCCGGACACCGACCTGACCGCCGTCCGCGTCTTCGCCCGCACCGACCCACAGCAGAAGCTGGACATCGTCCACGCCTGGCGGGCCCACGGCGCCGTCACCGCCATGACCGGCGACGGCGTCAACGACGGACCCGCCCTCCGCCAGGCCGACATCGGCGTCGCCATGGGCGCCCGCGGCACCGAGGTGGCCCGTCAGGCCGCCGACCTCGTCCTCACCGACGACGAACTCTCCACCGTCGTCACCGCCGTCGAAGAGGGCCGGCGCGTCTACGACAACATCCGGCGTTTCCTCGTCTACGCCATGGCCGGCGGAGCCGCCGAGATCCTCGTCATGCTGCTCGGCCCGCTGCTCGGCCTGCCCCTGCCGCTGCGCGCGGGGCAGATCCTGTGGATCAACCTGCTCACCCACGGCCTGACCGGCATGGCCATGGGCGCGGAGCCCGTCGCACCCGAGGCCATGCGGCGCCCGCCCCGGCCGCCGGACCAGCACATCCTTGCCGCAGGCGTGTGGCAGCGCCTCCTCGTCCTGGCCGCTGCCGTCACGGCGGTCAGCCTGCTCGCCGCCCTTGCCGCCCGGGCCATGGACCTGCCCTGGCAGAGCGTGCTCTTCCTGGCCCTCCTCGCAGCCCAGCTGGGCGTGGCCCTGGGGCTCCGGGCCCGCCTGCTGACCAGGGCGAACCTCTTCCTTCCGGCTTCCGTGGCGGTATCCGCGGCGCTGGCGACGGCCGCCCTGCACGTCCCCGCCCTGCGGTCACTCCTGGACACCGAGCCAGTGGGCTGGACCGGTGTCTGGCTCGCTTCAGCAGCTGCCCTCGCAGCGTTCGCCGCCGCCCGCCTCCTGCGGGCCGCATTCCGCAGAAAGGCATGATCATGAACGCGTACGCACCTGAACACGCCCCCGGTATCCACGCCGAGGTAGGCGACCAGATCGTCGTGGGCGGCCCCACCGTCGGCAAGCCCGGCCGGGACGGGGAAGTCGTCGCCCTCCACCACGCCGACGGAACCCCTCCGTACGACGTCCGCTGGTCCGACACCGGTCGTACGTCCGTGTTCTTCCCGGGCCCGGACGCCCACGTGCGGCACCTGCACGACAGGGCGGCGGCACGGCCCGCCGACAGAACCGGCAGGACGGAGCAGTAGCTCCCGGCTGAGCGGGACACCCCCTCCGGCCGGCGCTACGGTGGACACGTGGTCCTCTCAGCGTCGCCGTCGGCCGGAGGTGGGGCATGAGTGCCGGAGGCCAGCCTGCCGCGAGCGGCGTGCCGCGGCTGCGGCTGGACGAGCTGCTCGACGAGCTCCAGGTACGGATCGACGAGGTCAGGGGCACCCGGGACCGCGTGAACGGCCTTCTGGAGGCCGTCATGTCGGTCGGCCGGGAACTTGACCTGCCCCAGGTGCTGCGCGGCATCGTCGAGGCCGCCGTCGTCCTCGTGGACGCCGAGTACGGCGCACTCGGCGTGATCGGCGACGACGAGAAGCTCGCCGAGTTCCTGCCCGTCGGCATCAGTGACGAGCTCCGCGCGCAGATCGGCGACCTGCCCTCGGGCCATGGCATCCTCGGCGAGCTGATCCGCCACCCGGAGACCCTGCGCCTGTCGGAGCTGTCGGAACATCCCGCGTCGTACGGCTTCCCGCCCCACCACCCGCCGATGCACTCCTTCCTCGGCGTTCCCATCCGGGTCCGTGAGGAGGTCTTCGGCAACCTCTACCTCACCGAGAAGCGCGGCGGTATCGACTTCGACGCCGAGGACGAGGCGGTCCTGTCGACCCTCGCGGTCGCCGCCGGCATCGCCATCGAGAACGCCCGCCTCTTCGAGGACGTGCGCCTGCGGGAGCGCTGGCTCGCCGCGAATTCCGAGATCACCAGCGCCCTGCTGTCCGGGGCACCCGAGGACGAGGTCCTCGAAGGCATGCTGGAGCGGGCCAAGGACCTGACCGGCGCCGACATGGGCGTGTTCTACGTCCTCGGGTCCGAGGGGGAGCTGCGCGGCTCCCTGGCCACGGGGGACGGAGCCGAAGCCCATCGCGGGATCGTCCTGCCCAGCACCCGGGGCACCCTGGCTGAAGCGGCACTGGCCAGGAACGGTCTGATCACGGTCAAGGACGTGGAGACCGACGGCCGCGTCGCCGTGCAGCCGGAAAGGTGGCGGGGCTTCGGCCCGGCCGTCGCCGTCACCGTCGGCACGAAGGAGAAACTCAGCGGTGTCCTGATCCTGGCCCGGCGCCGCGGGCGCCCCGGGTTCGCCTCCTCGGAGGTCGCCGCGCTCCCCGCCTTCACCGGCCAGGCCGCCCTCGCCCTGGAACTGGCCGACCGACGCCGCGACACCGAGCAGATGAGCATCCTGGAGGACCACGACCGCATCGCCCGCGACCTGCACGACCTCGCCATCCAGCGCCTCTTCGCCACCGGCATGACCCTCCAGAGCGCCCAGCGCTTCGCAGAGCACCCGGAAGTGTCCGAACGGCTCGCCCGCGCGGTCGACGACCTGGACGCCACCATCAAGATCATCCGGTCCACCATCTTCGGCCTCCGCGAGCACGAAGCCCCCGCCACGGGCTCGAAGCTCCGCTCCCGTGCCGTCCAGACCCTGGACGAGGCGAGTGCCGCCCTCGGGTTCGCCCCCGCGCTGCGCATGGAAGGACTGATCGACACCGACGTACCCCCGGGCGTGGCCGACGACGCCCTCGCCGTACTCGCCGAGGCCCTCAGCAACGTCGCCCGGCACGCCAGGGCCACGCACGCGGAAGTCTCCATCGTCGCGGCGGACGGCGTGCTGACTCTCACGGTGACCGACGACGGCGTCGGCATGGCCGAGGGCGGCCGGCGCAGCGGTCTGCGCAACCTCGCCGAGCGCGCGGCGAAGCTCGGTGGCCGGATGACGGTCGGTGCGCGGGGCGATGGGGTGCGCGGCACTCGTCTGGAGTGGGAGGTGCCGCTGTCCCCGCCGACGCTCTGACCGGCGCCGCCTCCCCGCGAGGCCGCGTGCCGGTCCGCCGGGCGGCTACAGGAAGCTGCCGCTGCCGTAGGGCGCGTACAGGTCCAGCAGCCGGATCCGGGTGGCCTGCAGGCGGTGGGCGAGGACCTGCCCGACCCAGTGGCCGACGGCTGAGCCGAACGCGGGGTCGGCGTCCATGAGCTGCCGCACGCGCGCCGCGTCGAACTCGTACGCGCGTACGGGTGTCATCGCTTCGGCGCCCAGGCGCCAGGCGTAGGGCTTGAACAGCCAGGAGCAGCCGACGAGCTCGCCGGCGCCGAGGCTCTCGACGACGGCGGCGCGTCGGCCGGGCACGTGGACGTCCAGGGTGACGGTGCCGGACCGGACGATCCAGAACCGGTCGGCGTGGCCGCCCTCGCGGAAGAGACGGGTCCCCTCGGCGAAATTCACCTCGCGTGCCATCTCCATCAGGCGGGCCCGGCAGTCCGCGGGCAGTGCCGCGGCGATCCGGGTGGGGGACTGGATGTTCATGGACGGCCTCCTGATTCGAGTCCGTCCCCAGTCTGGGCGTGCCGGAGCGTTCACGGCATGGGCCCTGTGGTCCCTGCCCGGGCCCGAACGGCCCATGCTCGCATTCCGTCCAAGGCGGGACGCTGGCGGGTGGACGGCCTCTTCACGAATCCGTGGCATGCCCGTCGCGGCGTCCGAGGCCGGCGCGCCCGCTGAACCGGAGGGGCCGAGGATGCACAGCAGCCAGCCGCCAGGCAGGGCCGGGGCCCACGCCGCGCCCGAGGTGCCGGGGCGGCGGGTGGAGCTGGCCGCCGAGGAGGCGTGGGAACTGCTCGGCAGCGTGCGGCTGGGGCGCATCGTCTTCACCCGGCACGCGCTGCCCGCCGTACGTCCCGTCGATCACCTTCTCGACGCCGGCGACATCATCATCCGGCCCGATGACGGAGCGACCCTGACAGCCCTGATGGGGGTACAGGAAGGCGCGGGCGTGGTCGTCGCGTACGAGGCCGACACCATCGATCCCGAGACGCATGCCGGCTGGAGCGTGGTGGCCACCGGCTACGCCTCGGCCGTCACCGACCCCGCCGAGCTGGAACGCTACGAACATGTCCTCCGGTCATGGGGCGACGGGACGTTCTCGGGAGCCATCCGCATCACGCCCGGCCTGGTCACCGGCTTCCGGCTGTACTGAGACGGCCGCACCGTACTCCCCGATCCGCCCGCGTGCTTGACGTCCGCACGCGACCGGACACGGCACGATGGTGCGGCAACCGCCCGCAGCGAGGCCCGGAGGTGCCATGCCGAAGCACGGACGGAGCGCTGCGGTCCCGCCCGCCTTCCGTGGCTACCGGCCCGATCGGCTGCGCGGTGACGTCCTGGCGGGGATCACGGTCGCCGCCTACCTCGTCCCGCAGGTGATGGCCTATGCAGGTGTGGCCGGCCTGCCCCCGGTCGTCGGACTGTGGGCGGCCCTGCCGGCCATGGTGCTGTACGCCGTGAGCGGCTCCTCCCGGCTGCTGTCGGTCGGCCCGGAGTCGACCACCGCCCTGATGACAGCCGTGGCCGTCGGCCCGCTCGCGGCCGGCGATCCCGCACGGTACGCGGGGCTCGCCGCCGCCCTTGCCGTCGCCGTCGGCCTGCTGTGCCTGGTCGCCTGGGCCGTCCGGCTGGGTTTCCTCGCCGACCTCCTCTCCCGGCCCGTGCTCGTCGGCTACCTGGCCGGAGTCGCCGCCATCATGATCGTGGACCAGCTGCCCCGGCTCACCGGGACCGAGGGCGGCGGATCGGGGTTCTTCCCCCAGCTGCTCTCGTTCCTCCGGCAGCTGCCCGGGGTTCACGGGCCCACGGCCGCCCTGTCCGCCGGATGCCTGCTCCTGCTGTTCACCCTGCCCCTGCTGTGGCGGGCCCTCCCCGGGCCCCTCATCGTCCTCGTGCTGTCCACGGCGGTGGTGGCGGTCCTCGCCCTCGACGAGGGCCCGGGCATCGACGTCATCGGCGCCGTCCCGACCGGCCTGCCCGGCTTCGACCCGCCCCGTCCGGCCGACCTGGCCCACCTGGTCCTGCCGGCCCTCGGTGTCCTCCTCGTCGGCTACACCGACGTCGTGCTGACCGCCCGCGCGTTCGCCCGGGCCGACGACCCGTACCCGCTGGACGCCAACCGTGAGCTGCTGGCCCTCGGCGCGGCCAACCTCGGCGCCGGAGTCCTGCAGGGGTTCCCGGTCAGCAGCAGCGCCAGCCGCACCGCCCTCGCCGACTCGGCCGGAGCGCGCACGCAGGCCTATTCCCTGGTCGGCGCCGGGTGCGTGGCCGCCGTCCTGCTCTTCCTCGGCCCGCTGCTGGCCCTGACCCCCACCGCGGCCCTCGGCGCGATCGTCGTCTACGCGGCGGTGCGTCTGGTGGAGGCGGGAGAGTTCCGCCGCCTCGCGGACTTCCGGCGCCGCGAGCTGCTGCTCGCCCTCGGGTGCACCGCCGGCGTCCTCGCCCTCGGCATCCTGTACGGCGTCCTCGTCGCGGTGGCCCTCTCGGTCCTGGAACTCCTCGCCCGCGTCGCCCGACCGCATGACGCGGTCCTCGGTACGGTCGCGGGTCTGGCCGGCATGCACGACGTCGACGACTACCCGGAAGCACGGACCATTCCCGGCCTGCTCGTCTACCGCTACGACTCCCCGCTGTTCTTCGCCAACGCCGAGGACTTCCGCCGCCGCGCCCTGGCCGCCGTCGACGCACAGGACGAACCCGTCCACTGGTTCGTCCTCAACACCGAGGCCAACGTGGAGGTCGACATCACCGCCCTCGACGCCGTCGAGGCCCTGCGGTCCGAACTCGTACGAAGAGGCCTTGTGTTCGCCCTCGCCCGTGTGAAGCAGGACCTCCGCGAACCCCTCGACGCCTACGGTCTGACGGCCGCCGTCGGTCCGGGACACATCTACCCCACCCTCCCCACAGCAGTCGCGGCGTACCGCGCCTGGCAGCGCACGGCAGGAGACGACGGCGGGGACGGCTGACGGGCGGGTGGGGACCGACCGGCCCATGCGGGGATGCCGGCGGTGGGCCACGCTGGCGGTGTCAGGGAAGGGACGGAGGGCACGTTCCCGCCGGACCGCGGACGATGCGGCGACGGAGCCGCTTGAGGAGCGATGACGTCATGACCACCAGCAGTGGACCCGGACCCGGGCGTCCTCCCCTCCACGAGTCCGCCGGTCGGGACACGGAGGGCCGGACCGATCTCGGGCGCCGGCTCGCGGCCCGTCGAACCGCGGCAGGGATGAGCCGCGAGGAGCTGGCGGAGCGCTGCGGTGCCGACGCGGACTACATCGCCTGGCTGGAGGACCATGTCGCCCTCCCGGCGATCGGGACACTCGTACGTCTCGCCGATGCGCTCGGCACCACCGTGGACGCCCTGGCGGGCACGGGACCCGATCGCGATCCCCCCGGGGCGACGCCCGGAGCGCCCGGGACCCGGCCGGTCGCTCTGGACGAGGAAGAGTGCCGGAGGCTGCTGGGTGTCCGGGGTATCGGACGCGTGGCCGTCTTCACCCCCGAAGGTCCAGCCGTCCACCCCGTGAACTACCTGGTCGTCGCCGGAGACGTCGCCTTCCGTACGGCGGCCGGCACCGTGCTGGCACGGGCCGCGGGTACCGAGGCCGCCTTCGAGGTGGAGCGGATCGACGAGGTGGCGGCACGGGCGTGGAGCGTCCTGGCCGTGGGGGTGCTGGAGGAGGCGACCGACCCCGACGGACTGGAGCGCCTGGCCGATGCCGCCCGCTTCACACCCTGGGCGGGCGGCGAGCGTACCCACTGGATGAAACTCACCCCGGTCCGGCTCACGGGCCGCCGGGTGAAGTCCCATCCCTGATTCGGTCCTCCGCACCCGCATCCGTCTCCACGAGGTCCGCGAGCAACCGTCCGCGCACGTCTCCCGTGAGCCGGGACAGCCGCTCCGAGACCTCCGGGGCCGGCGCCCGGCGGAGGGTTCTCGTCACGGAGGGCGATGACGTCCGCCTGCCCGGGTCGCCGGTACACCTGCTCGGGTGCCGGGGCGGTGACCTTCGCCGACGACAGCTTCATGACCGGTCGGCCGTCGTGGGCCACCCGTTCGTACGCGGCGTCCAGCCGGGCGCGGGAGCGGCGCGCGAGCTCCCCGAGGTCACGCCGGCGGCGACGAGGAAGCCCCGTCCCGGCGGCAGGTCCCTTACGAAGAGGCCGGAGGCCGCCTCCGCGTTTTCGCCCTCGTTCAGGTACGCCGTCGCCCTCGTGATCTCGTACAGGTCTGTCGTGGTCACCTCGGACATGCCTCCGGCATGCGCCCGGAGCCGCCGGGTGCGCTGGGCCGAACGGCCCCGTCACTGCCCCGACAGGCCCAAGCGGACCGGACGGCGGCAGGACGACAGTGGAGACGACAGACCCGCACGAATGCGCCCCTCGCACGGCGCCGGAGATCCAGGAGCACCCCATGTCAGGTCAGCAGATGGAACGGAGGCGCAGCCTCTTCCCCGACCTCACGGACTGGTTCGGAGCCGACTTCCCGCGCTTCCCGATGTGGCGGCCGGCCCTCGACGCGCACCCGATCGCCATCGAGGTGAGCAGGAACGAGGGCACGTACACGCTCCGCGCCGAGATGCCCGGGATGGACCCGGAGAAGGACATCGAGATCACTGTCGACGGAGACATGCTCACCGTGAGCGCCGAGCACACCGAGAGCACGGAGGACAAGGACCACTCGGAGTTCCGCTACGGGTCCTTCCGCCGCAGTGTCCGCCTGCCCGGTCAGATCCCGTCCGAGGGGGTCGAGGCCGCGTACGAGGACGGCATCCTCACGGTCCGGATACCGATGGCGCCCGAACCCCCCGCCGGCCGCCGCAGTGTCCCCATCACGCGGTCTCGGGGCACGGAGACGGGAGAGCCGTCATGACGGCGAAGAGGGTTCTGGTCGCCTATGGGAGCAAGCACGGCGCGACCGCCGGAATCGCGTCGGAGATCGGCAGGACCCTCCGCGAGGACGGCCTCGACGCCGTGGTGCTCCCGGCGGACGACGTGGACGACGTCCGCGGCTTCGATGCCGTCGTCCTCGGCGGGAGCCTGTACGCGGGCCGCTGGAGCGCCAAGGCGGTGCACTGCGCGGAACGCAACGAGCACTACCTCAAGCACCGTCCGGTCTTCCTGTTCAGCAGCGGCCCGGTCGACAGCTCCGCGGAGCAGCGCGAGATCCCGCCGGTCCCGGCCGTGGCCCGGCAGATGGAACGGCTGGGCGCACGTGAACACGTCACGTTCGGAGGCAGCATCACCACGAGCACTCCGGGCCTCATCGCCAAGGCACTGGTCCGCCACGGCAAGGGCGGCGACTTCCGCAATCCGGAGCGGATCCAGACCTGGGCCCACCACATCAGCAGCGAACTCGCCACGGCTGCCTGAACGGCCGACCCTGTGACCGGCCCGCCCGGAGGCGGGTCGGTCGCATGGTGGGACCGGCCCGCTTCCGGTGGTCAGGTGCCGTCGGTCCGTCGCCGCCCTTGCTCACCGGGCGAAGCCCGCTCGATGTCCAGGTCCAGGAAATGGGCTGAGCACGAGATGCAGGGGTCGTGGTTGCGGACGGCCCGCTCGCACAGCCGGGCGAGTTCGGCCTCGGAATCCTCGCCGCGGTCGAGCCCGCCCTGGACCAGGCGGCGCAGGTCCTCCTCGATGGCGCCCTGGTTCTGGGCGGTCGGCGGGACGATGCGGGCGTCGGTGATGCGGCCCTGGCCGTCGAGCGCGTAGTGGTGGTAGAGCAGGCCGCGTGGCGCCTCCGTGGCACCGTGACCGGCACCGGCCCGGGCGGGTACCTCCACGTACGGGTGGGCCGGGCGCTCGTACTCCGCGATGATGCGCAGGGCTTCCTCCACCGCGTACAGGACCTCCACGGCCCGGACGAGGATGCTCCGGTACGGGTTCCTGCAGACCTCGCCCCGTCCGGCGCCCGCCGCGGCCGAGCACAGCGGAGGGTCGCCGAGTCCGGCCTCCCGTGCCGCTGCCAGAGCCAGTGGGGACAGCAGGTGGCCATTGACCGCATAGCGGGCGAGGGAGCCGGTGAGATGCCTTCGGCCGTCCAGCCGGGAGCGCAGGGCAGTGGAATGGGGGCCCTGCTCCTCGGTGACGTGATCGCGAAAGTCCCGGAGCGGAAAGCTGCGCGGTGCCTCGTCGCCGTACGGGAGCACGGTGGGGACACCGGACTCGATGGCGTACGTGCCGGTCTCGGCGAGGGCCAGCAGGTCGGCGGTGCACTCGGCGTCGGGGAAGTCGAAGCCCGCGACCCAGCGCACCGTGTCCCAGGCGTCGTCGAGGGCGGTACGCAGCCGCTCTGCCAACGGGCGCAGTTCCGTGCGGGTCGGGGTGCGGTGGAAACCGCCGAGACGGACGTTGACGGGGTGGATCGCGCGTCCCCCGAGCAGTTCGACGATGGCGTTGCCGGTCTGCTTCAGGCGGAGTCCGCGCTCGACATGAGCCAGGTGGGAGCGGGACATGCTGATCACGTCGTCGTGGCCGAGGAAGTCCGGTGCGTGCAGCAGATGGATGTGGAGCGTCTGGCTCTCGATCCACTCACCGCAGTACAGCAGGCGGCGCAGAGCGGCGAGTTGGCCGTCGACGACGGCGCCGCACGCGTTCTCGACGGCCCGGCACGCGCTCAGTTGGTAGGCGACCGGGCAGATTCCGCAGATGCGCGAGGTGAGGTCGGGCGGCTCGGTGTGGGCGCGGCCCCGGAGGAAGGCTTCGAAGAACCTCGGTGGCTCGTAGATGTCGAGCCGGGCTTCGGCGACGGTGCCGTCGTGGATCCTCAGGTGCAGCGCGGCCTCGCCCTCGACACGGGTGAGGGCGGGGACGCGCAGGACCCGGGACCCGGTCGCGGGCTCGCTCATGTGGGGTCTTCCCCTTCTGCCGTGCCCGGCTCCTGCCCCGCCACGGCGGTGAAGGCGGTGACGTTGAAGGTGTGCAGGAACCTGCCGATGTCCTCGTCGCCCATCCCGTCGCGACGCAGGATCGGAAGGAGCGCGGGCAGGTTCGTGGTCCCTGCGGGTCCGAAGCAGCCGTAGCAGCCGCGTCCGTAGGTCGGGCACAGGGCTCCGCAGCCCGCATGGGTGACGGGGCCGAGGCAGGGTGTGCCGTGGGCGACGGTGACGCAGACGTTGCCGCGCCGCTTGCAGGCGAAGCAGACGGAGTGGTCGGGGATGCCGGGCTTGCGTCCGGCGAGGAAGGCGGTGATGACCTCGATGAGCTGGCCCCGGTCGATGGGGCAGCCGCGCAGCTCGAAGTCGACGGGGACGTGGGCGGAGATCGGGGTGGAGGTCGCGAGGGTCTCGATGTAGTCGGGGCGGGCGTAGACCGTCGCCAGGTACTCCTCGACGTCGGCGTAGTTGCGCAGCGCCTGAATCCCTCCGGCCGTGGCGCAGGCGCCGATGGTGACGAGGTGGCGGGAGTCCGCACGGATGCGTCGGACGCGTTCGAGGTGTTCGGGGGTGCTGACCGATCCCTCGACGAGCGCGAGGTCGTACGGGCCGGGCGCGATGTCGCTGGACGCTTCCAGGAAGTGGGCGATCTCCAGTTCGCCGGCGATGCCGATCAGTTCGTCCTCGCAGTTGAGGAGGGTGAGCTGACAGCCGTCGCACGAGGCGAACTTGAACACGCCGAGCCGGGGGCGGTGGGGCTGGGGTGTGGTGGGGGTGCTCATCTCACAGTTCCCGTACGGTGAGCAGGGGCTCGGCCCGGTCGTAGCGGACCACCGGGCCGTCGCGGCAGAGCAGCAGGGGCCCGAGCTGGCAGTGTCCGCAGTGGCCGGTGGCGCAGCGCATGTTGCGTTCGAGGGAGACCCGGACGCGGTCGGGGCGCACCCCTCGACGGATCAGGGCACGGGCGGTCGCGCGGATCATGACGTCGGGGCCGCAGACGAAGGCGGTGGTGTTCGCCGGTGTGAACAAGGCCTCGTCGAGCAGCGTGGTGACGACTCCGACCCGGCCGGTCCAGTCACCGGAGGGCCGGTCGACCGTGGCGGCGCCGAACGGTCGTCTCCAGGCAGGGAACTCGTCCTGGTAGAGCAGATCACCGGGGGTCCTGGCTCCGGCGAGGACATTCAGCCGCCCATACGCATGCGGCTCGGCCAGGACGCTGTCGATCAGAGGACGCAGCGGGGCGAGTCCGATGCCGCCACCGACGACCAGCAGGTCCTGGCCGCGGGCCACGGCCGCGTCCCAGTCCGTGCCGAACGGGCCGCGCACACCGACCGCCGCGCCGGCCGACAGGCCGCACAGCGCCCGGGAGACGGCTCCGACGGCGCGGACCGTGTGCGCCAGCCGGTGCCCGCCGGGGAGCCGGGACACGGACACCGGGACCTCGCCGACGCCGAACGCGTAGACCATCGCGAACTGGCCCGGTGCGAAGGGGTTCAGAGCCTCTCCGGCCGGCTCCAGTACGAGCGTGACCGTGTCGTGCGTCTCTGCCCGGCGGTCCACCACACGATAGGGAAGGGGGACGAGCGTCATGGCGTCGGCCCGCTCGCCCGGGATCCCTGCGGTCCGTACAGGTCGAGCAGCCGGGTCCGGGTGGCCCTGAGTCGGTCGCCGATGGTCTCGGCGACGACCGTGACCAGCGCCAGACCCAGCACCGGGTCCTCGGCGCACAGGTCTCTCACCGCGCCCGCGTCGAACTGCCAGGCGCGGACGGGCTCCCGGGTCTCGGCCCCCAGGTGCCACTGCTGAGGCGGGAACAGCCAGGACCAGCCGAGCAGGGCGCCCGCACCGACGGTCTCGACGACCGAGCGCCCGCGGCCGGGTACCTGGACGTCGAGTGCCACCGTGCCCGAGCGGATGATCCAGAAGCGGTCCGCCCTCTCACCCTCCTCGAAGATCCGCGTGGCGCCCGGGAAAGCGGTCTCGCGGGCGAGGGCCATCAGCCGCCCATGGTGCTCCGCGGGCAGGGCGGCGAGCACTCCCACGTCCGGCTGCGGGGTCACGGTGCGCTCTCCCTCTGCGAGGCCTCCTGGTGCAGGGCGTGGGCCTCCTCGGTGAGGTCGATGCCGGTGGGGCACCAGACGATGCACCGCCCGCAGCCGACACAGCCGGAGCTGTCGAACTGGTCGTGCCAGGTGCCCAGCTTGTGGGTGAGCCACTGACGGTAGCGGCTGCGCGGGGTGGCCCGGACCGGTCCGCCGTGGAGAAGGGAGAAGTCCAGGTCGTAGCAGGAGTCCCAGCGGCGCCAGCGTTCGGCGTGGTCGCCGGTCAGGTCGGTGATGTCCTCTGTGGTGGTGCAGAAGCAGGTGGGGCAGACCATGGTGCAGTTCCCGCAGCTCAGGCACCGGGCGGTGACGTCGTCCCAGCGCTCCGCCTCCAGGTTGTCGCGCATCAGTGTGCGCAGGTCCACCGGCGGCATGGACCGGCCCATACGGTCGGCTGCCGCGCGCACGGCGTCGGCCGCGGCGGTACGGGTGGGGTCGTCGGCGCTCCGGCGCGGGATCTCCGCGAGCACCGCGGCTCCTTCCGCGCTTCCGCTGCGGCACAGGAAGCGATGGCCGGCGTCGTCGACGACTTCGGTGAGGGCGAGGTCGTACCCGGTGTCCGCGGCCGGACCCGTGCCCATCGAGACGCAGAAGCAGGTGGCACCCGGTTCGGTGCACTCGACCGCGATCAGGAAGGCCCCGGTGCGCCGGGAGAGGTAGGCGGGATCGCGGTACCGGCCGCCGGACATCACGCGGTCCAGGATCTGAATGGCCCGCAGGTCACAGGGCCTCACTCCGAGGAACGCGTAGGAGACGGCCTGATGTCTCTCCTCGTGGACCGTGATCCCGCCGCCGGGACCGCGGTCCGCGGTCCACTGACGGACGCGCTCGGGATGCAGGAACGACTTCCACGACTGCGGTCCCGCGCTGTGCGCGAAGGCGGCCCCGTCCTCCCTCCGATGCAGCCGGTACCGGCCCGCTTCCAGCTCCACGCCCCACCCGTAGGGCAGTTCGTCGGCCGATTCCAGTTCGGCGAGGAGGATCGCGCCGTCGCGCACGGTGGGGCCGACCACGGTGCGGCCGCGCTGTTTCAGGGCACGTACGAGCGCGTCCAGACCGTCGCGGTCGAGCACCGCATCGGGCTGGGGGGTGAGTACGGCTCCGGCATCTGCGGCGTCGGTCATGGTGTGGCCTCCGTTTTCGCACGCCTCGGTCGTGGAGGAGGACCGGACCGTCCGCCGCAGACCACTGCACTCGGCCTGCCGTACAGGCGCGATCAATACGTGACAGCATGTCAGGTGCGAGGTCGTCGACCCGCGAAGCGGTCTGGCGTGTTCCGTCGGGCGGGCCTGCCCTCGGGGCCGTAGCCCGAGCCGACCCGCCGCTCAGCCTGCCCCGAGGCCGCGCGCCCGAGCCTCGCCGTACTGCTCGGCGTCCGCTTCGACCTGCCGGGCCAGACTCGGAACGGCGCACGCCACCGCAGGAGTGAGCCCCGTGCCCAGCGAACGGTCGGCTCCTTCGACCGCGTACACGATGAGGTGACCGGGAGCGCGTCCGAGCGCCTCGGCGAGACGCAACGCCTCGGCCGGGCCGAACCCGTGCGTGCTGTGCCGCCCCGGAGCGGCCGCCCGCAGGACATCGCCGGGGGCCGCACACCACCGGTGCACCCGCCCGGGCACCGCGGAGGGGGGAAAGCAGGCGTCGACGAGGACGGTCAGCCCGGTGTCCTCCCAGAGGGTGATCAACCGACCGGGGTCTCCGTCGCACTGCGCGAGACGGGTGTCCGAAGGCAGAGGCCGCTGCGCGGCCCGCTCCCTCAGCAGGGAGACGACGGCCCACCCGACTCCGTCATCCCGCCGGAACTCGTTGCCGATCCCGATGATCGCCGTACTGGTTGGTCGCTTCATCGATCCCTGCTCCCGTGACCCAACGGCATCACCGTGCCGGTCTGCGCCACCTCAAGCGCTGGACAGCGACACGCAATCCGCCCCCGAGGCTCGTCGCTCGCCGTCGTCGCCGTCGTCGCCGTCGTCGCCGTCGTCGCCGTCGTCGCCGTCGGCGCCATCGTCGGCGACGGAGGCGATGGTGTGCCGCATCGACGCACCGGTCGCCTTCGCGGGTGCGGTACGAGGCTGCCCGGGCGGCAGGTGGCGGGCGGGGCCCAGCACCCGACGTCGGAGGCGCCCCCCCGCCGGACCACCTGCGGCCCACTCGCCCGCGGAGCGCGAGGGCTGAGCGGGGCCGGAAAGGGACCAATCGGCCCTGGCGGCCGCCGGCGGCGCGTGGTGTGATGAAGGTGACGGGAGGAGTCCCGTGAGGATGCGGAGAAGCGGCTGACGGCCGTGCACCGTACAATCAGGATCCGCGAGAAGCGGGCGGACTCTTTCCGTCCTTTCCTGCGCGCGGGCCGATTTCGTCCCGGGGGCCTGGAGGCTCCTCGAGCACGCTCCAGGCGACCGGGCCGAGCAGGTCCGCCACCCTCCGGAAGACGTCCATCAACAGGTCGTCCACCGTCAACATGCCCACGACACGCCGTCCGTCGAGAACGGGCAGCCGCCGGACGCCGCTGTTGCGGAACGTTCGATAGGCCGCGTGGATGTCGTCGGCCGCGTCGACGGTGACGGTCGGGGTGGTCATGATCTTCGCCACCGGCTCGTCGTGGTCGAGCCCTGCTGCCACGGCACGGACTGCGATGTCACGGTCGGTGACGATGCCGCGCAGCACATCGCTCTCCGTCACGACAAGGCAGCCGACGCCATGGACGTCCATCTGGCGGGCCGCCTCACCGATGGTCGTCGTGCCGTCGACGGACACCGCGGGCGCGGACATGGATGCGGACACGTTCATCGTCCAGCTCCTTCCCACTGGCTCCTTCGCGTTTCACCGTAGATCGGGGCGCCATGCCGGGCGAGGGCGTGCAGCAGTACGGTCTGAGCCGACAGTCGGCGAGCGACCTGGTCGGATCAGCGTCCCGTGCCGGTGTCGTCCGTCTCCCAGGCGAGGTGCTCCGTGACCCGGACGACGCCGTCGACGGTTCGGCACAGCCGCTCGACGACGGGGACGAGGCTCCGGAAGCGCACGGCGCCGTGCAGGGTCACCTGCCCGTCCACCACCTCGACGGACACCGCGGTGGGCTCCAGGTGCAAGGTCCTGTCGAGGACATCCGCGGTGATCTCGTGGCGGATGGCGTCGTCCTCGCGCAGGAAGATCCGCAGCAGGTCGCCACGGGTGACGATGCCCACCAGGACGTCGGCACCGTCGACGACCAGCAGCCTCTTGACCTGCTGGCTCTCCATGAGCCGGGCGGCCTCCGCCACCGTCCAGTCCGGCCGCGCGCAGACGGCCGGCGCCGACATCAGCTCCTCCGCCTTCGTGCCGGCGGCCTTGCCGCTCTCCCAGGGTTCGGGGTGGGGCAGCGAGCTGAACCAGTCGCCTTGGTCGGCGGTCTTCGGCAGCAGGTCGCTCTCGGAGATCACGCCGAGCGGGTGGCCGTCGTCGTCGGTCACCGCCACCGCGGACACCCTGTGCTCGCCGAGTGTCCGCACGATGTCCTTGAACGTCGCGCGCCGGGGAACCGTGACGACCTCGCGTGTCATCAGTTCGCCCACTTCTCTGTGCCTCACCGTGATCTCCTTCCGTCTCCCGCCGGGGCGTCGCCGTCAGCCCGGCACCTGGGAGTGGAGACGGGACGCGACATCCCCGCGGGGTCGACCGGTCTGACTGCACGCGGCGGATGCATGTCACTTAGTGTGACGATCGGTTTTCGGTGTGGTTCCGCCGGGGTGTCCCTGGCCGTGGACCTGCGCGGCGATCACAGCCGCCTGTACCCGGCGTTCCACGCCCAGCTTGCCCAGAAGCCTGGAGATGTGGTTCTTGACCGTCTTCTCCGAGAGGTAGAGCTGCTTGGCGATCTGGCGGTTGGTGAGGCCGTCGCCGATCAGTTCCAGGACTGCCCGTTCCCGCTCCGACAGGGTGGCGAGCCGCGCGTCCTCGGGGTCCTTGGCGGCTTCCGGGTCGCGCAGGGAGTGCATCAGGCGCGCGGTGGTGGCCGGGTCGAGCATGGACTGGCCGGTGGCCACCATCCGGACGGCGGAGACGAGGTCCGATCCCTTGATCTGCTTGAGCACGTATCCGGCCGCCCCCGCCATGATCGCGTCCAGCAGGGCGTCCTCGTCGTCGAACGAGGTCAGCATCAGGCAGGCCAGCTCCGGCATGCGCGAGCGCAGCTCCCGGCAGACGGTGATGCCGTCGCTGTCGGGCAGCCGGACGTCGAGCACGGCGACGTCGGGACGGAGCGCCGGCCCCCGGGCCAGTGCCTGCTCGGCGCTGCCGGCCTCGCCCACGACGGTGATGTCGGGCTCGGCGTCGAGGAGGTCCCGCAGTCCACGGCGGACCACCTCGTGGTCGTCGAGGAGGAACACCTTGATCGGCGCCTCGGGGGAGGCACTCGGTGCGTCGGACATGGTCGCCGCCTGATCCGGATCACGCTACGTACGCTGTCCCCCGCATTGTCTCAGGAGAAGCGTGCTGCGCACCCTCGAACCGAGGCAGGCCCGGGGCTGCTCTCGCGCCGGACGCTGTCCACGCCGACCTACGCGCCGGCCGACACCGCCCCGTCGAGTTCCATCCGGACGTCGACGACCCCTTCGACGGCGCGGATGGCGCGGGCAAGGAGGGGAAGCAGGGCCCGGTCGTGCAGCGGTCCGCGGAGGGTGACGACACCCTCCTCCACGGTGAAGTCCAGCGGAAGGCCGGGGGCGAGTTCGGTGAGCACGGCCTGGCGGATCTCCTCTGCCAGCTCCTCGTCGGGGCGCAGGAAGACTTTCAGCAGGTCGCTGCGGCTGACGACACCCTCCAGCATGCCGACCTCGTTCACCACCGGCAGGCGCTTGACGTGCCTGCGGGCCATGATGCGGGCCGCCTCGGCAATGGTGGCGTCCGGGTGGACGGTGACCGCCGGACTCGACATCAGGTCCTCGGCGAGTACGCCACCCGCTTTGGAGGCCTCGTCCAGCTGGTCCGGGAGGTGGGGCTCCTCGCGTCGGAACTCCTCCTTCGGCAGCAGGTCGGCCTCGGAGACGACTCCGACGACGCGGCCCTCACCTTCCAGGACGGGCACCGCACTCACCTTCCATGCGTGCATCAGTTCGACGATCTCCTTGTAGGAAGCCTCGCGGCCGATGGCGATCGCGGTGTGCGTCATGACGTCACTGACGATGTAGCGAGATGCGGGCATGACCGGCTCCTTCGCCGTGTTCGGTCAGGGAACCTGCCGCTCCCGTGATGGCGTGCAGGTCGGGTCGGACCCTTCTTCCATCTGAGCACCCGAGCACTGCCCGCGCAGGGGCCCTGTGGGTCAGAGCGGAGGTCCGAGTGGCCCCGGGTCGGCGTGGCCGGTGTGCTTCAGGGAGTCCACGATGAGGGGAGGGCGGACATCCGGAGTGACGCGGTTCGCATGCGGCCCCTGCCCGCAGCCCCACGAGAGGAGGCCGGTCATGGCACCGACGGTGGCGGCACCGCGAGAGGTGCACGTTCTCCTCGCGGACGGGGCGACCGTGTCCGTAAGGCCGGTCCGGCCGGATGATCTGGCAGAGGTGGACGCGCTGTACGCCGGGATGTCGCCGGAGAACCTGCGCCTGCGCTTCTTCACGGCGAACCGGCACTCGGCGGAGCAGTCCGCCGAGAGGGTCTGCCGTCCGGCCTCCCCAGGGCGCAGGGCCCTGCTCGCCGAGGCGGGGGGCGAGGCGGTCGGGCTCGTCGAGTACGAGCGGCTGCCGGGCACCGAGCACGCGGACCTGGCCCTGGCGGTCGCGGACCGCTGGCACCACCGGGGCGTGGGCACCGTGCTGCTCGAACACGCCGCTTCCGCGGCGAGGAACGACGGCATCACGGCGTTCGCGGCCGACGCCCTCTCGGAGAACCATGACGTGCTCAAGGTCTTCGCGGACCTGGGGCTGAGCGTCACGCGGCGCTTCGACGGACCGGAGGTGCACTGCCTGGTGCGGCTGGAGGCGGACGAGACGTATCTGTCCGCCGTCGAGGCGCGCGGCCGGACGGCCGACGTCGCCAGCCTCCAGCCGCTGCTCAGGCCCCGGTCGGTCGTGGTGGTGGGGCCCGGACGGCGGCCGGGCTCCGTCGGACGCGCCGTCCTGAACAACCTGCGCCTGAGCGGCTTCGACGGCCGGCTGTACGCCGTGCACCCGGTGGCGAGCGCCGTCCTCGGCGTGACCACGTACCGTTCCGTGTCCGACGTGCCACACGCACCCGACCTCGCCGTCCTCGCCGTGCCGGCCGCAGCCGTGCCGAACGTCGCCGAGGAGTGCGGAAGGCACGGTGTGCGCGCACTGCTGGTGTTGTCGGCCGGCTTGGAGAGCGAGCACGGGCGCGGCCTGCTCACGGCCTGCCGCCGCCACGGGATGCGGCTCGTCGGCCCGAACTGCCTGGGCCTGGCCAACACCGAGGACGGCGTACGGCTGGACGCCACCTTCGCGGCCGACCTCCCCAGCCCCGGCACCGCCGGAGTCGCCGTCCAGTCCGGGGGCGTGGGCATCGCCCTGCTGACCGGGCTGTCCCGCCTGGGCATCGGGGTCTCGACCTTCGTGTCGCTCGGCGACAAGTACGACGTCAGCGGCAACGACATTCTGCAGTGGTGGGAGACCGACGGCCGGACCGATCTGGCACTGCTCCACCTGGAGTCGTTCGGCAACGCCCGCGCATTCTCCCGCACCGCCCGCCGGGTCACCCGCCGCATCCCCGTCCTGACCGTCGACGCCGGACGCACGGAGGTCGGCCGACGGGCAGCCGCCTCACACACCGCCGCCGCGGCGACCCCCACCATGACCCGCCGGGCCCTCTTCAGGCAGGCCGGGGTCACCTCCACCCGCGGCATCGCCGAACTCCTCGAAACGGCCGCGTTCCTGCACGCACAGCCGCTCCCGGCCGGACGCAGGGTCGCCGTCGTCTCCAACGCCGGCGGCACCGGCGTCCTCGCGGCGGACACCGTGATCGAGTCCGGACTGCTCGTACCGGTCCTGTCAGCAGAACTGACCAGGCGGCTCCTGGGCATCCTCCCAGGGGGTGCGGCCGCCGCCAACCCGGTCGACACGACCGCGGCCGTCTCCGAGGCGCACCTGCGCGACTGCCTGGCCGAGCTGATCGGCAGTGGCGAGGTGGACGCCCTGATCGTGTCCCTGGTCCCCACGGCGGTCGCCACCGCCACCGGGGACGACCTCACCCGCTCGGTCGTCCGCACGGCGGACGCGCAGCTCTTTCCCGTCGCCGTGGTGCTGCCCGGTCGGACCGCCTCCGTTTGCTACCTCACGGGCCGCAACACCACCGTCCCCGCCTACGCCGATCCGCAGTCCGCGGCGCAGGCACTGGCGCACGCGGCCGATCGCACCGAGTGGCTCGCCCGCCCGGCAGGCACCGTGGCCGATCTTCAAGCCATCGATCGCCCGCGCGCAGTCGACGTCGTCGCCGAATTCCTCTCGGCCCACCCCGACGGCGGCTGGGCGGACCCTGATACATGTGCCGGTCTCCTGGACTGCTACGGCATCCCACAGGTTCCGTGGGAGTGGGCGCACAACGAGTCGGACGCCGTCTCCGCCGCGCTCCGGTTCCGTGACGGGTACGGCGGCGCGGTGCTCAAGGCGTACTGGCCGGGCCTCGTCCACAAGAGCGAGGAACACGCCGTCCGGCTCGACCTCCAGGACGATGCCCAGGTATCGGACGCCTACCGGGACCTGGCCATGCGCTTCCACGGGAAGCTCGCCGGTGTCCTGGTGCAGCCCATGGCGCGGCGCGGCGTCGAACTCTTCGCCGGTGTCGTGCAGGACGCGGTCTTCGGGCCCCTGGTGATGTTCGGCCTCGGCGGCACGGCGACCGAGGTGCTCGCCGACCACGCCGCCCGGCTCGCGCCGCTCACCGACCAGGACGTCCACGACCTGGTGAGCGCCCCGCGCTGCGCCCCGCTGCTCTTCGGCCATCGTGGTGCGGAACCGGTCGACCTGGATGGCCTCGGCCAACTCCTGCTGAGGCTGTCCCGGATGGCGAACGACCTGCCACACATCACCGAAGCCGACCTCAACCCCGTCATCGCGCGCCCTGACGGCATGGACATCGTCGACGTCCGCATGCGCCTGGAGCCGATCCGGCCGTTCGACCCGTATCTTCGCCGCCTTCGCTGAACCGAGCCCTCAGGCGGCGTGCCCCGGCCGAGGAGTTCCGGCGGGTAGGGGTTCGGTGCTGGGCGGAGGTGGCTCGTCCCCGTGGCGGGACGGCGTCCCGCGCGAACGCGTGCGGCGCCCTCCGTGCACATGCTCATCCGTTGAGGTGCCGCACGCGTACGGGTCCTCGGCGCCGGCCGACTGCTCACCTGCCGGCAGAGATCTGCTCCAGCGCATTGAGGGGGAGGGAGAAGCCGAGCGGTACGTCAGCCGCTGTGCCGGAAGCCTTTGCCCGTGCGGTCGAGAGGGTCGGGCGACAGGCCGAGGAAGCGGTCGCGGAGGGCGTCCCAGGCGGTGAGCCGGGTGAAGTCGGGGGCGTCGAGGATCTCCTGGCGGTCGGTGAGGAAGGGGTTGGGCAGCAGGACGGTCATCATCTGTTCGTCGCGGCCGTTGAACAGGCGGGCGCCCCAGCTGACGGGGGCTCCGTCAGCGTCGAGACTGCGGTAGAGCTCGGCGCGGGAGCAGCGGCGGATGCGGCCGAGTTCGGGGCCGGATGCGGTGTGCTCGCCGATGCACAGGTGGAAGTGCCAGGCGCCGAAGTCGACGGTGGCGTATCCGTCGTTCATGGTGATGGCGGTGGGGGCGCCGGGGGCGCCGACCTCCCAGGCGGCGCCTTCGATGATGGGCCCGAAGTGGATGTGCTGCCAGTGGTCGGTGAAGACGGTCGTGACGAGGTCGAGGAGGGTGGCCTCGTCGACGGGGAGGGGCCAGACGTGCTGGGTGCTGCCGCCCGGGGTTTCGACGACGGTCGGCTCGGTGGTGGTCATGAGGTCTTCTCCTTGGGGTTGAGGACGCAGTCGCCGCAGGTGCCCGCGCCCGGCACCCGGTAGTACAGGCAGCAGCTGCGTCGTCGGAAGGCGAGCGGCCCGGCGGGAGTGGCACGGTGCGTGCCAGCCCCCGCCAGCGGTGGCCGGTCCAGCAGCGAGCGGACGAGAGGTACGACGGGGAGGAGGGGGCGCGGCGCCCTGGCGATCAGGACGCGGTGGGCTCCGATCAGCGCCGAGGCGGCATTGCCGCGCAGGGTGTGCGGGGATACGCCGGAAACGCGCCGTACGGCGTCGGCCCAGGGGGCCAGGTTCTGGACGGCGACGGTGTGGAGCAGGGCCGGGTGCGGTTCCTGGTCGACCTCTCTCAGGGCGGGCAGCCACAGGTCGAGGGGGCCGGAGGCGGGCAGGCGCCACCACAGCCGGTCGGGCCCCAGGTCGGGGACGCTGCCGGTGAGCGTGGCGCAGGCCAGGGCGATCGACCAGAGCCGGGAGGCGGTGCCCAGGTGCAGGGTGGACGCGGCCACTCTGGGCTGGTCGGTGCCCAGCCGTCCGGAGACGGTTCGTACGGCTTCCTCCAGCGCACGAGGGTCGGCGTACAGGTCGGTGAGCGGCCGGAAGCCGTCGGCCTCGGGGCGGGGGCCGGTGGCCACCGCGAAGTAGGGGCCGATCGCGGAGATCCGCGCCAGGGTGTCGGGGGTGATCAGCGCGTTCACCATGTCCGTACCGTTCGCGTCAGCTCGTGGAAGCCGCGGACGTGGACGATCTGCCCGTCGGGTCCGGTGAGGGTGAGCCGGTCCGCTCCGTCCCAGCTCACCCGGGGAGCTGCGGCCGGGCTGCCCGGCCCGGCGACGGCCAGTCCTTCCCGGGCCAGGGCGCGTTCGAGGAGCGGGAGCACGTCGGGTGGCGCGTCCACCGCCACGTGGGCGCGTGCGGTGCGGCGCAGTCCGAAGGTGCCGGAGGCCGGGTCGAAGGCGAGGTGGTCGGCGTCGAAGGCGGCGGCGACGGCGCCGCTGCGGATCAGGTCCTCGGGGGCTCCGGCGTGGACGCGGGATGCGCGGTCGACGAGCCAGACGGCATCGGCCACTCGCAGGGCCAGCTCCAGATCGTGGGTGCTGACCACGACGGTCAGTCCCTTGTCCCGGGCGAGGTCGCGCAGCAGCACGGTGAGTGCCACCCGTGAGGGGACGTCGAGGAAGGCGGTCGGCTCGTCGAGGAGGATGACCTCGGGCTCCTGGGCGAGGGCGCGCGCGGTCAGGACGCGCTGGCGTTCGCCGTCGGAGAGTTCGGCGGCCGGCCGGTCCGCCAGGTGGCCCGCGCTCACCGCCTGCAGCGACCACTCGACGGCCGCGTGGTCCGCGTCCGTGAGACGGCCGGTGAACCCGGTGTGCGGGTGGCGGCCGAGCCCGGCCAGTTCGCGTACGGACAGCAGCCCGGGATCCACCCTGTCGGTCAGGACGACCGCCAGCCGGCGGGCGAGCGCGGTCGGCGAGGTCTGCGCCAGGTCCGCGCCGCCGATCCGGATCCGGCCGCCGAGCGGCGGGAGGAGCCCGCACAGGGTGCGCAGCAGTGTGGACTTGCCCGCGCCGTTCGGGCCGAGCAGTACGGTCAGTTCACCGGCCCGTGCCTGCAGGTCCAGCCCCGACAGCACGGCCCGGCCCGCGCCGCGCCCGCGCGGCGACCGGGTGCGGTAGCCGACGTCGAGCCGCTGGGTGGCGAGACCGCCGGGATGGTCGGGTCGTGCGTCGGCCTTGTCCGTGGCGGTCTCGGTCATGGTGTCGGTCACGAGGCGACTCCTTGTACGCCGCGACGGCTGCGGATCAGGAATGCGATGACGACGGGGGCGCCGAACAGCGAGGTGATGGCGTTCAACGGCAGTACGGAGTCCGTGCCGGGCGGCTGGCTCAGCAGTGCGCACGCCAGCGCGAGGAAGGCCCCGGCGAGCATGGACGCGGGGATGAGTGCCCGGTGGTCCGAGGTGCCCAGCGCCACCCGCGTCAGATGTGGGACGGCCAGGCCCAGGAAGGCGACCGGGCCGCAGAACGCGGTTGCCGCGCCCGCCAGCAGCGAGGTGCCGAGCAGTGCCAGATCGCGGCTGCGGCGCACGTTCAGGCCCATGGTGCGGGCGTAGTCCTCGCCGAGCAGCAGGGCGTTGAGGCGTTTGGCGGTCAGCAGCGCGGTCAGCAGGCCCGTGCCGATGACGGGCAGCATGACGTGGAGGTCGGGCCAGGTCGTGGCGCTGAAGCTGCCCAGGCCCCACATGACGAACTGCTGGGCGCGTTCGGGCCGGGCGTAGACGAGCATGACGCCGACCACGGCGGTGGCCGCCGAGCCGATCATGACGCCGATGACGAGCAGGGTGACGGCCGACTGAACCCACCGCGAGAGGAGCAGGACGAGGGCCAGTACGGCGGCGGCGCCGAGCGAGGCGGCGAGGACGACGCCCAGGCGCCCCAGGCCGGCCAGGTTTCCGGTGAAGCTTCCGGCGACTCCGCCCGTGCCGACGACCACGGCGGCGACGCCCATGCTGGCGCCCGAGCTCACCCCGAGGGAGAACGGATCGGCCAGTGCGTTGCGGAACAGGGTCTGCATCTGCACGCCCGCCACCGCGAGGGCGGCGCCGACGGCGGTGGCGGTCAGCGCGCGCGGCAGCCTGACCTGTTCGACGATCACGGTCCATCTCGGGTCGTCGGCGGTGCCGCCGAACAGGATCCGCACCACCTCGGCGACCGGCACCCGGTGGGAGCCGGTCGCGATGGTGAGGACGAACAGTGCGGCGGTGCCGGCCGTGAGGGCGAGGACGACGGCGAGGCGCCGCCGCCCCGGCCGTACCGCCCGCGGGGCGTCCGGGGCGGCGGCTTGCGCGGTTGTGGTGTGCGTCGTCACGCCTTGGGCACCTGGGTGTAGAAGGTGAAGGCGTGGTCCTTCGCCTGGTCCGGGTGCATCAGCGCGAAGAGGTCGGCGAGGACCAGGTCCGGGCGCAGCACACCGCGCTCGAAGTAGTCGTTGCCGCCGCCGGGGCCGAGCGCCTTGGTGTTCGTCCAGACCGCGCCTCCGGAGAGGGCCTTCAGCTGCCCGTACCGGCTGTCGGCCTTCACGGCGTCGGCGGTGGACTTCCACTTCTGGTCGGCGATCCAGACCGGGGCCTCGCCGCCCTTGGCGTACACGGCCTCGAAGTTCAGCTGGAGGTTGCCGGTGCCCGCCTCGCCGGCCCAGGGGTAGGTGCCGCCCGCGTCCCTGATCAGCTGCGCGGCGTAGCTGCCGCCGGCGGGCATGTACCAGGTGCCCTGGTACATCGTGCCGGGCAGGACATCGACGGGCTTGCCCGCCTTGACCGCCTGCGCGCCCTTCTCGGCGACCTTCCGGTAGTCACCCTCGATGGTGTCGAACACCTCGCCCGCACGCTTCTCCGCCCCGGTGAGCGCGGCCATCGCCTTGACCCACTCGGCGCGGCCGAGCGGACTCGGCTCCAGCCACTCGGCGTTGGCGACCACGGCGATCCCGGCCTGACGGAGCTTCGGATACTGCGGGTCGTCGGTGCCCTGGGTCATCAGCACGTCCGGCTTGGCACCGATGACCGTCTCCGCGTTGAGGGTCCGGTCCTTGGCGTACTCGGTGACCTTCCCTGCCTTCACCCTCTCGATCACCTCGGCCGAGCTGATGTTCGTGGTGCTCGCCACCCCCGTCAGGACGTCCAGGGTGCCGGTCTCGGTCAGCAGGGGCAGGTGGGTGGTGGAGGCGGAGTACAGGCTCTTGACGGGGACGGTGACCGTTTGCGCGGAGGCCAGTTCACCGGTCAGCTGCGGCTTCGGTGCACCGCACTTGACCAGCACGTACGATTCGGGCTTGCCCTTGGGGTAGGGCTCGTTGACGGTGAGGACCTGGTAGCTCTTCTCGTACCGGAGCGTGAAGTTCTTGGCGTGCTTCACCGCCGACTTGACCGGGAAGTAGTCCTTGGCCGGGTCGAAGTCCTTGATGCATCCCTTCCCGGCGGCCTGGGCCTTGGAGTCGGCGGGCGTGCCGGCGTCACCGCCGCACGCGGTGAGCGTGAGGGCGACGGCGATGAAGGCCGCCGCGGCGGCCTGAGGGCGGCCGGGCAGGACGGATCGTACGGACAAGGTGACTCCTGGTGGCGTGCGTAGGCAGTGCGCACCGGCAGGGCGGGGCGCGTGATGCGGCGTACGGGAAGGAACCCGCTGGAGGAGCAGGTCTTCAGAACCTGCGGGAACGGGCTGGTGCGTCAGGCCGGACAGGTCGGCTCCGACGGGCCGAGGGCAGCGCGAAGCTGCCACCACACATACGCGGGCACACGCGTGCCACCGCCTCTCCTGGGGAAATCCGCCCCGTACTTCGAGGTGCGACGGCGTGAGTCTCCTGACTCGGGATCAGTGCTTCTCCGGCCTTCCCACCCCCGGATGGGGCGGTGGCCATGGGCGGAGTCGCTCCCCCTACACAGTGGCGGTACCGTGCCGGAATCTCACCGGCTTCCTCGTTCCGCCGTCGCTTGTCGGACGGAAGCATCGCAGAAGCGGCCACGACCACGCCAGACCCACAACTGTGCGGCCGGCCACAGGGGGTGGGGTGTGATGTGAACGGCCCAGGGGCATCCCGCCCGTCCGGCGCGTCCGACCGAGGGACAACGCTGCCGCGGCGGCGGGGCCGCCTGCACCCCCGAACACGGCCTCGGCTCACGCCGACTCCGCCACCCAGGCGGAACTGCTGGGCCTGTGGGAACGAGACCCGGCACCCACCACCACGGCCCGCGGGACGGACGGGACCGGCCTCCGGTACAGGAGGAGGCATCTGCCGCTCGAGAGCACAGTGCAACGGTCTATCAGAGGGCGGCGGTGTATCCGGCGGGGCCGGAGCCGATGACGACGACGTCGCGTATGCCGTCGGCGGGGATCGTGTCGGTCACCTGGGTCACGCCTTGGCCTTGGCGTCGATCTCTGCGATCAGGCCCTCGATGAGGCCCTTGATCTCGTCGCGGATGGGGCGGACTGCCTCGACGCCCTGGCCGGCCGGGTCCTCGAGCTGCCAGTCGAGGTAGGTCTTGCCGGGGAAGTACGGGCAGGCGTCGCCGCAGCCCATGGTGATGATGTAGTCGGACGCCTGGGCGGCCTCGGGGGTGAGGACCTTCGGGGTCTGGTCGGAGATGTCGATGCCCAGCTCGGCCATGGCGGCGACAGCGGAGGGGTTGATCTGGTCGCCGGGCATCGAACCGGCGGAGCGGACCTCGACGCGGTCGCCGGCGAGGTGGCGCAGGAACCCGGCGGCCATCTGGGAGCGGCCCGCGTTGTGGATGCAGACGAACAGGACGGAGGCGGCTGGGGGTACCGCCCGGCCGCCAGGCTGGGGGAGAGCAGAGGACATGGTTCTTCCTTGGGGATCGGGCAATTGCGGGGCGAGCGGTCTTCAGGCAGCGCCGAGCTGGGTGAGCAGGTCGGTGATGCGGCTGTCGATGGCGTCGCGGATGTCGCGGACGACGGCGATCGGAGCGCCTTCGGGGTCGGGGACGGGCCAGTCGCGGACGGCCCCTGCCGCGAGGCGGTCGTCGGGCAGGAGGGGCGAGGAAGGCGTGGGCATGGCGTTCCTGTTCAAAGGAGCCGATAAGGTCGGCTCGGACTGGTGTCAGCCCCAGCTGATGTGACAGTATCAGTCCATGCTGACGTCAGTCGACACTGATCTGATCCGGGTTCTGGCCGACCCGCTCAGGCTCCGGATCGTGACCCTCCTCGCCAGGGAGACGCTCTGCACCACCCACCTCGTGGAGGAAACGGGTGCCAAGCAGACCAATCTCTCCAACCACATGAAGGTGCTGCGCGAGGCCGGGGTCGTCGAGACGGAGCCGTGTGGGAGGTACGTCTACTACCGCCTGCGCCCGGAAGTCATCGAAGCCCTCGCCGGTCAGTTCGCCGACCTCGCCCAGACCGCGCGTGCCACCGCTGAAGCGAACCTCAAGCGGTCCTGCCCGTAGCCTTCGCGCCGTGCCTCACCTGCCCGAGGAGAACCTGCCTTGACCGCCACCGAGCCCGTCGGCGCCGCCACCGCGGCGGAGGCCGCCATAGCCGCCGACGAGCCGTAGCCCGCCCCAGGCGCCACGCCGCCCCGCACCCCTTTGATTGCCCGTGCTGCGGCCGAGCTGGTCGGCACCGCCGCTCTGGTCGCGATCGTGGTCGGCGCCGGCATCCAGGCCACCGAGCTCACCGACGACGTCGCCTTGCAGCTGCTGGCCGACTCCACCGCCACCGTCTTCGGCCTTGGTGTCCTGATCGCCCTACTCGGGCCGGTCTCCGGCGCCCACTTCAACCCGGCCGTCACCCTCGCCGAGTGGTGGACGGCCCGCCGCGGCGGACCGGGCGTGAACGCCCGCGAACTCGCCGCGTACGTGCCCTCGCAGATCGCCGGTGCGATCGCGGGCGCGATCCTGGCGGACGCGATGTTCGGGCAGCCGCTGGTGAAGTGGTCGCAGCATGACCGCTCCGCCGGCAACCTGCTGCTGGGCGAGGTCGTCGCCACCGCCGGACTGATCCTGTTGATCTTCGGTCTGGCCAGGACCGACCGGCTACGGTTCGCACCGGTTGCGGTCGCCTCGTATATCGGTGCCGCGTACTGGTTCACCTCCTCCACCTCCTTCGCGAACCCGGCCGTGACCATCGGACGTGCCTTCACCGACACCTTCGCAGGCATCGCCCCGGCCTCCGTCCCGGGATTCATCGGCATGCAGCTCATCGGAGCGGTTGTCGGCCTCGCGCTCGTCGCCGTCATCTTCATGCGCGGCAAGACCGACCAGGGGCAGCCCGCGGCATGACGCAGCGCACGGACGTGGTGGTGATCGGCGGCGGCCGAGCAGGGCTCGCCGCCGGCTACCACCTGCGCCGCCCGGGTCTCTGCAGTCCACCGTGACGGCGCCTGCCTGCGCGTCGAAACGGACTGCGGCGCATGGCGGACCCGCGTCGTCATCAGCGCCACCGGTACCTGGACGCGTCGCTGCCGTTGCCGTGGTCACCCAGACGCCGGCGGAGGTCGTCGGGAGGGTCGTCCACGTCCGGGCGGTGCCGCGCCTCGTGCCCTGGACACGCTGACCGGCTCAGGCGATCAGGGGGCTTCGGCGTTCCAGCAGTACGACGTCGCGCCAGGTTCCGTGCTGGCGGCCGATCCGCTCGCGGGTGCCGATCACGCGGAACCCGGCCCGCTCGTGAAGGGCCAGGCTGGCGGTGTTCTCGGGGAAGATCCCGGACTGGATCGTCCAGATCCCGGCCGCTTCCGTCGAGGCGATCAGCGCCTCCAGCAACCTGCCCGCGACACCTTGTCCACGGGCGTCGGGGCGGACGTAAACGGAATGCTCGACCACCCCGGCGTACGCGCAGCGGTCCGAGACCGCGCTCGCCGCCACCCAGCCCAGCACCGTCGTGTCGCCGTCCAGCGCGACGAAGCGGTGCCCGGTCAGCTTCGCGGTGTCGAACGCGGCCCAGTCGGGCACCGTGGTCTCGAAGGTGGCGTGGCCCTCGTCGATCCCGGCCTGGTAGATCGCCAGGACCTGCCCGGCGTGCTCGGGCAGAAGCCCGGTGACGTGCACCGTGGTCACGCGGCCTTCGCCGCGCCGGCCAGCAGCGCGCCCATCGCGGCGAGGACCGACGGCTCGACCCGGTAGTAGACCCACGTCCCACGCCGTTCGGAGGACAGCAGCCCCGCCTCCTTGAGCTTCTTCAGGTGGTGGGACACGGTCGGCTGGGAGACGCCGACGTCGGAGATGTCGCACACGCATGCCTCCCCGCCCTCGTGCGAGGCGACCGCGGAGAACAGACGCAGGCGCACAGGGTCGCCGAGGGCCTTGAACATCTTCGCCGCGACCTCGGCCTCCTCGGCCGACATCGGGCGCTCGTCCAGAGGCGGGCAGCACGCAGCGACTGCCTCGGGCTCAAGAAGCGGCAACACCTTCGCATTCGACATGCATCTATGTTGACACATGTCGAACCAAGGTGGGAGGGGGTTGTCAGCTGCGCGTCGCCAGGTGGGCGGCCGGGCGCAGGGCGGCCCGCTCCGCGTCCCGGCCGCACCCGCGCAAGGAGTTCGAGGACGGACTGTGCTGTCACGCCGGTCCCGCGAAGGTCGGCCCGGGATGCGCAAGGGAGGCGCCGTCGCGATGGTGAGGCCGGGACGCGGAGCGGGCCGCCCTGCGCCACGATGCCCCGCTGTCGGGTCCGACGCGTTCAGCACCACGGGTTCCACGCCCTGCCCTGCCGGCGCACGTGCGGTGGCGAGCCCCGACTGCCCGCCCCCCCGATGACGACGGCTTCCACGTGCTCCACGACAACCCCCAATAATTCGACAAGCGTCTATGTTGACGCATATCGAAACAGGTGCCATGCTGATCACGCAAGCCATCGACAGACATCGAAGCAGCGAGGAGTCGACCATGACCGCGCCCGCCACCACCGACTTGCCCGTCGTCGTGATCGGGGCCGGACCCGCCGGCCTGGCTGCCGCCGCCCACCTCGAAGACCGCGGCCTGGATTTCCTCGTACTCGAGGCCGGCGCGCATGCCGGGACCGCCACCCGCGACTGGGCCCACGTACGTCTTTTCTCCACCTGGGGCGAGGTCGTCGACCCGGCCGCCGAGAAGCTCCTCGCCCCCACCGGCTGGACCAAGCCCGACCCGGCCACCTACCCCACCGGCGGAGACTGGGCCGAGCTCTACCTCCAGCCGCTTGCGGACACCCTCGGCGACCGCGTCCGCTTCGGTGCCCGGGTCGCCGGCGTCTCCCGTACCGGCCGCGACCGCATCGTCGACGCCGACCGCGACGCCCAGCCCTTCGTCATCCACATCGAGCACACCGACGGCCGCGAGGAGCGCGTCTTCGCCCGAGCCGTGATCGACGCCTCCGGCACGTGGTCCACCCCCAGCCCGGCAGGAGCCAGCGGCCTCGCAGCCCTCGGCGAGAAGGCCGCCGCCGACCGGATCACCTACCGCGTCCCCGACCTCAAGGACCCCGCCGTACGCGCCCGTTACACGGGCAAGCGCACCGCAGTCATCGGCTCCGGCGCCTCTGCCTTCACCGCCCTCGCCTACCTCGCCGACCTTGCCCGGGCCGACGACGGCGCCGGCACCAAGACCCTGTGGATCCTGCGCCGCGGCATCTCCGGCTCCACCTTCGGCGGCGGAGAGGCCGACCAGCTCCCCGCCCGTGGCGCCCTCGGCCTGGCGGCCAAGGCCGCCGTCGACGCCGGGTACGCCGACGCGGTCACCGGCTTCCGCACCGAGGCCTTTGAGCGGGACGGCGAGGGCCGACTGGTCCTCGTCGGCGAGGACGACCGGCGCCTCGACGCGGTGGACGAGGTGATCGTGCTGACCGGTTTCCGCCCGGAACTGTCTTTCCTGGACGAGCTGCGCCTCGGCCTCGACGAGCGCCTCCAGGCCCCCGTCGAGCTGGCCCCGCTGATCGACCCGAACCAGCACTCCTGCGGCACCGTCTACCCGCACGGCGTGGGCGAGCTCTCACACCCCGAGCAGGACGTCTACCTCGTCGGCATGAAGTCCTACGGCCGCGCCCCGACCTTCCTCGCCATGACAGGTTACGAGCAGGTCCGCTCCATCGCCGCGCACCTCGCCGGCGACCAGGAGGCCGCCGAACGCGTGGAGCTGTCGCTGCCCGAGACCGGCGTCTGCGGCGGAGCGGGCCTCTTCGACCAGCCGGAGACCGCGGAACAGCCCGGTGGCGGCTGCTGCGCGGCCCCGGCCACCCTCACCATCGGCGCACCCGCCTCCTCCGGCGGCTGCTGACCGACATACCCAACACCGAGGCCGGCATGGCCGCCCTCTGCCTCACGCAGATCACCAGCTGGGGCGTCCTCTACTACGCCTTTCCCGTTCTCCGCCGCCCTCAAAGCCCCCTGGCCTGCAGCCCCTCCGAGCCCGCCGCATGCAACCAGCGGCCACGAACACGTCGTGCGCAGCCGGGCGTTCCGGATGCCGGCCCTCACTCTCACCCCCGACCAGCTCGAACACACTGACGTCCGGGCAGGGAGCGCCGTTGGCGGCCGTTGTAGGGGCCGAGGGGGTCCTGACGGTGCTCCGACGAGAGAGCCCGGCACACACGATCTCCGTCGGCGGAGTACCTTATTGCACACAGCATGCAATTGCGTCAGTAGTGCGAAAGAGGTCGACGTGGCAGCTCCGGTGGTGCTCGGGATCGAGTCGTCGTGCGACGAGACGGGCGCGGGTATCGTGTCCGGCGGCAGACTGCTGGCCCATGTCGTGGCGTCGAGCATGGACGAGCACGCGCGTTTCGGCGGCGTGGTGCCGGAGATCGCGGCCCGGGCGCACCTGCAGGCCTTCAACCCCGTCGTGCACGAGGCGCTCGGCCAGGCCGGACTGCGGCTGCGGGACATCGACGCCGTCGCCGTCACCACCGGCCCCGGCCTGTCCGGTGCGCTCCAGGTCGGCCTGGCCGGTGCGAAGACCCTCGCGTTCACGGCCGGCGTACCGCTGTACGGCGTGCACCACCTCGCCGGACATGTGGCCGCGGACACTCTGGAACACGGGCCGCTGCCCAACCCGTGCATGGTGCTCATCGTCTCGGGCGGCCACACCTCGCTGCTGCTCGTACGCGACCTCGTACGGGATCCGATCCTGCACCTCGGCGACACCATCGACGATGCGGCCGGTGAGTGCTTCGACAAGGTCGCCCGCGTCCTCGGCCTGCCCTACCCGGGCGGGCCGGCCATCGACCGCGCGGCCCGCGAGGGCAATGCCTGCGCCGTTGCTTTCCCGCGTCCGCTCCTGGGTTCGAAGGAGCACCCGTACAGCTTCTCCTTCTCCGGGCTGAAGACGGCCGCTGCCCGCTGGGCCGAGCAGCACCTCCAGCGTGGCGAGGAACTTCCCGTGGCCGACGGCGCCGCCTCGCTGCAGGAGGCCGTCGCGGATGTCCTGACGCGCAAGGCGCTGGCCGCCTGCCGGCAGTACGAGGTCCGCACCCTGGTCGTGGTCGGAGGTGTGGCGGCGAACTCCCGCGTACGGGCCCTGGCCGAGGAGCGGTGCGCGGCCGCCGGCGTCGAGCTGCGAGTACCGCCGCTGACGCTGTGCACCGACAACGGGGCGATGATCGCCGCCGTCGGTGACCTGCTGGTCCGTTCCGGCTCGGCCCCGGCGCAGCTGGATCTGTCGATCGACCCGTCGGCGCCGCTGGAGTACGCCGCCCTGCACCCGACGGCCGGGCCCGTGCGCGTCGCGTGACGCCCGCGGAATTCCCGGTCACGCGGTCTTCCTCGGCACCCCGTACCCCGGCCCGCACAGCCGCCCCTCGCCCCTTCTGACCACTCATACCCGGAGCAGGACCCACCGCCTGTGCGTACCGCCGACATCCGGCAGCTTTTCCTCGACCACTTCGCCGCGCGCGGTCACACGGTCGTGCCCAGTGCGCCACTGCCCACCCCGGACCCGACGCTCCTGTTCGTCAACGCCGGCATGGTCCCCTTCAAGCCCTGCTTCACCGGGGAGGCCCAGCCCCGGTGGGAGCGGGCGACCAGCGTGCAGAAGTGCATCCGCACCCTGGACATCGAGGAGGTCGGCAAGACCACCCGGCACGGCTCCTTCTTCCAGATGAACGGCAACTTCTCCTTCGGCGACTACGTCAAGGAGGAGGCCATCGCCTACGCCTGGGACCTGTCGACCACGTCCCGCAGCGACGGCGGCTACGGCCTGGACCCCGAGAGGATCTGGGTCACCGTCCACCACTCCGACACCGACGCCCGCGGCCCGGCGCTGGGCCGGGAAGGCGGGCCGGCGGTCGACGAGGACCGCGCTGATGCTGCTCGGCGACGGCACCGCGCCCGGCAACGAGGGACGCGGCTACGTCCTGCGCCGTATCCTGCGCCGCGCGGTCCGCTCCATGCGCCAGCTCGGCGTCCACGACCCGGTCCTGCCCGAGCTGCTGCCGGTCGCCCGCGACTGCATGCCCCCCAGCTACCCCGAGCTCGCGGACTCCTTCGCCCGCATCGCCGACCAGGCGTACGGAGAGGAGGAGGCCTTCCGGGCCACCCTCAAGCAGGGCACCACGGTTCTGGACACGGCGGTCGCGCAGGTGACGTCCGAAGGCGGCCGGTCGCTGCGGGGCGCCCAGGCGTTCATGCTGCACGACACGTACGGCTTCCCGATCGACCTGACCCTGGAGATGGCCGCGGAGCAGGGCGTGGAGGTCGACCGTGAGGGCTTCACGGCGCTGATGAACGCCCAGCGTGAGCGGGCCCGAGCCGACGCCCGCGCCCGCAAGTCCGGCGGCTCCCTGGACACCTCGGCCCTCCGCTCCGTCCTGGACGAGCACGGACCGACCGACTGGCGGGCCTGGGAGACCCTGACCACCGAGTCCCGCGTACTGGCCCTGCTCGGCACCTCCGGCCCGGTCCCGGTCGCGGCCGCCGGCGACCTCGTCACCGTCGTCCTGGACCGCTCCCCGTTCTACGCCGAGTCCGGCGGCCAGGACAGCGACGCGGGCCGCCTGTCGGGCGCCTCCGTCGAGGCCGAGGTCCTCGACGTCCAGCGGCCCCTGCCGGGCCTGGTCGTCCACCAGGTACGGATCACCGCCGGCGAGCTCGCGCCCGACGACGCCGTGCACGCCGCCGTCGACGCCGAGTGGCGCCTCGGCGCACGGCAGGCCCACTCGGGCACCCACGTCCTGCACGCGGCCCTGCGCGAGGTCCTCGGCCCCACCGCCCTGCAGTCCGGCTCGTACAACCGGCCCGGCTACCTCCGCCTGGACTTCCCCTGGCGCGGAGCCCTCTCCCCGGCCGTCCGCAGCGAGGTCGAAGAGGCCGCCAACCGCGCCCTGCGCCGCGACCTGCCCGTCGGAGTGCAGTGGATGACGCTGCCCGAGGCCAAGGAACTCGGGGCGCTCGCCCTGTTCGACGAGACGTACGGGGAGAAGGTCCGCGTCGTCGAGATCGGCGGGGCCTGGTCGCGCGAGCTGTGCGGCGGCACCCACGTCGAGCACGCCTCCCAGATCGGCACCGTGGCCCTGACCTCCGAGGGCTCGGTCGGCGCCGGCATGCGCCGCCTGGAGGCCGCGGTCGGCGTCGAGGGCTTCTCCTACCTGGCCCGCGAACGCGACCTCGTCGCCCGGATCGCCGAACAGCTGGGCGCCCCGCGCGCCGAGCTGCCCGATAGGATCGCCGGCCTGCTGGAGCGGCTCAAGACGGCGGACCGGGAGAACGCCCGCCTCGAGCAGCAGGCCACCACCGCCCGCGCGAACGAACTCGCCGCCACCGCCGCCCATGCCAACGGGGTCCAGGTTGTCACCGCCACGACGGACGAGGACACCAACGACGCCCGAGCGCTCGCAGCGGCCGTACGCGACCGCCTTCCCGCCGGTACGCCGGGCGTTGTCGCCATCGCCGCGGGCACGGGGCTGGTCACCGCCGTCAACACTGCGGCCCGCGACACAGGGCTGAACGCCTCCGTACTGGTCCAGCAGCTCCTCGGCGGGCGTGGCGGCGGCTCTGCGGAGCTCGCCCAGGGCGGCGGCCTGCCCGGTCCCGAAGGCACTTGGCCGGTACGGGTGCGGCCCGTACGATTCCACTGCCCGGCTCCGGCCGGTGACAACTTCATGGCTGTGCGATGGGGGAAGCCGGTGGGAATCCGGCGCTGACCTGCAACCGTGTGCGGCGCGTCGACCAGCGCCGCGAGTCGGGATGCCCGCCGCGCGGCAGCATCCGCTTCCACTGTCACGGTCTGCAGAGCGAAGCCCGGTACCGCCGGAACACCACGCCAGTGCGCTCGAGCGCCTGCCCGGGGTGGGCCGCGCCGGTCGAGGGGCCTCATCGGCCGACCCGACCGGTCAGAAAGGCCCCCCATGCTCCTGAGCCCCACCCGTCGCGCCGCCGTCACCACGGCCGCCCTGGGACTCGCCCTCACGGGCTTCACGGTCGCGCCCGCCGTCGCCCACGCCAAGCCCGTGAACACCAACGCCGCCGTCAAGGTCACCCTCACCGTGCAGGGCCCTGACGGCCTGCTGTTCAAGGGCAAGGTCAAGACCAAGGGCCACGACGTGACCACCGCCACCGGCGGCACCCACAAGTGCGACGGGACCAACGGCGGGGCGAACCCGAGCAGGGTTCCGACCCCGACCGCCGCCCTGGACGACGCGGCGAAGAACCACTACTTCGGCTGGGACGGCACCTGGTACGCCTCCTTCGACGACTTCTCCGTCGACACCATCAAGGGCGTCAGCGGCGGCGGTTCGGCGTACTGGAACATATCCGTCAACGGCACGCCCACCCCGGTCGGCGGCTGCCAGTTCAAGCTGAACGCCGGCGACCAGGTGTCGTTCGTCTGGACGTCCTTCTGAGCCCAGCCGGCCCAGGCCAAGGCCCAGCCGGCGGGCCGGGGCGCGCTGGTGCGGGCCCCGGGCCCGCCGGGTGCCTCAGGCGCCCCAGCACGGCGCCACGGTGTCGCCGGCGTCGGTCACCTCGTCGGCTCCGTTGCACAGCAGGGCGCGCAACCGTGCGCCCCCTCTGGTATCGACGCCCCTATTGCAGGCAAGTCGCAACTGCTGAGAGGTTGCACAGCGATGCGGAGCGGCTGAAACCCGCCCCTCCGCTGACGAGCGGACCTCCCCATGCCCGCATGCGACTGTGGCGAGAGGAACCATCTGATGAGGAAGATGCGCCGGTACACGCTGGTGTCCGTGGTCGCGGCAGTGTTCCTTGCCGCCGGCTGTGGGGGAGCACCCCGTGTCGACACGTCGGCCGCAAAGGCACCCGCAGCCGCGGGGTTTCCGGTCACGATCTCCAACTGCGGTGTGGAGACGACGTACCAGCGGCCGCCGCGGCGCGCGGTGTCGCTGAACCAGCACGCGACCGAGGTGATGCTGGCGCTCGGGCTGGAGAAGTCGATGGTGGCCACGGGGTACCTCGACGACAGGGTGCTCCCCGAGTACCAGGCCGCCTACGACCGGATCAAGGTCGTCTCGAAGGAGTACCCCTCCGCGGAGGCGCTGCTGGCCGTCGAACCCGACCTGGTCTACGGGGGGTTCGCGACCACCTTCGACGAGAAGGAGGGGCGCGGCCGCGCCGCCCTGGTCAAGGCCGGAGTCCACACCCATCTCAACATCGAGGAGTGCCCCGAAGGCCCGGTGACGATGGAGATGATGGACGAGGAGATACGCACGGTCGCGAAGATCTTCGGCGTCCCGGACCGCGCCGAGGAGGTGGTGAAGAAGCTGCACGGCACCCTGGACTCGGTCGGGGGCCGACTGGGCGGAGTGCCGGCGACGAAGGTGTTCGTCTACGACAGCGGCGACAAGACGGCCTTCACCGCGGGCGGCCGGGGCATCGGCAACGAGGTCATCAAGAGGGCCGGCGGGGAGAACCTCTTCGCGGACGTGCCCAAGGCGTTCGGTGACGTGTCGTTCGAGCAGGTCGCCGAGCGGGCCCCGGAGGTCGTCGTCATCTACGACTACGGCGACCAGCCGGTCGAGGACAAGAAGAAGTTCCTGCTCGCCAACCCCGCGCTCAAGGACGTACCGGCGATCAAGGAGCAGCGGTTCGCGGTGCTGCCCCTGTCGTCGGTGGTGCTGGGGGTACGGGTGCCCGGTGCGGTGGAGTCGCTGGCGCGGCAGATCCATCCGGACCGCTTCCGGTGAGGGGGCTGCGGGAGCAGGCGCCGGGAGCGCCCGGCATAGCGCCGCGGGCCCCTGGAGGCCTGGCCGCCGGGCGCGCAGGGCCCCGGTGGCGCGGCCTCCCGTACGTGCTCGTGCTCGCACTCCTGGCCGTGCTCGTGCTCCTGGTGGCGACGGCAGGGATCACCGCCGGCTCCATCAGCATTCCCGCCGACCAGGTCTGGGGGATCCTCCTGCACCGCATCCACCCGGCCCTCCACGAGCCCGACTGGACGCCGGTCCGGGAGACGGTCGTCATCGACGTGCGGCTGCCCCGGGTGCTCCTGGCCGGGGTGGTGGGGGCCGGGCTGTCGGTGGCGGGGATGGCGCTGCAGGCACTGGTCCGCAATCCGCTGGCCGACCCGATGCTGCTCGGGGTGTCCTCGGGCGCCTCGGTCGGCGCGGTGCTGGTCCTCGTCCTCAACGTCACGCTCTTCGGCATGTTCTCCGTCACCGGGGCCGCCTTCCTCGGCGCCCTGGCCGCACTGATCGCCGTGTACTTCCTGGCCCGGACGGGCGGACGGATGACCACCGTGCGCCTGGTCCTCGCCGGGGTCGCGATGGCCGAGGTGCTGTCGGCGGCGGCCAGTTTCCTGATCGTCACCTCCAACGACCCGCAGAAGACCCAGTCGGCCTTGCGGTGGATGCTCGGCGGGCTCGCCGGCACGACATGGACCACGGTGTGGATCCCCGTGGGCGCGGTGCTCCTGGGGACCGCCGTGCTGCTCGGCGTATGCCGCCCGCTCAATCTGCTGCTGGCCGGGGAGGAAGCGGCAGCCTCCCTCGGCCTGGACGTGCACCGCTTCCGCGGCTCGCTCTTCGTCGTGGTCGCCCTGATGATCGGCACGATCGTCGCGGTGAGCGGGCAGATCGGGTTCGTCGGACTGATCATGCCGCACGTGGTACGGCTCATCGTCGGCGCCGACCACCGCCGGGCGCTCCCCGCGGCGGCGCTCCTCGGGGCGGCCTTCCTGATGGCCGCGGACCTGGCCGCCCGTACGCTCATGAGTCCCGAGGAGATCCCCGTCGGGATCCTCACCGCTCTCGTCGGCGGCCCGTTCTTCCTCTGGCTGATGCGGCGGAGGGCGCAGTGACGGGCGGCGCGGTGAGGGGCGGTGCGGTGACGGGTGGACCGGTCGCCTCATGCGAGCCGGGCTCGCTCGACGTCGACGACGTCTCCGTCGTCCTGGGCGGAAGAACGCTGGTGGACCGCGTCTCGCTGCGGGCGGCGGCGGGGGAGGTCGTGGGGCTGGTGGGCCCCAACGGGGCGGGAAAGTCGACCCTGTTGCGCACGTTCTACCGGGCGCTGCGTCCCACATCGGGGCGGATCCTCCTGGACGGGCGCGACGTCTGGCAGATGCCCGGCCGGTCACTGGCCCGAAGCCTGGCCGCCGTACTGCAGGAGACGGCCGGCGACTTCCAGCTCACCGTCTACGACGTCGTCGCGATGGGGCGTACGCCCCACAAGAAGGCGTTCGCCGGCGACGACCGGGCCGACCGCGCCGTCATCGCCGAGTCGCTGGCCGAACTCGACGTCACCGCGCTCAGGCACGCCCCCTTCGACCGGCTCTCGGGCGGAGAGAAGCAGCGGGTGCTCATCGCGCGGGCCCTGGCCCAGCGTGCCGGGACGCTGGTCCTGGACGAGCCCACCAACCACCTGGACCTGCGCCATCAGCTGGATGTCCTCCGGCTCGTCCACCGGCTGGGCGTCACGGCGGTGATCGCGCTCCACGACCTCAACCTGGCCGCGGCGTTCTGCGACCGGATCTGCGTGCTGGACGGCGGCCGTCTCGTGGCCGAAGGAGCCCCCGGGGAGGTGCTGACCGCCGACCTGCTGGCCGAGGTCTACCGCATCGAGGCCGAGGTGACACCGCACGCGCGCACGGGCATCCCTCAGGTCAGCATTCGCACCGGCCACGAGACCGATGGCGGGAGGAATTCATGAGGTGATGCGCTGCTGCGTGCCGATTTTTTGGTAGGGGGAGCCAGGAGGCCGGCTCGGCTTTTCCTCTTCCGTTCGATGGCATATTCCGCGGCGTGGTGAAATGGCTTGGCGACCTTGGCTCGAAATGGTGTGCGCCCGCACCTTGTTCCCTTTCCCCGTTGCCAGACCCGGGGAATCGCCTCTACGGTTATTGCGACTCACTCGCAACTGCACAGGAATTGCGTCGGAAGACCGGTCCTGTGCCGATCGAAGGAGGAACCGAGGATGGCGCACACCGGATGGTCCGAGCCCGAGGAACAGCAGGCCCTGAAGTCCCACACGCCCGCGGTCGACGCCCCGTTCGAGTGGCGTGAGGACCACGACGAGGAGTCGGCCGAGAGCTGACGCCGGGCGCCGGGGGCGGCGGCACGCCGCCGCCCCCGGCGCAGCCCGGACCTGCGGAACACCGGGCGCACGCGCGTACCGTCCGACCTTGGCAGAGGGGCAGGGGATCCGTGGCACCAGGTTTGGTCGAAGGGGTCGCTCAGGACCGGCCGCGCGTCGACACCGTCCCGTCCGTCGTCTCGTACAGCGCCCGCCTGTCGAGGCGCCCGGAATTCGCCCGTGGCGTGGTCGACGCGGTCGCGGGCGGAGCCTCGCTCGGTGATCACGAGAAGGCTCGGCGGGCAGCCGTCGGTGAGGCCGTCGAACGCTACTGCGCAAACTCCGTCCCTGAATTGCTGAGGACCGCTTCATACGGAGAGCTCGCCCGGGCCGGCCATCCGGCCGTCGACCCGGCGGAATTCTCGCTGTACTCCCGCTCGCAATACGCGCACCGGGGTTTTCCCTTCGTGCCCATGGGCCGTGATCTGCCGATTGCGTGGGCGTCGGGCCGCGACATGGTCGACGGGTCGCACATCCTGGTTCCCGCATCCCTCGTGTACGTCAACTATTTCCGTCATTCCCATGCGGCGGAGCCGCCCACCCATTACCCGGTGCTGGCCGGTACGGCAGCCGGAACGAGCGGTGAGCGGGCGCGGGAGGCCGCCCTGCGGGAGGTCCTCGAACGGGACGCCGTCACCTTGTGGTGGGCCAGTGGGGCACAGGCCGCAGCTCTCGCGCTCGACGCGGAGCCGTCCCTGACGCGCGCGCTTGCCGAAGCCGCAGCCGCCGGACTGAAGGTCGGCCTGCTGCGCATCCCCTCCACGGCCGGCGCCCTGGTCGTCGGCGCGTTCGTCGAGGACGCGGCACGACAGCTCGTCGCTTTCGGGAGCGCCTGCCGCGCATCGTCGCACGAAGCCGCGGCCAAAGCGCTGACCGAGGCCCTGGGCATGCACGAGACGGGCCTGGAACTCCTGGAACACGACAGCGGGTTCTGGCGGTCGGTCCGCCGCGGCCGTACCGGTCACCGGCCCTACCGCCCGTACCGCGCCGACCGCGCGTACCTGCGGGACTTCCGGTCCGACTGGCGCGACGTCAACGACGTCCGGCTCCACCTCCAGGTCCACCTCGACCCGGAGACGCAGGACGCCCGGCTGGACCGGTTGCGGTTCCCCGGCCGGCCTACGGCCGCCCCCGCAACGACGGCCTCCGATCAGGGAACCGCCGCGCTGCTCCGGCGGCTCGCCGAGCAGGGGCTGCGGGCCATCGCCGTCGACCTGACCACCCCGGAGGCGCGTGACGCGGGCCTGTACGTCGCCCGGGTCCTCGTGCCGGGCACGTACGGCAACGCTCCGGCCGCCTTCCCCTTCCTCGGCGGCCGGCGGCTCTACGAGGAACCGGCCGCTCACGGCTGGGTGCCGCGACCGCTCACCGAGGACCGTCTGGTCCGCCACCCCCTGCCGTTCTCCTGACGGTACGACCGCCTCCCCACGTCCTTGTCATCGCACGACAGAACGGAGTGACCGCATGCGTCTCGGGCTCGCCCTCGGCTACGGCGGAGAACCCATCGAGCACGTGCTCCCGATCGTCGAGACGGCCGAGCGCATCGGCGTCGACTCGGTGTGGAGCGTCGAGGAGTACGGCCCCGACGCCGTGAGCGTCCTCGGCTACCTGGCGGCGAGGACGGAGCGGATCAAGCTCGGTACGGCCGTCATGCAGATCCCGGCCCGCACCCCCGCCGCGACCGCGATGACGGCGATGACCCTGGACGTCCTGTCGGCCGGCCGCTTCCACCTCGGGCTGGGCCTGTCGGTGCCGTGGATCGTGGAAGGCTGGCACGGGCAGCCCTACGACAGGCCGCTGCGGCGGACACGTGAGTACGTCGACATCGTCCGGCAGGCCGTCGCCCACGAGGCCCGCGTGGAACACGACGGCACCGTCTTCCAACTGCCCTACCGCGGGCCCGGATCCAGCGGCCGAGCCCGCCCGGTGAAGGCGGACATGCAGCCGCTCAGGCCGCGCATCCCGCTCTACCTCGGCGCGATCGGCCCGCAGAACGTGTCCCTGGCCGGCGAGATCGCCGACGGCTGGCTGGCCGGCCTGTACGCCCCCGAACACGAGGCCGCCCTGACGCGCCCCCTGGACGAGGGGATCGCCCGCTCCGGGCGCACGGCGGACGACGTCAGGATCTGCCCCATCCTGTACGTCGCCCGGGCCGACACCCGGGAGGAAGGCCGCGACCGGCTGCGGCCGCTGTTCGCCCACCTCATCGGCGCGGTGGGCCCCGGAGGCCGCAACACCTACTTCGACATCGCCTGCCACATGGGCTACGACGGTCCCGCGCACACCATCCGCGACCTGTTCGCGGAAGGCCGCAAGGCCGACGCCGTCACCGTCGTCCCCGATACGCTCCTCGACGAAGTCGCCCTGTGCGGCCCCCTCCCGGCCATCGTCGACCGGATCCTGGCCTGGAAGGACTCGCGCGTGGACACCCTCGTCCTGCTCGACCGCGACACCGAGCTGCTGGAAGCCGCTCAGGCCGCTCTGTGACCGAACCCTCCCGCCCCACGATGCGCCGGGCGTGGGCGCTGGCCGGTCCGCTGCTGGTGGCCGGGCTGACGCAGATCACCGTCAACATCGTGGACACGGTCATGCTGGGCCACCTCTCCACGACGGCCCTCAGCGCCTTCGCCGTCGCGGCCCCGGTCCACCTCGTGGCCCTGATCGTCGTACGCGGCTGGGCGACCGCCGTCCAGGTCCAGGCCGCCCGGTTCCACGGCGCGCAGCGGCCCGGAGCGGTCGGCCTGACCGTACGCGTCGGGCTGGCCGGGGCCGTGGGCGCGGCGCTGGTCGTGGGTGCGCTCCTGTACGTGGGAGCAGCGCCGGTCCTGTCGGTGCTCGGTGCCTCGGACGCGCTGGTCGGCCCGGGCGCGGCGTACTTGCGGGTGATGGCCTTCGCGCTGCCCTTCGCCGCGATCTCCTTCACGCTTCAGGGTGCCTGTGCCGGTATCGGCGCGACCCGGGTGACGATGTACACGGCGCTGCTCGTCAACGCGGTCAACCTGCCCCTGGGCCTGCTCCTGATCTTCCGGGCGGAACTCGGCGTCTCCGGCGCCGCGCTGGCATCCCTCGCCGCCACCGCGGCCGGCACGTGCTACCTGCTGCTCCACTGCCGCAACCGTCTCCCCGCCTACGAGAAGGACGCGGACACCGCGCACAGCCTCGCCGGGCGGCTGTGGCGCATCGGGTGGCCGGAGATGGGGATGTCGGGGATCGGCTACCTGAACGAGGCCCTGCTGGCCGGGTTCGCCGCACGGATGGGTACACAGGACCTGGCGGCGTACCGCATCGTCGACAACCTGGTCCTGGTGGTCTTCACCTGCCTCGCCTCGGTCTCGTCCGCCCTCATGATCCTGGCCGGCCAGGAACTCGGCGCCGGCCGGCGCGAACACGTCGCGGCCTGGCTCCGCACGGGACTGCGCATGCTCCTGCTGACGCTCGCCGTGCCCGCCGTCCTGGCGATCGGCTTCGGACGCCCGCTGATGGCCCTGGTCACCGAGGATCCGGGGGTGACCGACAAGGCGTGGGCAGCGACCCTCCCCGCGCTGCTGAGCCTTGTGCCGTTCGCCGTCGCCCTGGGGTACGCGGCAGTGCTGCGCGCCACCGGCGACACCCGGTCCGTCATGATCGCCTCGGTCGTCAGCGACTACCTGCTGCTGATCCCCCTGGGCTGGTTCCTCGGCCTGCACGCCGGACTGGGCCTTCCCGGCATCTACCTCGCCTGGACCGCCTTCGGTCTCCTCTACGCGGCCATGCTCCGCCCGCGGTGCAGACGGTACCTCCGGGCCCCCGCAGGGCTCGCTGCTCCCGCTGCCGGCCGCGTCGACCCCTGACGCCGGAATCGTCGTCGTGGCCCCCAGCCGCGCCGCCCTGGACGCGCGGGCCCGAACACGTCGGGGGTGGGATGCTCGACGTATGGAGGATCAGGCCGTGGGACCGGTCGGCGGAGTCTCCCCCGAGGTGCTCGCCCTCGCGAAGGTGGTGGCCGGCCTACGGGCCGAGGCCGAGCACCTGGAGGCCGGCTCCGCGATGCCGGGGACGCGGACGCCGGACGAGGTGGCGGAACTCGCGCGGGGCGCGTTGAGCGACACCGGGCACGTGGGCGCCGTCGTGATCTACGGCCGCGGGGCCGCCGGGAACCTGGACCTGATCGGGCACGCCGGCCTCGACGGGCCCTCGGCCGAGCGGTGGAGCCACGTACCGCCTACCGACGAGGGCGCGGCGCTGCAGGCCCTGGCGGAGGAACGGCCGGTGTGGCTGGAAGCCCCTGACGCCGAGCGCCGTCCACTGCTCGCGGCCCGCCCGGGGCAGTGGCCGTCCCGGGCGTGGATTCCGGTGCTCTCGGAGCACCCGGCGACCACCGTGATCGGGTTCCTCCGGACCCACCCGGGCCCTTTCGACGCGGCGACACGAAGCGTCCTGCGCAGGACGGTCCAGATCTGTGGCCGGTCGTTGGGCACCCGGGGCGCAGGCCCGGGCGAGCCGGCCAGGGTGGACGAGAACGCCACCATTGCGGCGATCCAGCCGGTTCTCGACGTCCTGCCGTGCCCGGCCGTGCTCCTGACGCCCCTGCGCGCCGCGGACGGGACCGTGGCGGACTTCCGGATCGACGCGGCGGCGGCGGAGTCGGTCGACGTGGCCGGGCGACGCGGCGAGGAGCTGGTGGGCCGTACGGTCCTCGACACGTACCCGACGGTGGCCGGCAGCGACCTGTGGCACGGATACCTGGACGCCCTGACGACCGGGAGGCTCTACGAAGGAGATCCCTTCACCTATGAGGAGACGCTCGCGGGAGTACCGCGCGAGTCCGTCTACTCCGTGCGGGCGTCACGGCTCGGGGACCGGCTGGTGGTGTCCTGGATCCGCCACGACACCGATGAGCGCGAGGCGCGCAGGCTCGCGGACCTGCAGCGCCTGGGCAACCTCGGCTGGGCGGGCTGGAAGCTGGGCACCGGCAGGACCACCTGGTCGGATCAGGTCTATGACGTCTTCGGCCGGGACCCCGCACTGGGGCCCGTCGGCCTGGAGGAACTCCCGAGCCATGGCCGGCTGCTGCCCGACGACGCGCCGAAGCTCCGCGCGGCGGTCCAGCGGCTGCTCGCCGACGGGGAGTCCATCGACCAGCCGTTCCGGATCACCACCCCGGACGGCGTACGCCACCTGAGGATCGTCGCCGAGGCCGAACCGGACGCACACGGCACACCGGTCGAGGTGCACGGCTTCTTCCAGGACCTCACCGCCCAGCGCGGCGCCGAGATCGCCCTGCAGGAGAGCGAACGCGCCAACCTGGTCCAGCGCGGCATGCTCCGGGCCGAACGGGCCCTCGCCGACCGGCTCCGCGAGACCCTGCTGCCCATTCCCGAGCAGTCCCTGGAACTGGCCGGGCTGCGGGTCGAGATCGCCTACCTGCCCTCGGACACGGTGTTGAGCGTGGGAGGCGACTGGTACAGCGCCATTCAACTCCCCGACGGCTGCGCCCTCTTCGTGGTCGGAGACGTCGCCGGGCACGGGCTGCCCGCCGTCGGCACGATGGCGCAGCTCCGGTTCACCGCCAAGGGCATGGCCGTGACGGGTTCCCGGCTGCCGGCCGTCCTGAACCGTCTCAACGCCCTGCTGCTCCACACCGCCACGGACGCCGACGGCGCCACCGCGACCATGGTCATGGCACGCTACCGGCCCGACGACGGGCGCCTGAGCTGGGTCCGCGCCGGGCATCTGCCGCCCCTGCTGATCCGTGGCGGCGAGGCGCAGTTCCTCTCCCAGCCCGAGGGCTGCCTCCTGGGCGCGTCCTTCGACGCGGCGTACGCGGAGGCGGTGATCGATCTGATGCCCGGCGACCACCTCCTGCTCTACACGGACGGCCTGGTCGAGGACGCCGGTGAGGACATCGAGGAGGGCCTCACCCGTTTCGCGGCCGTCGCCCTCGGCCTCGTCCGGGACGGGCATGCCGAGACCCTCGCCCGCACGCTCGCCGCGGCTCGGACGCGTCACGACGACGACATCTGCGTGCTGGACATCCACGTACCCGTGGAGCCCTGAGAGCCGTGGAGCCGGGACCGCCCCACGCCGCCGCGGGCGTTGTCGTCGGCCGTGCGGTCGCGGTGGGTGTCGCGGTCGCTTCGCCCCGGGCCGCTGTGGCGCTCCGGGGTGCGGAAACCTCCAGCCAGACCCGCTTGCCGCCGATCAGGGGATCCGCACCCCAGCGCCGCGCCAGCCGGTCGACGATGAGCAGCCCGTGCCCGCCGGGCCGGGCGGGATGCGGACGGGGCTGGAGCACGGGGAGGGTCCGGCTGCGGTCGGTCACCTCGACGCGCAAGCCGTCACCGGTGCGCCGGAGCAGGAGGGAACTCGGGCCGCCGCCGTGCAGACGGGCGTTGGTCACCAGCTCGGACACCAGCAGCAGGACGTCCTCGGCGGCCGCCTCGGCAGGGGGTTCCGAGGCGGGCAGCCACGTCCAATGGGTCAGGGCCCGCCGGGCGAAGTCCCGGCACCGGCTGACGACATGCTCGTCCGCGGCGCGGAGCACCAGGACCCGGCTTCTCACCAGTAGTGGCGACGGCCGCCGACGGCATGCCCGACCGACCCGAGGATCCACAGGATCGCACCGACCACGATCAGGATGATGCCGATGGTCCAGAGGATGCTGAGGCCGGTCAGCCAGCCGATGATCAACAAGATGACTCCGAGGATGAGCATGATGTCCCTCTATCCTGCGGCGCATTCCGTCGGAACGAGGTTTTCCGACGCGATGCCGCGGACGGCGTCTACCCTCCTTCCTCTGCTTTAACGGGGGCTCGTGCAGATCCGCTCCGCATGAAGGGCCCCGGTGGGGGCAGTCGCTGTGCGGACGCGTCCGGTGCCGGTGCCGGCGCGCGTGTCGCATCGGATCGAGGAGGCGAGGGGTATGGCGGACGTGGTCGAGGTGATCCTCGAGGACCACCGCACCATGGAGGAGCTGTTCCGCCGCATGCGGAGCGTCGAGGCCGACCGTGCGAAGGCGCTGGAGGAGTTCTCGGCCCTGCTCATCGCGCACGGCGAGGCCGAGGAGGCCGAGGTCTACGGCGCGCTCAAACGGTTCAAGGGCGTCGACGACGAGGAAGTGGAGCACGGGGAGAAGGAACACGCCGAGGGCAACGAGGCGTTGCTGGCCCTGCTGGAGGTGGACGACGTCGGCTCCGACGAGTGGGAGGAGCGACTGGAGGACCTGGTCAAGGCGGTGACCCACCACGTGGACGAAGAGGAGCGGACGATCCTCAACGGCGCCCGGGAGAGCGTCCCCGACGAGCGCCGGGCCGAGCTGGGCGCCGCGTTCCTGCGGGAACGCAAGGAGCGGCTGGCGTCCGGCTGCGGCAGCATCGAGAACGTCCGGAGCATCGTCGGCGGGTGACGCCCCCGACCCATGGTGGAGGCGCAGATGAACCGCGCAGCACTCTTCGACGTCGACGGGACCCTCGCCGACACCAACCACCTGCACGTTGTGTGCTGGTGGGAGGCGCTGCGGCAGGCCGGCCACACCGTCGCCATGCACGACATCCACCGTGCCCTCGGCCTGCCGAGCGAGAGCCTGCTCCGGCACCTCCTCGGTGACGGCCGCGACACCAGCGAGGACGAGGCCCTCGGCACGGCGCACGACACGCTGTACGGCACCTGCTTCGACCGGCTGCCCTGCCTGGACCGGGCCGCCGACCTGCTGCGCGAGCTCGACCGACGGGGCTGGAGGGTCGTCCTCGTGACCTCCGCCGGGAGCAGTGAGCTCGACGCGCTGCGGCGGGCCGTCGCGGCCGACGACGCCATCACCGCGACCGTGAGTGCCCAGGACGTCCCGGAGGGCAAACCCGCGCCGGACCCGGTGACCCACGCGCTCGGCCTCGCCGGTGCGGCCGCGCACGACGCCGTCTTCGTCGGCGACACGGTGTGGGACATGAAGGCCGCCGCCCGGGCCGGCGTCCTGGCGGTGGGCCTCCTCAGCGGCGGGATCCCACGCGGCGACCTCGAGGAAGCGGGCGCCGTCGCCGTGTACCGGCATGCCGCCGACCTCCTGCACCACCTCGACAGCAGCCCCTTCGCCCGCGTGGCCGGGGGCGCCGCGACGTAGCGGGTCCGTCGGCGTGGACCGGGCCGTGTGGCCCCCCCCGTGCGTCCGCACTGCTCCTCGTCCTGCTTGTCCTGCCCGTCCTGCGGGGCCACCCTCGCTGTCCCCGCCGTTTCCCCGCCGCCGATCGGGGAAGGCGCGGAAGGACGGGGCCGGCCCTCGCGCCCCGCGTGGGCAGAGCGGCCCCCGAGCACCGACGCGCCCGGCTGCTGCCGTGGCCCGGGGCCCGGTGACCCCGACCTCGCACACCCTGTTCCGATGGGAGCTGGTGACATGTCCTCCGAATCCGGCCGTTCCCGGTCGTTGCCTCCCGGGCCGCGACGACTGCTCGGCATCTACCTCAACGACCACTACGCCGGCTCCGCGGGCGGGATCGCCCTGGTCCGCCGGATGGCCCGGGTGCACCACGGTGCGGCGGCCGGGCCACGTCTGGAGGCGCTGGCGGACGAGATAGCCGAGGACCGCGAGAGCCTGGTGGAGATCATGGTCGCCCTCGACGTGCGCGTGAAGAGGGCGCGCAACGTGGCGGTCCGGCTCGCCGAGAAGGTGGGCAGGGCCAAACCCAACGGCCGGCTGATCTCCCGCTCCCCGCTCAGCGACGTCCTGGAGCTGGAGGCGCTCCGCCTCGGGGTGGAGGGCAAGCTCGCCCTGTGGCGGACCCTGGCGCACGTCGCCCGTACCGACGACCGCATCGACTCCGCGGCCGTCGACCGGCTGGCGGCCCGCGCCGAGCGCCAGATCCGCCAGCTGGAGGACATGCGGCTGGCGGCCGTGGACCGGACCTTCGCACCGGACACCCGTGCGGCCCTGCACGAGGCCAAGGCCGAGGCCACGCGGCACGACCGGATGCGCCATCCGTTCCACAGGGCGGGGTGGGCGTCATGAGGGTCGTGGTGACCGGCGCCACCGGCAACGCGGGGACGAGCGTGGTCCGTGCCCTGGCGGCGGACCCCATGGTGACGGACGTCCTCGGCGTCGCGCGCCGCCTGCCCGGGCTGGACGTCCCGGGCGTGCGCTGGGCGGCCGCCGACGTCGACCCCGGCGGGGCCGACCTGACCGGGCTGTTCGCCGGTACGGACGCGGTCGTGCACCTGGCCTGGAAGTTCCAGCCCACGCACGATCCCGTGGAGACCTGGCGCACCAACGTGCTCGGCGGCATCCGCGTCTTCGAGGCCTGCGCCGCCGCCGGGGTCCACGCCCTGGTGCACGCCTCCTCGGTCGGCGCGTACTCGCCGGGCCCGCCCGACGGCCGTCCCGTCGACGAGTCCTGGCCCACGCACGGCTGGCCCGGTGCCGCCTACACCCGGGAGAAGGCCTACCTGGAGCGGTATCTCGACGGCTACCAGCTGGCCCACCCGCACATGCGGGTGGTGCGGATGCGGCCGGGCTTCCTGTTCAAGGCGGCCTCGGCGTCCGAGCAGCACCGGATCTTCGCCGGACCGCTGCTGCCCCGGCGACTCGTACGGCCCGGGCTCATCCCCGCGCTGCCGGACATCGCGGGACTCCGGTTCCAGGCCCTGCACACCGATGACGCCGCCGCGGCCTACCGGGCCGCGGTGGTACGGCCCGTCCGCGGGCCGTTCAACCTGGTCGCCGACCCGGTGCTGGACACCGCGGCCGTGGCCCACCTGCTCGACGCCCGTACGGTCCCGGTGCCTGCCGGAGCGGCCCGCGCCGCCCTGGCCGCGGCCTGGCGCCTGCACGTGGCCCCCGCCGACCCGGGCCTGCTGGACGCCGTCCTGCGCCTGCCGCTCCTCGACGCCGGCCGGGCCCGCGACGAACTGGGCTGGGTCCCCTCGCGCACGGCCACGGAAGCGGTGGAGGCCTTCCTCGAAGGCCTCCGCCGCGGGGCCGGACTCGACACCCCGCCGCTCGCCGCGACGGCGGCCGGCGGCGCGGGCCGGTAAAGACCAGCGGAGTCACCGGGGGGAAGGAAAGAGGTTTCCGATGCCGAGAGGTTCGTCACCCAAGCGGGAACGGCAGTACGAGCACATCAAGGAGTCCGCCGAGCAGCGCGGCGAGTCCACCGAGCGGGCCAAGGAGATCGCCGCCCGTACGGTCAACAAGGAGCGCGCCCGGGCCGGGGAGTCGAAGACCGCCAGCCGGTCGTCGCTGCAGGACATGTCCTCCGGCAGGCGCGGCGGCCTGCGCTCGCACAGCGGCGCCCAGGGCCCCACCAAGGAACAGCTCTACAACGAAGCCAGACAGCGCAACATCGAGGGCCGCTCGACGATGGACAAGGCGGAACTCAAGCGGGCACTCGGCCACTGAAGACGCACGGTGCTGCGGGCCTGCCGGCCCGCCGGCCCGCCGTTCACTCCGCGCCGTCCGGCCGCTCCGGCGGCTCGGCGGGTTCGGCGGGTTCGGCCGGTTCGGCCGGTTCGGCGGGCTCCTCCGGTTCCGGGGGCGGCTCCCCGTCCTCGCCCGCGTGGGCCCGCAGGTGCACGATCACCGTGTTCGCGACGGCCACCAGCGGGACGGCGACGACCGCTCCGCCGATACCGGCGACGAGCCCGCCCGTGGCGACGGACAGGGCCACGGCCAGCGGATGGATCCGGACCGCCCGCCCCAGGATGAACGGCTGCAGGACATGCCCCTCGATCTGCTGGACGAGGAGCACCACCAGCAGGCACATCAGCGCGGTGAAGACGCCCCGGGTGACCAGCGCGACGATGACGGCGAGCGCGCCGGAGGCGATCGCGCCGATCAGCGGTACGAACGAGGCCAGGAAGATCACCACGGCGAGGGGGACGGCGAGCGGAACCCCGAGGAAGTAGATCCCGAGCCCGATGAACACCGCGTCGATCAGCGCGACGACCATCGTCCCGCGGATGTAGGCCGTGAGCGTGCGCCAGGCCGGCGTGCCCGCTCCGGAGACCCGGGGCCGTACGGAGGCCGGCACCAGCCGCAGCGTCCACTCCCAGACCCGCCTGCCGTCGTACAGCAGGCAGAGCGTGACGAACATCGCCAGGAGCAGGCCGGTGATGACCTCCACCAGGACGCTCACGCCCTGGAGGCCGGTCGAGGTGATCTCGCTGGCGCTGCTGCCGATCGCGTCGCTCAGACGCTCGGTGACGTCGTTGATCTGCTGCTCGGTCACGTGGAACGGGCTGTCGAGGAGCCACCGCTTCAGTTCCGCGATGCCTTCCTGGAGCCGTTCGGACAGACTGTCCAGGTTGTCGAGCACCTGCCATACGACGAACCAGCCGATCAGCCCGAGCGCGAGGAATCCGCACAGCGCCGTCACGGCGGTGGCCAGTCCCCTCGGGAGTCCCCGGCGGTGCAGGCGGGCGACCGTCGGCTGGAGCAGCGCGGTGATCAGCAGCGCGGCGACGAAGGCCAGCGCGACCAGCCGGACGGAGCCGATCACCCGCATCACGACCCATACGGCCGCGGCGAGCACCAGGAACCGCCAGGCGACCTCGGCCGCGACCCGCATGCCCCAGGGCACCGCGCCGGCGGGTTCCGCCGCGCGGTCCCGGGCCCGGGCCGGGCGGGCCCCCACCGCCCGCTCCCGCTCGGCCGCCTCCGCGGCGTCGCGCGCCTCCTCGGCGTCGCGGCGGGCCAGAGCCCGCGTACGCCGCTCACCGAGCGCGGTCGCACCGGCCTTCGCGCGCTCGAACAGGTCACGGATCCACGGCATCGTCGAACCTTCCTCCGCCCCTCCGTCTGCCCCCGTTCACGGTGATCAGACGGTCGGGCCGGCGTTCGTCGAGCCGGGCCGCGGGATCCGAACGCACCGGGCCGGGACCGGTGGTGGGACCACCCGTCCCGGCCCTTCCGGGTACCGGCTCGTTACATCGGGTCGGGCCAGGGGAAGTCGCTGATGCTCCAGGCGACGCTGAAGCACGGGGGCGCGGAATGGGCCTCCGGCTCGGTGTCCAGTGTCTGCAGCGCGAGGATCTGGCTCATGGATGCTCTCCGTTTTCTCGGGTTTCTTCTCGGGGTGTCGGTCGGTGACTGCGAACCTCGGCACAGGGCTGCCCGCCGCCGTGCCCAGGCGTTCAGGGGACGCCCGCCCGGTCCCGTCCGGCGGCGGCCGGGATCAGGGCAGGCGCGGGGCGGGGCTCCGGCAGGAGCGGGCCGGCCAGCAGGCGGTGCAGGGCCAGCAGGACACCGGCCCCGCCACTGGACAGGTCGGCGGTGAACCGCTGCGATCCCGCTCCGAGGAAGCGGACCCCGCGCCGGTGGGGGACGGCGTACTTCAGCAGGCCGGTCGCGGCGCGTACGGCGTCCCGGCGGGCGGCGTCCGTACCGGTGAGCTCGGCGTGCCCGGTCAGGAACCACGTCAGTCCGGCCAGCCCCCGGTACAGGCCCGCCTCCTTCGTGGCGCACGAGACCCGGATGCCGGCGACCAGCCTGGGCAGCGCCGCGGCGCAGCGCTCGTCGGGGGCGGTGGCGACGTAGCGGGTGAGCACCGCCGCGACCCCGGCCGCGCCCGTGGCCAGGTACGGCATGGCGCGGGTGAGCCGCGCGTCGTCGGAGATGGACAGGGCGCCGTCGTCCAGCGCGAAGGTCCGGTCCAGCTCCTGGTGGAGCAGCAGGCGGCCCGCCTCCAGCCAGCGGGCCTCCCCGGTCTCGCGGGCCAGGCGGTGGAGGAGGAGGGCGGGTCCCGAGCGGCCGTACAGCAGGCCGCGGGCATCGTGCTCGCCGAGGGTGGCCGGCAGGTCGGGGGTGCGCAGCAGGCCTTCCGCCGCCGCGGCGGCCCGCTCCAGGTGGCCGTTCTCCCCGGTCAGCCGGTACAGGGCGAGCCAGCCCAGGCCGACGCCGGCCCGCCCGCCGGCCAGCGTGCCGCAGGAGGCGGTGAGCGGGTGGCCGTCGGCGTCCCGCAGCAGGTCGACGGCCTCGTCCAGCAGGCCGAGGCCGGCCAGCACCCGGGCGATGCCGGCCGAGCCGACGAGCAGTCCGGGCGGCAGCGCGCCGCGCAGCGCCAGCGTGTCGCGGCGCAGCCGTGCGCGGATCTCCTCCGGCACCGCGGCCCCGGCGCGGAGCAGGGCGTGCACCACCCCGGCCGTGCCGTGGGCCAGGCACACGTTGTTGGTCCGGAACGCCTCGGGCGAGGGCGGGAAGGCCCACTCCGGCCGGTCGGCGTCGGCCATCTCCAGCAGCCCCGCGGTCACGTCCTCGGCCAGCCGGGTCAGGCAGCCGCGGGGATCGGCGTCCAGCTCGGCGGGCGAGGGCAGGCGGCCGGGACCGTCCTGGTCCCGCGCCCCGTCCGCCACCAGGTGGAAGGCGGTCGCCCGCTGCCACAGGTCCTGCGGCGGAGCCACGTCGGCCAGGTCGCGGCGCAGCAGTGCGAGGTTGGCGGGCGCGTGTTCGGCGATCTCGTGGAACGGCGCCAGGAAGGCGAGCGCGACCGCCGCCATGCCGTACCGGTCCTGAAGCAGCGGATCGGTGTCGGCCCCGGTCCGGCCGGGCGGTGGCGTGAACCCCGGGGTGCCCATCGCACTGGGCGGCGAGGTCAGCGCCGAGGCCGCCTCGAAGTCCACCAGCCGGACCCCGCCCGACGGCGTGACCAGCACATTGCCCAGGCTGAGGTCGCCGAACCGGTAGCCGGCGGCGTGCACCTGCTCGAGCGAGGCGTCCAGCGCGGCCAGCAGCCGCCGGCAGGCCTCGTAGTACGCGGCGACGGACCCGGCCGTGCGGTCGGCGCGGGCCAGCGGGGAGGACCGGCTCAGCCAGCCCACCAGCGGCTGCCCCTCGACGTACTCGGTGACGAGGAAGTCGTGCTCCCACTCCGTGAAGTGCTCCAGCGGCTCCGGGCCCACCCCGGGGGCGGCCCCGTGCAGCTCGCGCAGCACGCGGTACTCGTGCCGCAGCCGCGCCTGCGCGTCGGTACCGTCGAAGACCAGGCCGTTGTGGGCGCGGGCCTCCTTGAGGAAGACGGTGCGGCCGGTCCGCCGGTCCCGGGCCAGGTAGGCGCCGCCGGCGTTGCTCAGGCGTACCGCGCGGGTCACCTCGTAGTCGCGGATCAGGATCGGACCCGCGTGCGGCCGCTCCTCGTGCTCGACGAAGGGGTCCGCGATTCCCGCGGGCAGGTGGAAGGCGGGCAGCCGCAGGTCCACGACCTCGCGGCCGGAGCCGTCGCGGACCAGCCCCTCCCGGGTGCCGTCGGCCCGCAGCCGGCTGCGGGCGCCGAAGGAGCCGTAGCGGTAGTGGACCGTCCGCGAGTCGCGAAAGCGCCGGTCGGTGAGGACGTACGGCCCCTCCTCCCCGTCGAGCGCGTCGCGCAGGCGTTCCAGCAGCCGGCGGGCGGTCGCCGTGTCCGGCGGGTAGACGGCGCAGAACTTGCCCGCCTGGGCCCGCCCGGCGTGCTTGTGATGGAGGAACAGGAAGAAGAGCCGGGCGCTCAGGTGCTTGAAGGGCACGCCCGCGGAGAAGCAGATCCCGGCGACCGTGTCGAGCACGTGCTGCGCCCGGTCCAGCCGCGCCGACACGTGGATCTTCCAGCCCTGTTCGGCGAGCCCGGTCCGCGGACCGGCCCAGAGCGTCCAGATGCCCTGCGCGGTGCCGTGCGCGCCCGGCGGCACCTCGCGGGGGACGAAGCGTGGGCCGGGGTCGGCCACGCTGGGCAGCGGCAGGTAGTAGTCCCGGTCCGCGAGCGTCTCACCGAAGCCTTCGAGCACGGGATCTCCTCACGGGTGGTGGCGGGCGGCCACAACGGTCGTGGCGGACGCTAGGGCGGGCGGGTATGGAATCGGTTCGGCGGCGGCATACGGCCGGTATTCCGCGGTTTCGCCGGAGTGCGCGTGCCCGGGGCCGTGCCGAGGGACTCGAGGGCGGGTGGCTCCCGGGCCGTGGCTCGAGGGCGGCTCCGGGCCGGCTCGAGAAAACATGGGGGACTCTCCCCCATGCGGGGGAGGCACCCCCCGTACCAGGATCGGGCGTGCACGGAGCGGTGGGCCGGGGGCGAGGAGCTGCGATGGTGGCGGGGCGGGGGCGGGCCGGGGTCCCGCTGTCGGCGGGCGAGCGGTGGTGGGGGGCCGGGCTCGTCGGCGGCTGCGGGGGCTTCGGGGGTGAAGGGCGGCCGGACTGGGCGGCGTTCGCCGAAGAGGCGCTGTCCGTCGCGCCCGAGGAGGCCGTGGCACCCGAACGGGACCATCCGGGGCTGAGCGGATTCGCGTGGGTGCTGCGGCCGTTCACCGTCCGCGCGGGGGAGCGGCTGGAGCGGGGCGTGTCGGGGCGGGCGCGCCGGCTCGTGGACATGGCCGCCGTGCGGGACGACCTGGAGCGGCACCTCGGCGGCAGGCTGGCCCGGGCAGCGGCGCGGACACTGGTCCTGGAGCTGTACGAGGCGCGGTGCGCCGGGCGGCTCGACGGGGACGACACACGGGCCCGGTTCCGGGACTTCCTGGGGCGCGTCGCGTCCCGGCCAGGCCTGGCGGCCCTGCTGGCCGGCCGGCCGGTGCTGGCCCGCATCCTGGGGCGGGCGGCGCTCGACGCGGCGGACGCCGTCGCGGAGGCACTGGAGCGGCTGGCGGACGACCACGACCGGCTGGCCACCGGTCTCCTGGAGGGGGCCGGCGGGGACCCGGGGCGGCTCGTGGGTGTCGAGCCGGGCGCCGGCGACGGGCACCGGGGCGGGCGGAGCGTGATGCTGCTGCGCTTCGCCGACGGGACCCGGCTGGTGTACAAGCCACGGCCGCTCGCCGCGCACGGCCACTTCAACGACCTCGTCGCCTGGTTCAACGGGCTGCCCGGCGCCGTGGACCTCCGTACGCTGCGGCTGCTCGACCGGGGCGACTACGGGTGGGTGGAGTTCGTCGCCGCGCGGCCCTGCTCCTCCTCCGCCGAGGTCGAGGCGTTCTACCGCCGCCAGGGCGCGCTGCTGTCGCTGCTGCACCTGATCGACGGGACCGACCTGCACCACGAGAACCTGATCGCCGTCGGCGCCCACCCGGTGCTGGTCGACGTGGAGACCCTGTTCCACCCGCCGCTGCCGGGCACCGCCACGGAGGACCCCGCCGCCCGCGCACTCCATGGCTCGGTGTACCGCGTCGGGTTGCTGCCCCAACTGCTGGTGGGCGACCACAGCGCCCTGGACGTGTCCGCGGTCGGCGGCGGCCGCGAAGCGGTGTCGCCTGTCGTCCGGGCGGACTGGGCGGACGCCGGCACCGACCGGATGCGCCTGGTGCGCCGGGCCGGGACGTTCGGTGAGTCCGCCAACCGGCCGCGCCGCGCGGATGGCGCTCCCGTGGAGCCGGCCGCCCACATCGAGGCGCTCTGCGCCGGATTCCGCGCCGGGTACACGGCCATCGCCGCGGCCAGGGAGGAACTGTTGCGGGAGACGCCCTTGCTGAAGGCGTTCGCCGAGGACGAAGTCCGGGTGCTGGTACGTCCCACCTGGGTGTACAGCACACTGCTCGACGAGTCGACGCATCCCGATCTGCTGAAGGACGCGGGCGAGCGGCAGCGGGTCCTGGAGACCCTGCGGACCGACGCGCTCGGGGCGGTTCCCGCGCCCGCCCTGGTCGACGAGGAGATCGCCCAGCTCTGGGCGGGGGACGTACCGCTGTTCACCGCCCGTCCGGGCCGGGACCGCCTGTGGGGCACAGCGGAGCGGCCCTTGGCCGGCCGCACGGACCAGTCCGGGATCGCCCGGGTCGCCGCGCGGCTCGCCGCCCTGGACCCGGTCGACCGCCAGGACCAGGAGTGGATCGTGCGGGCCGCGATGGCGACGGCCTCCAGCGCGCCCGTGCACCGGCCCGCCGGGGACCGGCGCACCCGTACCGCGGAGCGCGCCCCGGAGCCGGAGCGGCTGCTGTCGGCGGCCCGGTCCGTCGGGGACCGGCTGGTCTCCCGCGCGTACCGCGAAGGACCGCGCAGCAACTGGATCGGCCTGGAGCTCCTGGCCGACCGCTACTGGCGGATCGGTCCGATGCCGGCCGACCTGGCCGGCGGGTATACCGGACCGGCCCTGTTCCTGGCCCAACTGGCGGCGCTCACCGGGGCCGGACACTACGCGGAGGTGGCCCGTACGGCGCTGGCGCCGGTGCCCGGGCTGCTCGACGCGCTGCGCGGCCGGCCCGCGGACCTCGGTGCGGTGGGGTCGGGGGCGTTTTCCGGCCTCGGCGGCATCGCGTACGCGCTCGCCGAGACGGCACGGCTGCTGGACGATCCGGAGGTCGGCACCTGGGCGTCCGCCATGCTGCGGCTGGCGGGGGCTGCGGCACTCACCGAGGGGGAGTACGGGGTGGGGGCGGGCGTCGCGGGCGGGCTCGCCGCCCTGCTGGCCGCCCACCGGGCCGGGTCCGGGGCCAGGTCCGGGGCCGGGTCCGGTGCCGGTGCCGGTGCCGGGGACGAGGGGCGGGAGACCTGGCGGGACGCGCGGGCCTGCGCGGACCGGTTGCTCGCCGCCGACCCCACGGCCGGCGGGCGGGGCTTCACGACGGGGGCCGCCGGAGTCGGCTGGGCCCTGCTGCGGTTCGCCGAGGCCGGCGCCACCGCGGGGGCCGGGGGCGGGGCCGCCGAGGACAGCGAGCGGTACCGGCTCGCGGGCCTGTCCGCACTGCGGGCCGCCGTGGCCGGGGAACCGGACGGCGGCCGGGGTCCGGCCGGCCACGGGGGAGCCTCCGTGCACCCACCGGCCGGCGGGCCCGACGACGGGGCCCGGGTCTCGGCCTGGTGCCGGGGGCGCGCCGGCATCGCGCTCGCGGTTGTGGACGCACCCGGCGCCCTGGACGACCCGTACCTCGCGGCCTGGTCCCGCACGACCGTCGAAGAGCTGGGCCGGGACGGTCGGGCTCCCGACGACAGCCTGTGCCACGGCGAGGCCGGACTGTGCGAACTCCTGGGCCACAGCACGGCACCGGAGCTGCGCCCGCACTGGATCCGCCGGACCGGAGCACTGCTCGCGTCCGCCGAGGAGACCGGCGGCCGCAGCGGCGCCCCGGACGGCGTCGCGCATCCCGGCCTGCTGACCGGGCTGGCGGGGATCGGGCACGGACTCCTGCGGGCGGGGTTCCCGGAGCGCGTACCGTCCCTGCTCCTCCTGCGGACGTCCGGCTAGGCACCGCGTACAGCCGCCGTCCGCGGTGCTCCGGCACGGAGCAGGAGCACCCCGACCGCACACCGCACCCCTGCACCACCGCGCCACCGCACCGCTCAGCACAACACCACCCCTGCGGATACGACGAACGGACGACGACCATGCAGATCAACGACTCGGTCAGGTACGTCGACAGCAGCGCCGCCGCGGAGACCGCGGCCCACGACCACCCGGTCGGCGAGGTGACCTTCGGGACCGGCGGGACGCTCGGACTGCGCAGCAGACTGCTCAGGACGTCGGACTCCGACCTCGCGGCCTCCGTGGACATGCCCTTCACCACCGGCTCCCTCACGCTGTTCTGAGGGGAGGCGGGGTACGTCTCCCGGTGATGTGTCCGGGATGACGCTTGACGGATCGGGCGGAGGCCGGGGGTTCCCCCGGCCCTCTGCCGTGCGTGAAAAGGATCAAGTAGCCTGCGCCCATGCGAGCGACGTCGTCGGTCATCGTGGGGCGGGACGCCGAGATCCGGCTGCTGGACCAGGCCCTGGAGAGCGTCAGGAAGGGCGCCGGACGGGCGGTGTTCCTCGTCGGCGAGGCGGGGATCGGCAAGTCCCGGCTGGCCGGCGAGTGCGCCCTGCGCGCCTACGACCGGGACATGCCGGTGCTGCGCGGCCGCGCCACGTCCACCGGGCTCGTCGTGCCCTTCCGGCCCCTGGCCGAGGCGCTGTCCTCACGGTTCCGGGCCGCGGGTGTTCCGGACGACCCGGAACTCCACCCCTACCGGCCCGCGTTGGCCGGCCTCGTGCCGGAGTGGCGGGCCGACACGGTGGCGCCCGGATACGCGATCTCGCTCGTCGAACTGGCCGAGGCACTGCTCAGGCTGCTGGCGGTGCTCGGCCGCGAGCGGGGCTGCGTGATCCTGCTCGAGGACCTGCACGACTCCGACACCGAGACGATCGCGGTCGTCGAGTACGTCGTCGACAACGTGGCGGAGCTGCCGGTCCTCCTGGTCGGCACGCTCCGGCCCGACCCCGGCCCGGCGCTGGACGTCGCGCTCGCCGCCGAGCTGCGCAACACCGCGGTGCCGAGGGAGCTGGGGCCGCTGGACGAGGCCGCCGTACGGGACATGGCGGCCGCCTGTCTGGACGTCGGACCGGGTGAGGTGCCGCCGGCCGCGCACCGGCACCTGGCGCAGTGGGCGTGCGGGAACCCGTACCTGGTGGAGGTGCTCCTCGCCGACCTGCTGGAAACGGGACGGCTGAGCAGGGCCGACGGCGGGTGGCAGCTCGCCGAGCACGGCGAGACGACGGTACCGACGGGGGCGGTCCGCAGCTGGGCGCGCCGGCTGGACCGGCTCGACGAACCGGTGCGCGCGTTGCTGCTCGTCGCGGCGACGCTCGGCGGCCGGTTCTCCGTCGGGGCGCTCAGGGCGGTGACCGGACTCGACGACCGGGCGCTGTTCGCCCACCTCCGGTCGGCCTCCGAGGTGGGGATCATCGCCCCGGACGGCGCCGCCCACGACCACTACACCTTCCGGCACGTCCTGACGGCGGACGCGCTCAAGGCCTCGCTGCCGCCCGCCGAGCAGGCCGCGCTGGCCCGGCGCGCGGCCTCGGCCATCGAGGAGTCCGCCGCTGAATTGGGCGATGACCAGCGGCAGTTGGTCGCCACCTTACGGCTGGCGGCGGGCGACAAGGTGGCGGCGTCCCGGCAGTTCGCCCAGGTCGGCCGGCAGATGCTGGACGCCGGTGCGTCGGGCTCGGCCGCCGTACTGCTGGAGCGCGCCCGGAGCCTCGCGGCCGAGGAGGAGCGCGACGAGGTCACGGTGCAACTGGCGATCGCACAGGCCGAGTCGGGGCGGCTCGACGAGGCGGCCGCGCTGCTCGACGACCTTCCGCCGACACCCGCCGGGTCACGTGCCGCGGAGGAACGGGCCCAGGCGCACACGCAGGTCGCGTGGGTCGCGACCATGGCGGAGCAGCAGGAGGAGGCGTGCCGCCGGATCCGGGCGGCCCGCGCCCTGCTCGGGGCCGCCCCGCGCCCGGAGCAGGAGGCGGCGCTCGCGGTGGTCGAGGGCCATCTCGCGCTGCTGCCGGAGCGGGACGGCCGGGGCGAGGGGCACGGCCCGGTGGACCGGGGCGGCGAGGACCGCCGCGAGCGGCTCGCAGAGGCGGAACGTTCCGCCCGGTGGGCCGCGCTCACCGCGGAGCAACGCGGCCGGCCCGTGGTGGCCTGCCAGGCGTGGCAGCTGCTGGCCACGCTGTCCCGGGAGCGCGGGTTCGACGAGGCCGACGCCTGCCTGGAACGCATGCTCGCGGTCGCCGAGGAGCACCGGCTCGCGGTGTACCGGGCCGAGGCACTGGTGCGGCTCGGCACCAACGCGTTCATGCGGACCGGTGAGGCGACCCGTCTGGAGTCCGCCCGCACGGCGGCCCACGACCTCGGTTCGCTGGCCCTGCTCCAGTCCGTCGACGGGCTGCTCGCCATGCAGAGCGTGCTGGGCGGACGATGGGACCGGGCCCGGGGGATCGTCGAGCGGTCGGTGGAGGCCAGCGCCCGCCTCCAGAACCTGTCGACGCACCGCTACCTGCTCCTCGTCGATGCCACGCTCGCCGCCCACCAGGGGCGGTTCCGCGAGCAGGAACGAGCCCTGGTGCGGTTCCGCCGGGCGGGCGGCGAGGAGTCCATGCTCGTACCCCTGCAACGCGGACTGTGCCAGGCCGTGGGCGCGCTGATGGGCGAGGACCGGGAACGGGCGAAGGCCGAGCTCGACGCGGCGCTGGCCTGGGAGCGGGAACACCCGAGCTTCTTCTACCTCAGCGGCCGCTACGGGCTCGGCCCCCTGCTACGGGTCCTCGACGGCGAGGACGCCGGCCCCCGCGCGTACCAGGAGGCGCTGGCCTCGCCGGGCGGGCAGCTGGCCTGGAACCGGATGTTCCTCGGCATGGCGGACGCGGTGCTCCGCGGCCGGGACGGAGACGCCGCCGGTGCGCGGCGCGCCGTGGAGCGGGCCGGCCGGGCGGCGACGGTGTTCCCGCAGGCGTGGCACCTCGCCCTGCGGCTGACCGCCGAGGCGGCGCTCGCCGACTCCTGGGGCGACCCGGTCGCCTGGCTGCGGACCGCCGAGGAGTACTTCCACGAGGCGGGCGTACCGCCGGTGGCCGGAGCCTGCCGGGCCGCCCTGCGGCAGGCCGGGCTCAGTGTCCCGCAGCGCCGGGGAGGCCGGGAGCGGATCCCCGCGAGCCTGCGCACCGCGGGCGTCACGCCGCGTGAGTACGAGGTGTTCGTGCTGCTCGCACAGCGGCCCGGCAACCAGCAGATCGCCCAGAGCCTGTGCATCTCGCCCCGGACGGTGGAGAAGCACATGGCCAGCCTCATGGCCAAGACCGGCTCCGCGGACCGCTCGGCCCTGTGCGCCCTGTCGGCGGAGCACGCGGACGTCTAGCCCGCGTCTAGCCCCCGACGTGGACGCGTGCCGTGACCGGTGGACATCCGCTCGGTCCCGGTCCGCCGGCCGTGCTCGCGGGGCCCGGTGGGGGCCGGGATGGGGGTCGCCCCCGTCTGCATGGGGGACGCTCCCGGTTCCATGGGGGCCCGGTCCCCCATGACACGGTCACGGGTAGCACGACTGTGCGGGCCCGGCACCGATGTGGGACGGGTACGGGCCGCAGATCATCGAGTGGACCGACCAACTCCCGTCACACCACGGAGGTTCGCTCGATGCCGCGTCCGTTCGCGCAGCCCGCAGCGCCATCCGGCACGCTCAGGTTCTCCGTCCTCGGCCCGCTCACCGTCCACCGGGACGACCGGGCCCTGCCGCTGGGCCCGTTGAAGCAGCGCATCGTGCTGGCGGCCCTGCTCGGCTCCGCCAACAGCCCGCTGTCCGTCGACGCGTTGACCGACGCGGTCTGGCCGCAGGAGCCCCCGCGCACCGCCCGCAAGAACCTCCAGGTGTACGTCAGCGCCTTGCGCGGGCTGCTCGGGGACGACGACCGGGACCGGCCGCGGCTCACCCACACCGGTGGCGGATACGTGCTGCGCGTGGCGGAGGACGAGCTCGACCTCCTGCGGTTCCGCTCCCTGGTGCGGGCCGCCGAGGGGCAGGGCTCCCGCCCGGCCGCCCGACTGCTGCGCCAGGCCCTCGATCTGTGGCAGGGGCCCCCGCTGGGCGACGATCTGCGGCAGTCGCCCCGGCTCGCCGAGGAGGCCGAGCGGCTGGAGCTGCGCCATCTGACGGCGTACGAGAGCTGGGCGGAGGCGGAGCTGGAGCTGGGCGGCGCGCCGGCCGTGGTGGAGGGGCTGCGGGACCTGGTGGAGCGGCATCCGCTGCGGGAGCGGCTCCGGTCCGCCTGGATGTGCGCGCTGAGCGGGTCCGGCCGCCAGGCCGAGGCGCTCGCGGCGTACGACGACTACCGGCAGCTCCTCGCCCGGGAACTGGGCCTGGAGCCGAGCGCCGCCATGGCGGCCCGGTACCGGACGGTCCTCGCGGGCGACGACCGGGCCGGGGCGGCGGCCGTGGTCGTCCGGCCGCCCACCGTTCTGCCGCCCGACCTCGTCGACTTCACCGGACACGGCGAGGAACTGCGCTCCCTCCTCGACCACTTGGAGGAGGACGGGGCCGGCCGCACCGTGCTGCTGTCGGGCCCCGCCGGAGCCGGGAAGACCACGCTGGCGGTGCGGGCCGCCCACCGGCTCGGCGACCGGTTCGCCGACGGGCGGCTGTGGGTCCGCCTGCGCGACGCGGACGGCCGTACCCGCCCGCTGCCGGCGGTGCTCGCGGAGCTCGGTGAACGGACCGGCCAGGTCGGGCTGTCCGGGCCCGAGGCGTGGCGGGATTGGCTGGCGCGGCACCGCGTCCTGGTGATCCTGGACGACGTGCCCGACGAACGCGCCGTACGACCGCTGCTCCCGTGCGGCGGGCGGGGCAGCGTGCTGCTCACCGCGCGCGGACAGCTGGGCGGTCTGGCGCCCGTGCACCGGGTCTGCGTCCCGCCGCTCGGTGCCGCCGAGTCGCTGCAACTGCTCGCGGGACTCGTCGGCCAGGGCCGGGTGCGGGCCGACCGGGAGGCCGCCCTGCGGATCGTGCGCGCCTGCGGCGGGTCACCGCTGGCGGTCCGGGTGAGCGGGATGCGGCTCGCGGTGCTCCGCCACGTACCGCTGCGGGAGTTCGCGGACCGGCTCACCGACCCCGCGGGGGCGCTGGACGAACTGACCTCCGGGGACGTGTCCGTCCGGCGGTGGCTCGCCCACGGCTGGGAGGCGCTGCCGAAGGAGTGGGGCCGCGACACCGGACGGCTCGCCGCGGGCACGGGGGAGGGCCCCTTCGGCCTGACCGAGGCGGCCGAGGCCCTCGGATGCGACGAGCGGCACGCCGTACGGGTGGTGGAGGCGCTCATCGACGCCGGCATGGTGACGTCGCCCTGCGGCGAGGTCACCGCGCACGCGGCCCAGTACGAACTGCCGCACCTGATACGGCTGTACGTGCGCGGCTCAGGGCTCGCGACCCCCGTGCCGGCCTCGGGCTGAGCCGTGCCGCGGGTGGGAGGTCCCGCCGGCCGCCTCCACCTCCGCTGCGCACCCGTGCGGCCGCTGAGCGCGGTGCCCGCCGCGGGCTCCGGCCGCCCCCGTCGGGCGGCCGGAGCCCGCGTGTCACGGGGTCGCCGGACCGGGGCCTTCCGGGGCCGGGAGCCCCACGTGCCGCGCGAGGAAGGCGAGGCACTCGGCCTGCAGGGCGACCGCGCGGGACGCGGACCGGTCGCCGTGCCCGACGCCGCGCTCCAGCCGCAGCAGCACCGGACCGGTGCCGGACGAGGCGTGCTGGAGCGCGGCGCACATCTTGCGGGCGTGCAGCGGATCGGTCCGGGTGTCGCCGTCCGCGGCGACCAGCAGCACCGCCGGGTAGGCCGTCCCGGGTACGACCCGGTGATAGGGGGAGTAGCCGAACAGCGTCGGCAGCACCGCGGGGTCCTGCGCGCTGCCGTACTCGGGTGTCCAGCTGGGCCCGAGGCCGGACCGTTCGTAGCGGACCATGTCCAGCAGGGGGGCCATGCACACCACGGCGGCGTACTTCCCCGGCTGCTGGGTGAGGGCGGCGCCCACCAGCAGCCCGCCGTTGGAACCGCCCATGATCGCGAGGCGGCCGGGCTCGGTCCAGCCCTCCGCGATCAGGCGGTCGCCGGCCGCGGCGAAGTCGTCGAAGGAGTTCTGCTTGTTCCGCCCGCTGCCCGCCAGGTGCCAGGCCTCGCCCTCCTCGCCGCCGCCGCGCACGCCCGCCCAGGCGAACACCCCGCCCGCCCTGACCCAGGCGAGGACCTGGGCGCGGTACCGGGGCGACATCGTCCGGCCGAAGCCGCCGTAGCCGGTGAGCAGCGCCGGGCGCGCCACGTCCGGACGGCCGGTGGGGGAGATCACGAACATGCGCACCGTCGTGCCGTCCCGTGAGGGGAAGGCGACCTGGCGGGTGACCGCGCCGCCGACGCCCGGGGCATCCGGGGCGTCGCGCTCCCAGCGCGTCGCACGGCCCGTCCGGGCGTCGAAGCGGAGCACCCGCGGCGGGGTGACGAAGTCGGTGTAGACGAAGTAGGCCTCGTGACCGCCGGGCGGTCCGGCCGAGAAGTCGCCGACCGCTCCGGCGCCGGGCAGCGGTACCGTGGCGACCTGCCGGCCCTCGACCAGGTCGTGCACGGTCATCTCGGCCACCGTGTTGCGGGTCCAGGCGGCCAGGCCGAGCGGGTGCTTCAGCTCCGGACCGGACAGCACGACGAGGTGGGTGAGCACCGCGTCGGGCCGCTCAGGGACCACCTCGCGCCAGGCGGCGGGGCCCAGGCGCAGGTCGGCGGGCCGGCACGCGACGACGCGTCCGCGCGCGGCGCCGCGGTCGGTGCGCAGCCACACCAGGTCCCGCGGACCGGTGCCGGGCACCGCGTACAGGCGGGTGGCGGCGTCCCTGCCCTCCTGGACGGGACGCAGCTCCGGGCGCTCGAGCGGCCCCGCCGACAGGTCGGCCAGGTAGAGGTCGGTGCCGCGGCCGGTGCCGAGCGTGGCGGTGACGGCGAGCCAGCGGCCGTCCGCGGTCACGGAGACGCTGTAGAACTGCGTCCTGTCCCGTCCCTCGCCGAAGACCAGAGCGTCCGACCCGGGGTCGGTGCCGACCCGGTGCAGGTACACCCGGCGGTGGTAGCGGTCCTCGCCGGGGTGCAGCACAGGGTCGAGGTTCCTGACGTAGTAGTACGCCTCGCCGCCGGGCAGCCAGCCGATCGACGACTTCCGCACCCGGTCCACCGGCCCGTCGACGATCTTTCCGGTGGCCACGTCGAGCACCCGGAGCAGCGAGTCTTCCGTGCCGTTCCGGGACACCTGGAAGGCCAGCAGATCGCCCTCCACGGAGGGCTCCCAGGCATCGAGCACGGTACGTCCGGACGGGTCGAGGCCAGCGGGGTCCAGCAGCACCCGCTCCGTCGGGTCCGCCCCGGCCTCCGCCACCATGAGCACGGCATGCTCCTGACCGGCGTCCCGCCGCAGCCAGAAGACCCGGCCGCCGCGGACCTCGGGCGGCCGGGCGCGGTCCACGGCGTCGATCGCCGCCACTTCCGCCTTCCAGCGCTCCAGGTCCGCCCAGGAGGCCCGTTCCGCCTCGTAGAGCGTTGCCTGCTCCGCGCCCCAGCGCAGGGTGGCGGGGGACTCGGCGTCCTCCAGCGGGCGGTACGGGTCGGGGACGCGCAGACCGTGCAGTTCCTCGACGAGGTCCTGCCGCTCCGCGAGCGGGTAGCGGTGCGGTTCCGGGGTCACTCGGTGCTCCCTCATCCGTCGGTGGGCCGGGGGTCGTCGGGCCGGTTGCCGGCGCGGGCGGGGCGTTCCTCGTCCTCGTGGTGGGCGACGACCTCGATGTCCCGTCTCCCCGCCGGCACCGGGGGCGCCGTCCCGGTCCCGGCCGTGTCCTCGCCGGAATCCCCGGCGGCCTTCTCGGCGCCCCGTACGCCGGGCAGCGCGGCCATCGCGAAGAAGCCGGCCAGGAGGACGATCAGCCCCGACGCGGCGATGATCGTGTCGACGGGCCCGAACCGGAGCCCGCCGAACGAGCCCCCGACGTCCCGCAGCACGGATCCGGCGAGCCAGCCTGACAGGGCCGCGGAGAGCATCGACGCCAGCTTCGTCACCGGATAGAACACGGCCATCACCCGGCCCCGGTAGTCCGGGGGCGCCGCCGCGAGCAGCAGCGGTGACATCGCGGTGTTCAGCATGGTGAGCGGAACGGTGAAGACGAAGAGCAGGGCGAGCCCGCCCAGGAAGCCGGTCTGCCGGGAGTAGGCGACCAGCAGCACACCGCTGACCAGCAAACCGATCCAGGTGGTCCTGCGCGCCCCGAGCCACTGCACCACCCGGCCCCCGCACAGCGCCCCCGCGATCCCGCCCGCACCCATGGCCATGCCCAGGTATCCGTAGAGGCGGGCGTCCGCGTGCAGGTTGTCGGTGGCGAAGAAGACGTTGAGGGTGCTCAGCGTCCCGACCCCGAACTGGCCTATGACGGCGAGCAGGAGCAGCGCCACCAGGAACCTGCTGCCCGCGAAGAAGCGCAGTCCGTCGACGAACTCCGCGCGCAGCCCGCCGCCGCCTTGCCGCTCGCTGCCTCGCCGCCCGGCGGACCGCCGCGCGGCGCCCGGTCCGGCGGAGCCCGCAGGTCCGGCGGAGCCCGCACCGGGCGCGCCTACCCTGATCGAACGGATCGCGACGTAGGACACGGCGTACGAGAGGCCGTTGAAGACCAGGGCCCACTGCAGCCCGGCGGTGAACAGCAGCGGCGCGGCGAGCGGCGGCCCGATGATCCAGGCCGTCTCGGCGGTCGCCTGCCCGATGCCGGCCGCCCGGGCGCGGTCGGCGTCCCCGGTCACCAGGTCCGCGAGGACCGCGAAACGCGCCGGGGAGAAGAACTGGCCGGCCGCGTGGAGCAGGAGCACGGTCGCGTAGACCAGGGCGAGCCAGGCACCGGCCGGGAGGGCGCCGGCCGGCAGGAACGTGACGGCCGTCAGCGCGGCCACCAGACCGCCGCGGAGCACCTCGGTGCGCAGCATCGTGGCGCGCTTGTCCCAGCGGTCGACGAAGACGCCCGCGAGCGGACCGATGCCCAGCACGGCGACGCTCGACGCGATCACGATGCCGCTGACCGCCAGCGGCGCCCACGACTCGTCCTTCGCCAGCACGGTGGCCACCCACAGCACCAGCGTCGTGCTGAAGACGGCGTCCCCGACGGACGAGACGGCCTGGCCGAACCAGAGCCGGGTGAAGTCACGGTTGATCAGGACCGGGCGCCGTGTCATGACGGCCTCGGCGACGAGACGATCAGTGCCATGAGGGCCGTGACCAGGGTCGTGTGGTACGCCTTCGCGAAGAACTCCCCGTCCGGGGCCGACGGATCGGCCGTGAGCGCCGCCGACCGGCCCGGGATCGCCCCGTCGGGCCGCTGGGCCCGCACCAGGCACTCCACGGCCGCGGTGCCCGAGGGCGTCTCCAGCGGCTCGCTCCCCAGGATGAACTGGGTGAGGACCAGCTCCGCGGCCAGGTCCCACTGCTCGTGCCCGACGCTGTGCCGCAGCAACCGGTCGACCAGGTCCCCGGCGTGCGCCAGGGCGTCCGGGTCCAGCCGGGGGGCGGCCCGGCCGAAGTCGCCGAGATAGAAGGCGGTGTGCGTCACGGCGTACGCCTGCGGGGCGGTGAGCGGCGCCCCGTCCTGCGCCCTCGCGTCCCCCGGCCCGGCCGCGCGGAACGCGACGAGCGGGCTGTGCGGCAGGAGTTCGGCGTACGGTTCGATGCTGTGGCGGACCCCGGCCTTGTCCGCGTAGTGGCGGATCTCGATGCGCTGGTACGGGGACTTCCCCCGCGGCGCGAGGAAGCCGGGGTCGAGTCGCGCGAGCGTCGCCCGGACCTGGGTGTCGTCGATCGCGTCGGGGGCCAGTGCGGCGTAGACCAACCGGTACGTGGACGTGTACGCCGGGACGTCGGCGAACAGCCGCGGGAGATCCGGGTCCTGCCACAGCTTGCGGACCAGCGCCCCCGCCCCGCCCAGCGCCTCCGGAGGGTCGGCCAGGCGCGCCGCGCAGTGGCAGAGCAGCGCCAGCTCCAGCGCCGCCTTCGCCCTGCCGTGGGTCGCCGGCCGGGCGCTCGCCGAGAACGGGTCGAAGTGGTCCAGATTCCCGCCCAGCCAGCCGAGTGCGCCGGCGCAGAGCCGCTCCAGGGGTGCGGGCATGACTACAGGCGCCCTGTCTCGTGCAGGTAGTCGAGCAGGGCCGTGTCGACGGAGTCGCGGAACCTCGCGAGGGTCCGCGCGTCCTCGTCGTAGCGGTAGAGGTCCTGGCAGCCGATCCAGCGGTCGCGGGTCTGCGCGCCCGGCCGGTAGCCGTCGGTGACCGTGCCGACCTCCCAGTCGGGTTTGCCCGCGGTCTCCCAGCAGCTGGCCAGGGTGCCGTCCGCGCTCACCACCGCGCCGTAGCGGCCGTCGGTGTGGCCGCAGGTGGCACAGGTCTTGCGGGCGCCGGGGCGGCTCACGGTGAAGCCCAGGTCGAGCGCCCGGCGCTGCCACCGGGCGAAGGCGTCGGGCAGCTCGCCCGTGTGCAGCAGGCTGTTGGCGTAGCCGACCCCCACGTCGCCGATCCGGGCGAAGTACAGCGTGCACCGGGCCGGGTCGAGCGCGGCGGCGAGCCGGTCGATCAGGGTGTCCACGCCGTGGAAGGTCTCCTGGGAGACGTTCACCCGCAGCGTCCACTGGATCCGGGTGTGCTCGGAGGCCTTGGCGATGTTTCCGACGATCTTGTCGAAGGTGGCGCCGCCGTCCGCCCGGCCGATCCGGATCCGGTCGTGGTCGGCCCGGTCGCCGTCGAAGGTGACCTGGACGGACGTCAGCCCCAGATCGGCGAGCCGGCGGGCGAGGGACGGGGTGAGCAGCGTGGCGTTGGAGATCATCCAGGCCGAGGTCGGCGCGATCCCCGCGGCCCGCTCCAGCAGTTCCAGACAGCCGCGCGGGTTGAGCAGCGGCTCCCCGCCGAAGAGCAGGATCCTGAGCTTCTCCAGGCCGACGGCGGCCATCTGCCGCTCGGTGAAGCCGAGGATCTCGGTGATGGTCTGCGAGGTGAGCCGGCTCCGGCCGATCCGGGGCGGCCGGCTGCCGCCCGCCTCGTCCTGGGCGGTGTTCTGGAAGCAGTACCCGCAGCCCAGGTTGCAGTGGGTGCTGGTGAGGACCGTCAGCGAGTAGGCGCTGATCCGGCCAGCGGTGAACAGGCCGCTCTCGTGCAGCCGCGCTTCCGCGTCGGGGCGCAGGCCCCCGTCGGCGGTGACGTGCCGGTCACGGAGCCGGGCCACCCCGCCCGGGCCCAGGAACCACCAGTTCCGCTCGCCCTTCAGGAGGCGGGCGCCGGAGGGCAGCGGCTCGGGGGCGGCCTGCGCCGGTGCCGACGGCGCGGCCGGGCGGATGCTCATGACGTGGTCGATGCTCACAGGGTCTCCCGCTGGGCCGCTGCCGCTGTCAGGGCAGGCTCGCCGGTCCGGCCGCCGGTGACGAACAGCGTCATCAGCGCCACGACGAGGGTCACTTTGTAGGACTTCCGGAAGTACGCGACGGGCGTGGCGTCCGCCGGGGCCCGGTCGGTGGCGGAGCGTCCGGGGATCGCTCCGTCGGCAGCCTGGGCGGCGCCGAGCATCCGCAGGCCGGCCGCGCCGGAGGGGGTGCGCAGCGGATCGGCGCCCAGGCAGTACTGGGCGAGCAGCAGCTTCGCCACGACGTCCCAGTCGCCGAGCCCCACGCAGTGGTCCGTCAGCCGCTCCACCACGCGCAGCGCCCGCTCCCGTTCCTCCTCGGGGAGGCGGGGATCGCGCAGGCCGAAGTCGCTGAGGTAGCAGACGGTGTGCGCGACCTGGCAGCCGTCCAGGTCGGCCACGGGCAGCGTGGCGGCGCGCGGGATCGGGCTGGCCTCGTACAGGTCCTCGTACGGGGCGAACCGGTGCCGGGCGCCCGCGAGATCGGCGTAGAACCTGGCCTCCAGATGCAGGAACGGAGGCTTGCGGCCCGGCGTCAGGTAGCTGCCGGCCGCCAGCCGCTCCAGCAGGGCACGGGGTACGCCGGTGGCGGCCCCGGCCGGTGCCAGGGCCGCGTACATGAGCTCGAACTGCCGCGCGTACCTGGCGTCCAGGGTGAGGAGCCGAGGGAAGTCGGGGCTCCGCCAGACGTGTTCGACCACCCCGGTCGCCTCGGCCAGGGCGGGCTCCGCGGGCGCGCGCTCGGCCCAGTAGCGGCGGAGCATCGCGAGCTGCAGGAGGGCCTTCACGCGCGGGGTCACCGGCAGTTCGGCGTGTGCGGCCGGGGAGCCGAGGTAGGCCGCGTGCAGTCCGATCCACCGCCGGGTGCCCACCGACAGGCTGGTCACGGCCTCATCGAGGCCTGCTGATCGCGTACTCATGGTTCTCCTTCGAGGAAACGGACACCTCGGCCGAGGGGGCGGTGGACGCGCCGGCCGCTGGGGCGGTGGACGCCCCGGCCGGGACGGCGGCGGTGGCTCCCGCCGACGGAGCGGTGGCGTAGGCCGGGTGAGCGGCGGACGTGCCGACCGGGGGAGCGGCGGACGTGCCGGCCACCCGTTCGACGATGTCGGCCGCGCGGGCCGCGCCGTCCATCGCGGCCAGCCTGCCGCCGAGCACGCGGGCCCGGGCCCGCAGACCGTCGTCCCGCCACGCGGACTCCAGCAGCGCCGCAGCCGCCACGGACGGATCGTTCGGGACGTGCACGGCCACCCCGGCCCGCAGGCAGGCGCCGGTGAGCAGGGGCTGCTCGGAACCGTTGGGCGACAGCGCGAGGGGCCGGCCGCGCAGGAGCGCCGCCAGCACGGGCGCGGAGGTGCCGCTGCTCAGCACGAGGCCGGCGCGGTCCACCAGCGGCCCCATCCACCGCTTGCGGACCAGCAGGACATCGGCATCCGGGGCGGGCCGCGGGTCGGTCGAGCGGCCCTGCTCGACCACGGCCTGGAACCGGCCGCCGGTGAAGGCCTCGTTGAGCCGCGGCCACAGGCTCCTGCCCTCGAAGAAGCGGCCCAGATGGACGTACACGACGGGCTTGCCGTCGCGCGCCAGATGCTCCCCGATCGCCTCGACCTCCCCGGGGTCGGGCGTCGGCTCCCAGGGCAGCGGACCCACGTGCCGGACCCGCTCGGGCAGCCGCGCACCCGGGTACTCCAGCTCCGGGTCCCCGCGCAGCAGCAACGCGTCGCCCAGCAGCGGCTCGTCCCCCCACCGGCAGGCACGCCCCGCCAGACCGGCCTCCTCCCGGACGTCGGCGTAGAGCCGCAGGCAGTCCCGCGTCCGGCTCCGCCGGGTCCGGCCGAGGTGCGGCTCGTCGTCGCCGCCGGCCCGGTAGTCCCACAGGTGCACCGACAGCCCGACCACCACCACCGGGATGTCCAGCGTCTCGGCGGCGAGCAGGGCGCCGTTGCACAGCGCGGAGGTGACCAGCAGGTCGGCCCCCGACTCCTTGGCCGCGCGTACGGTCGCCCGGTACTGCGCCGCGCCGGTCGGCCCCCACCACGTGACGGAGAACGCCCGGTGGCCGCCGAAGTCCTCGGCCGCCGCGAAGGGCAGGCCGGCATCGGCGGCGACGGCCGCCGCCGTGGACCGGCCCAGCACACTGACGTCATGGCCCCGGCGCCGGAGTTCCCGGCCGGCCGCGATCGCCGGATAGAGGTAGCCGCCGTCACTGAGCGGGCAGAGGAGGATCTTCACGATGTGCCGCTCCCACGGTGTGGCGGTCCGGTGCCAGGGTGGCCGCGGGCCCCCGGCTCCGGGCAGGATCTGCCGAGAGCCGGGGGGCCCGCGCGGTACTCAGCCTCGGTGAAGAGGGATCACATCTCCGCGGAGTGGTTGACGATGCAGCCGGCCTCGGCCTCCTCGTCCTCGCCGTGGGCGACGACCTCGATGTCCTCGGTCTCGGTCTGCGGCTTCGTGTTCTCAGACATGCTCGTCCTCCTTCGTCGGCGGCGTCGTTGTGGCGCCGTCTGAGAAGGAAGCTAGGGACGCCGGGTACGGGAACGCCTGGCCACCGGTTCGGCGCCGGTATACGCCGAGCCCACCCGCGCGGTACGCCCCCGGCCCCCGCCGCACGCCCCCGGCGTACGCCCCACCGTGCCCCGCCGGGCGGCCGCTGCGACCTGTGCACCAACCGATCGCCAGGCGTTCGTGAACCGGAAGCATGGCGCGCGCGGGCACGATCCGGGCACAGGATCCGCGCGCGGCACGAGCGCGCGGCGCGACCTGCGGAGGAGGAGACGTGGAGCTGGCGGAGCTCATCGGCCTGCGCCCGGTGCCCTGTGGAGGCCTGCTGGTCGCGCTCACCCGCCGCTGCCCCATGAGCTGCGCGCACTGCTCCACCAGCTCCTCCATGGCGGTCTCCGAGCAGCCCGACCCCGAACACCTGCTGCGCTTCGTCGGTTCGTTCGGCGCCCAGGACCGCCCCAAGGTGGTCATGCTGACCGGCGGCGAACCGCTGCTCCTGCCGGAACTGGCCGCCCGCCTGGCCGGTCTCGCCCGCGCCGCGGGCTCGCGCGTGGCGCTGCTCAGCGGAATGTTCTTCGCCCGCGACGGACGCGTCCCGGACCGGATCATGCGGGCGATCACGGCCCTCGACCACTTCTCGGCGAGCCTGGACGTCCACCACGAACGCGAGGTCCCGCGCCCCGCGGTGCTGCGCGCCCTCCGGGCCGTGCTCGACGCCGGGATCCCCGTCAGCATCCACCTCACCGGCACCGGACCCGACGACCCGTATCTCGCGGACGCCGTCGCGGACGTCCGCCGTGCCTTCGCCGGCCGGGTGCCCCTGCTCGTCAACGAGGTCCGCCCGCTCGGCCGCGCCGCGGGCCTCGCCCCGGCGACGCCGGCCGGACCGGACGGCTCCCTGGCGACGCCCTGCACCCTCGCGGCCTGGCCGGTCGTCGCCTTCGACGGGACCGTGGCCGCCTGCTGCAACCAGTGGACGGTCGACCGCCGCCCCGTTCCCCCGCACCTGCGGCTCGGACACATCGCCGCCGACGACTGGCCGGCCGTCCGCGAGCGCTCCCTGGACTCCCCGGTGCTGCGGATGCTGCGCGCCGTCGGCCCCCGCCGGCTGCACGCCCGCTACGGGACCTCGCCCGCCCCGGCCGGCTACTGCCGCAGCTGCCACGCGCTCGCCGACCGCCCCGAGGTCCTCGCGGGCGCGGCCCGCGACGCCGGCGGCAGGGTCGGCGAACTCCTCGACCGGCTCGGCGCGCAGCAGCAGCTCGCCGACGGACCCGCCGCCCTGGTCCGGCGCCTGGGCTGCGCCCGCTACGCGCACCTGGTGGAGTCGCCTCCCGCACCGGCGGAGAGCCGCCGATGACCGCCTCCCCGTCCCTCGCGCTCAGGACCAAGCTCGCGCCCACCACCACCGTCCTTCGGGCCGCGACCGCGCTCCTGTGGCGACCGGACGGACTGCGCCGGCGGTACCTGCGCTACCTGGCGGCCATGCATCCGCTCGTACGGGCCTCGGTGCCGTTGCTGGAACGGGCCGCCGAGCGGTGCGCCGAGCTGGACGACCCGGCCGCGCGCCGACTCGCGGCCTACTACACCCGCCACGCCGAGGAGGAACGCGACCACGACGCATGGCTGCTCGACGACCTCGCCGCCGCCGGTGCCGGGCCCGCCGCCGTGCCGCACCCCGCCGTCGTCGAACTCGCCGGGTCGCAGTACTACCGCGTCGAGCACGAGCACCCCGTCACGCTGCTCGGGTACATCGCGGTCCTGGAGGGCAACGCCCCCGGGCCCCGGCTCGCCGACCGCCTCGCCGAGGCCACCGGGCTCCCCGACGGCGCGTTCCGCACCCTGAGGGAACACGCCGAGCTCGACGGCGGCCACCTCGCCGACCTGCACCGGGTGCTCGACGCCCTCGCGCCGGCCCCGGACCGGCAGACCGCCGTCTCCGTCAGCGCGCTGCACACGGCGCACCTGCTCACCCGGCTCTTCCTCGCCCTCGCCGCCGACCCCGGAGGACACCCGTGACCGAGGACACCACGCCGTACGACGCCGCCTCCTCCGGTGCACCCCCGTCCGAGCCCACCCTGGAGGCGCTGACCGCCGCGGGCTTCGACCTCGACGCCCTCAGCGAGGAGCAGTACGAGGTCCTGCGCGCGCTCGCCCCGGAGGAACTGGCCCTGCTCGTCGACATCAGGGGGCGGCTCGACGCGGCGGCTCCCGAGGTGCAGGCCCACGCCGACGTGGCCGGCGGCGCTCTCTTCTGACCCCGGCCGCGCCGCGGTCCCGCGTCCACCGGAGGAACCCATGCCCTGCGCCTCGTGCCGGAGCGAACTGCCGCCCGACGCCCGGTTCTGCCCCTCCTGCGGCAGCCCGTGCACCCCCGGGCCGGTCACGGCCAGGCCGACCGGCCGCAAGGTGGTCACCGTCCTCTTCTGCGACCTGGTGGGTTCCACGGCGCTCTCCGGAGCACTGGACGCGGAGACCCTGCGCTCGGTGACGCTGCGCTGGTTCGACCTGATGAGGCTGCGGATCGAGGAACAGGGCGGCACCGTCGAGAAGTTCATCGGGGACGCCGTGATGGCCGTCTTCGGCGTGCCGACCGTACGCGAGGACGACGCCCGCCGGGCCGTCGCCGCCGCCCTCGCCATGCGGGAGGCGCTCGCCCGGTTCAACGACCGGCTGGAACAGGGCGTCGGCGTACGGCTGGAGATGCGCATCGGCCTCAACACCGGCCAGGCGGTGACCGGTTCGGCGACCCTGCGGCAGGCGATGGTCTCCGGCGAGGTGGTCAACGTGGCCGCACGCCTGGAACAGAACGCCGCCGCCGGGGAGATCCTCATCGGACCGGACACCCTGGCGGCCGCCGGAGCGGGCGTCCGGACGACGCCGACCGGCCCGCTGCTGCTCAAGGGCAAGGCCGACCGGGTCGCCGCGCACCGCCTGCTCGGCCTGGACGAGGCGGCGGACCCGGAGGCGCTGCGCCGCTTCGACCTCGCCTTCGTCGGCCGCACCCGCGAACTCGTCCTGATCGACCGGACGCTGGACCGGGTGGTCCGGACCCGCCGGGCCGATCGCCTGGTGGTCGGCGGGGAGGCGGGCCAGGGCAAGACCAGACTCGTGCGGGAGTGGCTCGAGCGGGCCACGGCCACGGCCACGGCCGGCGGCCCCCGGTACGGCGTCGGGCGCTGCCGGGCCCGCGGCGAGCAGCCCAGCCTCGGACCGCTCGCCGATGCCGTGGCCGACCTGCTGGGCACCGGCGGCACGGCCGTACCGTCGCCCGAACTGGATGTGCTCCACCAGGGCCTGCTCCTGGACGGGACGCCCAACCCGTCGCCGGCGGACACCTGCGCCGCGCTCGCCAAGGTCCTCGCCGGGCTCTCCGAAGCGGAGCCCGTCGTCCTGGTCATCGACGACTGCCACTGGGCCGCGCAACCGCTCTTCGACACCCTCGACCGGCTGCTGCGGGCCCTCGCCGACGCGGCCGTCCTGATCATCCTGCTCACCCGCCCCCAGCTGTACGACGTACGACCCGAGCTGGCCGTGGACGCCGTGCCGCTGGCCGGGCTCACCGACGCCGAGGCACAACGCCTCGCGGCCGAGCTGGCCGGGGGCACGGCGCACGACGAGCCGCCGCTCGGTCCCGCGGTCCTGGCCCGGGTGGGCGGAAACCCCCTGCACCTGGAGCAGTTGCTGGTCGCGGGCGGCCCCGTCGACGCCGACAGCGTCCCGCTCCCGCTCCAGGCCCTCATCGGCGCCCGGATCGACGCCCTCGACCCGCCCGAGCACCGGGCCCTGGGCCTGGCGTCCGTGCTGGGCGGCGACTTCACCGCCGACGAACTGACGGCGCTCGCCGGAGCGCCCGCGCCGGCGTGGACCGGGGCCGGGCTCCGGCCCCTGCTGCACCGGCTGGTCCGGCACCGCCTGATCAGACCGGACGGCGGGGCGTTCCGGTTCGCCGGAGGCCTGATCCAGGAGGTCGTCTACGCCAGCCAGTCCAAGCAGGACCGGGCCGACCAGCACGAACGGGCGGCCCGGCTGGACTCGGTCCGCCGGCGGGGCAGCGCGGCGGTCGGCGGCCATCTGGAACAGGCCTACCGCTACCGGGTCGAGCTGGGCGCCCAGGACGCGCACACCGACGGGCTGCGCCGGCGCGCCGCCGACGCGCTCGCCGAGGCCGGGCGGCTGGCGCTGGCCCACGCCGACCCCGTGTGGGCGGCCGACGTACTGACCAGGGCCACGGCCCGGTACGCGGCGGGCGAACCGGGACGTACGGCGGCCCGCCGACGCCTCGGCCAGACGCTGCTGGACCTGGGGCGCGGCACCGAAGGCAGGGCGCTGCTCGAGGAGGTGCTCGCCGAGGCCCCGGCCGGCGGCGGGGAGGCGGTGGAGACCGCGCACGCCCGCCTCGCCCTCGCCTCCGCCGGCCGGTCCGCGGGACCGGAGGAGTCCCCGGCCCAGGCCGCCGAGGCCACCCTGCCGGTCTTCGCGGCCGCCGGCGACGACCTCGGCCAGGCCAGGGCCTGCCTGCGGCTGGCCCAGCGCGCCCAGGAACAGGGCCGGCACCGGGCGGCGGAGCGCCTGCTCGCCCGCGCGCTGGACCACGCGGTACGCGCCGACGCCGAGCCGGAGCGGGCCGCGGCCCTCGGCGCGCTGGGGGTCTCGCTCTGGCGCGGCCCCCAACCGGTCGCGGACGCGGTGTCCCGCTGCCGCGAGCTGCTCGCCGACCAGGGGGCCGGCCGCCGCGCGGTCCGGCTGACCCTCAACTGCCCCCTGGCGGTGGTGCTGGCCCTCCACGACGACCGTGACGGGGCCCTGGCCTGCCTCGCGGAGGCGGAGCACCTCGCGAAACGGCTGGGCTACGCCGAGGCCGACGCCTTCCTGCCGCTCTTCACCGCGACCGTGGCCGACCTGACCGGCCGCCGGGAGGAGGCGCTCCTGAGCCTGGAGCGGGCCGCCGCCACCGCGCGGGACCTGGGCGCCATGGCCCTGCGGCGCGTCGCCCTGCTCGACGCCGCCCGCATCCGGCTGGACCTGGGCGACTGGCGTACCGCCCGCGGCACCCTCGCCGAACTGGAGGGGGACCGGGCGCAGCCGGCCCGGCCCCACGCCGAGTCGGCGGACCTCGACGGCCTGCGCGCCCGGATCGCCGCCGCGCGGGGCCAGGCCGGGACCGCCACCCGGCTGGCCGCCAGGGCCCTCGCCTCCGCCGCCCGCACCGACTCGCCCATCGTCCAGGGCACCGCCGCCCTCGACCTCGCCCGTACCGCCCTCGCGCTGGGGCGCCCGGCCGAAGCGGCCGCCGCGGCCGGGCGCGCCCGCCGGCGCTTCGCGGCCAAGGGACATCTCCCCGCCGTACGCCAGGCCGAGGCCATGCTCTCCCGCTGCCACAGCCGCCCGCCCGGGCACGGCCGCGCCGTCGGACGAGCCGGCGGACGAGCCGGCGGAGCCGGAAAGGAAGCACCACGATGACCACCGCCCAGCAACCGCCGCCCGCCCTCACCTGGGCCCTGCGAGGGCGGGGCCCCGCGGACGTCCCCGTCGAGGCCGACGGTCCACCGGACCCGCCCGCCGACGGCCTCCTCGGCGGCACCGGGCACGGGGTACGTGTCTGCGTGGTCGACTCGGGCGTCGAACGGGACCACCCCATGGTCGGCCCCGTCGACCGGTCATGGCGCGTCTTCAAGGACGACGACGGGGTCCATGTGGAGGAGACGCAGGAGGGGGACGCCTGTGGTCACGGCACCGCCTGCGCCGGGATCATCCGCCGCGTCGCGCCGGACTGCGAGCTGTCCAGCATCCGGGTGCTCGGCGACCGGTTCTCCGGCAGCGGGGACGTCCTGCTCGAAGGCATCCGCTGGGCCGTGCGCCAGCGGTTCGACGTGGTGAACCTGAGCCTGTCCACCACCCACGACCGCTTCGTGAACGAGCTGCGCCGCCTGGCCGACGAGGCGTACTTCCAGCAGACCGTGATCGTCGCCGCCGCCCACAACACGCGTGTGGAGAGCTTTCCCTGGCGCTTCTCCTCGGTCATCTCGGTCGGCAGCCACCAGGAGGACGACCTGGACCTCCACCTCTACAACCCCGAGCCCCCGGTGGAGTTCTTCGCTCCGGGCCAAGGAGTCCAGGTGGCGTGGCTCGGCGGCACGTCGATCCGCAGCTCCGGCAACAGCTACGCCACCCCGTTCATCGCGGGGCTCTGTGCACGGATCCTGTCGAGCGGCCCCCGGCTGACGCCGTTCCAGCTGAAGAACGCCCTGTACCTGTCCGCAGCCAACGTCCGTGTCCACGGCAGCCGGTGACCACCGGCGCCGGAAGGGAAGCCCCATGGCTCAGACGATCGCCCCTGTCGTATCCGCAGCACCCCGGCCGGATCCGGTCGTGGCGGAGCTCCTGCAGTCGGTGGTGGACACCGCGCGCGCCATCTTCGGCGCGCAGGCGAGCTCCATCATGCTCCTGGACGCCGCGGCGGACGAGCTCATCTTCGAGGCCGTCTCCGGGCAGGGACAGGAATTCCTGGTGGGCCGGCGGTTCCCGGCGGGCCGGGGGATCGCCGGGTGGGTCGCCGCCTCGGGGGAACCGATGGTGGTCGACGACCTGCACGACAACACCTCCTTCGACAGGGACATCGCCGAGTCCACCGGCTACGTCCCGAACGCGCTGATGGCCGCCCCGCTCATCCGCAGGGACCGGGTCCTCGGCGTCCTGGAGGTGCTCGACCCGTCCCCCCAGGCCCGGTCCGGCCTGCCCGAGCTCGACCTGCTGGGCCTCTTCGCCCGTCAGGCCGCCGTCGCCCTGCACGTCCTGACCACCTACGGGCCCCGCCCGGCCCCGGACACCCCGGACGACCCCGCGCGCACCGAACTCCTGCGCCTGCTCTCGGAGGCCCGCCGTCTCGTCGGAGAGTGACCGGCCCGCTCGCCGCACCGTCGGACCCCCGTGATGGACTGGTGCTCGATCCAGAGAACGAGCAGCAGGAGAGAGGCACTTCGATGGGAGCCCGTCCGTACGACGCGCCGAAGGAAGACGTCCACCAGGCGGCGGTGGCGGCGATCGACCTCCTGCGCCGCCTGGCGACGGAGGCGGGAGGGGGCGCCCCCGCCCTGCCCGCCGACGCCGATGCCGTGCGCTTTCTGGGGCGTACGCATCCGAGCCGGTACCCCCGGGCCGCCGGCCGCCCCGAGTGGCTGACCGAGGCATGGCACCGCTGCGAACTGCCGACGGACACCGGCAACCCCCACCCGGCGCCGCCCGCCGACGGGGCCGCGGCGCTGGAGCGACTGCGGCAGGACGTGGCGGCCGGCGCGGCCTCCCCCGACCGCTTCCCGGCCGGCGCGGACAGGCTCGTGGCGGCCTACGAGGCCGGGGCCGTCGGCGCTGCGGACATCGTCGCGGCCTACCCGGCCCGCTGGACGATGCCGTACCGCATCCGCTTCGACCACGAGCGGGCGCGCCGTGCCTTCGAACGGGAACTGTGGACGCACCTGGCGGCCTCGCTCGGAGCGGACCCGGCCGCCTGGCTCAGGCTGCTCACCACCGTCGAGGCCTTCTGCCGGCCCGGCGCCGCGGGACCCGAGCCGTTGCTCAGCTGGCCCGCGCTGGTACGGCGGTCCCGGGACACCGTCCCGGCCGACCCGGCCGGCCTGCTGCCCGACCGCGCCCTGGACAGCCGGAAGACCGCGGACCAGCTGTTCGACGCCCGGTGGTGGTGGCCGGCGGGCGAGGTCCTGCGCCGGTGCGACGCCGACGTCCTGGACGCCCTGATGCCCGTCCTGCCGGCGGGCACCGGCACCCTGCTGGCCCGGTACGTCGTCGCCCTGCGCCACGGCACGCCCCGAGCGGTCCTGGAACACCTCCGGCGCACCGGGGACCGCGAAGCCCTCCTTGTGATCGCCCGCGGCCACGACCTGACCCGGGGCACCGCGCTGCGGCTCCTGGAACACGGCGATCCGGAGATTCACCTCGCCGTCCTGGACCTGCACTTCCACGTCGGCGCCGAGGAGCACCGCGCAGCCCTCACCGACCCGGCGGTCGCGCTCGCACCGTACGTCGACCGCATCCCGTGGAACGCGCTCCCCGACTGCCTGCACGCCGTCGAACCGGAGCTCGTCGAAGCAGCGTTCGCCAGCAGCCACCGGCAGAAGTTCAAGATGCCCGAGCAGCTGACGGGCTGCCTGACCCTGCTGCGGCACGCGGGCCCGGCCCGGCTGTCCGCCCTGCTCGCCACCGGCGTCGTCAGCCCCGCGGTCACCCGCATCTGCCGGAAGGCGCTGGCCGCTCCCGACCCGCTCGCGGCCCTGCGCGCCCGGGTGGACCAGGAGCTGACCACGGCCAAGCTCGTCTCGCGCCTGCGCGGCCTCGGCCCGCGGGCCGGCGCGGACGCGGCCGACCGGCTGATGGAGCTCTTCCCGGACGCCGACTGGAACCAGCTGGAGGCCGAGCACGCGCGCGAGCCCTTCCGGTACTGGCCCCAGATGGTCAACCGCCCCCGCACACCGGCCGATGTCGCGGCCCGCAACATCGACGCGGTACGCCGCGACCACCGCAGCCACCGCTCCTACGCCGAGCACTGGATCGCCGACAAGAGCGTGCTGCGGGCGGGACTGGACTACACCGGCACGTCCGACAAGACGACCGGCTACCTCGAAGACCTGCTCACGAAGGGCCTCATCACCCCCGACGACCTGCTGCGCCGGGTGGGCGGGGGCCCGAGCGTGCTGCGCCACCTCGGCGACGCCCGGTGCCGGCCGGACGCCCCCGCCCAGATCGCGCAAGCGGTGGAGCGCGTAGCGGCCCTGGTCCACGCGCACCTGCCGGTGTCGGACGAAGCGGCCTGGCAGCGGCTGTACCGACGGCTGGCGGGACGCGGCCCGGACCACCCCGAACGCGGCACGATCGAGGAGCTCCTGACCGCGCCGTAGGAGTCGTCCCCTGCCCCCGAGCGGGTGGTGCGCGGACGCCACGGACCGCCGGCCGTCCGTATCCCGGATAGGGACGGCCGGCGGCCGGGCGGCGCCGGTCAGGCGCGGGCGCGTTCGGCCATGTGGAGGCCGGGCCGGTCCTTGATGCCGCCGGGGTTGAAGCCCTCGAGCTCGGCCCAGAAGCCCCGGCACGCGCAGCACGGGGGTGTTTTGCCGACCAGCCCCGACAGGCCGGACCGGGCGACGGACGGGCTCTCGGTGGGAAGGCCAGCGGGTCAGCCGGTCGACTGACCGGTCAGCCGGCCGGTCAGTTCTTGCCGAGGAGCTTGTTCATCAGCTCGATCTCGGCGGACTGGGAGGTGATGATCGCCTCCGCCATGGTCCGGGCCCCGGGGAAAGCGCCCTGCGCCTGCTCCGTCCTGGCCATGGCCACCGCCCCCTCGTGGTGCTCGATCATCAGCTGCATGAAGGCGGTGTCGAACGCCTTGCCCGAGGCGCCCTTCAGCTCGTCCATCTGCTCCGCCCTCATCATCCCGCCGGTGCCGTGCGCGGAGTGGTCGACGGCACCCTCGGCGGGCACCTGCTCGCCCCAGGACGTGAGCCAGCCCGAGAGGGTCCGGATCTCCGGGTCCTGGGCCTTCCTGATGGCCTCGGCCAGCGTCTTGACCTCGGTGGACCCGGCGCGTGACGGCGCGAGTGCGGCCATCTCGACGGCCTGGCGGTGGTGGGGGATCATGCCCTTCGCGAAGGCCGTGTCGGCGGCGTTGTGCTGAGCCGGCGAGGCGGGCGCGGAAGCCGGCGCGGACGGCGAGGCGCTGGTCCCGCCGTTGTGGCCGCCGTGGCCCGCGGAGTCGCCGTCGCCGCTGCCGCAGGCGGCGAGGACGAGCAGGGTCGCCCCGGTGGCGAGAGCGGCGGCGGTACGGCGGACGAGGGAACGCTCGGTGGTCATGCTGGTGCAACTCCTTGCTGCGCATGCCGCGTACGCGGGCATGCGTGCGGTACGGATGGGAGACGGTCCGCGGACGCGGCCCACCCCGGCGCATACGCGCGCGGCGGGCGGACCGCGACGGGCGCTCTAGATCCGCAGGAGTTGCAGTTCGGCCAGATCGGGCGGGGCCCGGCCGCTCACGCCCCCCTCGGGCACGGATGCGACCCACGCGGGGACGCCGCAGGGTACGACGGCGCCGGAGACCAGGGGCGGCGGCGCGTAGGGGGAGGAGACGCCGGTCGCGGCGCACGTGGCGTCCGCGTGGTCGACGTGGCGCGAACCGCCGGCCGTGTGCGAGCAGTCCTCACCGGGCCCGGCCGTGTCCGCTGCGTGGGCACTGGCCGAGGTCGTGGCCGCGGTTGCGGCCGCGGGGTGCCCCGTCGCCGGGTGCGGGGCGGCCGCCGGTCCGGGCGTCAGGGCATGCATGCCGAGGATCCCGGCGAGCAGGACCAGGACGAGCAGCACGAAGCCGCGCCCGGCGGGGCGGCGTCCTGCGGGCTGCGCGGCAAGGGCCATGCGGGCATCGTACGGGGCCGTCTCAGGGGCCGGCGGCCGGGGCCGGGGACCGGGCCGCGGCTACGGCTCCCCGCCCCGACCACACGGCCGGTGTCGTGTATCGCGGACCTGTCGAAAATCGCATACGCCACCGCAACAGCCCTTCGGCTGCCATGGTGACGTGCACCCCGACGCGACCCTGCCCGCCTACGTCCCCGACACCTCCCAGGGCCTCCTCGGGATCGCTCCCAACCGCTACCTCCTCGTGCGCACCTTCCTCCCCGCCGCGGCCGTGGCGATGGTCTTCCTGCTCGTGTTCGGTCTGGCCGGCGGCTGGATCCTGGCCGGCCGGATGCCCGCACCCCTCACACGGATCACGGACGCGGCACGGATGGCCGGGACGGGTTCGCTGTGCCACCGCATCCGCATGCGGGGCCGCCAGGACGAGTTCCGCGAACTGTCGGACGCGTTCGACTCGATGCTCGAACGGCTCGATTCGCACGTCGCCGAACAGCGCCGGATCACGCTCGACGTCACCGGCGGGGCGGCCCGGACCAGCGGCTCCGCCGAACTCCTGCTGCGCATGGTGACGAACCTCGTCCAGAACGCCGTCGTCCACAACCTCCCCGCCGGCGGCCTCCGCGTCACGGTCCGGCTCTCCCCGGTCCACCCGGCGAACCGGGGGGAGCCGGAGCGTCCTTCCCCTCCGCTCGTCCGAGGGCGGGTGTCAGTGCCCCGTGCCAGGCTGAAGGCGTACCAGGCCCGCGAAAGGACACTGCCGTGATCACCACTGATTTCGTCCCCGGTTCTCCCTGCTGGCTCGACCTGGGCGCGCCGGACGTCCAGGCCGCCGCGGCCTTCTACGGAGCCGTGCTCGGGTGGGACTACGAGTCCATGGGGGAGGGCGAGGACATGGAGGGCGGCATGTTCCGGAAGGACGGCAAGAGTGTCGCCGGGCTCGGCAAGCTCACCGAGGAGGGCGCCCGCTCGGCCTGGATGATCTACTACCGCGTCGCCGACGCGGACGCCACGACGCAGGCCGTCCGCGACGCGGGCGGCACCGTGCGGGTGCCGCCGCGCGACCTCGGCGAGTGGGGCCGGATGGCCCAGTACAGCGATCCGCTGGGCGGACAGTTCGCCGTCTGGCAGCCGGGTACGGACACGGGCGTGGAGCTGGTGGACGAGCCGGGCTCGCTCTGCTGGACCGAGCTGTACACGACCGACGCCGCGGCGGCCCGGGAGTTCTACGGCGGTCTGTTCGGCTGGCAGTTCAGCGACATGGAGATGCCGGGCGGCGGCGGGGGCACCTACACCCTCATCACCCCGGCCGGTCTCCCCGAGGACCGCATGCACGGCGGCCTCATGGAGCTGTCCGCGAAGGACCTCGCCGCGGCGCAGGGACGGCCGTACTGGCACCCCGTCTTCGCCGTCGCCGACTGCGACGCCGCGGTCGCCCAGGTCACCGCGAACGGCGGGACCGTGCAGATGGGGCCCGTGGACGCGGAGGGCGTCGGCCGGATGGCCGTCTGCCTGGACCCGGCGAACGCGGACTTCGTCCTCCTGACCCCGACGCAGGACTGAGGGGTCCGGCTCCGGACCGGCCGTGGCCCCGCCGGCCGGTCATCCGCCTCCGTACGGCGGCAGCTGCGGGCGCCGGTCCGCCCACGGGCGGGCCGCCTCCAGCTGCGCCGACACCCGCAGCAGGGTCACCTCGTCGTCGCGGCGGCCCACCAGCTGTACGGCCAGCGGCAGCCCGTCCGTGCCGTGGCCCGCGGGGACCGAGGCCGCCGGGTGGCCGGTGACGTTCCACAGGGCGGTGTAGGCGACCATCGGGCGCGACCGCGCCAGCGCCGTCAGCAGCCCGGCTCCGTCCAGCGCGCCGACCGGGCGCGGGCGGGCCGCCACGACCGGGGTCAGCAGCAGGTCCATCGTGGTGAACATCCGGTCGGCGCGCTCCGCCAGCCGCTCGCCTGCCCGGATCCCGCGCTCCACGGCGGAGTCGGGCACCAGCCGGGCGAGCGCGAGGGTGCCTCGGGTGCGCCGCTCCAGCAGGTCCGGGCGTTCGACGGCGTCCGCCTCCGCCCGTACGCCGCCGCAGAACTGCGCGGCGAAGGCGAGCGTCGCGTCCGGGTAGCGGGGGTCGACCTCCCGTACGTCATGGCCCAGCGCGCGCAGCGTCCGTACGGTCTCCAGGAGGGCCCCGACGTGTTCCGGATGCGGACGGACCCCGGGCACGGCGGGCGTGGCGCTGTAGCCGATGCGCAGCCGGCCCGGCGGGGTCTCCAGCGCCTCCAGCCAGCCGGTGGCCGCCGCGGGCCCGGCGCTCCAGCGGTCGGTGGCGGTGGTCCCGGCGAGGACGTCGTAGAGCAGCGCGGAATCCCGCACGGTGCGGGTCAGCGGCCCCAGGGTGCCCAGGGCGTGCCAGAGGTGGGACTGCGGGGCCGTGGAGACCCGCCCGCGCTGGGGCTTGAGGCCGAACAGCCCGCAGCAGGCGGCCGGGATACGGATGGACCCGCCGCCGTCGCCGCCGAGCGCCGCCCCGACGAGCCCGGCCGCGACCGCGGCGGCGCTGCCGCCGCTGGACCCGCCGGGGGTCCGGGTGGTGTCCCAGGGGTTGCGGGTGTGCCCGTGGGCGGCGGACTCGGTGAACGGCCACTGGCCGAACTCGGGCATCGCCGTCTTGCCGATGACGACGGCCCCGGCGGCGCGCAGGCGGCGTACCGCCTCGGAATCGGCGGTGACGGGAGTGCGGTTGGCGGAGCCGCCGAACGTGGTGACCTGACCGGCGACGTCCAGTTCGTCCTTGACGGCGACGGGCACGCCGTGGAGGGGGCCGCGCGGCGCCTCCGCGTCACGGGCGTCGGCCTCGGCGAGGGCCTGCTCGGCGAGGACGACGCGGAAGGCCCGGAGGGCCGGGTCGAGCCGGGCGGTCCGGCGCAGCGCCGCCTCGACCAGGGCGCGGGAGGTGTACGTACCGCCGCGCACCAGCTCGGCCTGCCGGGCGACCCCGTGGAACATCAACTCCGCGTCGTCCCGGTCCTGTTCCCCGCGCCGTGCGTCGTCCTTGCTCATGGACCCCACCCCTTCACGCCTACCTGCCGGTAACTGGGGGCAAGGCTATCCGGGTGACGGCGTGCCGTGTCGGGCGGCCGGGGTGGGGCCGGTTCGCGATGCTGGAACGGCGCGGCGGCACGGTGGCCGCCGCCCCTCCCGCCCGGCGAGAAGGAGTACGGCCCATGCCGACGGACGCGGTCGGACGATTCCTCGCGGCGCTGGACCCGCACCACCGGGAGGCCGTCGAGAACGGGCCTCCCGAGGAGCGGGAACGGCTCGCCGCCGCCTGGGAACGCGAGCTGGAGTCGGACGACGAGCTCGACACGCTCGACGAACTGTCCCCGCCGGCCGCCGAGGCCGAGGCGGCCCGCCGCGTCATGGACCGCGAGGCCTGACACCCCGCGGTGGACGAGCGCGTCGCCGGCCGCCCGAGGAGGCCGGCTTCCGGGCCTCAGGGCATCCGCTCCACGTTCCACATCGGCAGGCCCCGGAAGAAGTCCACGGCCTCCGCGCGCCAGAACGGCTCCCAGGACGCGGCCTCGGCGGCGGCCGCCTCCGCGTGCCGGCGGATCTCCGCCCTGAGCGTCCGGTCCACACCGGCGGCGCGGGCGATCTCCCGGATCCGGCCGAGGGTCGCGTCCGTGCAGCCGGGGTCGCCGAGCGCGGCTTCGACGGCCGCCGCGTCGGCCCCGGTCGTCGCGGCCAGCAGCGCGCGGACGGCGTACGTACGGCGGCCGGCGCGGAGGTCGGCCCCCGTCGACTTGCCCTCGGCCGCCGGGTCGTCGCCGTACGGGCCGAACAGGTCCAGGTAGTCGTCGCGCATCTGCTCGCCGATGCCCACCAGCCTGGCGTACCGGTGGAGGCGGGCGCGGTGCGGCCGCGGGTCCTCGCCCGCGGCCAGCAGGCCCATCGTCAGCGGCGCGAGGACGGAGTACCGCGCGCTCTTGAAGTCGGTGACGGTGTGCAGGAACTCCTCGTCGGGCAGCGCGTGGGAGTCCCGCTCCAGGTCGGCGATCTGCCCGGCCACGGTCTCCGCGGCGGTGCGGGTGTGGACGCCGAGCAGGGCCTGGCGCAGTTCGGCGGGGGCCGCGGCCTCCAGCAGGACCTGGGTGGACAGGAACGCGGCGAGGTCCCCGGCGAGCACCGCGAGCCCGAGGGCCGTGGGGCCGCTGCCGGGGAACTCGGCGCGGTAGGCGTAGTACGTCGAGGGGCCGCCGCGGCGCAGGGGCGCGTCGTCGATGATGTCGTCGTGGACGAGCCCGTGGGTCTGGAGCAGTTCGATGCTCAGGGCGGCCTCCGCGAGCCCCGCCACCTCGTCCGTGGTGACCAGCCGGGCCGCCTCGTACAGCAGCACCACCCGCAGCCGCTTGCCGCCGCGCATCGAGAACTCCCGCAGGAGCTCCACGCACCGCGGGACGTACCGGCTGGGCACCGGGACGTCGAAACGCCCGGCGAGGGTGTCGAAGTACTGCCCGAACCGGAGGTCGAAGCGGGCCCGGTGCCCGGCGACGCGTTCGAGGGTGGCGGCGGTGACGTGGGGGTGCATGAAGATCAGTATCGGCGACCCTCTACCGGTGCAGCCGCTCCGGCCAGTCCTGCGGGACCCGGTCGGCCGGGCCCGGGGCCGGCTGGCTCTCCGGGCGGGCCTCCGGTGGGGTCAGCGCGGGGCCGGACTCGTACATGGTGTCGGTGTCGTAGTTCCAGTACCACGCCTCGCCCGGTTCGAAGCTCTGCACCAGGGGGTGGCCGGTGGACCGCCAGTGGGCGGTGGCGTGCTGGGCCGGTGAGGAGTCGCAGCAGCCGATGTGCCCGCACTGGGCGCAGCGCCGCAGGTGGAACCACCAGCCGCCCACCGCGTCGCAGTCGACGCAGCCGGTGCCCGTGGGCGGGACGCCCGGGTCGATTCCCTTGATGTCCTTGGTGTCGTCGGTCATGCCGGCTCCTCGGCGGTTGGGAGGTCGGTGGCGGGTCCGGGCCCGGGGTCGGTTCCGGGGGCGGGGGCCGTCAGTGGCAGCAGCACCTGGAAGCGGGTGTCGCCCGGGACCGACTCGGCCTGGAGGCTGCCGTGGTGCTTGTCGACCAGGCCGGCCGGGCCGCCGCCGATCACGACGAGGTCGTAGAAGTCGGCCGCCGGCGTCGTCGCGAGTCCGACGTGGGCGGCCAGGTCGGGCGGCTCCGGCTCGATCAGCGCCGTGCCCTCCGGGGTGATGACCACCGGCAGTCGGTGCCCGTCGGCCCCGGCCGCCTCCAGCAGCCGCCGCCCCTCGGGTTCGTCGGAGGAGTACCAGCGGTAGGGCACCTGGTTGCGGGCCAGGAACTTCCGTACCCGCGAGGAGGGCGCCGACCAGCGGTGCCCGACCACCTTCGTGGCGGGCACGGGCCGGTAGTCGCCGGAGCGCCAGGCCGTCAGCAGATCGCCCCGCAACGTCAGCTCGTGCAGCGCCTCCAGCGCCGACTCCCCGGACTCGGCCCGCACGATCCGGTAGCCGGCGCCGTAGTGGCGCCGCAGGTCACGGGCGATCGCGCGGGAGACTCCCGGGTCGTCGTCCACGGTCAGGATGACGGTCCGCGCCGGGTCGGCGGCCTGTGCCATACGTCTCCGCACCGATCGCTCAGGGCGGGCGCCGTGGCGGGCCTCCCGCGCCGGTTCCCGCCCATCGTATGGTGGATCGCCCCGGACCGCGCCCGGAGCGCCGGTCAGGGGCAGTACGACTCCAGGGTGCCCCGGCGGCGGACGTCGAGGGTCGCGCAGTGGAACGAGCCCCCGAAGGGCGCGTAGTGCTGGAGGTCGCACGGGATCGGCTCGAAGCCCCATGCCTCGAGGGCCCGGAGCATGCCCGTCTGGTGGCGCTCGGCGATCACCCGGCGTTCGTCGACCATGAGGACGTTCATGCTCAGCCATTTGCCGCACATCGACGTGAGCTTGAGCAGGGGCTCGCCGACCGGGTCGGGCTCGGGGGCGACCAGGACCTCCCACGAGCGGAGCGCCTCGGGCAGGCGGTCGACGTCGATGTACTCGGGGTTGACCAGCACCCTGCCGGGCGCGAGCGGCATGAGCGTCGTGTCGATGTGCATGGGCGTACGGCAGCGGCTCTCCACCTCGTGGATGCGGTAGCCCGGTCCCAGATGGCGGCGCAGCCAGTCGATGCCCATGCGGTTGGTGACGTTGCTCCGGGTCACGAACAGGTCGCGCCCCGCCCGTACGAAATCGGCCGCGTCGAAGACCGGCTCGAACTCCGTGAGGATGTGGCGTACGGGCTGGCCGTCCCGGGGGACGCGGAAGTCCGCCTCGAACAAGGGCTCGGTCAGCTGGGGCCTCGGCGCCGCGGTCCAGCGGGCACCGCGCCGGAAGTAGTCCTTGAGGATGCCCCGGTAGGCGTGCGTCTCGAAGTACCGGCACGGCCACGCCATCGGGGTCTCGATGATCTCGTCACCGACCACCAGCAGGCTGTCGCGCGGGCAGGTGGTGCCGAAGCCGCGGGAGGACCAGTCGGGGGTGGCGAAGCGCCTGCTGTGGTCGACCGGGTCCGGCCGCGTGACCGTGACGCCCAGGGACTGGAGGAGGGCGACGAACCGGTCGAGTTCGGCTTGCGCCGTCTCGACCAGGGCGCGCGGGTAGCGGCGGCCGGCGGCGAGCCCCTGCAGGCGCGCCGCCCAGGCGGGAATGTTGCAGGCCACGACCGGATGCCGGGAGGGGATCGTGGCGCCGTCGAGGCGCCCCACGATGATCTCCTCCAGCGGGTCCCACTCGTTGTGGGAACCGACCGGCGGGACGAGGGGCGGCGCGGGGGTACCGGGCCGCTGCGCTGCCGTCATCGTCGACCGCCTTCGCTCGCCGTCCGCCTCCGCTCGCGGTCGTGCGTACCGCCTCCGCCGCTCGAGGCCGTCGGTCTCTCACCCTATCCAGCGGCTCACGAAGCCGCGCGGGGAACGCTCCCGGGCTCGACGACGTGCCCGTCGCGCAGCTCCACCACCCGGTCGGCGAGCTCGATCAGATGGGGGTCGTGGGTGGCGACGAGGATGGTGACGCCCTCGCTGCGCACCACCGCGCGCAGCAGCTCCATGATCGACCGGCCGGTCTCCGAGTCGAGCTGCCCCGTGGGCTCGTCCGCGATGATCAGATCGGGGTCGTTGGCCAGGGCACGGGCCACCGCGACGCGCTGCTGCTGGCCGCCGGAGAGTTCGCCCGGGCGCTGCTCGGCGTGGTCCGCGAGCCCGACCAGGGCGAGCAGGGTCCGGGCGCGCTCCTCGCGTTCGGCGGCCGGGACGCGGCGCAGCCGCATCGGTACGCCGACGTTCTCGGCGGCGGTGAGGACGGGGATCAGACCGAAGGACTGGAAGACGAAGCCGATGCGGTCGCGGCGCAGGGCGAGCAGACCCGGCTCGTCGAGCGTGGCGAGGTCGGTGCCGTCGAGCATGATCCGGCCGGAGGCCGGGGTGTCGAGGCCGCCGACGAGGTTGAGCAGCGTGGTCTTGCCGGAGCCCGACCGGCCCCTGAGGGCGGTCAGTTCGCCGCGGCGGACCTCGAAGGACACGCCGCGCAGGGCGTGGACGGCCTGCGGCCCGCTGCCGAAGCTGTGGTGGACGTCGTCCACCACCACGATCGGCGTGCCTCCGTCCCGTGCGGCGAGGCCGTCGGCCTCCCGCGGCGCCGGGACCGCCGCCACCGGTCCCCTGTCGTCCCTCATCGCCCGTACCCCCCGTTGACCTGTCCGTCGCACCCGCTGCCGGTGCCGCCTCGTGATGCAGCCTTCTGATCGCATTTGCGCATCTGTGGCAGCAATCGCGCAAGCCCCTTCCGTCCGTGGCGCGAATCTGACAGCATCGTCCGCTATCCGGTACCTAGGGTCCCGGACGGGGGAGGAAAACAGAACGTGCTCGGCTTCGTCGTGCGCCGACTGCGCGGGCGATGGCCGCTCGCCGTCGCCATGCTGTTCACCGTACTGATCACCGCGACCACCCTGACCGCGCTGACGGCGTTCGCCCGCGGTGTGGGGGAGGAGGGGCTCCGGCGTGCCCTGACCGGGCCGGAACAGCCCCGGACCACCGTCGTGATCACCAGCGGCCGTCCCGCCGCCGACCGCGCCAAGGACGACGCGGCCGTACGGACCTACGCGGACCAGGTCTTCGGGCGGCTCCCGGTGGCCTTCCGGAGCGTGGCGCACAGCCGTTCGTACGGACTCCCGGGCGGCGCCGCCTCCGGCCGCGACGCCGACCTCACCCTGCTCGCCGCACTCGGCCGCGACCACACGGACCTGCTCGCCGGCCAGTGGCCGGCCCCGGTCACGGCCGGGCCCGGATCCGGCGCCCCCGCCGCGCCGCTCCAGGTGGCCGTGCCGCGCGCGGCGCTCGCCCGGCTCGGCCTGGACGGGGCCGCGCTGCCCGCCCCGGTCCGGCTGGCCGACCGGTTCGGCGGACCCGAGCTGACCGTGCAGGTCACCGGCGTCTACCGGGCCACCGACCCGGACGCCGGGTACTGGCGCCTCGACCCGCTGGGCGGCCGCGAGGTCCAGGCCGGCACCTTCGCCACGTACGGCCCGCTGCTGGTGGACGACAGCGCCTTCACGACGGGCGGGCTGCTGCAGAACTACCGCCTCACCCTGCTGACCCCGGACCTGCGCACGATCGGCACCGCCGAGGCCGGGGCCGTGCGGACCAGGGCGGCCCCGGCGGGCGCCGCCCTGGAGCGGACCACCTCGCTCCGGGCCGCCACCGAACTGCCCCGGCTGCTGGCCGAGTCGGAATCCGGCCTGCTCGTCGCCCGGTCCACCCTGCTGATGGGCGCGCTCCAGCTCGCCGTCCTCGCGGGCGCCGCCCTGCTCCTCGTCTCCCACATCCTGACCGTCCGCCAGGAACCGGAACGCGTCCTGCTCACCGCGCGCGGTGCCTCGCGCCGTCGCCTCGGCGCGCTGACCGCGACCGAATCGCTGCTGCTGGCACTGCCCGCGGCGGTCCTGGCACCCCTGCTCACCCGGCCCCTGCTGGACCTGGCCGGCCGGTTCGGACCGCTCGGGCAGGTCCGGCCGGAGATCCCGGACACCTGGCTCGTCTGGCCGGTCGCGGCCGGCTGCGCCCTGGCCTGCGTGCTGCTGACGACCCTGCCCGCCCTGCTGCGCGGGGCGTCCGCCGCCGTACTGCGCCGCGTCGGGCGCCGGCAGGCCCTGGTCACGGGCGCCGCCCGCTCCGGCCTGGACCTGGCGGTGCTGGCCCTGGCCGTCCTCGGCTACCAGCGCCTCGCGCGGTACGCCGGCACGGACGCCCCCGCGCCCGGCACCGCCGACGGCGGCACGCTCGGCGTCGACCCGGTCCTCGTCGCCGCGCCGGCCCTGGCCCTGTGCGGGGGCACGCTGCTGGTCCTGCGGCTGCTGCCGTTCGCGGCGCGGGCCGGGGGACGGCTGGCGGCCCGCGGCCGCAGCCTGGCGCCGGCCCTGTTCGGCTGGCAGCTCGCCCGCCGGCCCGGCCGGGCCACCGGACCCGTCCTGCTCCTCGTCCTCGCCGTCTCCAGCGGCACCCTGGCCCTCGGCCAGCACACCGCCTGGTCCGCGTCCCAGCGCGACCAGGCCGACTTCGCCACCGCGGGCGGCCTGCGGATCTCCGCCAGCAGCATGTCCCCGATGGGCCAGGGCGGCCGCTACGGTGCCCTGCCCGGCGGCGACCGGCTGATCCCGGTGGCCCGCCGGCAGCACAACCTGCCCGACGGCAAGCCCGCCGACCTCGTCGCCCTGGACACCGCCCTGATGGACGAGCGGGTGCCGCTGCGCGCGGACCTGCGCGGCGGGCGGGGAATGCGGGAGCTGTTCGGCCCGCTGGCCGCCGGTGGCGCGGGCGCCGCCGGATCGGGCCCGGGCGTCCCCCTGCCCGGCTCGCCCCGCCGGATCGACGTCGACGTCACCGTACGGTCCGCCGGGACGAGCTGGGCGGCGGTGAGCCTGCTGCTGCGCGACCGGTTCGGCGCGACGTACGCCACGCCCTCGGCCACCCTGCCGACTGCCGGCGACGCCACCCTCCCCTTCTCCCTGGACGCGCTGACCGGCGCCCCGGTCGGCTCGGCCGCGGCCCCGCTGACGCTCGCGGGGATCCGCCTGTCGTACGGCGGCGACGGCGGCCCGCCGGGCGACGGCAGCGAACTGACCGTGCGCCGCATCGCCGCCTCCCCCACCCCGACCGCCGAAGCCACCACAACCCCACCGCCCCCCTCCGCACCGCACGCCGCACCCAGCTCCGCGCCGGGTGCCGCGCCGAGCTCCGCGCCGGGGGCCACGCCGGACTCTGCGTCGGGCTCCGCGCCCGGTTCGGCATCGGGTGCCACGCCGGGCTCGGCGTTGGGCTCCACGCCGGGCTCGGCGTTGGGCGCCGTGCCCAACTCCGCGCCCGGCGGCATGTCCGGTTCCACGTCGGGTGCCGCGCCCGGCACCGCGTCGGGCGGCACGCCGGGCATCGTGCCGGGCGTAACGTCCGGTTCCGCGCCCGGTTCCGCGCCCGGTTCCACGCCGAGCCCCGCCGCAGGCGGTGGGTGGCGGTGGTCGCCGCCGGAGGGGCCGCGGGCGTTGCGGGCGCCTGAGCCGGTGCCCGTACCGGCCGGTTCCGCCGACGTGCTGCGGATGCGCTTCTTCGGCGGGCAGGGCACCGAGAAGGGTGTCAACACCGTGCTGTTCCCGGCGCCCGCCACGCCGCTCGCCGAGGCCCTCCCGGCCGTCGCCACCACCGACTACCTGCGGTCCCTGGGCGCCTCGGTGGGCGCGACCGTTCCCGTCGCGCTGGACGGCGCGACCGTGCCCGTGAGGATCACCGCCGCCGTGGACGCCCTCCCCGTCGTCGGCCGGACCGCGCTCGCCGTCGACCTGCGCGCCCTCGGCCGGTTCCTGCTGGAGGCGGCCGGCCGGCAGGCGGCCGCGCCCACCGAGTGGTGGCTGCCCGCCGCCTCGGCCGCCGACCCGGCCCCGGCCCGCGCCGCGGCCGAGCTGCGCGCGGGGGCCAGGTCCGAGCGTGTCCAGCTGCGCGAGGAGGTCACCGCCCGCCTGCTCGACGACCCCCTGACCGCCGGCCCGCAGAGCGCGCTGGCCGCCCTCGCCGCCGCCTGTGCCGTCCTCGCGGCCATCGGCTTCGCCACCTCCACCGCCGCCGAACGGCGCGTACGCGGCCGGGAGTTCTCGGTCCTGCTCGCGCTCGGCACCCCGCGCCGGTCCCTGGCCCTGGCGTCCGCCGCCGAGGGCGGCGTACTGATCGCCATCGGGACCGCGGTCGGCACCGGGCTCGGGGTCGCGCTCGTCCACCTGCTGGCCCCCCTGGTCGTGCTGACACCCGCCGGGGGCCGGCCGTTCCCGCCGGTACGGGTGGACATGCCGTTCTGGCCGACCCTGCTGACGGCCGCCGCCATCGTCGCCGTACCCCTGCTGTCGGCCGTGCTCAGCGGTCCGCGCGGCCGTGACATCGCCGGCCGGCTGCGTCCCGTGGAGGAGATGTGACCACCCGGCCGCCCGCCACCCCGCCGCACGCCGCCACCCCGCCGCCCGCCGCCACCCCGCCGCCCGCCGCCCCGCCGCGGTCCACCGTCGCCGCGCGGCCCGCGCCGTGGGTGCGGACCCGGCTGCGCGCGGCGCCGCTGGGCACCCTGCTCGGCGCCGCGCTGGCGTTCGTCGCCGTGGTGCTGGCCGCGGCCCTGCCGAGGGCCCAGGACCGGGGCGCCGACCAGGCCCTGCGGTCCTTCCTGGAGCGCAGCGGCCCGAGCCAGACCAGCCTGCTGGTCACCGCCCCGACACCGAGGAACGGGGAGAGCGCCGAACTCCTGGACGGCACGCTGCGGAGCCTGCTCGCCCGGACCGGCGGCAGCTTCCACGTCGACCCCGGCACGGTGGTCCACGGCACGCGCAACACCAAGCGGCAGCCGCTGACGAACCCGGAGCTGTCCCGCCCGTCCGGTTTCCCGCCCCGGCTGTCCCTGCTGTACGTCCGCCAGGCGCGGGCGCACACCACCCTGGTGGAGGGCCGCTGGCCGAGCGACACCCCCACCGTCACCCCCGACGCGCCCCCCTACGGCACGCCGATCCAGGTCGTCCTCTCGCAGCGGGCCGCCCAGACCCTCGGCGCCCGCGTGGGATCCGTCCTCGCCGGCAGGCCCCTGGTCGACGGCACCCCGTCCGTCGAGGTCGTCGGCCTCTTCTCGGTCCACGACGAGGGCGAGGACTTCTGGCGGGACGATCTGGGCTGCCTGGCCCGCGCCTGCGAGTTCTACCAGGGCGAGAACCTCTCCTGGGACGTCGACGCCCTGATCGGGGCCGGTGACCTCGGCCGGCTGGACACCTGGGGACAGACCGCCGAGGACTTCTGGCGGCTCCCGGTGGACGTCGGCCGGCTGCGCGCCGACCGGCTCGACGCCACGGCGCGGGACATCGCCTCGTACGTCGGCGGGCCCACCGCCGCCACGCTCTCCCGCGAGACCCTCCGCGAGCTGCACACCACCTCGTGGCTGCCCGAACGGCTCGAGCAGGCCCGCGCCCGCATCCGGGCCGCGACACCGCTCGCCGCGATCGGACCCGCCGGCGTCGCCGGGGTCGCCTTCGTCGTGCTGTGCCTGGCCGGCGCGCTCACCGGGGACCGCCGGGACGGCGAGCTGCGGCTGCTGCTGGCCCGCGGCGGCTCGCGCGCCGGCATCGTCGGCCGGCTCCTGGGGGAGGGCGCCGTCACGGTGCTCCCGGCGGCCGCCGCCGCGACGGCGCTCGCCGTCCTGCTGCTGCCCACGCCGCGGCTCGCCCCCACGCTGCTGTCCGCCGCGGCCGTCGCTCTGCTCGCCCTGCTGGCCTTCCCGGTCCGTGCCGCTGTCCTGCTGACCCCGCCGCGCCCGGCCGCGCGGTGGCGCCGGCCCCTGGCCGAGCTGCTCGTGCTGCTCGCCACGGCCGCCGCGGTCCTGGAGGTCCGCCGCCGTGGGGTGGCTCCCGCCGGCGACGACCCGGACCCGCTGCTCGTCGCGGCCCCGCTGCTGCTGGCCCTGTGCGGGGGGCTGCTGCTGGCCCGGATCCAGCCGGTGGTCACCGGCTGGCTCGCCCGCGCGGCGGGCCGCCGCTCCGGCCTGGTCGGCTTCCTCGGACTCGCCCGGGCCGCCCGCGGCGCGGGCGCGCGCGGCGCCGGGTCGCCCGCCCGGGGCGGGGCCGGTCCCTCCGTCCTGCCGATGGCCGCCCTGCTCCTCGCCCTCACCACCGGGGGGTTCGGGGCCGCCGTGCTGCACTCGGTGGACGCGTCCCGGCTGGGCGTGGCCCGGCTGACGGTCGGGGGCGACGCGGCGGTCACCACGTACGGGAACGCGCCGCTCCCGGAGGGGCTGGTGAAGGCCGCGGCCGCGCTGCCGGGCGTACGGACATCCGTGCCGCTGTGGATCGACGACGACTCCACCGTCGTCGGCGCCGCCCAGAGCCCCACCCAGGTCACCGTGGTCGTCGCCGAGCCGGCCGGGTACGCCGAGCTGTCCCGCACCCTCGGCTGCGGCTCCTTCGACCCCGCCGTGCTGGCCGCGGGCGGCGCGGGATCCGACCAGGCCCCGGTGCCGGCGCTGTTCAGCGCGGGCCTGGCCCGGCAGGCCGCCGGAGGGACGTACGTGCTGCGGCCCGGCAACGGCGGTGAGCTGCGGACCCGGGTCGCCGGCGTGATCGACTGCACCCCGGCCCACCCGGCTCCGGATGCCGCGGTCGTCGTCCTGCCGGCCGGCCCCGCGACGGCGGCCGTCGGCGGCACCGACCGCCCCAACCGCTGGTTCGCGCTCGGTTCGCCCGGCGGGGAGCGGCTGAGGGCGCTCGTCCGGGCCGCGCTCCCGGCGGCTTCGACCGCCTCCCCGGGGCCGTCCCCCTCTCCGTCGCCGGCTGCCGCTGCCGCCGCCGGTCAGGGGCCGGCGTCCGGCGGGGGACCCGCCGACGAGGTGTATCCGGTGCGCACCAGCGCCGAGGTGGTCGCCGGGCTGGGCGACGATCCGCTGCAACGCTCGGCGCAGCGCCTGTTCTGGGCCTCGGTGGCGGCAGCCGCCGGCTTCGCGCTGCTGGCCGTCCTGCTGACGCTGATGCGGACCGTGCCCGAACGTGCGGCGCTGCTGGCCCGGCTGCGCACCATGGGCCTGCGCCGCCGGCAGGGCGTGGCGCTGATCCTCGCCGAGACCTTGCCGCAGACCCTGGCCGCGGTGCTGGGCGGTGCCCTGACCGCGGCGTGCGCCGTCGTGCTGCTGGGCCCGGCGATCGACCTGTCCGCGTTGGTCGGCGCACGCGTACCGACCGGTGTGACGCTGACGGCCGGGCCCGTCCTGAGCCTGGCCCTGGGCCTGGCCGCCCTGGTCGCCGTGGCCGTGCTCGTCGAGGCGGCGACATCCGGGCGACGGCAGATCACCACCGAGTTGAGAGCGGGAGACCAGCGTTGAACAGCGACCAGCCGACGTACGAGGAGCTGCGCCGCCGGGCCACGGCCGCCGCGCGGCCCCGCACCCCGGGGAGGGACGCGGCCATCGTCTGCGACCGCCTGGTCCGGATCTTCAGCGCGGACGGCATCGAGGTGCAGGCCCTCCAGGGGCTGGAGCTGACGGTCGACGAGGGCGACCTGGTGGCCCTCGTCGGCGCCTCGGGCAGCGGCAAGTCCACCCTCCTGAACATCCTGGCGGGCCTGGACGTCCCGACGGCCGGCAGCGCGGCGGTCGCCGGCTACGACCTGCTGGACCTGTCGGCGCGGGACCGGCTGCGCTACCGGCGCGAGGCGGTCGGGTTCGTCTACCAGCAGACGGCCCGCAACCTGCTGCCCTTCCTGACGGCGGCCCAGAACGTCGCCCTGCCGATGCAGCTGAAGGGCGGCCCCCGGCGCGGCGCGGGGGCCCGCCGTGCCGCCCGGGTCACGGAGGTGCTGGACGCCCTCGGCATCGGCGACCTCGCGCACCGGCGCCCCGCGCAGCTGTCCGGCGGCCAGCAGCAGCGCGTCGCGATCGCGGTGGCGATGGCGAACGATCCCAAGGTGCTGCTGGCCGACGAACCGACCGGCGAACTGGACTCGGAGACGGCCGCGTCGGTCTTCGAGACCTTCCGTACGGTGAACAAGGAGCTCGGCGTGACGGTGGTCATCGTGACGCACGACCCCATGGTGGCGGGCGAGGTCCGCCGCACGGTGGCCATCCGCGACGGCCGCACCAGCAGCGAGGTGCTGCGCCGCCTGGTCACCGACGAACACGGCGGGGAAACGGTCAGCGAGCGCGAGTACGTCGTCCTGGACCGCTCCGGGCGCGTCCAGCTGCCCCCGAAGTTCCTCCAGGCGCTGGGCATGGAGCACCGCGTGGCGGTGGACCTGGCCGCGGACCACATCGAGCTCCGCCCGGACAGCCCGTAGGGTCTGCCCGGGCGGGACCGGCCCTACTGGTAGGGGTCGAAGGGGATGCCCGCCGGTTTGGCCTTGGCCAGGTGGGGGGCGAAGGAACCGTCCTTCAGGCCGAAGTGCGCGCTGCCGAAATCGGCCTGACTGAGCTTGTCCCGGAGCGTCGCGGGGAAACCGGACCAGCCCACGAGCGCGGGGAACTGCCACGTGCCGCGGTGGTTCTCGGCCGGTTCGTCGTTGGTGTTCGCCGCGCGGAAGCAGTGCGTGCTCGCGCCGTCCTTGTGGTAGACGATCTTGGGGTGGGTGCCGTCCCAGCGGATCCGGTCGCGGGCGTGGACGACGAAGTTCCCGTGGGCGGAGGTGGCGACGTACTTCGCCTCGCCGCCCTGGATCCACACCACCACGTGTTCCCAGTCGTGGCGGTGGCCGCCGAGGCCTATGCCGGGGACGGCCTGGTCCTTCTCGAAGTACAGCGCGTACATCACGGCGCACCAGCCGTTGTTGCAGGTGGCGCGGGAGTAGCCGTTGGTGTTGGCGAGGTCCGAGGCGTCCCGGCAGCTCCCGTTGAGGGCGCCACTGGGCTTGAGACCGCCGTTGAGGACCCCGGTCGGTCCGATGGCGGGGGTGGGATAGCAGCCGTCCGTGTCGTAGTCGTACGCCGGCTGGAACGTCGACTCCATGGCCTCGGCGTTCGCGGGGAGCGCCGGGGGAGGAGCAGCGAAGGCCGTCTGGGGGAGGGCCACCACCAGGGCGAGGGCGGCGCAGACGACGGCGGACGATCTCCGGATGCGATGAGGGGTCACCGGGAGCATCATTCGGGAACGACGACAGCGCGACAAGGGGCATGACAGCCTCAACGAAGTGAATTCCAGGCGGAGTTGAAGCGATCCGTGCGCCGCACCGCCCGGTCGCGACGCGCGGCGCGACGCGCGGCGCGGTTCCCGCGCGAAACAGTGACATGCATCACGGCCGGTCGGCGGGTCACGGAAGCATTACGTCCGCCCGGGCTTCACCGACATGTTGTGATTTGTCCCCATCAAATCGACATTCCCCACTCTTACGGAATGGGTGTCCCGGGGAAACGGACGATCCGCACGGCGTACCACGTCACAGGCACTTCTGAGGGACCGTCGCCTCTCCCCGCCGTACCGCCGTGCACACGGTCAGCACGTCCGTCCGCCCATTTCAAGCCCGGTGCGCGGCGCCGCCGCACAGCTCCCCGGGGAAACTTGCGAGCCCGTTCCGGGCTTTCTAAGAATGGCGGCGCGCCCGGTGCTCCCGCAGCCGACGGCGCAGGACGCATCGCAGAAACCACGTGAGGTCACGCATGCACAAGCACCGTAAGAAGACGCCGTACAAGAAAATGACGATCGCCGCCGTCACCCTCGGCGTGGTCGGCATACCCACGGCCGCCATGGCCTGCTGGGACACCCAGGGGTCCGGCGCCGCGCAGGCCGACCGGCAGCGCGTACGCCCCACCCACAGCGCCCCCTTCCCCGCCGCGTCCCTCCTGAGCGTCGCGGGTGACGCGCAGACCCCGGCCGCGACCGCCACGCCGACGGCGCCGGGCGCGCCGGGCGAGCCCACCGCGCCGGCCACCCCCTCCGCGTCGGCCGAGCCCGCCGGACAGGACGCCCCGGCTCCGCAGGAGACGCGGCCGGCCACCCCCGCGGCCGAGCCGCCCACGGAGGCCGAGCCGCCCGCGGCGGACCGGCCCGCCAGGCCGGCCCCGGCCCGGCCCGCGCCCCCGGTCGTCACGCAGCCGCCGACCGCCCCGGCCTCCGGCCCCGCCGCCGAGGTCGTCGCCCTCGTGAACAAGGAGCGCGCCAAGGCCGGCTGCTCGGCGCTCACCGTCAACGCCAAGCTGACGGCCGCCGCGCAGGGCCACAGCCAGGACATGGCCGCGCACTCCACCATGTCCCACACCGGCTCCGACGGCTCGGACCCGGGCCGGCGCATCACCCGCGCCGGGTACACCTGGTCGACCTACGGCGAGAACGTCGCGTACGGCTACAGCTCGCCCGAGCAGGTCATGACCGGCTGGATGAACAGCCCCGGCCACCGCCAGAACATCCTCAACTGCTCGTTCAAGGAGATCGGTGTCGGCCTCGCCCAGCCGAACTCCTACTGGACCCAGGCCTTCGCCGCGGCCCGCTGATCCCACCGGCCGCATGAGGCGGCGCACCCTCGCGGAGTCCGCCCCCGGGCTGTGAGCCGGCTGTGAACCGGCGTGAAACTGATGCCCGGGGTGCGGAAGGTGTGCCGACAAGTTCTATATTCGTACGAACCATCCACGCGCGGCCCTGCTGCGGTGAACAGGGGGGTACGACCGCGATGGCCGGAGCAGACGGCGCAGGGGACGTCACGGGCGCAGAGGGCGCCACGGGTGCCGGGGGCGCTGGGGGCGCCGCAGGCGCACGGGCACAGTCCCGCGCTGCCCGCAAGGCCCACAGGAAGGTGCGGAACCGCAAGCGCCTGGGCGCCGGCGTCGCCGTGATGGCCGTCGGCGCGGCCGCCACCACCGCCTACGTCTTCACCTTCGGCGGCTCGTCGCAGGCACAGGACGACGCCCGGCTCGGAGCCTCCACGGCGGCGGGCGGCGCGGCCGCCGGCAAGCCCGGCGCGGGCAAGGGACCGAAGCCGAACTGGGACGGCAAGGTCGAGGTGCTCGGCGACGGCTCCACCTCCTACTCCGGGCCGCAGCCGGGCCAGCTCAAGCCCGAGCGCCTCAAGCCCGGCGAGCAGCCGCCGCAGTTCGTCGTCTTCTCCTGGGACGGCGCCCTGGAGGGCGACGACCACCTCTTCTCCCACTTCCGCAAGGTGGCCCGGGAGTCCAAGGCCCACATGACCTTCTTCCTCACCGGCATCTACCTGCTGCCCGAGGACAAGAAGATGCTCTACCGGCCGCCGCAGCACGGCCAGGGCGCGGCCGCCATCTCCTACCCGACCGTCCCGCACATCAAGTCCACGGTCGGCCAGCTGCGGGGCGCCTGGACCGACGGCCATGAGATCGGGTCGCACTTCAACGGGCATTTCTGCGGCCCCAAGGGCGGCGGTGACTGGTCGGTCGAGGAGTGGAAGAGCGAGATCGACCAGACGTACGCCTTCATGAAGACCTGGAAGACCAACACCGGCTTCACCAAGGAGGCGCCCTTCCCCTTCGACCCCGACCGGGAGGTCGTCGGCGGCCGCGCGCCCTGCCTGGAGGGCCAGAAGAACCTCATGACGGCGATCAAGGACTACGGCTGGCGCTACGATGCGAGCTCGTCCGGGGACTTCCAGATGTGGCCGTCCAAGCGGGACGGCATATGGAACTTCCCCCTCCAGCTCGTCCCCTTGCACGGCAAGGAGCTCCAGGTCCTCTCCATGGACTTCAACTTCCTCTACAACCAGTCCGGTGACAGCACCAAGGGCGACCCGTCGAAGTACGCCGGGTGGCAGGAGCAGACCCGGATGTCGTACATGAACGGCTTCAACCGCGTCTACAACGGCAGCCGGGCCCCCATGTTCATCGGCAACCACTTCGAGGACTGGAACGGTGGCATCTACATGAAGGCCATCGAGGACGTCATGCGGAACGTCTGCCCGCGCCAGGACGTGCGCTGCGTGTCCTTCCGGGAGCTGGCGGACTGGCTGGACGCCCAGGACCCGAAGGTCCTGGCCCAGCTGCGCATGCTCGACCCGGCCCAGGCGCCGGACTGGAAGGCGCTCATCAAGTAGCGGGCCGCCGCGCCGCGGCCCCGCTACTTCACCGCCTTGACGTAGTCGCCCCACAGGGACACCGCCCGCGCGCTCGCGGGGGTGTTCGGGGCGTCGCCGCCCAGCCCCGTCAGCGGCAGCGGAACCAGGTCGGTCAGCGCCATCCGGTACACCACCACCGCCGTGATCTCCTTCCCGGTGCTGGCCACGAACCAGCCCGCCGTGTTCGCGGCGGTCGTCCCGGTCTTGCCCGCCGCGCCCGGGTGGGCCTTGCTCACCGCCTTCGCCGAGCCTTCGGTGACCGTGGCCCGCAGCGCGTCCGTCACCGCGCGCGCCGTCCGCTCCGACATCGCCCGCGTCGGCTTCGGCGCGGCGATCGGCACCGGGGCGCCGGCGCGTGTGACCGAGCGCACCGAGTACGGATCGGTGTGCATCCCGTCCGCGGCGAACGTCTGGTAGGCGCCCGCCATCCGGATCGCGCTGGGCATGGAGTTCTCCCCGAGCGCGAACGTGGGGATCCGCGGCCCCAGGCTGGAGGCGAGCAGCCCCGAGCGCTCCGCGAACACCTCCACGCGGTCGAGGCCCACGTCGAGGCCGAGCTGGAGCATCGGGGTGTTGACGGAGTCGGCCACGGCCTGGCGCAGGGTGACCTGACCCCAGTTGCGGCCCCCCTCGTTGCGTCCCTTGACCACCTTGCCGCTGCGGTCCCAGTACGGTCCCTCCGGCGTCTGCACGGTCACCTGGTCGTTGCCGTCGTAGACGGTGGTGGGCGCCACGGGCGTACGGGGCTTGCCGCGCGTGCGCAGCACCCCTTCCTCGAGCGCGGCGGCGTACACGAGCGGCGTGAACACCGAGCCGGCCGGGATCGTCGTCGCGTTCGCCTCGTTGAAGCCCTGCTTGAGGTAGTCGGGGCCGCCGTACACGGCCAGCAGCCGCCCGTCGGGCGCCACGCTCGCCGCGCCGATCTTCGCGTGCTTGTCGGTGTCGGGCCGCTTCTCGGCGTCGAAGTCCTTCTGGGTCTCCTGGACCGCGGCGGTCAGCGCGGCCATCCGGTCCTTGTCGAACGTCGTGTAGACCTGGAAGCCGCCGAGGTCGAACTCCGACTCCTTGATGCGGCCGGCCTTGACCGCGTACGCCTTGGCCATCTCCACCAGATAGCCGTTCTGCGCGCCCGGGATGCCCACCAGGTTCATGCCCGAGGGCTCCGGGAACGCCGTGTACGTGGCGCGTTCGGCGGCCGAGAGGTGCCCGGTCACGACCATCCGGTCCAGGATCCAGTTCCAGCGCTCGACGGCCCGCGCGCGGTTCTCCGCGCTCAGGGCCGGGTCGTAGAGTCCGGCGCCCTTGAGGAGGGAGGCCAGGAAGGCGCCCTCGCTCGGGTTGAGCTGGGAGACGTCCTTGCCGTAGTACGCCTGGGATGCGCGCTGGATGCCGTAGGTGCCGCGCCCGAACCAGCTGGTGTTGAGGTAGTCCTGGAGGATCTGGTCCTTGGAGGCGCGGTTGTCCAGTTTGATGGCGAGCAGGAGCTCGGTGAACTTGCGGCTGAGCGTGCGGTCCTGGTTCAGGTAGGCGTTCTTGACGTACTGCTGGGTGATGGTGGACCCACCCTGGGTCTCGCCGCCGGTCGCCGCCGCCTTCACGGCGCGCAGGACGCCGGTGGGGGAGACCCCGGGGTCCGAGTAGAAGCTGGCGTTCTCCGCCGCGAGCACGGCGCCCCGGACCTTCGGCGGCACCTTCTCCAGCGGCATCTCCTGCCGGCTGACCCAGCCCGTCCGGGCCATCGTGGAACCGTCGGCCCAGTAGTAGACGTTGTCCTGCTGGCGGGCGAAGGAGTTGAGATCGTCGGGAATGTCCGTGACGGCGTAGGCGATCCCGACGAAGCCCGTCACGGCGAGGAACGCGTACAGACAGGCACCCAGCCACTGGCGCGCCGACGGGACCCACCGGCGCCAGCCGGCCCGGCCGGGCCGGGGGTACGCGGGGCGCAGACGCCGCAGCCGTGTCCGCGCGGCGGCAAGGGCCGGGGCCAGGGAATCGGGCACACCGGCACGTATCCGGGCACGTATCCCGGCGCGTACGCCGGCGAGCCGGCCGGTGCCCCGCCGAACCCCCCGGCGTGCCGCGGGCTTGGCACGCCTGCCGCGCGGTCTTCCTCTTCCGACCGGTTCCCGCCTGCCCACTCCGTTTGCTCCCTCTGCCGTGCTTTCCCACACCCTAGAGGCATTGTCTGTGAGGCCCCAGCGGAGGCCGGACCAGGCCCGCACGGCTCCGGGCGGACCGCCCGGAGCCACACCGACGGCGGGTTCCGCTACCGTGCCGTCGCCGGTTCCGGAACCATTCCGACCGCCTTGCAAGGAACGGAACAAGACAGCGGCGGAGTTGTGCGAAGATTCCGTCCCCCGGTTCGTGTGATACCGGGTGACAAGGGGATACACAGTGATACCTAGAAGGTTCAGGCCCGCCGCCATCGGGGCCCTGACCGTGGCCGTCGTGACCGGCAGCCTGTTCGCCTACTCCGCTTCCGCGGCCTCCGGGCCCCGTGACGCGGACCGCGCCACCGCCGACGCCTTTGCCCACATAGCCGACGAGGTCCTCTCCCAGCGCACCCAGGCGCTGGTGGACGGCCAGTCGGTCCGGCACGGCTCCGGCCGCGCCAACTCCAAGACGCGCCTCTCGGCCCAGCTGAAGAAGGAGCAGGAGGCGGCGGTCGAGTCGCTCCGCTCCCGCAAGACGCTGCTGGCGGAGCTCGGCGAGGCCTACACGGGCGCCGACACCCGCGTCTCGGTGGACCGTGCCAAGGTCACGGGGGGCAAGGCGACCGTGCAGGTCACCGAGCACACCACGCTCACGTACAAGAAGCTGCGCGGGGACGAGCCCGAGAACACCGATTTCCGGACACGTTACGAGCTCACGCTCAGCAGCAAGAAGGGCGGTGGCTGGGAGCTCGACTCGATCAAGTCCCAGGAGGCCGGCCCGGTCGCCGTCAACGAGCCGGTCGCCGCCAAGGCGAACGTCATCAAGGACGACGGCAACCAGTACCCGGACGGCACGCCCGCCGCCACGAAGTACCCCGCCCCGGCGTCGAAGCCCAAGGTGCTGACCGGCGGCGCGTACGACTACAACGCCATGGCGAAGTACGCGGAGAAGTACTGGAGCAAGTACAACCCGGCGTACCGGAAGTTCAACGGTGCCGGCGGTGACTGCACCAACTTCATCAGCCAGGCCCTGAAGGCGGGCGGCTGGAAGCACCAGCCGGGCTCCGCCACGGACTACCGCAACTGGTGGTACGACAGCTCCAAGGGCCAGAGCCAGTCCTGGGTCGGCGTGAACGAGTGGGCGTGGTTCACCCTGTCCAACCAGAAGGCCACGAACCTCGCGAACGTGTACCAGATGGACATCGGTGACGTGCTGCAGGTGGACTTCAACAAGGACGGGTCCAAGGACCACTCCATGATGGTGACCTACCGCAGCAAGGCGGGGATGCCGTACCTCACGTACCACTCCACCAACACGTACCGTAAGTCGCTCGCGAGCATCATCGCGTCCAACCCGAACGCGCGCTTCTTCGCGTACCGCACCTGACGGTTGCCCTTCGGGCCCCTTCCGCCGGCGCGTTCCCGGCCGGCGGAAGGGGCCCGTCGCCGTTCCCGGCCCCGCCGGCCGCCCTGACGCGCCCCTGACGCGCTCCCGGCCTGCGGCGACCGGAAGACGTCAGGACGACGTCAAGAAGGGGCGTCCGGGCGGCAGGGACGCGTCAAGGACGGGTACGGCGGCCCCCGCGGGCGACCACAATGGCGGGGCCCTGCCGTGGTTCCAGGGGGTGCCACGGCAGGGCGGCGGCGTCGGGTGAGAGAGGCAGGACGGTGCGAGGACGGGTCGTGGTGGGGGCGAACGGTTCCCCGGGCAGCCTGACGGCGATGCACCGGGCCGCCGCCGAGGCCCGCGCGCGGGAGGCGGAGCTGTGGGTCGTACTGGCCTGGCAGCCGCCCGGCGGCGGGCTCGGTGGCCGCAACAGCTGTGTCCCCTCGGTCCTGAGCGCCTGCCGCGACACGGCGGACGAGCGCCTGCGCGGCATCCTGGACGCCTTCGGCGCGGGCCGGCCGGGCGTGTCCCCGGCCGGCCTGACGGTCCGGGGCACACCGGGGGCCGCCCTCGTCGACGCCGTCCGCGACGGCGGTGACCTGCTCGTCGTCGGCACGGGCAGCCGCGCCCCGCTGCTGCGTGCGCTGCGCCCGTCGGTGGCGCGGTACTGCCTGGCCCACGCCCCCTGCCCGGTTCTCGCGGTACCGCCCAGCCCCCTTCAGGCCGACCTGGACGCCGTACGCAGGCGCCAGGCGTGGCGGATGCCCCTGGACGTCCGCGAGCTGACCCGCTGACCCCTTCCCCCGCTGACCTGCCGGCCGGTGGCGGCCGGGCGTCGACCGGTCGGCCCCGCACACTGGCGTGATCCCGGCTTTCCCGTCCCTCCCCGTACAGGCTTGGGTGACGAGGACACGGTTTCGGCGCAGGGGAAGGCGGCCACGCATGGCGGAATCCACCCGGATCGACACGGGCGAGAGCGAGAACCCCCGGCAGCGCAGGGCCCATTGGCGGCACATCGGCCCCGGGGTCGTCGTCGCCGCGACCGGTGTCGGCGCCGGGGACCTCGTGGCCACGCTCATCGCGGGCGCCAAGTTCGGCTACACCCTGCTGTGGGCCGCCGTGATCGGCTGCCTCGTCAAGATCTCGCTCGCCGAGGCCGCCGGCCGCTGGCACCTCGCCACCGGGCGCACCCTCTTCGACGGCTGGCGCAGCCTGGGGCCCTGGACCACGGTCTACTTCGCCGGGTACGTCGTCGTCTGGGGCTTCGTCTACGGCGCCGCCGCGATGTCCTCCAGCGCCCTTCCGCTCGCCGCGCTCTTCCCGGACACCCTCGACCTGAAGGTCTGGGCGGTGCTGTGCGCCCTGGTGGGGCTGGTCTTCGTGTGGTTCAACCGCTACGCCGTCTTCGAAAAGGTCATGGCGGTGCTGGTCGGTGTGATGTTCGTGGTCACCGTCTACCTCGCGGTCCGGGTCGCCCCGAACCTCGGCTCCGCGCTCGCCGGCCTCGCGCCCGTCCTCCCCGGCGGATCGCTCGTCTACACGCTGGGCCTGATCGGCGGGGTCGGCGGCACCATCACGCTGGCCGCCTACGGCTACTGGGTCAACGCCAAGGGCTGGACGGACGCGGGCTGGATGAAGGTGATGCGGCTGGACAACCGGGTCGCCTACCTCACCACCGGCGTCTTCGTCGTGGCCATGCTGTTCGTCGGCGCCGAACTGCTGCACTCCTCGGGAGTGGCGATCGCCAAGGGCGACCGGGGTCTGCTGGACCTCTCCGGCATCCTGGCGGACCGCTACGGGGCGGTCACCGCCAAACTCTTCCTCGTCGGCTTCTTCGCCACCTCCTTCACCTCCCTGATCGGCGTCTGGCACGGGGTGAGCCTGATGTTCGCCGACTTCGTGACGAAGTACCGCCCCTCGCTGACCCCCGCCGGCACGAGCCGCGAGAAGTCCCTGCCCTTCCGCGCCTACCTGCTCTGGCTCACCTTCCCGCCCATCAGCCTGCTCTTCCTCGACCAGCCCTTCGCCCTCGTCGTCGGGTACGGGGTGATCGGCGCCTTCTTCATGCCGTTCCTGGCCCTCACCCTGCTGTGGCTGCTCAATTCCGCGCGCACCCCGGCCGCGTGGCGCAACGGCCCGCTGAGCAACGGGATGCTGGCGTCCGCCGGGCTGCTGTTCGTGGTCCTGTGCGTCCAGCAGGTACGGGAGCTGCCCTGGTGACGACCGGCGACGGCCGGCGAGGGCCTGGTGACGGCCCGTGACGGCCGGTGACCGGTGCGGCCGCGTGCCGGGGAGCGGCGGGGGACCGGCTGGGCGACCATGGGAGGTGTGGAGGGTGCCGGATGGACGAGCCGATCCCGATCGAGGAACTGATCAGCGGCGCCGCCCAGGACGCCGGTGGCTGGCTGGGCTCCCTGACCGTGGCGCAGGTGGCCACCAGCGCCGACGGGACCATCGTGCGCTGGAACCGCGCGGCGCAGGAGCTGCTGGGGTACGCCCCGCCGCAGATCGTCGGCCGGCACATCTCCGACCTCCTGCACCCCGGCGCCGACCGCAGCCTCGGCCGGTCCCTGTGGGAGACCGCGGCCGCCGGGCGCGGCGTGATGGGCACGGTGACCGCCTGGCACCAGGACGGCAGCCCCCGCGAGCTGGAGATCTGGGCCTGCCCGGTCCCCAGCCGCCGCCAGGGTGCCTCCGCGGTCCTGGTCTTCGCCGCCGATGCCCACGCGGCACGCCGTATCCGGGGCTCGTCGGCCGTCTGGGACGGGCTGTTCGCCCGCTCGCCCGTCGGGATCGCCATCCTCGACACGCAGCTGCGCTTCCTCCAGGTCAACCCGGCCCTGGAGGCGATGAACGGCCTGCCGGAATCCGCCCACGTGGGACGGCGCCTGGCGGACCTGCTGCCGGAGGTCAACGCGGAGGAGATGGAGGACGCGATGCGGCAGGTCCTGGCCACTGGGGAGCCGGTCCTGGACCGCCGCCGCACCGGCCGGACGCCCGCCGACCCCGCGCACGACCGCGTCTGGTCCTGCTCGTACGTCCGCGTGGAGGACCCCGGTGACCGCCCGATCGGAGTGATCGCCTCCCTGCTCGACATCACCGAACAGCAGCGCGACCACACCGATGCCGAGGCGGGCCGCCGCAGGCTCGCGCTCCTCAGCGAGGCCAGCGCCCGCATCGGCGCCAGCCTGGAGCTGGAGCGCACCGCGCAGGAGCTGGCGGACCTCGCCGTGCCGCAGCTCGCCGACGCCGCGACCGTCGACGTCCTGGACGCCCTCTCCCAGGGCAACGAGCCCGGCCTGGGGCTGGCCGGCGGCGTCGCCCTGCGCCGCCTGGGCAAGGCCCCGCTGGCCGGTTCCGCCGTACTCGGCATCCTCGCCCCCCTGGGCAGGACGCTCACCTTCCCGGTCGCCGCCCCCTACACCGTGGCGCTCACCGCCCGGCGCCCCTTCCTGGTCGCCCGCCTCGACGAACAGGCCATCGCCTCCGCCGCCCGCCACACCTCCCGGCCCGCGCAGATCCTGAGCGCCGGGGTGCACTCCTTCATGATGGTCCCGCTCGTCGCGCGCGACCTCGTCCTCGGCCTCGCCACCTTCTACCGCGCCCGCACCGCGACGCCCTTCGGGCCGGAGGACGTCACCCTGGCCGGCGAGCTCGCCGCCCGCGCCGCCGTCAGCATCGACAACGCCCGGCTGTACCACCGCGAGCACGAGACCGCCGTCATCCTCCAGCGCAGCATGCTGCCGCAGCACATCACCCCGCCCCCGGGCATCGAGGTGGCCCACCGCTACCTGCCGGCGAGCGACGTCAACGAGATCGGCGGCGACTGGTACGACGTGCTCCAGCTCCCCGGGGGCAAGGCCGCCCTGCTCATCGGGGACGTCATGGGCCACGGCATCGCGGCCGCGGCGGTCATGGGACGGCTCTCGGCCAGCGTGCGCGCCCTCGCCCGGCTCGACCTGGCCCCCGAGGACCTGCTGCACCAGCTGGAGGCGGCCCTGGACGACCTCGCCGACCCGATGATCGCCACGTTCCTCTACGCCGTGGTCGACCCGCACACCGGCCACTGCCGCATCACCCGGGCCGGGCACCCGCCGCCGGTGACCGTGACGCCCGACGGCACCGTCAGCATCCTCGACCTGCCGCCCGGCACCCCGCTGGGCGTCGGCGGCACCGTGTTCACGACCACCGATCTCACCCTGCCGCCGGGCAGCGTCCTGGTCCTGTACACGGACGGCCTGGTCGAGGCGCGCGGCCGGGACATCGACGACCGCCTCTCCGAACTGACCCGGCTGCTGACCGAACCCCAGCACTCACTGGACCACTTGTGCGACTCCCTGGTCACCCATCTGGTCCCCGCCTCGGCGGACGACGACATCGCCCTGCTCGTCGCCCGCCTCAGTGGATGACGCTGAAGCTGCGCCAGGGCAGGCTGTCGGGGGCCGTCACGTTCGAGAGGGTGGTGGCGACGTAGATGCCGTCGGCCTTGTCCGTCTTCTGACAGTTCGGGGTCCGGTACAGGACGATGTCGACGAGGGTGTTGTTCTCGACGTGGGCGGCGCCGCGCGGGAGGCGGATCTTGTGGCAGCCCGTGACCGGGGTGTTGGTGTAGCTCAGCTCGATCGGTGAGTCGTGGGCGCGGAAGGTGAGCATGCCGACCGTGTTCCGGCCCAGGCCGGAACACGCGGTGGCGGTCAGCAGCAGTGCTGCGGCCCCGGAGATGACGCTGATACGCCGGCGGAGGGACATGGCGCGGTCCTCGTCTGTGCGGTGGCGGCTGTCGTTGCGCACAGCTTCCCCCGGCGGCCCCGGCGCGGCATCCGCTGCTCGGCCGACCGGATGAACCCCGGTCCCGGGCGATGCGGCGGTGACCGGATGAAGCCGGTCCCGGGCGATGCGGCCACGGCGCAGGAAGGCCCGGTTCCGGTCAATGTCGCGCGTGTCCGTATCGGGTCCTTACCGGGGCGCCGCCGCTGTGCTGACATGGGCCACGGCAGGAAATGGCATGTCCATGTCCAAGTCTGTGCCATGCCCCTTTCCACGCCCCGTACCTGTCCCTGTCGCATTCGACTCGGAAACCGGTCCCGGACGAATGGAGAAACGAAGATGCTCTTCCGCAGGCTGGCCGTCGGCGCCGCGGCGGCCGTGTTATCGGCCCTGGCCCTCCCCGCCCAGGCGAACACCGTGCACACACCGCCCGGAAGAATCACCGTCGACGTCGTCGGCGTCAACGGATCGGGGTGTCCGCAGGGGACCGCGCACGTCGCCGCCGCCTCCGACAACACTTCCTTCACCGTCACCTACAGCGACTACCTCGCCCAGGCGGGGGCCGGTGCCGGCGGCACCGAGTTCCGCAAGAACTGCCAGCTCGCCCTGCGCGTCCACGTACCCCAGGGGTTCACGTACGCCATCGCCCGGGCCGACTACCGCGGCTTCGCGCACCTCCAGCGCGGGGCCTTCGGCCAGGAGCGTGCGAACTACTACTTCCAGGGCATGGCCCAGACGGCCCGCACCACCCACCAGTTCAACGGGCCCTTCACCGACAACTGGCAGGCGAGCGACCAGACCGAGTACGCCGACCTCGTGTGGGCGCCCTGCGGCGAGGAGCGCAACCTCAACGTCAACACCGAACTGCGCGTGTACGCCGGGACGTCGAACCCCCAGGCCCTGAGCTTCATGAGCATGGACTCCACGGACGGCAGCGTGAGCACGGTCTACCACTTCGCGTGGCGGGAGTGCCCCGGGGCCTGACGCGGCGTGAGCACCGAGCACCGCCGAGCACCGCCCGAGCACTGCCGAGCACCGAGGCCCCATACCCGGTCAGGAGCGACAACGATGTCACCTTCCGTGTCCCGTACCCTGCTCACCGGCGGCGCGGCCGCCCTCCTGCTCGCCACGGCGACCCCGGCCGGAGCGGCCGGCCCCACCCCGCCGATCACCGCACCCCCCGACAAGATCGTGATCGAACTCGCCACGGTGAACGGCTCCGGCTGCCGCGAGGGCACCGCGGAGGTCGCCGTCGCGCCGGACAACACCGCCTTCACGGTCACCTACAGTGAGTACCTCGCCCAGGTCGGCCCCGGCGCCCCGCCGACCGCCTTCCGCAAGAACTGCCAGCTCAATCTGCGCGTGCACGTCCCCTCGGGATTCACCTACGCCATCGTCCAGGCCGACTACCGGGGATTCGCCTTCCTCCAGCCCGGCGCATGGGGCCAGGAAAGGGCGAACTACTACTTCCAGGGAATGCCGCAGACCTCCCAGCGCACCCACCAGTTCAACGGTCCGTTCAACGACAACTGGCAGGCGACCGACAAGACGGAGTTCGCCGATCTGGTCTGGGCGCCCTGCGGAGAAAGGCGCAACTTCAACATCAACACCGAATTACGCGTGTACGCGGGCACGTCCAACCCGCAGACCGCCACCAGCTTCATGGCGATGGACTCCACGGACGCGAGCGTCAGTACGCTCTACCACCTCGCCTGGCAGCGGTGCCCCACCCCGCGCCACGACACCCCGCGCCACGACGTCCCGCGCGCGGATAAATAGCTGTACCGGCTTCGGCCGCGGGCCCTACAGTCGGTCCTGCGCGCCGCCGATCGGCGGTGGCGCCCATGATGTCGAGCGAGGGGAGCCCAGGCCATGTGTCACCACAGCACTGTCCTCGCTCCCCGGTCGCGGTACGACGTGATCCTGGTGTCCTCGCCTTCCCGGTGACCGCTGCGCGGCCGTCACCGGACCGCCCGACGACGGCAGCAGGACCTGACGTCCGCACATCAGATCCACCTGCTCCGGATCCGCTCACCGCGGGATCCGCTTCCCTGTCCGGCCCGGCGTGGCCGGCCCCTGCCCCGGCCGCGTGCCGGGCGGCGCCGGTCACGCCCCGGGGCACCCGCCCCGCCGCCGTACGCCGTCGGGACATCGCGCCGCCCTGAAACACCAGCACCCAGAAAGGCCTCGGGCCGTGCGCACCCACCTGAACACCGGCATCACCGCCGTCCGCAACCTCGGCATCCTCGCCCACGTCGACGCCGGCAAGACCACCCTCACCGAACGGGTCCTCTACGCCACCGGCGCCATCCACAAACGCGGCGAGGTCCACCGGGGCACGACGGTGACCGACTTCGACGCCCAGGAACGCGACCGCGGCATCACCATCTTCGCGGCGGCCGTCAGCTGTACCTGGGACGCGCACCGGATCAACCTCATCGACACCCCGGGACACGTCGACTTCGCCGACGAGGTCGAGCGTTCGCTGCGCGTGCTCGACGGCGCCGTCGCCGTGTTCGACGCCGTCGCGGGCGTCGAACCGCAGAGCGAGTCCGTGTGGCGGCAGGCCGACCGCCACGGCGTCCCGCGCATCGCGTTCGTCAACAAGATGGACCGTGTCGGCGCCGACCTCGACCTGGCCGTGGCCTCCCTCCGGGACCGCCTCCACGTGGTTCCGCTCGTGGTCCAGCTGCCCATCGGGCGCGAGGACGGCTTCACGGGCGTCGTGGACCTGGTGCGCATGCGCACCCTGGTCTGGGCCGCCGGCGAGGACGCGGGCACGGAGGGTCCGGTGCCCGACGCCCTGCGGGAGGAGGCACAGGCGCGCCGCAGGATGCTGGAGGAGCAGGTGGCCGAGCTCCACCCGGCCGCCCTGGACGAGTACTGCGCCACCTCGGCGCTGTCCCCGGCCACCCTGGCGGCCGCCCTGCGCGAGCTGACCCGCACCGGTGAGGGCGTGGTCGTGCTGTGCGGAACGGCCTACCGCAACCGCGGCGTCGAGCCGCTGCTGGACGCCGTCGTGGCCTACCTGCCCTCGCCCGCCGACATGCCGCCCGTACGGGGCACGCTCGGCGAGCGGGAGCAGGAGCGGGCCGCCGACCCGGCGGCGCCGTTGGCCGCGCTCGCCTTCAAGGTGAACGCGACGGCCACGGGACGGCTGACCTGCCTGCGGGTCTACTCGGGAACGCTGCGGAAGGGGGACACCGTGCTGGACGCCGGAGCCGGCCGCACCGAGCGGATCGGCCGGATCCTGCGCGTGCAGGCCGACCGGCACGCCGAGGTGGACCGGGCCGTGGCCGGGGACATCGTCGCCGTCGTCGGGCTCAAGGGGGCCCGCGCGGGCGCCACGCTGTGCGCGCCGCAGGCCCCGCTGGTCCTCGAACCGCCCACGGTCGCCGCACCGGTGGTGTCCGTGGCGGTCGAGGCGCGCACCGGGGCCGACACGGGCCGGCTGTCGGCGGCGCTGGCCCGGCTGGTCGAGGAGGACCCGTCGCTGGCGGTGCGCACCGACCGGGAGACCGGGCAGACCGTGCTGTCGGGGATGGGCGAGCTGCACCTGGAGGTGGCGGTGGAGAAGATCCGCCGCGACCACGGGATGGAGGTCGGCGTCGGCCGCCCGCGCGTGACGTACCGGGAGACGGTGGTGCGCGGGGTGTCGGGGCTGGTGTACCGGCACGTCAAGCAGGACGGCGGCGCGGGTCAGTTCGCGCATGTCGTCATCGACGTGGAGGCGATGGAAGCCTCCGGCGACGATGCGAGTACCGGTACCGGTACCGACGCCGCGGGCACCGGCGGCTCCTTCGGCTTCCGGTCCGTCGTCGTCGGCGGCCGGGTACCGCAGGAGTACGTCCGCGCGGTGGAGGCCGGCTGCCGGGACGCGCTCGCCGAGGGTCCCCTCGGCGGTCACCCGGTGACGGGGCTGCGCGTCACCCTGATCGACGGGGCCACGCACCCCAAGGACTCCTCGGAGATGGCGTTCCGGGCGGCGGGCCGCTTCGCGCTGCGCGAAGCCCTGCGCGCCAGCGTGATGGAGCTGCTGGAACCGGTGGCCGAGGTCGTCGTCACCGTCCCCGACGAGGCCGTCGGCGGCGTCCTCGGCGACCTCGCCGCGCGGCGCGGCCGGGTCACGGGCTCGTCGGCCACGCGGACCGGGACCACGGTGATCACGGCGTCCGTGCCGCTGGCCGAGCTGTTCGGGTACGCCTCCCGGCTGCGCGGCCGGACCCAGGGCCGGGGCACGTTCACCTCCCGGCCCACCGGCTACGCGCCCGTGCCCGCGGCGGTCGGCGCCGACGTGCGCTCCGGCTGACGCCGGCCGGCGGTGTGCCGGCCCGCACCTCAGAAGGTGCAGGCCGGCACACCGTCCAGCCACGCGGGGCCCTGGATGTAGATGTTGGTGACCCAGGCCCGGTAGTCCGGCAGGTACGACCAGGCGTCGTTGGTGTAGCCCTCGGCGGTGACCTTCTCCGCGTGCTTCTGGCACTGCACGCGGATCGTCGTCGGCCCGGGGAAGGCGTACACGCGCGCGGCCCTCGTCGACGGCTCGGCCTTCGTCCACACACCGGTGCCCCAGGTGCGGAAGACGTGCCCGGTCGCCGGTCCGGGGTCCACGCGCACGGCCCCGAAGTAGTCGCCGTTCAGCCGTACGTCGCTGACCATGAGCCTGGTGCCGGACTGCCTGGCCTCCACCATCTTGCCCGCGCCGAGGTAGAGGGCGATGTGGTGCACGTGCTGCGAGGTGCCCCAGACCAGCAGGTCGCCGGGGAGCAGCGGCGCCAGGCCCTCGGCCGCCGTGAAGCGTCCGGCCGCGCGGTGCGTGTAGTACTGCGCACTGGCCACCCCGTTGAGGAGGTCCTCCCCCGTGGCCTCGGCGTACGCGTACCGCACCAGCCCCGAGCAGTCGAAGCCCAGCCGTTCGGGATCGTGCTCGCTGGCCGGATCGGTGGGGTCCACCTGCCCGTACGTAGGGCCCGGCCGCTCCCCGTGGCCGCCGCCCCAGGTGTACCAGACGTTGGCGGCCACCTGCGCGCAGGCGGCCGCGACGGCGCCCCGGGCGGCCCCGGAGCCGCCTGGGGCCAGCGGGCCGCACGCGGCGTCCGCGGACGGTGTCGTACGGTCCGGGGCGGCGGCGGACGCGGCCGCGGACGCGGGGGAGCACAGCAGGACGGCGGCCAGGAGCGCGACGAGCGGGCCGGCGAGGCCGGTTCGGCGGAACATGACGGGACCCTCGATTCCAGGAGGTGGCGGCAGCGGGGAGACGGCGGAACGCGGTGCCGGCGTACCGGCGTGGTGTGCGACGGGCGTACCGGCGCGGCGCACGACGGCGTACCGGCGCGGCTCGCGACGGCGGCAGCGCGACGGCGACGGTGCGATGGCCGCGGGCGCGCGCCGTGGTGACGGGACGTCGGGTGCTGTGCAGCAGCCTGCGGGGCCCGGGCGCCGCCCGTCGACACCGCCGCACGGCCCCCTCTCAGAGGGCAACGGGAAACGCCTGGGAAACCCCCGCCGGGCAGGGCCTTCGCGCACTGTCGCGCAACGCAGGCAGGTCCGGGACGATCGCCTCCCGCTCCCGAGCGCCGATCCCGGCGAGCAGCCGGCAGATCTCCGCCCGCCGGACCCCCGCGTCCGGGTTCCACAGGCGTACGGTGCCGTCGTTGCTGCTGCTGGCCACGGTGCGGCCGTCCGGCGAGAAGGCGATGCCCCACACCGCGTTCGTATGACCCGTCAGCTCCGCCCACATCCGGCGCCCGGCCACCTCCCACAGCCGGACCGTGCGGTCGTTGCCGCTGCTGGCCAGCCTCCGGCCGTCGGGGGAGAACGCGATCCCCCGCACCGACCCGGTGTGCCCGCTCAGCGCCGTCAGGAAGCGCTGGCCGCGCACGTCCCACAGCCGGACGCTCCCGTCGTTGCCGCTGCTCGCCAGCGTCCGCCCGTCCGGGCTGAACGCCACGCCCCGTACGGCTCCGGTGTGCCCGGTGAGCGTGGCCAGCGGGCGCCGGGCCGGCACGTCCCACAGCCGCACGGTCAGATCGTCGCCGGCGCTCACCAGCGTCCGCCCGTCCGGGCTGAACATGACAACGTTGGCAAAGTCCGTGTGGCCGGTCAGGGTCGCCAGCGCGCCGCGCCCGGCCACGTCCCACAGCCGGACCGTGTGGTCGGAGCCGGCCGAGGCCAGGGCCCGCCCGTCGGGTGCGAACGCCACCGAGAACACGTCGCCGCTGTGCCCCGCGAACGTGGCGACCTCGGTACGCCCGGCCACGTCCCACAGCCGTACGGTGCCGTCGGAACCGGCCGAGGCGAGCGTGCGCCCGTCGGGTGCGAACGCCACCGAGAACACCGTCTCGCGGTGCCCCTTGAAGGTGGTGACGACCCGGCGCTCCGCCACGTCCCACAGCAGGACGGTGTGATCGGCGTTGGCGGTGGCCAGCAGTCTCCCGTCCGGGCTGTACGCCGCGTGCCACACCTCGGTGAACGGACGTGACGTCAGCACCGGTCCGCGCAGGTCCCACAGCACGACGGACTGGTCGAACGCGGCGGTGGCCAGCCGGGTCCCGGTGGAGTCGACGGCGACCCCGAGCACGTAGTCGGTGTGCCCGGCCAGCGTCGCGGCCGGCCGGCCGCCGCGCACGTCCCACAGCCGGGTCGTCCCGTCGCCGCCCGCGCTCACGACCGTCGTGCCGTCCGGCGTGTACACCACCGCGTTGACGTCGTCGCTGTGCCCGGTCAGGGTGGTGGCCGCCCGCTGCCCGGCCACGTCCCACAGCCGTACGGTCCGGTCCGTGCCGCCGGTGGCGACCGTCCGCCCGTCGGGCGCGAACGCGGCCCCCAGCACCTCACCGGTGTGCCCCTCCAGCACCGCGAGCGGCCGTGCGCGCCCGGTGTCCCACAGCCGTACGGTCCGGTCGGCGCCCACCGACACCAGGGTCCGGCCGTCCGGGCTGTACGCCAGGGCGTTGACCCGGCCGGTGTGCCCGGTCAGGGCGGCGACCGGGCGGTGCCCGCCGGCCCCGGCCCCGGTCGCGGCCCCGGCACCGGTCGCCGCGCCCGCCTCCGCCGGGGCCCCGGTGGCGGTCCACACCCGTACCGCTCCGTCGGCGCCGGCGGTCGCGAGGGTGTGCCCGTCGGGGGCGAAGGCCACCGCCCGGGCCCCGGTCGTGGTCGCGGGAAGCGTCGTGCCGCCGACGGCCGTGGCGCCGTCCGCCGTCGGCCACAACCGGACCGGTCCGTCCGTGGAGGTCGCGGCCAGCGTGCGTCCGTCGGGGCCGAATGCGAGGGCGCGCACCCGCCCCGGCACGCTGAACCGCGCGGCCGTCCGGCGGTCGGTCAGCCGCCGCAGCAGTACCGTCCCGTCCGAACTGCCCGTCGCCAGCAGCTCGTTCCCCGGGGCGAAGGCCACCGTGTTCACGGGGCCGACGTGCCCGTGCAGCCGCGCGAGGAAGGGCTGGGCCTGCGTACTGAGCAGGGCGCCGCGCGCCTCGGTCGTCGCCGCGGTACGGTACGCCTCCTCGGCGAGCAGCATCGAGGCCTCCGGCCGCCCGGAGGCCAGCGAGGTGGATCGTACGGCGAGCGCCTGCGAGCGGGCGATCCGTTCCTGGCCGAGCGCCGCCCCGCGCTGCTGGTACGCCAGTCCGCCCGCCGTCACGGCCAGGGCCAGCAGGACCACGAGCGTGGCCAGCATCCGCTGCTGCACCCGGACCTGACGCCTGGCCTGCCGGCCCCGGGTGGCCTCAGCGGCTCCGCTGGCCCGCAGGAACGCCTCCTCGCGCGGGCTGAGGCGGCTGCGGCCGTCGAGCTCGTCGGCCCAGGTGCGTACGGTCTCCAGCCGGGTCCCCCGGTACAGGGCGGACGGATCGCGGCCCTCGCGCTCCCACTCCCCGGCGGCGTGGGCCAGTTGCTGATGGATCAGCAGTCCGGCCCGGTCGGCGTGGATCCAGCCGCGCAGCCGCGGCCAGGCGTGCAGCAGGGCCTCGTGGGTGATCTCGACGGTGTCGCTGTCGAGGGTGATCAGCCGGGCCCCCACGAAGGCGTCGAGGGCGGCCGCGGCCCGGTCCGCGCCCGCCAGTTGCTCCATCAGGGCGGTACGGTCCATCCGTCGCCGCGTCGCCCCGGTGTCCTCGGAGACGTGCACCAGCCGCACCAGGATGCGGCGGATCGTCTGCTGCTCGGCCGGGTACAGCCGGGCGAACACGGTCTCCGCCGTCCGTGCCAGCGCGCCCTGGATACCGCCCGTGCGCTCGTAGCCCGCGACCGTCAGCGTGGCGCCCTCGCGCTGCTGCCAGGTGGCCCGCAGCGCGTGGGACACCAGCGGCAGCGCGCCGGACGGTGTGCCGCCGCCCGGTCCGTCCCCGCCCGGTCCGTCCCCGTCCGGTCCGGCCGTGTCACGGAGCCCGGCGTCCCGCAGCAGCAGGGGGACCAGACCCGCCTGGAGGGCGACGCCGGCGCGTTCGGCGGGCCGGGTGATCGACGCGCGCAGTTCCGCCATCGACATGGGCGGCAGCACGAACAGCCCGTCGGCGAAGACCGGGGCGAGCGCGGGCAGGTCCAGGCAGCTGCCGGAGAAGTCGGCCCGTACGCCGAGCACCACGACGGCCGGGTCCCGCCCGGCCACCGCCGGACCGGACGTCGACAGGGCGCACAGCAGGCGGACGAAGGCGTGCCGTTCGTCCTCGTCGGCGCAGAGGGTGAACAGCTCCTCGAACTGATCGACGATCAGAACCGGCCGGACGGGCGGGGCCCCGTGCTCCCGCCGTCCGTCCCCGTCCCCGGGGCCGTCCGCGGGGCGGTCCCACGCCGGCCGCCGGACCGCGTCGAGCAGGGCTCCGGGCCGCTCCCGTACGTCCGCGACGCTCAGACCGAGATCGCTGCCCAGCACCTTGGCGGAGCGGTCCAGCAGCTCCTGCAGCGGATGGGCGGTGGGGGTGAACCGCACCACCGGCCAGGTGTCGGCGCCCGGCATCGGGAACCCGCCCGGACGCCGCAGGGCCGCCACGAGACCGGCGCCCAGCAGGGAGGACTTGCCCGCGCCGGACGGGGCGACGAGCAACAGCGGTCCGCCGCCGATCCGTTCGAAGACCCGCTCGACCAGGGCGGCGGTGGCCCGCTCCCGGCCGAAGAACCAGTCCGCGTCCTGCGGGCCGAAGGCCGGCAGACCGCGGTAGGGGCACGCCCCGTCCGGCGGCCCGGTGCCCCCGGCATCCGCGCCCGGGCCCGGGCCGTCCGCGGCCTCGCGCGGTCCCGGCTGCTCCACCAGGCGCAGGAGTTCGCCCTCCGCCCGCAGGACCTGGTCGCAGCGGCGGGCCACATAGAGGGTCACCCGTTTCGAGCCGGTCTCGATCTTGCTGAGGTAGCCCTTGCTGTAGTGCGTCTGCCGGGCCAGATCGGCCAGCGACAGACCGCGTCGTACCCGCAGGCGCCGGAGCTGGGCGGGGAAGGACGGCGCGGCGCCGTCCGATAACGCGTCCTGGTGGCCGGTGTGCGGTCCGTGGTCCGGATCCCCCAAAGCATCCCCCATGGCCATGTGCGCCCGGATCGTGAGATGACAGGTCTCCAGGCTACAGGCAGACGGGGGTGCCGGACGGCGCGCACGGCGCCGGCCGGGCATGCCGGATCCGCCCGCGGCCGCCCGGTGGCGGGCGCGGCAGCGCCGCGGAACATCCTGCGCATGATTCCCCCTGGTGGGTGATGCGTCGAGCTGACGGCCTCAGCCTGCCGCCGGGGGGCGCCGGGGTCGACGGGTTGCCCGTCGCCCGTCCGGGGCCAGGCCGGGAAACCACCCGTGACCAGGCCGTCCGTCCGGGCGGGGGCAACACCCGGGGCCCGGTCAGCGCCGTCGGCGCGAGCGGCGCAGCAGGATGCCGACGGCCGCGCCCGCCACCGCGGCGGTGGCGACGCCCGCGGCCGTGAGCCAGGTGGTCCGGTCGGCGTCGTCGGAGGCCGGGGCCGCCGTCGCGTCGGCCGACGGGATGTTCGCCCGGGGCTGGGCCGGGGAGGAGGCACCGGCGGGCGTGGAGGCGTCCGGCGCGGCGGCGGGGCCGTACGCGGCGGCGGCGTCGACGGTGACCTCGCGCTCGCCGCGGCCCAGCGCCGGGAAGCCGGTCTCGACGGTGACCTTCCACGTGCCCTCGGGCAGCGTCTCGGCGGTGGTCCAGGACTTGGGGCCCGCGCTGTCGCGGATCAGCCGCCACGGGCCGACCGTGCGGGCGCCGTCGGAGCTGACCGCGTTGACGGTGGCGGCGACCCGCTCCTCGACGGCGTCCCCGTCGTTCTCCCAGGTGACGTCGGTGGTGACATGGCCGTCGCGGTGCCCGGTGACGACCACCTTCAGGGTGTCGCCGTGGGCGTACGCGGGGGCGGACGCGCCCAGGCAGAGGGCGAGGGAGGCGGCGGCCAGGGCGGCGGCGGCCGGGGCGGTGTTCCGAATGCGCATGGCGGTGCTCCGGGGAGGTGGGAGGCGGAGGTGACGGACCGGCCGGGCCGTGCGGAGCCGGCCGGTCCGTGGGGATCCGTGGGGGGAGCGGGGACGTGCGGTGGGGGGTGTGGGGAAGTGAGGCGTGGGGGGTGTGGGGGGACGTGGAGTGGGGATGCGGGCAGGCGGGCCGCCCCGTGACGGCCCGCCTGCCCCGTGGGGGGTGCACCCGGTTGACGGGTCCGTCAGCCGGTCTTCTGGAGCGTCCAGCTCTGGGCCGTACGCCCGTCGGCCTTCTGCAGGTCGAGCAGCCGGGCCCCGTAGTACGGGCGGCCGCTCACGGTGAGGGCGAAGGCGCCGCTGCGCTCGGTGAGCGTCACCGCTCCGTCGCGCGGCGTCAGCTTCCACTGCTGCTCGGCGGCGGAGCCGCAGGGCAGCTGCTGGACCCACATGCCGGCGGCAGGGGCGCCGCCGGGCTGGAGGCACTTGCCCGAGGACACCGAGCGGATGCGGACGAAGCCGCCGCCCGCGTCGTCGAAGTACCACTGCTGGTGCGCGTAGCCGTTGCTGCCCGAGCCGACCAGGACGGAGCCGTCGGCGGTGCGGCCGCCCCACAGCTCGGCGAACATGCCGGTGCTGCCGTTGCCCAGCGTGTACCGCGTGTTCGGCGTCGTCGTGGCGCCGCCCGCCCCCGTGGTGCGGAAGGTCGTCGCCTTGCCCGGACCGGAGTCGCGGCCGGAGGCGTCACGCACCGAGACCGCCACCGTGTACGAGGTGTTGGGCTGGAGGTTGTAGATCCGCACGACCGTGCCCTGGACCCACGTCAGGTGCTTGCCGTTGAACATCACCTGGTACCAGGCCGCGCCCTGCACCTGGGGCCAGCTGACCACCACGGAGTCCGGCCGGATCTGGCCGGCCGTCACGTTCGGGCCGGCGCCCGGCTTGGCCGTCTTGGACGGCGACGGGGACGGCTTGGGGCTCGGCCCCGGCCCCGGGTCGGTGCCGCCGCCCCCACTGCCCTTGGTGCGCATCAGGAACTGGTTGTCCGCGATGTTCCAGTGCGTGGCCAGGTAGCTGCCCGGCTTGGGGCTGGTGTGGAAGTAGTCGTCGTGGTTGCAGTCGAGGATGTTCTCGGCGGCGCGGTTGGAGCAGACGTTGCGCATCTTCGGGTAGTACGGGCTGTCCGAGTAGCACATGACGTCCCACTCGTCCGTGCAGTGCGCGCCCCGGCTGGTGTTGGGGGCGCTGTTGTTGACGGCGCCCAGGTTGTGCCCGAGCTCGTGGGCGGCGGTGTGACCGCCCCAGCAGCCGGTGTCCGTACGGCCGTACGAGGGACCGAAGTTGCTGAGGTTGCTCTGACCCGGCCGCTCGTCCCCGTTGAAGGTGCCGATGCCGCAGTAGACCTGGGCGTCCGCGAAGATCATGTACTTGCGGTCGCGGCGGTCCAGGCCCTTCTCGGCCAGCGCCCGGTTGGTCGCGCTGAACTCGGCCAGGGCGGCGGCCGACAGCTCGATGTTGAGGACCGTCGGAGTGCAGTCCGCGGCCGTCACGTAGCGGATGTGGCGTATGCCGCCGGTCTCCTGGGCGCTCGCGGAGTAGATGACGTCCGCGTCGGCGGCCCACTTGCGCAGGGACGCGAAGTACTCGGAGAAGCGGTCCTTGCCGGGCGGGTGGACGTACACGACCTGGACGCGGTTGCCGGAGCTGCCGTCACCGTCGCACTGGACGGTCTGTCCGGCGGGGCCGGCGGCCGCGGTGCCACCGGCCCCGCCCGATCCGCCGGCCGCCTTGTCCGGGGCGGCCGTGCCGGTCGCGGCGGCGGCCGCGGGCTGCGGGGGAGTGGCGAGGCCGCCGGCCTTCGCGTCGACGGCGGGCGTGTCCTGAGAACGCTCGCCGCCCTGCGCGGGTGCCGGGTCCGCCTCGGGCTTGGCCGGATCGGCGGCGGGCGCCACGGTCTTGACCGCGGGCGGGGTGTCCTTGCTGACGTCCACGCCGTTCGGCGGGGCGTCGGGGCCGTGGGTGCAGGCGCCCTTGTCCGTGCTGTACACACCGGCGCAGGCGTCGCCCTTGGGGGCGACCTTCAGCCCGTCGTAGATCATGCCGCGGGCCGGTTCGTTGGCCGGGACCTTGGTGAGGGGCTCGGGTTCCTCGTCGCGGGCCGGGGCGGAGGCCGGTTCGGCGGCCTCCGCGGCCGGCGCGGCCTGGACCTTGGTGTCCTTCGGCCAGACGTTGCCGCTGCCGGCCTGGTAGGCGAATCCCCCCGCGACCACCGCCGCCACGGCCACGGCGGCGGTGAGGCCTATGAGCCGTCCGCGAGGCCGTTTCCGACGCTCACGCTGGCGGTCGTTCAGTCTTCGATGCCTAGACATGCGCACCTCAATTCCTCAGTCAGGAGAGTGGGTGCGCGGAAGCCTGCCAGACCGGCTCGGTGGAGAATTCGGACAAACGGGAGCCCCGTCGATGAATCCGTTCCGTTATCTGCGGGCTTGATTTGATGAACAGTCAACTCGCTTGAAAATCAAGGGAGTTACGCGCGTAACGCAGGAATGGTCCAGGCCTTTTTAAGGATGTCGTTATGCAATCGAGATGTGAAGCGGAGGATTATTGACGGGAATTCAGTACGGTTTTCATCCGTCGATCACTTCGTGAATGAGCCCTGTCACGGGCGGTGAGGAACCGGCCCCTCCGCGGCGGCGACCCGGCACGCCTCAGACCCAGTTGACCTCCGCCCGCGCCAGCAACGGGTCCTCCGTCATCCGGAACAGCGGGACCGCGAAGTTGCCCTGCCGGAACCGCCCGCCGAAATGCAGGCCGAGCACCCGGTGGTCGGCGAGGTCGAAGACGGGGGAACCGCTGTTGCCGCCCAGCGTGGAGCAGTCGTGCTGCATCGTGACCCCGTCCGGCAGCAGAGCCGTCGCCATGCCCGGCTGGAGCCGCTTGACGTTGTAGACGTCCATGAAGATGCGGCTCATGGCCTCGGGTTCGTTCCGGCGGCCGTCCGCCGCCGGATACCCCACCACGTACACCGGGCGGCCCACCAGATCCGGCGGCGCCTCGGCGGCGACCGGGAGCGCGGAGGGCAGCCGGCCGCCGCCGCCCGCGGCCAGCGAGACCCGCAGCAGCGCCATGTCGACCTCCTCGTGGATCCCGATCACCCCGGTCACCGTGAACTCCAGCGAGTGGTCCGACGCCGGCGCACCCAGCTCCTCCGCCGTGTCGATCCGGGCGCCCATGCCCGCCCGGAAGCCGAAGCCGCCCTGCCCGTCGGCACGGGTGAACTCGGCGGCGACGTGCCGGTTGGTCATCACGACGTCCTCGGAGACCAGGAAGCCCGTACCCAGCCAGTCCAGATCGGTGTGCCCGGTCACCTCCACCCGGCCGACCCGGGCGATCGACTCCCGGATCCGGTCCCGCTGCCCGTCCAGGACCGCCCAGTCACCGGACTGGGCCGGGAAGTCCTGGCCCTGGACCAGGATCGCCGGCCGGCCCTCCAGCAGGACGATCGCCTCCACGCCGAAGTGCTCGTCCTCGTCGATGTCCTCGTCGCGGCCCTCGGCCAGCTTCTCCAGGCCCCGCGCCCCCGCCCGCAGCACCCTGGCCCGCTCCTCCTGGGCGGCCCGGCCGATCTGCGCCGCCGTGGCGTCCACCGGCGGCAGCTCCTCGTCCGACTCGAGCACTTCCGCGTCCAGCCCCGCGCGCACGCGCGCCGCGACCGCCAGCAGGTCCTCGCCGAAGACCTGCTCGGGCCCGGTCGCCACCGGTGAACCACCGTGCATCTCACACCTCCTGGGGTTGCGCGGGCCGCGCCAGGCCCGCCTGGGCCGCCGCGATCTCGTCGTGGACCTGCGGGCTGTGCTCGCGCAGGTGCCGCATGATGGCGCTCAGCTGCGTACCGACGTTGACGAACGCCGTGTCCTTGCCCTGGAAGCTGACGTCCGTGACGCGCCGCGTGCCGCGGTGCAGGGCCACCACCGTCCAGTCGTCGGTCAGGACCGGCGAGCCGGACGAGCCGCCGCGGGTGTCGGTGAAGTAGCGGACGTCCGTCTCGTCCGCCTCGAAGACCAGGTTGTTGCGCAGCGCGATCCGCTTCGGCTCCCCGCCCGGGTGCTGGATGATGTTCACCGCCACCGGTACGTCCTTCTCCACCCGCAGCGGCTCGGTCGCCACCCGCAGGAACGGCCGGCCCGCCGCCCCGGTCAGCCGCAGGACCGCGTAGTCGAGCCCCTCGTCCGAGGCGACGAGCGCGCTCGCCGGGATCTCCTCGGCCCCCGCGTCGTCGTCGCCGACGTAGTCGAAGCGCGAGCGCGAGCCGCGCGCCTGGAGGTCCAGGTCGGCCGGGTCGACCACCGGGCGCTCGCCCGTACCGCGCTTGCGGGCGGTGACCACATGGTGATTGGTCACCAGCAGGTCGGGGGCGATCAGCCAGCCCGTCCCGTTGTGCGGCAGCGCCAGCGGCTGCATCGGCGCGCCCCCTTGGTACGGCAGCACCTTCACCCGGGCCACGGACGTGCCCGCGTGCGCGCCGCCGCCGAGGAACGCGAACGGCACGGTGTCGTCGTGGAAGACGATCTCCTCCTTCGTCTCCCCGGTCGGCACGTCCGGTGCCACGTCGGGCTCGCCGGCCGCGTCGCGCACCACCTGGTCCAGAGCGGTCAGGAACACGTCCCGGGCGGCGGCCTCGGTGAGCTGGTCCACGGCGTTGCGCAGCCAGAGCGCCAGCGGGACGCCGCCGTCGACCAGCCGCTCCACCCGGTTCATCTCGTTCAGGTCCGACAGGACCTGCTGGCCGGGGGAGGGCATCAACGGCAGCGAGGCGTAGTACTTGGGCAGGACCCCCTGGAACAGCAGCCGCCGCAGCATCGGGTCGGTCAGCCCCGACTCCACCGCGGTGTCACGCAGCCGCCCGATGTCCTCCGGCGGCAGATACGGGTCGCTCATGGTCGATCAGGCCGCTCGGTGGCCGTTCCTTTCCCCAGGGTGGTGTTCGGTTCCGGGTCCGGCCTCCGTGGCCGGCCCCGCCGCCCCGCCCCCGGCCGCACCGGTCACCGGCCCCGCCGTACCGGTCCCCGCCGTACCCGTACCCGGCGCGGCGCTTCCGGCCGGCCCCGGGCCCGCTCCGGGCCCGGGGCCCGCCGCCGGTCCCGCCGCTCCCGCCGCCACGCCCGCGGTCATCTCCGCGCCCAGCGCCGCCGCCACGCCCGTGACCAGCTCGCCGCTGCGGTCCTCCAGGTTCAGCAGCCGCCGCGCCAGCCGGTCCAGGGTGCCGCGCCGGCGCGCCTCGCGCAGCATGCCCGTCATCCCGGTGTGGGTGCCTCCGGTCGAGGGCTCGCCGTCCGGCGGCCCGGCGGCGTTGGCCAGCAGGCTGCGCATCGAGTCCCGCAGCTCCGGCTGGCGCGCCACCGCCTGTCCGATGGCCTCCGCCAGGGCGTCCAGGACCGCCTCCTCCGCCGGAGGCAGCCCCACCACGTCCAGCGCCCGTTCCAGCAGCCGCGGCGAGGTGCGCGCGGCCTGCGCCGCAGCCGCCCGCACCAGCGCGGGCTGCCGCTGGAGATCCTCGTCCGGCAGCCGCCCCAGCCGCTCGGCGAGCTGCACTCCCACGTCCGCGTTCCCGGTTCCGGTTCCGGTCCCGCCCCTGCCTTCGGGGCCCGGGGCGTCGCGGTCACCGGCCAGCCGCGCCCGGAACAGCAGCACGCCCAGCGCCTCGAAGTCCTTGCCCAGACCGGTGGCGATCTCCTCGGCCTCCATCAGGTCCTCGTCGGCCCCGCGCAGGTCGCCGTCGTCCGCGGCCAGCCGCGCCGACAGCTGCAGCAGCTCCAGCTGGAGTTCGGAGGCACCGGTCTCGTCGGCACGCGCCACGGCCTCCTCGGCGGCCGCCCTGGCCTCCGTACGGCGGCCCAGCCGGTCCAGGGTCTCCACCCACAGCGGGTACAACGGGCTGCCCGCGGTCCACGGCCGCCCCTCGGCGAGCCGGCCGGCGGCCGTCTCCGTGAACCCCTGGGCCAGCAGGTCCTCGACCTCACGGGCGGTGATCCGCTCCCAGTCCTCCTGGTCGGCCGCCGCCAGCACCTCGTCCGGAGTGTGCCCGCCCATCCGTCCGCCCAGGTACGCGGCGGCACGCCCGGCCATGTCCTGGCCCGCACCCGCCAGATAGCGCTCCACGCCCGGCAGCCAGCGCTCCTCCACCTCGCGCGGGTTCTCGTTCAGCCGCAGCCGGTGGTAGATCTCCTCGGCCCGCGCCTCCAGTCCCTCCTGCGCGGCGTAGTACGCGACGGCCCGCTGCCCGACCGCCCGCATCAGGTCCATCCGGGCCCGGTCGGCCAGCCGCAGCATGATGGCCCGCAGATCGGCGCGGTGGCGGACGGCGTCGTGCTCGTCGGGTTCGACCAGGTCCAGCCGGGCCAGCAGCGCGAACAGCCGCCCGGCCTCCTCCTCGGTGGGCACCGGCAGTCCGCACGGCTCGGCGAGCACCTCCCGGATCAGCTCGGGCGTGATGGTCCGCAGCGCCAGCCCCCCTTGCACCAGGGCGCGCACGTCGTCCTGCCCGATCCGGCTGAGGATCCGCTCGTACAGGGTCCCCTGGATCAGCATCTGGTCGACCTTGCGGAAGATGTGCCGGCGGTGGCCGGGCAGCGAGACGATCAGCTCGGTCAGCGACGCGGCCCCGGGGCCTTCCTGCGCCGCCGCCCGCGCCGCCAGCTTCAGGCTCAGCGGATGCCCGCCCACCCGTGCCGCCAGCTCCCGCGCCAGCCCCTCGTCCGTCACCCCGCAGGACACCAGCAGTGCCACGGCCGCCTCCTGGTCGAGGTCACCGAGTTCCAGGGTGCGCGGCTGCACCGGCCGGCCCGGGTGCGGGGTCAGGGCCCGCCCGGCGACGACGGTCCGCAGCCGCGGGTGGCCCTCCGCCAGGGCGCTCCACACGGCCCACATCCGGCCGAGCACCGGGGAGGCGCTGTACTGGGCCTCCTCGAAGGAGTCGATCACCAGCACGAACGGCGGCTGTTCCGCGCTCGTGCGCTCCCCGACGACGCCCACCACCAGAGCGGCCAGCCGGTGCGCCAGGTCGTACTCGCGCGCGGCGGCCAGGCTGTGCACGCCCGTCGAGGTGCTCCGCCCCACCGTCGCGCGGGTGGTGGAGAGCTCGTAGAGCTCGTCGACCCGGCCCTGTTCGGCGCGGTGGGTTCCGGCGGTCTGCTCGCACTCCCGGGCGAGGGCGTCGAACTCGGCGCGCCGCTCGGGGTACTGGACGCCCAGCTGGCGGGCCATCTCGGCGATCAGGGTGGCGGGTTCGTGCACCGACAGGGTGGGCCGCTCGAAGTCGATGTACGCGAAGGGGAATCCGCCGGGGAAGTCGCGCAGGCTCTCCAGCAGGCACTTGGCGAGCAGGGTGCTCTTGCCGATCCCGCCCGGGCCGTGGACCAGCAGCGGCGGCACCGGTTCGGAGTCGGCGCCGATCACATGGCCGATGCCCTCGCGCCTCCGCAGCAGCCGCCCGTGCAGGGAGTGCGGGGGCAGCCCGATGTACGCGCGCAGCTCGTCGAGTTCCTCGGCGCGGCCCTGGAAGGAGCCCCGCACCAGGCGTTCCAGGGGCTGGAGCAGCCGGGCCCGCTCCAGCAGCCGCTGGACGTCCGAGACCTGCGGGATGTGGGTGATGCCCGGCACCCGGGCGAGCCACAGCACGGCCTGCAGGGTGTGCGGCAGCTCGTCCGCGTTCTGCCGCGGCAGGTCCGGGGGCGTCCCGCTGAGGTACGCCAGCGCCGTGCGCTCGGGGCCGGGGCCGGGCGGTATCTGCTCGAGGTTGGCCAGCAGGGCCAGGCGGGCCTCCTGCGGCCCGGAGAGAGAGCTCAGCGCGAGATCGCGGACCGACGGCTTGAGCACCCAGACGGTGCCCGACTCCGGGCTGACGGCCCGGCAGTCGTCCACCAGCTCCAGGGCCGCCCCGCCGGTGGGCCGTACGTCGCCCGGCAGCCGCAGCAGGGCCGGGTCGAACTGGGTGAGCAGGCAGGCGGCGGCGCGGTAGGCGGTGCGCAGCGCGGACACCGGCGGCGGGCCGGGCGCGGCGGCCGTGGCGCACAGCCGCTCCCGCAGCAGCGCGGCGAAGTCCTGCCCGGGGGCCAGGGAGCGGTAGACACGGACGGTGTTCTCCGCGGCCGTACAGAGCTTGCGCATGTAGCTGTCGGGCCCGGGCGCCCGCGCCGCCTCCAGGACGGCCGGCAGGGCCGCCTCCACCAGGGCGGTGACCCCGGCCGGGTCCGGGGGCGGCTGCTCGGGCGCCGCCGGTTCCGCGAAGAACTGCTCGAAGAACAGCCGCATGTCGTCGGTGTCGGCCTGCCGGGCCGTGTCGCGGACCTCGTTCTTGCGGATCTCGTAGGGGAGTTGGCGCATCGAGGTCGAGTAGCCGAGCAGCACCAGGCGCGGGGCGGCGTCCCGGCGGACCGGGGTGTGATCGTAGATGGCCTGGGCGAGCTTGCCGATGCAGTCCCACACGTCGGAGTTCACATCGGCCCGGTCGCATTCGTCGATCACCAGCCAGAAGCGCTCCCGGGCGGCGGTCGCCCGCCGGACGATGTCGTGGACGGCGTCGTCGATCGACGGCAGTGGATCGTTCAACTGTGTCGGATTCAACGGGGGGATGCCGGCGGAGTCCGCGAGGAAACCGGCGAGGCGGCGGACGATCTCTTCGCCCGTGGAGGCCTGGTTCAGGGACACCCGGACCGGATGGAACGAGCAGTGCAGCCCGAGGTGGCGCAGGAACGTGTAGGTGTAGGACCGCCCGCTGTCCGGCTCCCCGTCGACCAGCAGGACCGTCTTGTCGGGGTCCTCGTGGAACTCCTGGATGCGTTTGCGCAGCTCCGCGCGGTCGAGGAACACCTCGGAGCCGTTCTTCAGGACGCTGGCGAGGAAGGGGTCGCGCGAGGAGGCCATGAGCCGGGCGGCGTCCTCCAGCTCGGTCCTGATGTGACCGGCGACCAGGCCCTCCGGGAGCGAGGCGAGCGTGTCCTGCCGGGTCAGGCCCTGGAGCAGCATCAGCTGGGCGGGGATACCCGCCTCGCGCACCGCCTGGACGGTGGCCAGGGCGTAGGAGCTGGCGGTCTCGCCGAAGGCGATGGTGCCGACGAATTCGGGGGTGAAGCCGAGTTGTACGAGTGTCTGACGAGGTGCACCGGTGAGGAAGAGGTGGTCCCGCACCCATTGGGTGACGAGGTCCCATTCGGTATCGGTGAGCGACATAGCGCACCTGCACAGCCGCCGCAGCGGAACGGGGAGACGGACTGCCTGATACCTGTCATCGTTTCACCGCCGCCGGTCGGCTGCAACGCGGCCGAACAGTGCCCGGACCGGCACCCGGACGGGTGCGCTGGCCAGGTATTCACGGATGCCGTGATGGCTCTTGCTGCGGTTGTCGACCAGGTGGTCGCTCACGAGTTCGGCCGGTGCGTACTCGGGCCGCAGCCAGTGGTCCAGCGCCACCACGTCGCGCAGGTCGGACACGTTGCGCCAGGCCGCCACACCGGCCGGGACGGCGGGCGGCCGGGCGAGCAGGTCCTGGACCTCGGTGATCCCCAGCGGTGAACCGACGCTGACGAACAGGCTGACGGGGCGCCCCTCCTCGCGCAGCACCTCGTAGGCGACGACCGAGCCCAGACTGTGGCCGACCACGACGAGCGGCCCGTCACCGGCCTCGGCGAGCTCGGCGCGTACGGTGTCGCGGACGACCGGCCCGATCCCGCCGAAGAAGTACGCGTGGACGTCCACGAACGTGCGCCGGACCACCTCCTTGAACACCGGCACGCGCAGGACGGCGGGCAGCGGCAGCAGCTCCTCGGCGCCGCGGGCGTCCTCGTCCTCGTCACGGCCCAGGGTCGCCGCCGCGTAGGTCATCCTCGTCAGCCAGGCCGCCAGCGCGGTCTCGCCGGGGGCGGGCCCCGCATCCGCCCGTCCGCCGTCGTCGTACCCGCCCCTGCCCTCCGTCACGGCCTGCCCGGCGGCCTCCCGCAAGGTGCGCTCGATGAACTCGTGCGCGCCCTCCGGTCCGGCCGCCGCGCCGTCGCCCTGCGGGAACTCCTGGAGGAGCCGGGCGGCGGGGAGCTCCTCGGGGCGGTGGTCGGGCAGCGGCACGGGGTGGCGCAGCGGGGCCCAGTAGGCCACCCGCGACGCCACGCCCATGTCCTGGCCGAAGAGCGCGTGGTCCCAGCGGGACTTGAGCAGCTCCTTGCGGACCTTGTTCCCGTTGCCGTGGACGTAGAGGATCGTGGCAGCCACCGTCAGTTCCGGACGATCATGTCCTCGAACGTCTCCAGGCGCTTCCAGCGCTCGGCGGGCGCGCGGGTGGCGGGCATGAGGTCGGCGGCGGGCAGCGGACCGAAATCCAGCCCGGTGAGTTCGACGATGTCCGCGACCGGCACCTGGAAGGTGCGGAAGGCCCCGAGCGGCGGCGGGTCCCCGGGCCGGGCGCCGGCCATCGCGCGTTCGTAGTCGCGGGTGAGGTCCGGGCTCTGGTCGAGGATGTAGGCGGTCGAGGCGAGCGAACCGCCCTGGAGGAAGGCGGCGACCTTCCAGAACCGCAGCGGCACCTGCATGCCCCGGTAGGGCGGGTCGGAGTCCTGCAGGACCGGGCCGGTCATCACGGTCAGCTTGCGGTCGAACTCGGCGGCGTGGTCGAGCAGGTAGTTCTCCAGCCCCTGCCACAGCTGCTTGCCCTGGTTGAACACGTCGGCCTGCGGGGCCGCGTTGGTGAAGTGGAAGGTGTCCACGTTGGCGCGGTTCGCCTCGGCGGCGGCACCCCAGACCGGGTCCAGCCGGCGCACCAGATGGCCGCGGTCCAGGGAGTTGTCGCGGTAGATGTCGTTGCCGCACTGCTGCGCCTCGGGCACCCGCGGGTCGAACACCCACTTGTCGTCGCGGGGCACGTCCTCGAGGATCTTCTCGCCGTCGATGCAGACGGCGGTGGAGGCGGCCAGCCGCCGGTCGGGGCGCAGGACGACGGTGAAGTGCGTGTACGGCAGGACGACGGTCTCGACGCCGGGGGAGGCGGGCATCGGGAGCGGCACGGTGGTGCCCAGGAAGTCGGGGTCGTAGCCCGTGCGGTCGGACAGATCGGGACGGCGGTTCGCGGAGGTCGCCCTCGGATCCGAGGGCGTCTCAATTGCGTTCATAACATTGACGTACCGCGCGGGAGGGATCTGTCACGGCGCCGCGGGCCCCCGCCACCCGAACAGCGGCCACTCCTGATTCGGACGGCGGCGAGTACGGGAACCCATGCCCGCGACATCCCCTCCCTCCGCGCCCCAAGGAGTTCCCGTGCCCACTGGCATCTCCCTCCACATCGGCCTCAACAGAGTCGACCCCGACCGGTACGACGGCTGGGACGGCAAGCTCGTGGCCTGCGAGAACGACGCCCGCGACATGGCGGCCCTGGCCCGGGGCAACGGGTTCGAGGAGACCGTGATCCTCACCGATCAGGGCACGGTGGAGAACATCACCGGTGAGCTGCGCAAGGCCGCCGGACGGCTGAAGAAGGGCGACATCCTCTTCTTCACCTACTCGGGCCACGGCGGCCAGGTGCGCAACACCGTGGGCGGCGACACCGAGGCCGACCGGCAGGACGAGACCCTGGTCTTCTTCGACCGCCAGTTCCTCGACGACGAGTTGTACCGCGAGTTCCAGAAGCTGGCCGAGGGCGTGCGGGTCGTCGCGCTCCTGGACTGCTGCCACAGCGGCACGGCCATCGAGTCCGTCCGGGAGATGCTGACCCCGCAGGCGCTGGAGTCGCAGTTCCAGACCCGCGACCCCGGGCAGGTCGAGGCCGCGTCCCGGATGGTGCCGCAGTGGAAGCAGGAGGAGCTCTACGAGCGGCACCGCGACGTGTACCAGAAGCTCCAGCGCGAGCTCGCGGCGGTCAAGGGCAACGGCGGCCGGGCACCGGACGCGGTCCTGATCGGCGCCTGCCAGGACAACCAGGTCGCCTCCGACGGCAGTGTCAACGGCCTGTTCACCGAGAAACTGCTCAAGGTGTGGAACAACGCCGGCTTCCAGGGCGGCTACCGCGACTTCCACCGCGGCATCCAGCGCATCATGCCGCCCAACCAGAGCCCGAACTTCTACACCACGGGCGCGCCCGGCCCCGACTTCCTCGGCCAGAAGCCCTTCACCATCTGACGTACGCTCGAAGGGTCGGGGACGCCTTCCGTGCCGAAGGAGGACCCATGCCGACCCATCCGTCCCGATCCGGGCGGCGGTGCGCCGCGACCGCCCTCGCGCTGGCCCTGGCCGGCGGCCTGCTCACCGCCGTGACCGCTCCGGCCCACGCGCACGCCCCCGTCACCTGCGTGCAGGGGTACGTCCCCCGGGCCGCGTACGAGGGCGACCTGGTCTGTGTGACCCCCGAGATCCGGGACCGGACCGCCCGCGAGAACCAGCTCGGCCCCTCGCGCCGCATGCCCGGCGGCGCCTACGGACCCCAGACCTGCAAGCCGGGGTTCGTCTGGCGGGAGGCCGGGCCGCAGGACCAGGTGTGCGTGCCCCCCGCCAGCCGCGACCAGGCCCGGCGCGACAACGCGGCGGCCCTGTCCCGCATCGCGAACTGACCGCGTTCGGGGCAGGCGTCCGCCGGTCCCGCGACCGCGGGCGTCCCGCCGGCCACGCGGGCCGGCGGGACGCCCCTTCAGCGGGCCCGGGTCAGAAGCGGCCCGGCGGGATGGGCGAGGACGGGACCGGCTTCGGAGCCGCCTCGCGCCGCGGGGCCTGCTCCGTACGGCAGGTGATGTCCTCGTACGGCAGCCTGCCGGTCGCCAGGTACGCGCTGACCGGGGCGTTGGCGCAGGACGTGGGGTCGAGCGCGTACACTCCGTGCCCCTCACCGCCCTCCACCAGGACCATCCGCGAGCCCTTCAGCGCGCGGTGCAGCCCCTGGCCGCTGACGAGCGGGGTCTGGGAGTCCCACTCGTTCTGTACGGTCATCACCGGCGTCCGGTTGTTGACGGCCGTCACCTTCTCCGCCGGCGCGTCCCAGAAGGCGCACGGCTTGATGTTCGAGGCGAAGTCGCCGTACAGCGGATAGCGGGCCTTGTCGCGGACCGCGTCGCGGCGGTACTGCTCCGGGTCGCGCGACCACGCGTCGGTGTCACCGCACACCACGGACCAGAAGACCGCCGTGCCGTTGTCCTCCGCCGGAGCCGCCAGGCCCGCGCGCGTGAACCGGGACGCGTCCGGCAGCGCCGTCGGCGCGGGCCGGCCCTCGGCGGCCGCCTTGAGGGCCGCCACGAACTGCGCGGCCTCCCGCGGATAGAAGAAGATCGGCCGCCAGCCGCGGATGTCGTCACCGGTCATCTTCTGCCCCTCGACCTCGATCGGGTCGCGGTCGGCCCGTGCCACGAGGTCCCAGAAGGTCCGGGACACCGCGGCCGGGGTGCCGCCGAGGTGGAACTCGCCGTCCCGCTCCGCCGCCCACTGCGTGAACCGCTCGAAGGCCGGCTCGGCGCCCTCGGCCCACACCTGGATCATGCCGCGCCAGGCGCGCGCCGGGTCCACCCCGCTGTCCAGCACGAAGCGGTCGGTGCGCTGGGGGAACATCTCCGTGTACACCGCGCCCAGGTACGTGCCGTACGAGTAGCCCACGTACGAGATCTTCCGCTCGCCCAGCGCGGCCCGGATGGCGTCCATGTCCCGGGCCGTGTTGCGCGTGGTGATGTGCGGCAGCACGGAGCCGATCCGCTCCTTGCACTTCTGCGCCACGCCGCGCGCCCACGCCACGTCGGCGTCGAACGTCTCCGGCTTGTAGGGGCGGTCGAAGTTCGCGTCGGCCTCGGTCAGACCGCAGGTGACCGGGCTGCTGCGGCCGACCCCGCGCGGGTCGAAGCCGATGAGGTCGTACTGCTCGCGCACCTCCTTCGGCAGGGCCTGGTCCATCAGGACCGGCAGGTCCAGGCCGCTGCCGCCCGGGCCGCCGGGGTTGAAGAGCATCACGCCGCGGCGCTTGGCCGGATCGGCCGCCTTCAGCCGGGAGACCGCCAGGTCGATCTGCCGGCCCTTGGGTTTCTTGTAGTCGAGCGGGACCTTCAGCGTCGCGCACTCCAGCGCGGCGAGTTCCTCGGAGTCGCAGCTCTGCCATCGGGGTGTCTGCTGCGGGGCTTGCGGTGCCGGTGCGGCCGACGCCTGGGCGGGCGTCAGAGCGGGTATGACCGTGGCGATGATGCCCGCGGCGAGCATCGGCGCCCATCGACGCATGCGCACGAAAGCCGTTCCTTTCGCAGATGTCAGGACATCCCCACCCTGGGACAAGGAACGGCTCCGCGAATCATCATCAGGGTGGGGGTGCCCTACGCCTCAGGAATGAGGGCGAAAGGAGTCAACTGTCTTGAAATGAGAGCTGGTTGGGAGGTTGGGCGCTATCCGGTCACATCGGGGGCGGCGGCCTCGGGACCGTCCGGCCCCTGCCGTACCTCCAGCCCCTCCGCCCCGGCCAGTCCCTCCGGCAGCCGGCCTGAGTGCACGATGCCCAGCGTCTGCGTGGGCCGGGTCAGGGCGACGTACAGATCGCTCGGCCGGAAGTCCGCCGGTTCCACGACGATCACCGTGTCGAACTCCAGCCCCTTGGCCTGCCGCGGCTCCAGCAGGGCGACGGCCCGGGTCAGGTCCGGCTCCGCCCTCGCCCGTACCCCGGGCAGGACCCCGGCCAGCGCCTCGTGCAGCGCGCGCGGCGCGATCACCGCGAGCCGCCCCTCGGCCGGCGTCCCGTGCTCGACGGCCTCCCCGACCGTACGCGCGAGGTCGCCGGTCGCCCGCACCCAGGGCCGCACCCCCGTGGACCGCACCGACGCGGGCGGGTCGAACCCCGGGTGCCGGGCCCGCAGTACGGCGGCAGCCACGTCCATGACCTCGGCGGGCGTGCGGTAGTTGACGCCGAGCCGCACCATCTCCCAGCGCTCCCCGACGTACGGCTGGAGGATCCGCGCCCACGACCCGCAGCCCGCCTCGTCGCCGGTCTGGGCCGGATCGCCCACCAGCGTCATCGACCGGGTCGGGCAGCGCCGCATCAACAGCCGCCACGCCATGGCCGACAGCTCCTGCGCCTCGTCGACGATGACGTGCCCGAACGCCCAGGTCCGGTCGGCGGCGGCGCGTTCGGCCGCGCTGCGGTGGTCCTCCTCCTCGTGCCGCTCCGCCATGCGCTCGGCGTCGATGATGTCGTGGGCGGCGAGGTACTCGTTCTCCTGGTCCTCGAACTCGTAGCTCTCCGAACCCGCCGACAGGTCCAGCACGCCCTGCGCGTACGCGACCCGCTCCAGACGCTCCCGCTCCGCCGCGGCGCGCTGCGCGGTCTCGTCCACGCCGAGCAGCTCGGCGGCCTCGTCCAGCAGCGGGACGTCGGCCGGGGTCCAGTCGCTGCCGCTGCGCCGGATCAGCGCCGCGTCCGCCTCGGACAGGTGGGTGGGCTCGGCGAGGAAGTCGGCGATCAGCCGCTGGGGGGTGAGCGACGGCCACAGCGTGTCGATGGCCTCGTGCACCGGGCCGCTGGTCGCGATCTCCTTGCCGAGCTGGGCGATGTCGTCCGGGCCCAGCAGGTTGGGCCCGCCGAAGGGGTCCGCGCCGAGCCGGTCGGCGAGCTGGTCGGTGAGCGCGTCGATGATCCGGAAGGCGAAGTACGGGCGCGCCAGGTTGTGCGGCAGCCCGGTGGAGCGGGCCCGGTCCCGGGCCTCGTGGGCCATGGTCCGGTCCAGCAGCAGGATGCCGTAGTCGTCGTGGTCGATCTCCAGCGCGGCCTCGGGCACCACGTCGCTCTCCTCGCCGCTGCCCGCCGGGACGGTCTCGGGCAGCGTCTGGCGGTCGCGGACGACCCGCGCGAGTACGTCGGCCATGGCGGCCCGGCCCTTGACGGCGGCCGCGCCGGGCCGGTCGGCGCCGGTGGCGCGTACGCCGGGGAACAGCTCGCCGGGGCTGGCGAGCAGCACGCCGGTCTCACCGAGGGCGGGGAGCACCTCGCCGATGTAGCCGAGGAAGGCGGGGCCCGGGCCGACGATCAGTACGCCGCGCCGGGCGAGGAGCTCGCGGTGCGCGTACAGCAGGTACGCGGCGCGGTGCAGGGCGACGGCCGTCTTGCCGGTGCCGGGTCCGCCTTCGACGACCAGCACACCGCGGTGCGGGGAGCGGATGATGCGGTCCTGCTCGGCCTGGATCGTCTCCACGATGTCGTGCATCCGGCCGGTGCGGGCGGCGTCGAGCGCGGCGAGCAGCACGGCGTCCGCGTCGGCCCCCTCGTGACCCGTGCGCTCGGGGTCGGTGAGGTCGAGGATCTCGTCGTGCAGGGCGGTGACCTGCCGGCCCCGGGTGGTGATGTGGCGGCGCCGGCGCAGTCCCATCGGGTGGTGACCGGTCGCGAGGTAGAACGGCCGGGCGACTTCGGCGCGCCAGTCGACGACCAGGGGAGTGCGTTCCGGGTCGTCCTCGCGGATTCCGATACGGCCGATGTGGTGGTCCTGGCCGTCGGCGAACTCCAGGCGGCCGAAACACAGGCCGCTCTCACCCGCATTCAGCGCGGAAAGCAGACCGGACTGTTCGGCGACCAGTACGTCGCGTTCGAGCCGCTCCTGATATCCGTTCCCGACCTGGCGCAGCGCCCGGCGCACGGCCCCTTCGGCCTGGTCGCGCAGGTCGTCGAGGCGAGCGTAGAGCGCGGTGATGAATTTCTGCTCGCTCCGGAATTCCGCGGTTGACAATTCCACTCCTGACGCGATATGGTGTTCCCATGAACTTCTTCACGCCCTGAGGGGTACCGCGGGCGTGAAATAACCAATATACGCAGAGAAATGCCCCGGCCGTCAATGCGACCGGGGCATTTTCGCGTCGTGATCCGAGGAGGTCCGGTGGCGAGCCGAGTGCACCAGCCGCTGGAGGACGCCGAGTTCGATTTCGTCCTCGCGATGGCCGGCACCCCGGTGCTCGCCTACTTCTGCGGCACCTGGCCCAAGGCGCTCGCCGCCACGCGTGCGATGGACACCGTGGTGCGCGAGGCCGCCCGGGAGTACGGCACCCGGCTGACCGTGGTCCGCGCCGACATGACCCGCTGCCCGGCCGCCACCCGGCGGTTCGCCGTCACCTCCTCGCCCTGGCTGGTGCTGGTCGGGGACGGCGAGGTGATCGCCTCCCGCGCCGGCGCGCTGGACGGCGTCCAGCTCGGGGAGTTCCTGGCGGCGCATCTGTGACGCGCGGGCGTGCGCCCAGGACGGTCACGTACGGGCGTGCGTCCACGACGATGGCCTACGGGCGTGCGCCCGCCGGCCGGCTGCGCGGCGGGCCGCCAGGGCGACCGCCGACAGCACCGTCACCAGGGCCGCGGCGATCCAGGCGAACGGGCCGCCCAGGGTGTCCGGCAACGGCCAGGCAGGCGTACGGGTGCGGGTGTCCGTACGGAGACGGATCCGGGGCCGGTTCGGGGGGCGGGGCGGGGGCAGGGGTGGCCGCGCGGGCCGGTACCGGGAGGTCCGGTATGTCGTCCCGCACGAGCGTGGTCACCGCTCCGGACGCGGTTCGGCCGCCGGCGGCGGCGCGCAGCGTGGTGTCGGCCTCACCCACGTCGTGCGGTGCGGTGGAGAGCAGGGTGACCAGGTGCCGGACCTCGTCCAGCGGACGTGACACGGCGGCCGCGCGCGGTCGCGGCCGTCCAGAGAAGGGCGTTGACGGCGGGGTGATCGGGGACCAGGACGCGCCCCTCGGCGAGGGGTGCGTGCACAGGTTGTCGTTCAGGACTCATGAAACGCTCCGTTCGGCGTGCGCCACTACAGAAAGCGCACGTCCGATCACACTCCATGACCGATGGCGCCGCTGCGCCCTTCAGGGGTGGCAGGCGGGTGACGGACGGCTCCCGTTCCCGGGCGCGGCGAAGGGCCCCCGGGGCGGGGGCCCTTGCCGTGGTGCTGTGCCGCTGTGCCGCTGTGCCGCTGTGCCGTCGTACCGGCGGCGCGTGCTCGCGCCGCCGGGTCCGTCACATCGCGCGTGCGCGGCCCATCCGGTCGGCGCCGCGGCTGCCACTGGCGGCCATGGCCAGGCCGAGCAGCAGGGCGATGGCGCCGGCGATGACGTTGCTCCAGATGGAGCGCGTCGTGCTCACGTTCCCCGAGACGACCCATGGAGCGACGATCGTCCACGCGCCGAGCGCGCAGGCCGCCCAGGCCATCGCGTGCGTGCGCTCGTACGCGGAGCCGAGGCCGCCCATCATCAGGCAGTACGCGATGCCGACGATGAGGTTGCAGACCGTCAGCGTGGTCAGGTTGTTGAACCCGATGATCCACGGGGACGCCGCGATGTACACGCCCGTGAGCAGGGCCAGTGCTTCGGTGGCCTGTGCCCTGGGTGTGCTGGTGGCCCGCTCGAACCGGGAGCGCATCTCGGCGAGGTCGGGGTGGTGTTCGATGCTGGAGCTGGGATGAGTGGTCATGATGGCCGCCTTCTCGAGGAAGACCTTTATGTGCCTTTTATCCCGCATATTCCCCTTCAACCGCTCCCCGAACCACCAGGTCATGAGGACATGGATCGGGCTTCCGCGCCGAGGTTCTCCGTGACGTCGAACAGGCCGCCGTCGGGGTCGAGCAGCGTCACGGACCGCTCGGTCGCGGTCGTCTTGACCGCGGACGTGGTCCGCCCGCCGTGCGCCACGGCCGCCTCGACCGCCCGGTCCAGGTCCGGCACCCGGAAGTGCACGTGCCAGTGCGCCCGCACCTGCGGCTCGCCGTCGCCGCCTTCCCCGCCCTCGGCGGTCTGGGTGCTGAGCCGGGCGACGGGTTCGCCCCCCTGCCGCAGCACCACCTTGTCCTCCTCGTACGACACCTGGCAGCCGCCCGCCCGCTCGGTGGCCCACTCCAGGACCCCGCCGTAGAAGATGGCGGCGTCGAAGGCGTTGCGCGTCCGCAGCTCCAGCCAGGCCGGCGCCGGGCCCGCCCCGACGCGCCACTCGGAGCGCACCGGGCCCTCCCAGATCCCGAAGGTCGCCCCCTCCAGGTCGGCCGCGAGCGCGGCGCGCCCGCGGCCCGCCAGCGAGACGGGCCCGACGGCGACCGTGCCGGCGCGCTCCCGGATCCGGGCCACCGCCTGGTCCGCGTCGTCGACGGCGAAGTACGGGCTCCAGGCCACCGGCATCGACATCGACGTCGCCAGGGCCCCGATGCCCGCCACCGGCATCCGGTCGAGCAGGCCCACGCTGAACTCCTCGCCGAGTCCGCCCTTGCGGAACTCCCAGCCCAGCACCGCTCCGTAGAAGCGCTGGGCCCCTTCCAGATCGCGGGCCATCAGACTCACCCAGCAGGGCGCGCCGAACACGTCACGCGTCGAAATCTCCATCGCGAGCACCTTCCCACAAACCGGCGCGTAGCTATCGGGAGTGATGTGCGATCACTCTGTGGGTTGAGGCAGCGACACCCGTTCGGCGGCTACGGTCGCGGGTATGCGAAAGATCACTCGTACGTTAGCCACGGCCGTGGCCACGGCCGCGCTCGCCGCGCCGCTGTCCCTGTCCGCGGCGGGTACCGCGCTCGCGGCCGGACCGCCCGCCTTCGCCTCGCCCGCTGCCCGCGCGGCGCCGGCCGCCGGCGCGGCCGCTCCCGGCGGCCCGGCCGGCTCCCCGGCCACGAAGGCGGGCGTGCGGCTCGAACTGCCGCGCCCCACCGGAGCGCTGCCCGTCGGCCGCGACACGCTGCACCTGGTCGACAGCGCCCGCAAGGACCCGTGGGTGCCGCAGGCCGACCGGGAGCTGCTGCTCTCGCTCTACTACCCCGCCGTGCCCCGGTCCGGCACACCGGCTCCGTACATGACGCTGCCCGAGGCCACGGCCCTGATCCAGGCCTGGCCGGTCAGTGAGCTGGTCACGGCCGAGGAGGCCGCCGCGACCCGGACGGCCGCGCGGGAGGGTGCCCGCCCGCTGCCCGGGCGCTTCCCCCTCGTGGTCCTCTCCCCGGGCTTCGGCATGCCGCGCACCACCCTGACCGCGCTGGCCGAGGACCTGGCGGCCCGGGGCCACGTCGTGGCGGCCGTCGACCACGCCTACGAATCCATCGCCACCACCTATCCCGGCGGGCGGCTGCTCACGTGTGCGGCCTGCGAGCAGGCCGATGCCCCCGAGGACTTCCGCAAGGTCTCCGACGGGCGGGCCGAGGACGTCTCCTTCGTCCTCGACCGGCTCACCGGCCCCCGGGCCACCTGGCGGTACGCGCAGCTGATCGACGCCCGGCGGATCGGGATGGCCGGCCACTCCATAGGCGGCGCGAGCGCCGCCGCCACCATGGCAGCCGACCGGCGGGTGGACGCGGGCGTCAACATGGACGGCACCTTCTTCACGCCGCTGCCCGAGGGCGGGCTGGACGGCCGGCCGTTCCTGATGCTCGGCGCGGACCCGGCGCTGCGGCCCCCGGGACCGCCCGACACCTCCTGGGACGAGACCTATCAGCGCCTCGACGGTTTCAAGCGGTGGCTGGAGGTGAAGGGGACCGGCCACTTCGCCTTCACCGACACCCCCGTGCTGGGGGATCAGATCGGGTACAGCGATCCGGGCTCCCCGCTGTCGGGCACCCGCTCGCTCCGGATCACCCGGGCGTATGTGGGGGCCTTCTTCGACCAGCAGCTGCGGGGCATACCCCAGCCGCTGCTGAACGGCCCGAGCGCCGCGCACCCGGAGGTCGTCTTCCGCCGGCCGTGACGGCCGGCGGGGAGCCCTCGCGAGGGCGTCATCCCTCCAGGAAGCGGGCGGACTTCCGGCGCAGCTGCTCGGCGAAGTAGGCAGGTGCGTCGGGCCGCATCCGGGAGAGGGCGACGAGCGCCGTGATCGCGGTGTCGGCGACCTCGTCGTGCACGTCCTCCCAGCTGTGGGAGGTGCCCTTGCGGGGGTTGGTGCCGCGGACTCCGATCACGGCCTGCGCCGCCTCGCCGAACTCCTCGCCGATCTTGAGGACTTGCAGGGTCCACTGCTCCTCGGCCGGGACACCGCGGGCGGTGTCCCGGTCCGCGAAGAGGTCGGAGAGCGCGCCGATGGTCTTCCAGACGTCATCCATGGGCTCCAGCATGTCAGTTGAGTTTCCGGGGTGGCTTCTACTTGCCAATTCGGAAAGTAGAAGCCATCCTGGCAACGACAGGCTGGTGACTGCGGATTCCGAGGGGGAACTGCCGTGGATGCACGTGGATATGACGGGGGATACGACATCGGGGCGCTCGGCCGGGCGGCCGCGCTGGAGAAGGCCGCGCGGCGCGGCAGCGGCTGGTACGAGCGGTACCTGATGGTGTTCGGCGCGGGCCAGTTGGTCCTGGTGCCGATGGTGCTGCTCTGGCACGGTGCGGGTGCCCTGGTCTTCGCCGTGGCGCACGGCCTCCTGGTGGCGGCCCTGAGCGTCTACGCCGCCCGGCAGCGGGCGGTGCGCCGCGGCTTCGGTGTGCGGCACGTGGCGGTCGTGGGGGTGTGGGGCATGTTCTTCGCCGTCACGGTGATCCTGGGCACCACGGTCTTCGTGGACCAGGTGCCCTTCGCGGTGGGGGGCACGCTGCTGTGCGCGCTGCCGGTGGCCGTGGGTCTGTGGAACGAACGGCGGCGGTCGTCGTGACGGACGCGGCCGGCGGCGCGGCCCGCGGCGCCGCGGCCGGGGGGAGTCACCCCCGGCACGCCCTCGACCCGCTGCTCAACGCCCCCGTGCGGTTGTCGGTGGTGGCGGCCCTGGCGCCGCTGGGCAAGGCGGAGTTCGGCTTCGTCCGCGACCTGGTCGAGGTGACCGACTCGGTCCTGTCCAAGCAGGTCGCGGCCCTGGAGGAGGCGGGCTACGTGGTGGTCCACAAGGGCCGCGTCGGCCGCCGCCCCCGTACCTGGCTCCAGCTCGCACCGGAGGGCCTCGCCGCCTACCGGCACCACCTGGCGGCCCTGCGGGCCATCGCCGGCGACTGGGCCTCCGGGTGACGGACGTGCGGTGCCCGGGCCGTCCCGGGCGGCGCATACTGGCGGCGTGACCGTACTGATCGTCGATGCCGCGAACGTCGTCGGCTCCGTGCCGGACGGCTGGTGGCGGGACCGCAAGGGTGCCGCCGAGCGCCTGCGCGACCTGCTCGCCGGACGCACCGGCGGCGAGGAGATCATCCTCGTCGTCGAGGGCGCCGCCCGTGGCGTCGAGTCCGTCCCGGGGGTCCGCGTGGACTCCGCGGCCGGCAGCGGCGACGACCGCATCGTCGAGCTCGCCGCCGAGCACGCGGGCCGCGGCTGCGTCGTCGTCACCTCCGACCGCGCCCTGCGGACGCGCGTCCGGGTGTACGGCGCCGAGTGCGCCGGACCCCGTACCGTCCGCCCGGCACCCGACGGACCCCGCGGCGGGTAGCCGCCGCTGCCGGCCCGCGGCGTCCCGCTCATCGATACGGGCATACCGATACGGGCGTGTACCGATACGCGGGCGTTCCGGTACGCTTGCGTATCGGAAGAAGTCGTGACCACCACCGGAAGCCGCCGTACCCATGACCGCCGCATCGCGCCGCTCGAAGATCACCCCGGAGCGGGAGCAGGAGCTCTTCGATGCCGTCCTGGACCAGTTGCGGGAGTACGGGTACGAGGCGCTGACCATGGAGGGCGTCGCCGCCCGGGCCAGCTGCGGGAAATCCACGCTCTACCGGCAGTGGCAGACCAAGCCGCGGCTGGTCGCCGCCGCCCTGCGGGCCGGCCGGCGCGGCACCCTCGCCGCCGTCGACACCGGCACCCTGGCCGGCGACCTGCGCGAGGCCGCCCGGATCGCGGCCGGGACCTCGGGCCGTGACACCCGGCTCACCCAGGCCCTCGGCCATGCCGTGCTCGGCGACGAAGAACTCCAGGGCGCGCTGCGCGAGGCGCTGGTGGCGCCCGAACTCGCCGCGTTCGGCGCGATGGTGGAGCGGGCCGTGGTCCGCGGCGAGATCGCCGCGGACCACCCGGCCGTGGAGTTCCTGCCGGCGCAGCTGATGGGCGTCCTGCGGATCCGGCCCGTCCTGGAGGGCCGCTACGCCGACGCCGACTACCTGCTCCGGTTCGTCGACGTCGCCGTGCTGCCCGCCCTGGGCCTGACCGCCCCGGCCCCGGCGGGCCCGGTCGGCGCGGCCCCCTAGAGCCGGCGGGACGCCGTCCAGGATGACCGGACGTCGCCCCGCCCGCGCTGCCACGTGGGGACGGCGGCAGCGCACCACCCGGACCGGGCGGCGGATGCTCCTCTACGGAGCGTCCGCCGCCCGGTCCGACCACGCCGCACCCATGACGGCGGTGAACTCCCGCGGCCCGGTGCCGAAGCCGCGCACCTGCGCGCGCAGCGACCAGGCGTCCGTCCCGTCGCGGGTGAACTCGGCGACCGTCGCCGCCGTGGCCCCGGCCACGCCCGCGAGATCGTCGGTGGCCAGATCCGTGTGTCCCTCCCGGATCCGCACGGCCGTACCGCCGATGGCTCCGAAGGTCTTGGCGCCGTCGTCGCCCTGGATCACCACCCCCACCACGACCCGGCGCAGCCGCGGATCCATCCGGTCGAGTTCGATCACCATCACCTCGTCGAACCCGAAGCCCTGGCCGGTGCGGCTGTCCCGGCTGAGGGTGACGGTCCCGTCGGGGGACCGGTTCCCGAAGTGCACCAGGTAGGCGGGATCACCGTACGGATCGTCCGCGCCGTAGACCGCCGCGACGATGTCGAGATCGTGCGCGGGCGTCCCGGCCGGGCTCGGATCCCACCGCAGCCCCACCTCGACCCTGGTCAGGCCCTTGTTCATGCCCATCACCGAACTCCCCTTCCTCGCGGCAGTGTTGCCCGCTCATGCTGCCACGAGGAACGGAACCGGCCGCCGGGGGACAGGCGTTTCCCGGCCATGTGCGAACCGCCGGTACCGGGGCCTAGGACGACGGCCCGGAGCGGCGGGCGTAGCAGAACAGGTGGTCCTCCGGGCCCGCGATCTCGCTCGCCGGCTGGTACGTCGACCTGTCGCTGTACAGCACCTCCAGGCCCAGGTCCGCCAGCCGCCGCAGGTAGTCGTCGGCGGACAGGCTGCTCACCGTCACCTTGTGGCCCATCCAGACGATCTCCAGATCCCTTATGTCACCGGGGACGGTCGCCATCACGAAGTACCCGCCGGGCGCCAGCCAGCCCGCGATCCGTTCCAGCGCCGACTCCACCTCGGCGCGGCTCATCACCAGCAGCGGGAAGAAGGCGCACACCGCGTCGAAGCCACCCTGCGGCGCGCTGTACGTCCGTACGTCCGCCAGCTCGAAGCGGGCCCCGGGGACCCGTTCCCGTGCCAGCTCGACCATCGTCGGGGAGACGTCGATGCCCGTGACCGCGCAGCCCGCCTCCACCAGCCGGGCCGCGACCGGGCGGCCGGTGCCGCTGCCGATGTCGAGGACGCGGGCGCCGGCCGGGAGGCGGGCCGTGAGCCAGTCCAGGGCCGCGAGCTGGCCCGGCAGATCCGCGAACGCCTCCTCATAACCGGCGCCGAGCTCGTCGAAGAGTTCCGCCGCCGACACCTGATCCGTCATGCGTGTTCTCCGTCCGTCCGTCCGTCCGTCTGTCCGTCCGATTCCGCTTCCGTGTCCGTTCGCCCGCGCTCCGTCCCGTCACCAGGATCTTTCGCCGTGCCGGATCGTGACCCTCAAATTTTGCTCAGATGTATGTACGTGCGCGCGTGACCTTTCTACTTTCCTCCCCAGTACGTCTTCACCAGGGTTCATTCGGAAAGAGTTCCACATGAAGGTTTCCAAGGCCGGTTCGGTCGCCGCAGTGATCGTTCTGGGCCTGACCGCGTCAGGCTGCGGTGGTGGTGACGCGGCTGACGGGAACCGCAAGATCTCCATCGGCATCAAGTTCGATCAGCCGGGCCTGGGCCTGCGTGAGGGCGGCAAGTTCTCCGGTTTCGACGTCGACGTCGCGACGTACGTCGCCAAGGAGCTCGGCTACAAGCCGGACCAGATCGAGTTCAAGCAGGTCTACAGCTCCGACCGTGAGCTCATGATCCAGTTCAACGAGGTCGAGTTCGTCGTCGCGAGCTACTCGATCAACGAGAAGCGCAAGGCGAAGGTCGATTTCGCGGGCCCGTACTTCACGGCCCACCAGGACCTGCTCGTCCGCGCCAGCGAGACCGAGATCACCAAGGCCGAGGACCTCAACAAGAAGAGGCTCTGCTCGGTGACCGGCTCCACGTCCGCCGAGAACGTCAGGGCGAAGCTCGCCCCCAAGGCGGAGATGATGGAGCTCGGCGGCTACTCCGAGTGCCTCGTCGCCCTCCAGAACAGCAGTCTCGACGCCCTGACCACGGACAACGCCATCCTGGCCGGGTACGCCGCCCAGTCGGCGAACCAGGGCAAGTTCAAGCTCGCGGGCCTGAACCTGAGCAACGAGCAGTACGGCATCGGCCTGAAGAAGGGCAACACGGAGCTCCAGGGCAAGATCAACGATGCCCTGCGCAAGATGGTCCAGGACGGCTCCTGGCAGAAGTTCGTCCACACCAACTTCGGCGCCGCCCAGTACAAGAGCGACCCGGCCCCGCAGATCACCGAGGGCAAGTGACCGCAGACGGGGACCCGGATCCGATCGCCCCGGGCGGTCCGGGTGCTTCGGGCGTCCCGGGCGTCCCGGGCGTCCCGGGCGGCTCGGCCGGCCCGGCCGGTTCGGGCGGCCCGGCCGGTCCGGGTGATCCCGACGGCCCGGTCGCGCGGTTCCTGCGGTCGCGGGGTGCCGCGGCCATGGACCACCCCGGCGGCACCCTGCTGGACCACCTCGGCCGGGTGGCCGAGGTGCTCGGGCGCTGGGGCGCCGCTCGCGACGTACGCCTGGCGGGGCTGTGCCACGCGGCGTACGGCACCGACGGGTTCGGCCCGCACCTGATGGAGACCGCCGAGCGCGGCACGCTGGCCGGGCTGATCGGCGAGCGGGCGGAGGCCATCGTCTACCTCTACGGCAGCTCCGTACGGGACGTGCTCTACCCGCAGATCGGCGGCCCCGGTCCGGTCACCTTCCGGGACCGGTTCACGGGCGCCGTGCACGAGCCGGCCGAGGCGGACCTGAGGGCGCTGATGGAGATCACCGCGGCCAACGAGCTCGACGTGCTCGCGCACAACGCGGACCTCGCCGCGCGGCACGGCGCCGCGCTGTACGGCTTCTTCGCGCGGGGCGGGGAGCTGCTGTCCCCCGGAGCCCGAGCGGCCTGCGAGCGGCAGCTCGCCCCGTACGCCTGAGGGCACCGGATCCCCTGCGCGCGGAACACCGCTGATCGGCGCACAGGGGCTACCGGCACGCCGTCGGCCCCGTACCGGCGGGAGCCGCCGCGCCGTTCCGGGGGACGGTGGACCCCAGTGAATCAAGGGACGGGCGCGTGGGGCGATGGGTGGCCCCCACGGAATCCGGACGGTGATCCACACCTGCCTTCGTGTCATCACCCAAGAGGGAGATGGGTCGATTCCGCTCGGATTTGCGATGCAGATATCCGCCTCCACCTGGCGAATGTGGATCTGCCAGCTGCCCTGCGGTCACCGCATCGGCAGACCCGGCCGCCGATGCGTACGGCGCGGCCGTACGGGGGTGTGCGTACCGGGCGGGTCAGTCGGTGAAAGAGCCGTGGCGGCCGGCTCCGGAGGAGAAACGCTCGGCTCCGGCCTGCGTCTCGCCCGCCGTCAGGGGGACCAGGCCGTGGCGGAACTCGGCCGCCAGCGCCTCCGGTTCCGGCAGGCCGTGCTGCTCGCGGACGGAGAGCCGGTCGTGGCGCAGGCACAGCTGGGGGAACGCGGCGATCTCCCGGGCCAGTTCCTCGGCGGCCGCGCGCGCCCCGCCGACCGGTACCAGGCGGTTCGCCAGGCCCATCGCGTACGCCTCGGCGGCCGGGACCGGGCGGCCCGTCAGGATCAGGTCCATGGCCCGGCTCTCACCGATCAGCCGGGGCAGGCGCACCGTACCGCCGTCGATCAGCGGGACGCCCCAGCGCCGGCAGAAGACCCCGAACACGGCGCCCTCCTCCGCCACCCGCAGATCGCACCACAGGGCCAGTTCCAGCCCGCCCGCGACCGCGTGGCCGGCGATCGCGGCGATCACCGGTTTGGTCAGCCGCAGCCGCGTGGGGCCCATGGGGCCGTCGCCGTCGGTACGTACCCGGTTGCCGCGCCCGGTTCCGACCGCCTTGAGGTCGGCGCCCGCGCAGAACGTGCCGCCCTCGCCCCACAGGACGGCGACGGACGCCCCGGGGTCGGCCTCGAACTCCCGGAAGGCGTCGGCCAGGCGCGCCGCCGTCGGCCCGTCCACCGCGTTGCGGACCCCGGGCCGGGCCAGGATCACCGTCGTCACGGGCCCGTCCCGCTCGACGCGCACGCACGTGCCGCCCCCGTCCGGGCCGACGGCCCCGTCGGTCGGGTCGGTTCCGTCGGTCCCGTGATCCGTGCGGGCGTGCCCGGCCGCGCTCGTGTCCGTGTCATCCACCATGGCGGTCATTGTCGCTGCCGCGGGCGCTCCGCCGCCGGGCGGTTTCCGGACCGCCGCCGCCCCGGCACCGGTCCGCGTCCCGGCGTACGCACCCGCCCCGGCCGCAGGCCCGCGCCCAGACCGGCGACCACGACGGCGATCCCCAGCCACACCGGCAGCCCGGGCACCCCGCCGCCCGTGACGGTACCGACGGCCGCGGCGGCCAGCGGCGCGATCCCGGTGAGCAGCCCGGCGCGCCCCGCCCCGACCGCCTTCACCGTCGAGTACCACAGCACGAACGCCGCCGCGGTCACGAGCACCGCCAGGTAGCCGACGGCGGCCCAGTCCGCGCCGTCCAGCCGCCGCACCGCCGACGGACCCTCCGTCACCCCGCCCAGCACGATCAGCATGAGCGCGCCCAGCCACACCGTGTGCACCGAGACGCCCCAGGGTCCGTGCCTCCGTAGCACCGGCACCGCCAGCAGGGTGAAGCCGGCCTCGCAGGCCAGCGCCAGCGCCGCCCAGCCCACCCCGGCCGCGTCCGTGCGGCCCGTGCCCTCCACCAGCACCGCGCCCGCCACCACGACGGGCGCGGCCATGAGCACCCGTCGGCTCGGGCGGGTCCGCTCCAGCAGCGGACCGACCACCCCGAGCACCACCGGTACGCAGGCCACTGCGACCGCGATCACCGCCGGCTCGGCATGCCCCACACCGCGGACGACGGCCACGTTGAACAGCACGAGCCCGGTCGCCGCGATCCCGGCCAGCCACAGCCACTCGCGGCCGCGCGGCAGCACCAGCCGCGCTCCCGCCACCCGGGCCAGCGCCAGCAGGACGAACGCCGCGGCCACGTACCGGACCGCCTGGGCGGTGAAGAGCGGGGCGTCCACCAGCGTGCGAGAAACGGTGACGCTGCTGCCGACGAGTGCCATGCCCACCATGCCCGGCAGCAGCCGGCCGAGACCGGGGGAGGAGGGCGCCTCCGGGGAGGAAGGTGTCTCCGGGGAGGAAGGTGCCTCCGGGGCGGACGGGGAGGACGGGGAGAACGGGGCGGACGGGGGAGAAGGGGGGCCGGGGGGAGAAGGAGTGTCCATGACCTCCACCCTGGCCCCACAATGGACCTATGAGCAGGTCCAAAGAGAGCCCGGCCGAGGGGTCCAAACCGATCGGTTCCGACTTCCTCCAGCTCGACATCGGCCAGGCCCCGCCGGGCGGCCGTACCGAATGGCTCGCCGACCGGCTGCGCTCGGCCATCGCCGACGGCTCCCTCCCCGTCGGCACCCGGCTGCCCGCCGGCCGGGTCCTCGCCGAGGAGCTGCGGGTCTCCCGGGGCGTGGTCACCGAGGCGTACGCGCGGCTCGCCGAGGCCGGCCAGATCGCCGGCCGCGGCCGGCTCGGCACCGTCGTGGTCGCCGCGCCCGCCCCCGTTCCCCCTGCCGTGCCCGCTGCCCCGGCCGCCGGAGCCGCCACGCCGTTCGGCTCCGCCGACCGCGAGGGCGTCGTCGACGCGCTGCGCGCCCTGCCGTGCCGGATCGACCTCTCGCCCGGCGTGCCGGACCTCGCCGCCTTCCCGCGCGCCGCCTGGCTGCGCGCCGAGCGGGCGGTCCTGGCCGACCTCACCCCGGCCGACTTCGGCTACGGCCACCCGCAGGGCGCGCCCGCCCTGCGCCGGGCGGTCGTCGACTGGCTCGCCCGCAACCGCGGCATCCGCGCCGACCCTGGTGAGGTGGTCGTCGTCGCGGGCGTGGCCCAGGCCCTCGCCCTGCTCGCGCAGGTGCTGCGCGCCGACGGCGTCCGGCGGATCGCCGTCGAGGACCCCGGTTCGCTCGGGGCCCGGCAGCAACTGGCGTACGGAGGCCTGGAACCGGTGGCCGTCCCGGTGGACCCGGCCGGGCTCGACGTCGCCGCGCTGCGGGCGAGCGGCGCGCCGGCGGTGCTGATGACCCCGGCCCACCAGTTCCCGACCGGTGTGGTCCTCGACGGCGAGCGCCGTCGCGAGCTGCTGCGCTGGGCGGCCGGGGGCGGCGTGGTCATCGAGGACGACTACGACGCCGAACACCGCTACGACCGGCCCCCGGTGCCCGCGCTGCGCTCCCTGCTGCCCGAGGGCGTCTGCTACACGGGCAGCGTGTCCAAACTGCTCGCGCCCGCGCTGCGGGTGGGCTGGCTCCTCGTACCGCCGCGGCTGCTGGACGCCGTGACCGACGCGAAGAAGTACGCGGACCTGGGCAACGGCACCCTCACCCAGCTGGTGCTGGCCCGGCTGATGGCCTCGGGCGAACTGGAGCGCCACCTGCGCCATGTACGCCGGCGCCACCGCCGGCGCCGGGACGTGATGCTGCGGGCCCTTCGGACCCATCTGCCCGGCGCCCGGGTGCACGGTGCGGCCGCCGGACTGCACCTCACGATCACCTTCGACGCCGAGGACGCCGCGCACGCCGAGGACGCCGAGGACGCCGCGCACGCCGAGGACGCCGAGGACGCCGAGGACGCCGCGCACGCCGCGCACGCCGTGGACACCGTGGCCTCGGACGTCGGACTCGCCGCGGCCGCCCTCGCCCTGGGCGTCAAGGCGCACCCGCTGTCCTGGCACCGGATGCGCCCCGGCCCGCCCGGCCTGGTCCTCGGCTACGCCGCCGGCCCGGCGCACGAGATCGAGGAGGGCGTCGCCCTGCTGGGCACCGCCCTGCGCACCCTGTGACCGTCAGGCGCGGGCGGCGAGTTCGGCCGCCCCGAACGAGACGTCGAAACGGTCGCACCAGATGCTGACGCTGCTGAAGCCGGCGAGGTCGACGCCGGCCGGGACCGGGTGGTTCTGGTCGCCCTTGTTGCCCTTGAGCTCGCCCAGGTTGACGTACTTGCCGTCGTCGAAGACGCGCCAGCCGTCGATGCCCTCCTCGACCGGCTGGTCGGACAGCCACACCCGCAGGGCCGGGCCGTTGCTGGTGTCCAGGTCCTCCAGCCGCAGCACGCGGGAGCCGTCGGCGAGCTGAAGCAGCTTCACCGTGCCCTTCGTGGCGTGCTCGTGGCTGATCAAGGAGCCCTGGGCGAGGGTGCGCGGCCCGGCGGAGGCGCCCGGCAGCGCCTCGTCGACCGACTGGTTCGTGAACAGCTTCCACGGCTCGAACCAGTACGCCCCGAAGCCGAGCAACGCCGCCGGTACGACCGCCACCGGCCCGATCACGCGCGGCCGTCGCCACCACGAAGCGTTGTGCCGCATGTTCCGTTCGACTTCCTTGCCCTGCGCAACCACTGCGCTCAGCAGGCATTGGACACGGCCAGGGTGCCGGGGCGGGCGGCGGGGCGGCAGTGGGCGGGCGCGGGTGGTCGACGACACACGAAGCCGGAGGGTGTACCGGGCGTGCCCGGACACCTCGTCGGCCGTCGCTGCTGTCATCACGATCCAGAACCTGACCACCCCCACTGACAACGAAAGAGGGAGCGCCCGCGCGGCCGCCGTCAGCGGTTCCCTCCGGAGCCGCGCCGCCCTCGGGCTCCGCGGCCCCCCGCCCGCACCGGTCGCCGGGGTCCTGACCGCCGATACAGGTCGACCAGCCCGAACTCGGCCGAAACACGGTGCCGTTTGCCTGGTGTACGGCGGCCGGTCACGTCAGCATTCCCCATCGGTACCCGGAACACGTTGTTCTTGGGGCACCCCCCATGCCACCCTCACCCGCAGAGGTCGAATACCCCATGGCAGAACTCAATCGCCGCCGCTTCCTGCAGCTCACCGGCGGCGCCGCCGCGCTGACCCTGCTGAACGACAGCATCGCGCGCGCCGCCGCCATCCCCGCGCAGGGGACCACCGGCACCATCGCGGACGTCGAGCACATCGTCGTCCTCATGCAGGAGAACCGGTCCTTCGACCACTACTTCGGCGCCATGCGCGGTGTCCGCGGCTTCGGCGACCCGCGTCCGGTGACCCTGCCCAGCGGCAAGTCCGTCTGGCACCAGGCCGACAACGCGGGCAAGGAGACCCTGCCCTTCCGGCCGTCGTCGGACGACCTGGGCATGGAGTACCTCCAGGGCCTCAACCACGACTGGGCGGGCGGCCAGAGCGCGTTCAACAAGGGCAAGTACAACAACTGGGTGCCCGCGAAGACGCCGGCCACCATGGCGTACCTGACCCGTGAGGACATCCCGTTCCACTACGCCCTCGCCGACGCCTTCACCATCTGCGACGCGTACCACTGCTCCTTCATAGGCTCCACCGACCCCAACCGCTACTACCTGTGGTCGGGGTACACCGGCAACGACGGCCAGGGCGGCGGCCCGGTCCTCAACAACGCCGAGCTCGGCTACGGCTGGACCACCTACCCGGAGCGCCTGGAGGCGGCCGGCATCTCCTGGAAGGTCTACCAGGACATCGGCGACGGGCTGGACGGGCCCGGCCACTGGGGCTGGATCAACGACGCCTTCCGCGGCAACTACGGCGACAACTCGCTGCTGTACTTCAACAACTACCGCAACGCCCAGCCCGGCAGCGTGCTCTACGAGAAGGCCCGCCGCGGTACGAACGCCAAGGCCGGCGAGGGCTACTTCGACCAGCTGCGCGCGGACGTGCAGGCGGGCAACCTGCCCCAGGTCTCCTGGATCGCCGCGCCCGAGGCGTTCAGCGAGCACTCCAACTGGCCCTCGAACTTCGGCGCCTGGTACATCGCGCAGGTGCTGGACGCCCTCACCTCCAACCCGGACGTGTGGGCCCGTACCGCGCTGTTCATCACCTACGACGAGAACGACGGCTTCTTCGACCACGTCGTCCCGCCGTACGCCCCGGCCAACGCCAACCAGGGCCTGTCGACCACGGCCACCGCGCTGGACGTCTTCCCGGGCAAGGCCGGCTACGTCGCCGGTCCGTACGGTCTGGGCCCGCGCGTGCCGATGCTGGTCGTCTCCCCGTGGAGCACCGGCGGCTACTCCTGCTCCGAGACCTTCGACCACACCTCGGTCATCCGGTTCATGGAGAAGCGTTTCGGCGTGCAGGAGCCCAACATCTCGCCCTGGCGCCGTGCCGTCTGCGGCGACCTGACCTCGGCCTTCGACTTCGCCCGCAAGGACACCAGCACCGTCCGGCTGCCCGACACCGGCGGCTTCGAGCCGCAGGACCGCGAGCGGCACCCCGACTTCCGGGCCACCCCGCCGGCCGTGGGCAGCATGCCGCGCCAGGAGCGCGGCATGCGCCTGACCCGCGCCCTGAAGTACGCCCCGTACGTGGACGGCGCGGCCCTCACGGACCAGGGCAAGTTCAGGCTGACGTTCGGCAGCGGCCCGGACCTGGGCGCGCAGTTCTACGTCACCGCCGCCAACCGCACGGACGCCCCGTGGACGTACACCACGGAGGCCGGCAAGTCGATCTCGGACACCTGGAACACCCGTTACTCGGCCGGCGTCACCGACCTGACCGTGCACGGTCCCAACGGCTTCCTGCGCGGCTTCCGCAACCCGGGCACCACCGCCGGCCCCGAGGTCACCGCCCGCCACAACGCCGCCACCGGCAACCTGGACCTCACCCTCACCAACGCCGGTGCCTCGACGGCGACGCTCACGGTCACCAACTCCTACGGTGGCGGCCCCAAGCGCCTGACCGTGGCCAAGGGCGCCACCGTCACGTACACCGTCTCGCTGCGCAACACCAAGCGCTGGTACGACGTCACGGTCACCGCCTCGGAGACCCCGGACTTCCAGCGCCGCTTCGCGGGCAAGGTCGAGACCGGCGCCGCCGGCCAGTCGGACCCGGCCATCCTGCAGGAGGACGGTTCCTGACCCGTCCCCGCCAGGCCTGCCAGGCCCCGGCGGCCGCCCCTACGGGCGCGCCGCCGGGGCCTGGTGCATGTTCTCCACCACTCTGACCAGCGGAGCCAGCTCCGGGTTCGCCGCCGCCGCGTCCAGCGCCTCGCGCAGGGCGCGGTCGTTCGTCGGGCGGGCGGCGTCGAGCAGGGCCAGCCCGGCCTCGCTGACGTCGGTGTAGATGCCCCGGCGGTCGGTGTCGCAGAGGTAGCGGCTGAGCAGCCCGCGGTCCTCCAGGCGGCTGACCAGGCGGGTGGTCGCGCTCTGGCTGAGGACCACGGACTCCGCTACCTGGGCCATGCGCAGGTGCCCGCCCGGGCCGCTGTGCTGGCGGCTGAGGACGTCGAGGAGCGAGTACTCGCGCACGCTCAGTCCGTGCCCGGCCTGCAGGGCGCGCTCGATGTGCGCCTCGATGCGGCCGTGCAGGAGGGAGAGGGCGCACCAGCCCTGCGAGAGGGCGGTGGGTGCGCTGTCCGTGGCCGTCATGGGCTCGTGCCTCCTGTGTGCGTCGGATACCCGGTCACGTCCGGTCCGTGGCCCGCATCCGTACCCAACCAGTGGGATCACCAGGATATGCCACGACCGAAATAGCCCGCGCTTGCAAATATCACGCGTCTGCAATTATTGTCGACGCATGCAAGCGGCGCAGGCAATCTCCTTGCCCGCCTCCCCCCTCCCCCCTCCCCCCTGAAGGGCATCCCCTCATGCCACTCGCACTGCTCGCCCTGGCCATCGGGGCCTTCGGGATCGGCACCACCGAATTCGTGATCATGGGTCTGCTTCCCGAGGTCGCCGCCGACTACGGCGTGACCATCCCCGCCGCCGGGCTGCTGGTCACCGGATACGCGCTCGGTGTCGTCCTCGGCGCCCCGCTGATGACCGTGCTCGGTACCCGGATCCCGCGCAAGCGGATGCTGATGCTGCTCATGGGCCTGTTCATCGCGGGGAACCTGATCTCGGCGCTGGCCCCCACCTTCGGCGTCATGCTCACCGGCCGCGTGGTCGCCTCCCTCGCCCACGGCGCGTTCTTCGGCATCGGCTCCGTGGTCGCCGCCGAGCTCGTCGCCCCCGAGAAGAAGGCCGGCGCCATCGCGACGATGTTCACCGGCCTCACGGTCGCCAACGTCGTCGGCGTCCCGCTCGGCACCTTCGTGGGCCAGAGCGCCGGCTGGCGCGTCACCTTCCTGATCGTCGCGGGCCTCGGCGTCCTCGGCCTGCTGGGCATCGCCCGCCTGGTGCCGGACCTGCCCCGCCCCGCCGGCGTCCGGGTCCGCCACGAGCTCGCCGCCCTCCGGAACGTCCAGGTCCTGCTCGCCATGGCCATGACGGTCCTCGGCTTCGGCGGGGTCTTCGCCGCGATCACCTACATCACGCCGATGATGACGAACGTGGCGGGCTTCGCCGACACCTCCGTCACCTGGCTGCTCGTCCTCCTCGGGCTCGGCATGGTCGCCGGGAACCTGATCGGCGGCCGGTTCGCCGACCGCGCGCTGATGCCCATGCTGTACGGATCCCTGGGCGCCCTCGCCCTGGTGCTGGCCCTGTTCACGCTGACCGCGCACCACCGCGTCGCGGCCGCCGTCACCATCGCCTTGATCGGCGCGCTCGGCTTCGCGGCCGTGCCGCCGCTGCAGAAGCGGGTCCTGGACCAGGCCGCCGGCGCGCCGACCCTGGCGTCCGCCGTCAACATCGGCGCCTTCAACCTCGGCAACGCGCTCGCCGCGTGGCTCGGCGGCCTCGTCATCACCGCGGGTCTGGGCTGGACCGCGCCCAACGGGGTCGGCGCCGTCCTGGCGGGCTCCGCGCTGCTCCTCGCCGTCCTCTCCGGCGCCCTGGAACGCCGTACCGGCACGGGGCCGGGCCGCGTCGTCGCCGCCGGCGCGCACCCGGGCCCGGCGGCGGCGGTCGCCGAACCGGCTGCCGCCGCCGGACCGGCCCGGTCCCGCTGATCCAAGTCGCGCCCGCGGCGGGCCGGTGGGAGGTTGGTGGCGGGATGTGATGACTCATGCGGCAGTCCAGGAAGCTCCGGGCCACCGCGTGGCCCTGCGCCGTCATGGCGCTGACCCTCGGCCTCGCGGGGTGCGCCAACGCCTCGGGGGACCGCCGGGCAGGGCCCCCCTCCGACTCCGCCGGCGCGCCCGCGACCACCCCGGCCGTGGCCCCGACCCCGACCCCGCCCCCGTCGCCCACGCCTTCGTACGCGCTGTCCACCGCGCCGCGCACGATTCCCGCCGTCCGCGAGTTCGAGGCGGCGCGGGGGCCCGGCTGGAAGCCGGCGCAGGCTGCCAGGGTGGTCGTCGCGGCGGGCGGGGCCGGCGCCCTCGACGACGAGGGCCGGCTGCTCGCCAAGGAGCTCGGCATGGGATTCGCCGAGGGCGCCGCCCCGCAGCGCGGTGACGTCGAACTCGCCCTCGGCGCGAAGGGGTCCGGCGCCCCCGAGTCGTACACCCTGACCGTGAAGGACGGCACCATCCGCATATCCGGCCCCGACGAGGCCGGGGTCTTCTACGGCACCCGCACCCTCAAGCAGGCCGTGCGGGGCGCCGGCGCCATCGGTGAGGGCACCGTCAAGGACCGGCCGTACCTGGCCCAGCGGGGACTCAACCTCGACATCGCGCGCAAGCACTTCACGCCCGAGTGGATAGAGGCCCGGCTGCGCGAGATGGGCGACCTGAAGATGAACCAGCTCGGCCTGCACTTCTCCGACGACCAGGCGTTCCGCATCGAGTCCACCAGCCACCCGGAGATCGTCTCCACCCCGCACCTCACCAAGGCCCAGGTCCGCAGGATCGTCGACCTGGCGGCCTCCCTCCACATCACCGTGGTGCCCGAGATCGACTCGCCCGGACACCTGGGCGCGGTCCTCAAGGCCCACCCCGAACTGCAGCTGCGCAACGCCCAGGGCAGGGCGGTCAAGGGCGCGGTCGACATATCGAACCCCGCCTCGGCCAAGCTCGTCGACGATCTGCTGCGCGAGTACCAGCCGCTGTTCCCCGGCCCCTACTGGCACCTGGGCGCGGACGAGTACCAGGCGCTGGTCGTCTCCGATCCGCAGACCTCGTTCCCGCAGCTGGCCCGGGCCGCAACGGCACGGTACGGGGCGGGGGCCAAGGTCCAGGACCTCGCCACGGGCTGGCTGAACGACCGCGCGGCCGTGGTCCGGGCGGCCGGCCGGCAGCCCAGGGCCTGGAACGACGGCTTCTTCACCGGCGGCGTCGCCACCGCCGCCAAGGACATCCAGACCGAGTACTGGACGGGCAAGGAGATCGGCGCCCGGCCGCCGCTGGGGTACCTGAGCGAGGGCCGCAAGGTGTTCAACCTCAACGACGAGTTCCTCTACTACGTCCTGGGCGAGCCGAACCAGTTCACGTACCCCACCGGCCGCCGCATCTACGAGCAGTGGACCCCGCTCGTCCTGCGCGGCACCACGCCGGTGCCCGCGCAGTACGCCTCCCAGATCCTCGGCGCCCGCCTGGCCATCTGGGCCGACCTGGCGAACGCCCAGACCCAGGACCAGGTCGCGGCCGGCATCGCCCGCCCGCTGGCCGCGCTCTCCCAGAAGACCTGGGACCAGCGCCCGCCGCAGCAGCCGTGGTCCACCTTCGCGCCGCTGGCCGACCGGCTGCGGACGGCCGGCTGACACACACCGGGCGCGCGGCAGCCCCGCCCGCGCGGCTGCCCTCACCGCGGGAGCCCTCACCGCGGGGGAGGCTCAGCAGTCGCCCCCGGCGGGGACCTCCGCGCACGGCGCGGTCGCGGCCGCCTCCACGCACTCGGGCGCGGAGGCCAGCTCGGCGCACAGCGTCTCCTCGACCTTGCGCAGCAGCCGCAGCAGCTCCCCGCTCTCGGCCTCGTCCAGGCCCGACACGGTCGTGCGCTCCAGCTCGCCCCACGCGCCGCACACCTCGTGCAGCAGCCCGCGGCTGGCCTCCGTGGCCTCCACCAGCCAGGCGCGCCGGTCGGCCGGGTCCTGGCGGCGGCGGACGTGACCGGCGTGCTCCAGGCGCTGGAGCATCTTCGTCACGGTGGAGGGGTCCAGTCCCACCGCCCTGATCAGCTCGGACTGGCGGACCGGTCCGCCTTCCCACAGGCGCGTCATCACGAACTCCTGGCCCGGATGCAGGCCGAGCTCGCGCAGGTGCCGGCCCGCGGCGATCCGGTGCAGCCGGGCCACCCGGCTGATCGCATGGCTGACCGGCCCGTCCAGCACGGCGCTCGGCACCGTACAGCCGCCCTGCGCGGTCGTCTCGGTCTCGGTCCTCATCGCGGCTCCCTCTTCCATCCCTCGTCCAAGATTTTAGCTTGGTCGGCCAATGAATGGGGTAGGGTGACGGTCAGGCAATCGTTGGCCGACCAATTAATTCTGTGAGGGCAGCCATGACCAGCGCTTTCGATCCGATCACCATCGCCGGAACGGCACTCGCCAACCGCATCGCGATGGCACCGATGACCCGCAGCCGGGCCGCTGACGGCGGGGTCCCGACCGAGCTCACCGCCGAGTACTACGCGCAGCGCGCCTCGGCGGGCCTGATCGTCACCGAGGGCATCCAGCCCTCCGTCGTCGGCCAGGGCTACCCCTGGACCCCCGGCCTGCACTCCGCCGAGCAGGTGGCGGGCTGGCGCAAGGTCACCACCGCCGTGCACGCGGCGGGCGGCAGGATCTTCGCGCAGCTCATGCACACCGGCCGTATCGGCCACCCGTCGCTCCTGCCCGACGGCCTGGTCCCGGTCGGCGCCTCGCCGGTCGCCGCCACCGGGCAGGTGTTCACCGGTGAGGGCATGAAGGACCTGGTCACGCCCCGCGAGCTGACGGGTGCCGAGGTCCGGGAGACGATCGCCGACTACGCGGCCGCCGCCCGCAACGCCATCGAGGCCGGCTTCGACGGGGTAGAGCTGCACGGCGCCAACGGCTACCTCATCCACCAGTTCCTCTCGCCGCACACCAACCTGCGCACCGACGAGTGGGGCGGCACCACCGAGAACCGCATCCGGTTCGCCGTCGAGGTCGTCAAGGCCGTTGCCGCCGAGATCGGCGCCGGGCGCACCGCGCTGCGGCTCTCGCCCGGCAACACGTACAACGACATGGCCGAGCCCGACCCGCAGCCGACGTACGAAGCCCTGGTCAAGGAGATCGAGCCGGTGGGCCTGGCCTACCTGCACCTGACCGAGCCCGGCGAGCACGTGCGCGACATCACCCTCGCGCTGCGGGGCCAGTTCTCCGGCGCCCTGGTCCTCAACCCGGCCTCCGAGGGCCCCACCGACCACCGCTCGCTGGCCCTGCTCGACGACGGCACCGCCGACGTCATCGCCTTCGGCGCCCTCTTCCTCGCCAACCCCGACCTGCCGGCGCGGCTGCGGTCCGGGGGCCCCTACAACACCCCGGACCCGGCCACCTTCTTCGGTGGCGGCGAGGCCGGCTACACCGACTACCCGACGCTGTGACCGTCCGGCCCTGATCCGCCGGACGGACCCTGAGCCGGCTCGGACGCGGACCGCGCCGCGGTGCCCACCACGTCCACCGTCCCGCGCCCGCCGTCGACGCGGATCCGGTCGCCCGTCCGGATCCGCGTCGTCGCGTTGCCGCAGCCGACGACCGCCGGGATGCCGAGCTCGCGCGCCACGATCGAGGCGTGCGAGAGGTTCGCGCCGACGTCGGTGACGATCGCCGAGATCCGGGTGAACAGCGGCGTCCAGCCGATGTTGGTCACCGTCGTCACCAGGATCTCGCCGGGCCGCAGGCTCTCGCCCTCCGCCACGTCGGCCACCACGCGGGCCGCGCCCTCGACCACACCGCCGGAGGCGGGCGAACCGCTGACGGTGTCGGACGGCGCCGCGGTGGCGTGCGCGTCGTACAGATCGGCACGGCGGTCGGGGTCCGCCGCCCAGACGGCCGGGTCGAACTCACCCCGGATCAGCGTCGGACAGGTGGGCAGCCCCCGGTACAGCGCGTACGCCGCCCGCCGCGACGGTACGGCCGCCAGCGGCTCCTCGTCCCCGTCCAGGACCCGCAGGATCTCCTCGACCGGCAGGAAGAACAGGTCCTCCCCGTGCCCGGTGACCTCACCGGCGCGCAGGACGAAGGCCCGCAGCAGCCAGAACACCCGCGCGACCTCGGTCCGGGCCGCCTCCCGCAGCCGCGCCGACGCGGCCCAGTCGTCCACCGCGCCGTGCATCGCCCCGACCCGCTTGGGATGCGCGGCCGCGAACCGCTCCCAGGCCTCGGTGCGTTCCCGGTGGCGGCGCTCCAGCCGCAGGTCGGCGTTCTCCTCGCCGACCAGATCGCGCAGCGTGCCGCGGACCTTGACGAGCGCGTCGCCGTCCTGGCGGGTGGCCGCCTGGAGCATGTGGCAGCACAGCCGGAAGTAGTCCGAGACCTGCTCCTCCCGGAGCCCGCGCAGCTCGTCGTCCGAAGACCATCTCGTTGGCCAGCGCGAACTTCTTCCCCTGCCCGAAGGCGGCCGCCGGCGTCGCCGTGACGCTGAGGTTCATGTAGAAGCGGCCGCCGATGTTGCCGTCCATGGGACGGCCCTCCAGCGTGGCGGCGACCATCACATCACCCATGAAGCGGCGGACGAACGACCAGGTGGCGGGCGTCATCACGGACGGCACCGCCTCGCCCAGGTTGGCGCTGGTCCACAGCGGGTCGGTGCCGGCGGCGTCGTTCCACACCTCGGGGACCGGCGGGGCGACCGTCGTGATGGGGCGGGCCTGGAAAATCTGGAACCGGCCGTCCGCGCGGGCCCATTCGACGTCGCGCGGATCGCCGTACAGCTCCTCGATCTTCAGGCCGAGCCGGGCCAGTTCGGCGGCCTCGGAGGTGGTCAGGACCGGGGCCTCGCGGCGGTCGGCCGGGACCGGCTCCTCGACGGTGCCTCCCGACGCGCCCGCGGCGCCGGCCGGGACGGTCATGACCTCCTTGGCGGCGACGCGGTGCTCGACGACGGCCAGGGTCCGGCGGTCGACGAGGACCGTGTCGGGCGTGACCAGCCCGCTGACCACGGCCTCGCCCAGCCCTCAGGCGGCGTTGACCACCAGCCGGTCGGTCCGCCCGCCGAGCGGGTCGACGGTGAACATCACCCCGGCGGCGTCGGCGGCGACCATCTCCTGCACGACGACGGCGAGCGCGACGTCCTCGTGCGGTATCCCGGCGCGGGTGCTGTAGGCGATCGCGCGGTCGGTCCACAGGGAGGCCCAGCAGTCGCGGACCGCGGCCAGCAGGGCCGCCTCGCCACGGATGTTCAGGTAGGTGTCCTGCTGGCCGGCGAAGGACAGGTCCGGCAGGTCCTCGGCGGTGGCCGAGGAGCGGACGGCCACGGTACGGGCGCCGTCGCCGAGTCCGGCGTACGCGGCGGCGACGGCCGACCGCAAGGGGCCGGGCAGGTCGGTCTCCGCGAAGGCGGCGCGGATGACGGCGCCCGCGTCCGGCAGCGGCAGGGCGGCGGCGATCCGGTCGGCGAGTCCGGCGGCGGTGACGAACTCCCCGTACGCGGCGGTCGTCACGTGGAAGCCGCCGGGCACGGGCAGCCCGCCCCGGGCCGGCTCCGCCAGGGCGCTGCCCTTCCCGCCGGTGGCGCCCCGCGTTGCCGCCGCATCGTCCAGAGCCATCACTAGGCGCACGTCAATCCGCAACTCTTCCGACCATAAAGGACCAGGGAACCCTAGCCGCCGCGAGCCCCTCGGCACACGCCGGGCACACACCAGGCATACGCGGTGCATACGCGACGCGTATGCGGGGCGATACGGTTCGGCCATGCACGTCCTCGGCAGCCGTGTCCTGCTCAGCCCCACCGACCCCGATCGCTCCCGGGCGTTCTACGGCGAGGCGCTCGGCCTCGCCGTGTACCGCGAGTTCGGCACCGGCCCCGACCGCGGCACGGTGTACTTCCTCGGCGGCGGCTTCCTGGAGCTCTCCGGCCGCTCGGCCACCCCGCCGGCGCCGGGCCTGCGCCTGTGGCTCCAGGTCGCCGACGTCCACGCCGCCCACCGCGAACTGGTCGCCTGCGGCGTGGAGATCCTGCGGCCGCCGCTGACGGAACCCTGGGGTCTGATCGAGATGTGGATCACCGATCCGGACGGCGTCCGCATCGCGGTGATCGAGGTCCCCGCGGACCACCCCCTGCGCCACCGCCCGCAGTGACGCAGCCCCGCCCCGGCGGGGCGCCGGGGCGAACACCACGAGAGCCGTTGATTCACCATTCGGCCACGAGAAGTTTCTTACCGGCCAGTAGACATGTGGCCGGATCTCTCCGAGGGTGGAGGTGTTCATGCCAATGCGTGCATCGAGGAGCCCCCACACATGCTCAACACCCGTACCAGGACATCCCGTTCGGCCCTTGCCGTCGGCGCGGCCGCCGTCACCGCCGCCCTCACCCTCGTCCCGGCCGCCACCGCCCAGGCCGCCCCGGCCGCGGCGCCCGCCGCTGTCGCCGCCGCCTCGGCCCCTGGCGGCAACGCCGCGATCCTGGGCATCGACTACGCGACCTGGCAGCGTGACGTCGCCGCTGTCGTCGACGTGGCCCGCCCGTACATCGAGCAGCGCCTGAACAACGCCCCGGCGGGCGAGAAGCCGGCGATCGTCCTGGACATCGACAACTCCTCGCTGGAGACCGACTTCCACTACTTCTGGACGTTCCCGACCCCGGCCATCGCCAAGGTCCGCGCCCTGGTCCAGTACGCCCACGCGCGCGGCGTCGCCGTCTTCTTCGTCACCGCCCGCCCCGGCATCATCCACTCCCTGACGATGCACAACCTCAAGGCGGTCGGCTACCCGGTCACCGGCCTCTACGTGCGCGACCTGCCCGACCTGTTCCAGGAGGTCAGCACGTACAAGACGGCCAAGCGCGCCGAGATCGAGGGCCGCGGCTACACGATCATCGCGAACATCGGCAACAAGGAGAGCGACCTCGTCGGCGGTCACGCCGAGCGCACCTTCAAGCTCCCCGACTACGACGGCAAGCTCTCCTAGGGCCTGTTTTGAATTCAGATCACGAATAGCGGTTCGGGCTCGTCGGCTGCCTGGCGACTGGTAGAAGGGGTCCATGACTCGTGGCGATCTGACGGACAGTGAGTGGGAGCTGGTCGAGCCGTTCCTGCCGAGGGCGGCGACGGGGCCGATCCCGGACCTGCGGCGGCAGTTCGATGCGATGATGTGGCGGTTTCGGGTGGGGAGTCCCTGGCGGGATGTCCCTGAGCGGTACGGCAACTGGCCGACGATCTACGGCCAGTTCGGCTCCTGGGCGCGCAAGGGCGTCTTCCAGGCGCTGATGGAGGGGATGATCGCCGAGGCCGCCGCGCGCGGGCAGGTCGACTTGTCGCTGGTCAGTGTGGATTCCACCGTTTCCCGTGCGCATCATCACGCGGCCGGGATGGTCGTGGACGCCGAGTTGCTGGAAGAGTTGGAGAAGGCCGTCGGGGAGGAAAAGGGGCTGCAGCGAAGGGACAAACCGGGGCAGTAGCTGACCGGAGTGCGGTCGCTGACGGTGCGGAGGACGCCGAGCGGGAGGACAGGCGTCGGCTGCGCCGCCGTCGGGCAAGGCTGAAGGCGGCCGCGTTGGGGCGTTCGCGCGGTGGCCTGACCACGAAGACCCATCTGGCCGCCGAGCGGCGCTGCCGGCCGTTGTCCTTCGTGGTCGCCCCGGGCCAGGGCGCGGACAACCCGCAGTTCATCCCGGTCATGGACAAGGTCAAGGTGCGGGGTCCGATCGGCCGGCCACGCACCCGCCCCGACGCGGTGGCCGCCGACAAGGCCTACTCCGCCCGCGCATCCCGGGCCTACCTGCGCCAACGGTGGATCAAGGCGGTGATCCCGGAGAAGGACGACCAGGCCGCCAACCGGAAGAAGCGGGGCAGCAGTGGCGGGCGGCCCGTCGGTCACGACGCCGATCTGTACCGCGATCGCAACACCGTCGAGCGTGCCATCAACTGGCGGGGCCTCGCCACGCGCAATTCAGGGCAGACCCTAGCGGAAGTCGGCCATGTCGATGGCCATGCCGCTGTCGGAGAACGCGGAGAACAAGGCGAAGGGGCCGTTGTTGCCGCCCTCGATGTTGCGCATACCGCTGTCGGAGCCGACCTGCTTGCCGGAGGAGTCAAAGACGGTGGCGACGTACGCCACGGGTGTTCCGGGGGTCCACGTGCCGGCTACCCGGTCGCACGGCACCGACACGGTCAGCTTGTTGGAGCTGAAAGACGAGCTGACGCCCTTCTTGATCCCCTCGCCGGTCGGGCTGTTGTCCCCGGCCTTGCCGTCGGCGCCGAGCACGACGGCTTGCGAGACCAGGACCTTGACGGTCAGCCCCGACACGTCCCGCAGCGGAAGACTCCCGGTCACCTCCAGCGTCTCGCCCTTGGATACGAACTGGAAGGGCAGGAAGCAGTCGGCCATGAGGGTCTCCTTCGCATAGCCCGGCGCTGTCGCCGGATCACGGCATCCCTACCCGGCTGCGGCGAGGATGCGGCGGTCGTTCGCTCGAAGGGGTGAACCGTCTCACGAGCCGCCGAGGCCCGACGCTCGCCGCTCGACGGGTCGTCCCACCGGGTACGCTGGCACGCACCCCCGACCGGACGGAGCAACCGTGGTGATTCGTGTCGCCGCTGTCGGAGACATCCACCTGGGCCAGGGCGCCGAAGGGCGGCTGCGGCCGGCCTTCGAGACCCTGGGCGACCGCGCCGACCTGCTGCTGCTCGCCGGTGACCTGACCCGGGAGGGCACCGAGCAGGAGGCCCGGGTGGTCGCCGGTGAGATCCGCGGCCTGCCGGTGCCGGTGGTCGCCGTCCTCGGCAACCACGACCACAAGAGCGGCCGGCCACACACGGTCGCCGAAGTCCTGCGGGAGGCGGGCGCCACCGTACTGCAGGGCGCCTGCGCCGTGTTCGAACTCGCCGGGACCACGGTCGGCGTGGCCGGCACCAAGGGGTTCTGCGGCGGATTCGCCGGCCCCGGAGCAGGGCACGGCACGGAACACCAGGGCGACGGCGGAGACGGTGGCGACGGCGACGTCGGTGACGAGGGTGACGTCGGTGACGAGGGTGACGAGCACGCCGCCTCCCTCGCCACCACCCGCGCCCACGCCGAGGACCTGCGGCGTTCGCTGGCCGAACTGGCGGACGCCGGCAGCGCCGTACGCATCGCCCTGACGCACTACGCGCCCGTCACCGGCACGCTGGCGGGCGAACCCGCCGAGCTCTACCGCTACCTGGGCAGCCCCCTGCTGGCCGAGGCCATCGACGGGGCCGGCGCGGACCTGGCCGTGCACGGACACGCCCACCTGGGCACCGAGCGCGGCCGCACGCCCGGCGGCGTCCAGGTGCGCAACGTCGCCCAACCCGTCATCGGCCGCCCCTTCGCCGTGTACCGGCTGGACGGCCCACCCGCGCGCTGACGGCCCGGGGCTGCGACGGCTCGCGGCGCCGACGGCCCGGGGCTGCGACCGCGCGGCCGCCGCGGGGCCCGGGATCCCGCCCGTGCCACGGCGGCGAGAACCCGCCACCGGCGGCCCCGCCGCCCTGGCGCACCGGGTCCGGCGGGCGGTTCACTGCGGGGCCATGAGACGAACGAGGATCATGGGCGTGCTCGGCGGACTGGTACTGGCCGCCGGCACCCTGTTCGGAGCCGGGCCGGCCGTCGCCGCCCCCACCCCGCCCGCGGAGTTCGGCAGCGACTGGCACGACCCGCTCACCGCCGGCCCGCCGGTGTCCCGGCCCGGGACCCGGTCCTGCGAGCTCACCGTGGCCGAGGCGCAGTTCCGGGACTTCACGCCGTACCGGGGCGCGTACACGCCCCCCGCCGCCTGCGGCACCTCCTGGAGCAAGGTGGTGCTGCGGCTGGACGGCAAGGTCAAGGGCCGCCAGTACGACCGGCTCGGCCACCTCGCCCTCGGCGGCGTCGAGATCCTGCGGACCTCCACCCCGCAGCCCTCGCCCGACGGCATCCAGTGGTCGGTGGAGAAGGACGTCACCCGCTACGCCGACACCCTGCGCCGGCCTCAGCCCGTCGAGATGCTCATCGGCAACGTGGTCGACGAGACGTACACCGGCGTCATCGACGTCAGGGTGACGCTGACCTTCTACACCGCCGACGGACGGCACCGGGCCCCCGACACCCCGGAGCGGGTGCTCCCGCTCGGCGACGGCACGGTCACCACCCCGCGCAACACCGAGCGGCTGCTGGCCGAGGTGTACGCCACCGGCTCCGGCGGCGGCTGCGAGGAGTACTGGTACATGACCACCCCGGACGCCGCCCCGTACTCCTGCAAGGCGGCCGACGGCCCCTACCGCGAGGTGCGCATCAGCGTCGACGGGCGGCTCGCCGGGATCGCCGCGCCCTTCCCGACCGTGTGGACGGGCGGCTGGTCGAACCCGTTCCTGTGGTACGTCACCCCCGGGCCGCGCGCCTTCGACGTCCAGCCCGTCGTCTACGACCTGACGCCGTTCGCCGGCCTCCTCAACGACGGCCGCCCGCACCGTATCGAGGTGTCCGTCGCCGGAGTGCCCGCCGGGCAGAGCGGCTGGAGCACCCCCACCAACCTGCTGCTGTGGCAGGACGAGGGCCGCCGGGTCGTCACCGGCGCCCTGACCCGCCACGAGCAGAGCGATCCGGCCAACTCCACCCGCTACACCCCCGGTTCGCCCGAGCACCGGCTCGACACCGACGGCGCGCACCGGCTGACCACCACCGGGTACGTCGACACCTCGCACGGCCGCGTCACCACCACCGTCACCCGCGCCGTGACCAACACCTCCGCCCACCGCTGGACGGACGGCGAGTCCAGGGACGCCCTCGAGGCCACCTGGACCGACGACGAGAGCGTCACCAGCGGTGGTACGACCACCCGCACCCACCGCACCTACACCATGGACGGCGAGACCACCCTCGGCGCCGACGCCCGGCTGCGCACCGTCCTCGCCCTCGGCGACCGCGCCGACACCGTGACCGTCCGGGCCGGCGGCCGCCCGCGCTCCGCCCACCTGGACCACACCTACCAGGGCGACGCGACGTACACCACGGGCGTCCCGCGCGACCAGCGGCACGCGGTCGGCACCACGACCGAACGCCACCGGCTCCACGGCACGGACGGCTGCCACGACCGGACCGTGCGCACCGCCCAGGGCGCGGTCACCGAGGACCGCCGGCGCTGCTGAGCCCCCCTCGCAGGCCCGGCCCCCGCGGCCGCTCCCCGGTGCCGGACGTCCCCGTGATATCCGTTGGACAGGACGTCGGGACAGAACGTCCAGGACAGAACGTCCGGGACAGGACGTCCGGTACCGAGGGAGCACCCCACCATGCACAGCTGGCGCAGCACGCTCGACGCGGCCGGGATCTCCGGCGCCCCGATACGGGCCGACTTCACCGCCGCCGCGCGGCTCGTGCTGCGGCGCGAGTCCGCGCCGTACCTGGCCCTGCGGCTGCTGGCCGCGCCGCACCTGCAGCCCTGGCTGGCCGCCGGGCTCGCCTTCATGAACCGCGTCGACGACATCGCCGAGACCGGTACGACGCGGACACGGCTCGACGGACTGCGGCGCCTGGGGGAGCAGGTCGAGTCCGCGCTCGCGGGCGGGCGCGGCGGCGACCCCGTGCTGCGGGCCTACGCCCACGCCGTGCACGAGCGCGCCCTGCCCGACACCTGGGTGAAACGATTCCTCGAAGGCGCCGCCACCGCCGAGGCGGTCTTCGCCGGCTTCGGCACCGAGGCCGACTTCCAGGCGTACGTCGACGCCTACGCCTGGCCCGCGTTCGTCTCCTTCACCGGACTGCAGTACCCGGGCGGACCCGACGAGGCGCAGGCGGCCGCCCTGCGCCGCCTCGTCGACGCCGCCCAGCGCGTCGACTTCCTCGCCGACCTCGCCGGAGACCTGGCCGCCGGCCGGCTCTGCCTGCCGCGCGAGCGCCTCGACGAGCACCACGTCACCCGTGACGACCTCGAACAGGGGGAGGACACCCCGGCCGTGCGCGCCCTCCTGGCCGCCGAGACCCGCCGCGCCCGGGCCGCCCTCGACGCCGCCGCGGACGTCGTGGACCTGGCCGACCCGGGCCTGCGCCGCGTCCTCGTCACGATGACCGACCTGATGGGCCACCAGCTGACCGCCGTCGAACGGGCCGGCGTCCGCGCCCTGCGCCGCGACGTCGGCTACGGCGCCGTCGCTCCCCTGCGCATCCTCGCCCGCGCCGCCCGCCGTTGAGGTCCGGACGGATCACCCGCGGGACGGACGAGCAGCAGGTTCGCATCGCCCGCCACGCGGGTGAGGAACACAGTCGCCGCGCCCGTGCCCTGCGGGGTGAACGCCTGCCGGAGTTCTTCCGCCGCCCCGTCGGCGCGGCGGTGCCGCCGTACGGTCAGCTCGCCCACCCCGCGCCCGCGCAGCAGCGCCCCGAGCGCGGCGGGGTCGTACGGCAGGACCTCGGTGATCTCGTAGGCCGTGGCGAACGGCGTAGGGTGCGCCTCGCCCGAGGTGACCCAGGCGGGCTCGGCCACGTCGAGGACGCCACCGCCGACCTCCTCGGCCACCAGGCCGGAGTGGACGACGGCGGCGTCCGGCTCGTACAGGTAGCGGCCCGGCGGCCGCACGGCCGGATCCGGCAGCCCTCGGCCGGTCAGCGTGGCACCGCCGGGCAGCAGGGTGGCCCGGCGCGGAACCCGCGCGGTGGGGTTCGTCTCCCCGTACCACCACCACAGGACGGCTTCCTGCACCTCGCCTTCCCAGGAGATCCACTCGGCCTCGTCGGCCCCGCAGCCGTCGGGGACGCTCCCGTGCGGCATCCGCGGGTCGAGCCGGATCGCACCCGCTCCCATGTCACGAACGAGGTCCATCGCCCACGGCAGCGACGGCGCGTACGTCGCCGGGCCGGAGTCCTCGTCCGGAGTGCCCCGCCCCATGAGGTCGACGAAGACCGCCTCCCCCCAGGGCCGGTACGTCGTGAGGTCCTGCCGCTGGACCCACATCGTGGCCGACGCGTCCAGGGCCGCCCCGTTGGCCGCGGTGATCTCGACGTCCAGCGGGTCGCTGTCGACGGCCGTGACGGCGTGGGCCGACCCCAGTTCGAGCGCGTCGGCCCCGATGCCCAGGCGCAGCACGTCGAGGAAGACCACGCCCATCTCGTCCAGGACCCGGCCCAGCTTGTACTCGGGGACACCCCGGTGGGAGGCCCGCTCCAGGCCCTCCCGCGTGAAGTACATCCGCTGCGCGTCCGCCCCGAACTTCGCCTCCGCCTCCCGGCGCAGCCGGACCTGCTCGATCGCCGCCGACACCAGCTCCGCCGGGTGGTCCCACCGCAGGGCGGTGAGCGGCGCGGGCCGGGCCGTCAGGCGCCGACGTACGTCGCGAGGTGCTCGCCGGTGAGGGTGGAGCGGGCGGCGACCAGGTCGGCGGGGGTGCCCTCGAAGACGACGCGGCCGCCGTCGTGGCCGGCGCCGGGACCGAGGTCGATGATCCAGTCCGCGTGCGCCATGACCGCCTGGTGGTGCTCCACCACGATGACCGACTTCCCGGCGTCCACCAGCCGGTCGAGCAGTCCGAGCAGCTGCTCGACATCGGCGAGGTGCAGACCGGTGGTCGGTTCGTCGAGGACGTAGATCCCGCCCTTGTCGGCCATGTGGGTCGCCAGCTTCAGCCGCTGCCGCTCGCCGCCGGACAGCGTGGTGAGCGGCTGGCCGATGCTGAGGTAGCCGAGCCCGACGTCCACGAGCCGCGCCAGGATGCGGTGGGCGGCCGGGGTGTGCGCCTCGCCCGCGCCGAAGAACTCCTCGGCCTCGGTCACCGACATCGCCAGTACCTCGCTGATGTCGCGCCCGGCGAGGTGGTAGTCCAGCACCGAGGCGTCGAAGCGCTTGCCCTCGCAGTCCTCGCACGTGCTGGAGACACCCGCCATCATCCCCAGGTCGGTGTAGATGACGCCCGCGCCGTTGCAGGTGGGGCAGGCGCCCTCGGAGTTGGCGCTGAACAGCGCCGGCTTCACCCCGTTGACCTTGGCGAACGCCTTGCGGATCGGGTCCAGCAGCCCGGTGTACGTCGCCGGGTTGCTGCGCCGCGAGCCCTTGATCGGGCTCTGGTCGATCGAGACCACGCCCTCGCCCGCGGCCCCCGACCGGCCGGGCAGCGACCCGTGGACGAGCGAGCTCTTGCCGGAGCCGGCGACCCCGGTGACGACGGTGAGCACCCCGAGCGGGATGTCGACGTCGACGTCGCGCAGGTTGTTCGCCGTCGCGCCGCGGATCTCCAGCGCGCCCGTGGGCGTACGCACCGTCTCCTTGACCTTGGCCCGGTCGTCGAAGTGGCGGCCGGTGACGGTGCCGCCGGCCCGCAGCCCCTCGACGGTGCCCTCGAAGCACACGGACCCGCCCGCCTGGCCCGCGCCCGGGCCGAGGTCCACCACATGGTCGGCGATCCCGATCAGCTCCGGCTTGTGCTCCACGACGAGCACCGTGTTGCCCTTGTCGCGCAGCCGCAGCAGCAGGTCGTTCATCCGCTGGATGTCGTGCGGGTGCAGACCGGTGGTCGGCTCGTCGAAGACGTAGGTGACATCGGTGAGCGAGGAGCCGAGGTGGCGGATCATCTTGACGCGCTGCGCCTCGCCGCCCGACAGGGTGCCCGCCGGCCGGTCCAGCGCGAGATAGCCCAGGCCGATCTCCACGAACGAGTCGAGGGTGTGCCGGAGCGCGCGCAGCAGCGGCGCGACCGACGGCTCCTCGAGCCCGCGCACCCAGGTGGCCAGGTCGCTGATCTGCATCGCGCAGGCGTCGGCGATGCTGATCCGGCCGATCTTCGAGGACCGGGCGCCCTCGGCGAGCCGGGTGCCGTCGCACTCGGGGCAGGTGGTGAAGGTGACCGCGCGCTCCACGAACGCCCGGATGTGCGGCTGCATCGCCTCCTTGTCCTTGGACAGGAAGGACTTCTGGATCTTGGGGATCAGGCCCTCGTAGGTGAGGTTGACGCCGTTGACCTTCACCTTGGTCGGCTCGCGGTACAGGAAGTCCTGCATCTCGCGCTTGGTGTACTTCGCGATGGGCTTGTGCGGGTCGAGGAAGCCCGACTCGGCGTAGATCCCCACGGTCCACACGTTGTCCGACTTCCAGCCGGGGATGGTGAACGCGCCCTCCGCGATCGACTTGGAGTCGTCGTACAGCTGGGTGAGGTCGATGTCGGAGACCGCGCCGCGGCCCTCGCAGTGCGGGCACATGCCGCCGGTGCGGTTGAACGTCGCCTTGACCGTCTTCTTCGCGCCGCGCTCGACGGTGATCGCACCACTGGCCCGGACCGAGGGCACGTTGAAGGCGTACGCGCTGGGCGGCCCGATGTGCGGCTCGCCCAGCCGGCTGAAGAGGATCCGCAGCATCGCGTTGGCGTCGGTGGCGGTGCCGACCGTGGAGCGCGGGTCGGCACCCATCCGCTGCTGGTCGACGATGATCGCGGTCGTCAGTCCCTCGAGGACGTCCACCTCGGGCCGGGCCAGGGTGGGCATGAAGCCCTGCACGAAGGCGCTGTACGTCTCGTTGATCAGCCGCTGCGACTCGGCGGCGATCGTGTCGAACACCAGGGAGCTCTTGCCCGAGCCGGAGACACCGGTGAACACCGTCAGGCGGCGCTTGGGGATCTCGATGCTGACGTCCTTGAGGTTGTTCTCGCGCGCGCCGTGCACGCGGATCACATCGTGGCTGTCCGCACTGTGCGGTGCCCGCGCCGGCCCGCCCGTCCTCGTGGCCCTGCTCATCGTCCCTCCATCTGTCGCGCGGGGCCGCTCCTGCGCGGTTCCCCTCGGCGTCGCACGGTCCGATCCAACCACGTGCGAGCGGGACCGACGTTACGGGCGGCGGGCCGGTCCGGGCTTCTCCATTCCTGACCGGTTGCCCGGCCGGCCGGGCAACCGGCCGGCGGGCGCTAGTAGGGGCCGTTGACGTTGTCGATCGACCCGTACCGGGCGGCGGCGTAGTTGCACGCGGCGGTGATGTTGGCGACCGGGTCGTAGGAGTCCATCGACGTTCCGGGCACGTGGTAGGCCTTGAACGTCGGGTCGATGACCTGGAGCAGTCCCTTGGACGGGGTGCCCTTGGCGGCGTTGGAGTCCCAGTTGTTGATGGCCCGCGGATTTCCGGAGGACTCGCGCATCACATTGCGCAGGATTCCGTCGTACGTACCGGGAATTCCGTGCTTCGCCATGACGTCCAGGGACTCGCGGATCCAGCCGTCGAGGTTGTTCGCGTACGTCTTGGCCGCCGGGGCCGCGGGGGCGACGGCCCGCACCACGGCGGGGGCGGCCGCCGGGGCGGCGGGGGCCACGGCCTGCGTGGCGGCGGCGGTCGCGCCGCCGATGGTCAGCCGCTGGCCGGGGAAGATGAGCGAGGGGTTGTCGCCGACCAGGGTGCGGTTGTCGGCGTAGAGCTGCTGCCAGCCGCCGCTGACCGAATGCGTCTGCGCGATCTCGGACAGGGTGTCGCCGCTGATCACCGCGTGGACCACCGGCACGGCGGCCTTGGCCACCGCCGGCAGCTGGGAGACCTGCACCTGGGCCACCTGGGCCACCTGGGAGATCCGGGCGGCGGCCTGCGGGGCGGCGGCCGTGACCGGGGCGGGCTGCGCCTGGGCGACGGTCGCCCCGATCAGCGGCATCGCGAGCGCCGCGCTCCCGGTGCCGGCGACGGCCAGCTTCCGGGTGATCACGTTGTTCCTGGGACGGCGGTGTCTGCCCTTTGCGCGCATGGCGAATTCCTCACGTGGGGGGTACGGGAGAGCGATTCGGGGCGACCGTAAGCGAGTCGGAAGTCCGCGAACAAGCCTTGAATTTCCCCCAGTGATCGACATTGCGGAATCAGGGGTTTATTTCCTGATCATTCCGCCCCGCACCCCGTGCCAACTCTCCTTTCGTGGACGGGAAATCGCCCGGCGGGATGAATGATGTTGAGCGGCTCCGGGTGACTCACATCACGGCCCTTGGTAGGAAATAACCCCCCGTTCGATAAGAGGGCAAGATGCGCCGGAGGGATCGATAAGGGCGTTATTTGCGTTCCGCCCAAAACGCCCATACCTCACTCATTCCGGCAGCTCTGACAGCTCCCGGAGCACCCTCTCGGCCGACGTGGCCGCCGCGGGCAGCAGCGGCAGGCGCACGTCCGGCGCGGGGATCCGGCCCTGTGCGTGCAGGACCGCCTTGATCACCACCGGATTCGGCTCGTCGAACGCGGCCGCCGAGACCTTCGCCAGCGCGTGCCCGAGGGCCCGCGCCCGGGTCACGTCGCCCGTCCGCCAGGCCGTGGCCAGCTCCACGAAGCGGTCCGTCGCCAGATGGGCCGAGGCGAGGATGCCACCCGCCGCGCCGAGCGCCAGCAGCGGCGAGAGGTACAGGTCGTCCCCCGCCAGGACGCGGAACCCCGCCGGCAGGTCGCCCAGCAGCGCCACCGTCTCCTGGTCGATGCCGCCGCCCGCGTACTTGACCCCCACCACCCCCGGCAGGGCGCCGATTGCGCGCAGCGTGCCCGCGTCCAGCGGCAGCCCCGTGCGGTACGGGATGTGGTAGACGATCAGCGGGACGGGGCTGACCGCGGCCAGCCGCTCGAAGTGGGCCAGCACCCCGGCGGGCGACGGCCGCACGAACGCCGGGACCGTCACCAGCGCCGCCCCCGCCCGCGGCCACCGCCGCAGCCCCGCCAGTGCCTCCTCGGTGGCGCGGGTGCCGGAGCCGCCCGCGCCGATCGTCAGGTGCGCGCCGCGCTCCGCGCAGACCCGCGCGCACACCTCGGTCACGCGCTCCCGTTCGGCCGCGTCCAGCGTGGCCGCCTCCGCCGTCGTCCCGAGCGCGACGATCCCGGCCGCGCCCGCGTCCAGCACTTCGTGCGCCAGTCCCTCCAGCGCGCCCACCGCGAGGTCGCCGCGCGCCGTGAACGGCGTGACGAGCGGTACGTGAATTCCCTGCAAGTTGTCGTCCTGTGCCATGACTTCGAGGGTGGCGGGCCTCGAGCCACAGGTCCAGTTCGCCTTCCCGATGCCGAGCGTAAGCTGATCCGATGCTCGATGTCCGACGCCTGCGCCTGCTGCGCGAACTCGCCCGCCGCGGCACCATCGCCGCCGTCGCCGAGGCCCTGTCCTTCAGCCCTTCGGCGGTGTCCCAGCAACTGGCCGCGCTGGAGCGGGAAGCGGGCCTGCCGCTCCTGGAACGCACCGGCCGCAGCGTCCGCCTGACCCCCGCCGCCCAGCACCTGGTCGGCCACGCCGACGCCGTGCTCGAACGACTGGAGCAGGCCGACGCCGACCTCGCCGAGGCCCGCGAGGGCCTGGCGGGCGCCCTGCGCATCGGCGCGTTCCCCACCGCCGCCCGCGCCCTGGTCCCGGCCGCGCTCCGTACCCTGGCCCGCCGCCACCCCCGCCTGGAACCGATGGTCCGCGAGACCGATCCCGCCGCCGTCGCCCACGCCCTGCGCGCGGGTGATCTGGACGTCGCCCTGGTCCACGAGTACGACTTCGTGCCCGCGCCCGAGGAGCCTGGCCTGGCCACGGCCCCGCTCTTCGGCGAGGCGATGTACCTGGCGACCCCGGCCGCCGTCCCGACCCCGGCCCCCGGCCCGAGCCCGGCCCCCGTCCCGACCCCGGTCCCTGGCCCGACCCTGGTCCCCTGCCCGAGCCCGGCAGCGGACCCGTGGCCGCCCGGGGACCCGGACCCGGACCCGGCCCCGTGGCCGCCCGCGGGCCCGCCCCCGTCCGGCGGTGCCGGTCAGGCAGCCCTCCTGCGCGCCCACCGCGACGCCCCCTGGATCACCGCCACCCCCGGCACCCTCTGCCACGCCATGACCGTCCGCGCCTGCCAGGCCGCCGGCTTCACCCCGCGGGTACGCCACCAGGTCGACGAGTTCGCCACCGTGCTGGCCCTGGTGGCCATCGGCCAGGGCGTGGCCGTCGTACCCCAGCTCGGCATCGGCACGCCCGCCGACCCCGGCGTCAGCCTCACCCGCCTGGCCGTGGAACGCCGTACGAAGATCGCCTTCCGGGGCGGGGCCGCCGGGCACCCGGCCGTCGCCGCCTTCGCCGAGGCCCTGCGCGCGGCCGTCCCGGCCGGTCTTCTGCGCCCCGACCGGTGACGTCAACTCCCGCACCCCGCGTGCCCCGTGTACGTTCGGTGATCCGGGACGGTTCCGACCACAGAGCGGGGTACGACGTGACGCATCGCGTACGAGGGGTCATCGCACGGAGCAAGGGCGCACCGGTGGAGACGACGACCGTGCTCGTCCCCGATCCCGGGCCCGGCGAGGCGCTGGTCCGGGTCCAGGCCTGCGGGGTCTGCCACACCGACCTGCACTACCGCGAGGGCGGCATCAACGACGAGTTCCCCTTCCTCCTCGGCCACGAGGCGGCGGGCATCGTCGAGGCGACCGGCCCGGACGTCACCTCCGTCGCCCCCGGCGACTTCGTCGTCCTCAACTGGCGCGCGGTGTGCGGCACCTGCCGGGCGTGCCGGCGCGGCCGCCCCTGGTACTGCTTCGCCACCCACAACGCGACGCAGCCGATGACCCTGGAGGACGGTACCCCCCTCTCCCCGGCCCTCGGCATCGGCGCCTTCGCCGAGAAGACCCTGGTCGCCGCCGGCCAGTGCACCAAGGTGGACCCGGCCGCCTCGCCCGCGGCCGCGGGCCTGCTGGGCTGCGGAGTCATGGCCGGCCTCGGCGCGGCCCTGAACACCGGCAACGTCGGCCGCGGCGACTCGGTGGCCGTCATCGGCTGTGGGGGAGTGGGCAACGCGGCCGTCGCCGGCGCCCGGCTGGCCGGCGCGGCGAAGATCATCGCCGTCGACCTGGACGACCGCAAACTGGAGTGGGCCAAGGGCCTGGGGGCCACCCACACCGTCAACGGCCGTACCGAGGACGTCGTCAAGGCCATCCAGTCCCTCACCGGAGGCCACGGCGCGGACGTCGTCATCGAGGCCGTCGGCCGCCCCGAGACGTACAGCCAGGCCTTCTACGCCCGCGACCTCGCCGGCACCGTCGTCCTGGTCGGTGTCCCCACCCCCGACATGCGCCTGGACCTGCCGCTGCTGGACGTCTTCGGCCGGGGCGGCGCACTGAAGTCCTCCTGGTACGGCGACTGCCTGCCCGAGCGTGACTTCCCCCTCCTCATCGACCTCTACCTCCAGGGCCGCCTCGACCTCGACGCCTTCGTCTCCGAGACCATCCCCCTCGACGGGGTCGAGGACGCCTTCGCCCGCATGGAGCGCGGTGAGGTGCTCCGCTCGGTCGTGGCGTTCTGACACACCGATACTGACACGCCGTTCTGACACACCCTCGCGACGCACCGTTCCGTCGCACCGTTCGAGTGTCCGCCCGGGCGCCGCGGGGAAGGACACCCGACGGTCCCCGGCACGCGGGGGCCGGGGCGGGCGGAGGCTGGCATGGACCGGTGGATGTACGCCGTACTCGGCGCGCTCGTCGTGCTGCTCCTGCTCCGCGTCGCCGCCGCCGCGCGCCGCCCCGCCCGCCCCGGCCCCTCGGTGGCCCACCTCCCGGAGGCCCCCGCGCCCGGCCCGGCCTTCTCCGCGCCGGCCCGGCCGGAGCCGGAGCTGCGCGAGGCCGCCGCCCGCGGCGACGTCACGGCCATGGCGGACCTGGGCGACCTCGCCGCCCACCGGGGCGACCTGGCGGAGGCCGAACGCGGCTGGCTGCGTGCCGCGCAGGCCGGCAGCGGCACGGCCGCGTACCGGCTGGCCGTCCTGCTGCGCGACAGCGGACGCGACCCGGCGGCCGCCCTGCGGTACCACCGGCAGGCCGCGGACGCCGGGGCTCCCGGCGCGGCGCACGACCTCGCCCTGCTCCTGCTGCACCAGGGCGACCCCGAGGGCCGCCGGATCCTGCAGCGCGCGGCCGAGTCCGGCGACACCCTCGCCCTGTACAACCTCGGCATCCTCGCGCACGAGCAGGGCGACACGGCCGCCGCCGAACGCTTCAGCCGCGCGGCCGCCGAGGCCGGCCACACCGACGCCGCCTACAGCATGGGCGTGCTGGCCGACGAACGCGGCGACCCGGCCGAGGCCGAACGGTGGTGGCGGCGCGCGGCGGAGGCCGGCCACGTGAGCGCCATGTACAACCTGGGCAACCTCCTTCAGCGGCGCGGCGACGACACCGGCGCCGCCCGGTGGTGGCAGCGCGCCGCCGACCAGGGCGACCCGGACGCCCTCCACAACCTCACCCTCCTGCGCCGCCGCACCGGCCGCTAGGCGAGTTGCCCCGGGGACGGCAACCCGCGCACGTCCGTGTGATCACCGGAAGGCGGCGACGTTCTCCTCGGCCCACTGCCGGAACGTCCGGGCCGGGCTCCCGGTGATCTGAGCGACCGTGTCGCGCACCCTCAGCAGCTCGTCGTTGACGTCACCGCCCGTGACGTCGAGCACCGCGTCGGCGGCGTCGTCCCCGAAGACCGCCGCCATCCGGGCGTAGGCCTCCTGGCGGCTGATCCCGGCGAACGGCACCTCCCGGCCCAGTGCCGCCGCGATGGCGCCGGCCTGCTGCCGGGCCGTCACCGGCTCCGGGCCGGTCAGGGCGTACGTACGCCCCTGATGGCCGGGCTCGGTCAGCACCGTCCGCGCGACCGCGGCGATGTCCGCAGGGTGGATGGTCGGCAGCGCGACGTCCGGGTACGGCGCGCGGACGGTCCCGTGCGCACGGATGGTGTCCGCCCACATCAAGGCGTTCGAGGCGAACTGCGTCGGCCGCAGGATCGTCCAGGCCATGCCGCTCTCCTCGAGCATGTGCTCCACCGCGGTGTGCTGGCGGGCGGGGTCCAGATGCGGATGGGTCCGGACGGTGATCGACGACACCAGCACCACGTGCCGCACGCCCGCCCGGCGGGCGGCTGCGAGGATGTCGGCGTCCGGGCCCAGACCCGACGGGAGGAACAGCGAGCGCACCCCCTCCAGAGCGGGTTCCCACGAGGCGGGCTCCGCCAGGTCGCCCTCCACGACCTCGGCCGTTCCGTGGAAGGCGGCCCGCGCGGCGTCGCGCGTGAGCCCCCTCACCGGTCCGGCACCACGCGCGTGCAGTTCCGTCAGCAGGGCACGGCCTATGTTCCCGGTCGCTCCGGTCACGAGGATCATGGCGTGTCTCTCCCGTCGCAGAATGATCAACAGGAGGCCACGCTAGGAGCTCGACCACGCTTGAGGTCAAGGAGTCGGCCTTCGGCCGGGTCGCGACTCGCGACGGTCAGGACCCCTCGTTGAAGTATCCGGCCTCCACCTGGAGCGCGAGGGTACGCAGCACATCGGCCGAGGAGAGGTCCGTCCGGCCGCTGTCGTGCGCCATGGCGAGACTGGTGAAGGCGAGGCTGAACCCGGCGACCATGGTCTGCAACGCCGGACCCAGCGCGTCCGCGACCAGGTGCGCCACCTCCTGCGGCGCGGCGTCGGCCGGCACCTTGATGGAGGGCAGCATCTCGTTCAGCAACTGGGTGACCACGCCCGCCTCCGGGCCGGAGACCTCGCCGTTCTCGCCGGCTTCCGCCGCCCGGCGGATCTCCTGCGTCTCCGTGAGAATGCCGATGACTCGCTTCAGGACCTCAGCGCGTTCCATCCCGGGAGGGTAGCCCCTCGGCCCCGCCCCGCGCCGGGCCCGGCCGGAGAAGGGCGGTCGGGCAGGGGCGGCCGGGCCGGTGAACACCGGGGGCGCCCGCCGCGTGACCAGCCGGTATCCCGCCGGCGGGCCGGTGTCCGCTCGGGCAGGGTGCCGGGTGATGAACGACGAGGGCGGGATGACGTACGCCCACCCCTGGTCCGTCGAGGGCCTGTTGCGACGGGGGCGTGGCCGGGGAGCGCTGCGGGCGCTCCATGACCTGCGGGGATCCGCCGCGTTGGTGTACGACGGGATCCGCCACGACCGGCGGTGGGACGGCACGGATGACCGGTCGCTGTACCTGGCGCGGCTGGTGCGGGACCTGCAACGACGTCCTGGAGTCGGTGGCGGGGGGCCACCCCCCCGCACTGGTGGGAGGACCTCGCCCGTGTCGCGCGGGCCCCGGATCAGGGTGGAGACGGAGCGTCCGTGGTCCTGCGAGCCGTGGACGCGGTTCGGGATCGAGGTGGACGGCCCTCCCCCCGCTCCGCGGCCGTCCCCGGCCGGGACCGCCACCGCGGACCTACTGGCCCTCCTCACCGACGGCCGTACGGAGCAAGGCGCGAAGTCCGACGCACTGCGGCCGCTGGCCGGCCGGGAGCCGGCCGAGGGGCTGATCCCCCCTGGTTCCCTCGCTGGGCACGTCGAACGGCCGCCGGAGCCTGCCCCGCTCGGGCGGGCCGTCGAGCGGTTGGGTGCCCTCGCCGTACCGGCGGCGCGCGGCTGGGCACGGGACGACCGCCCCTGGCCGGCGCGGTTGGGCGCGGACGTGCCGGCCGACCACCCCGGCCCGGAGGCAGCGCCCGCACTGGTGGCGGAACTCGCCGGACAGTAGAGGGCGCGGGCCGGGTGCGGTCCCGACCGGACGGCCCGGCGCCTGACCCGGCTCGGACCCGACGCCGGGGCGGCGGTGCCGCACGGGCCGCGCGACACGGCCGACCCGCCCCAGGAGGCCGGCCCTTAGCCCGGCGGCCGGTCCGCCCCCGGCGCCCGGCCCGTGGTCCGGCGCCCAGCCTGTTGTCCGGCGGCCAGCCCGCCCCCGGCGGCCGGCTCTTGGTCCAGCAGCCGTCCCGTAGTCCGGCGCTGGCCTGTTGTCCGGCGGCCGGTCAGCCCCGCCGCCCGGCCTGTTGTCCGGCGGCCGGCTCGTGGTGCGGCAGCCGCAGGAAGGCGGCCGTAGGACCGCGGCGGCGGGGCGGCGGCGTAGACTCGGGCCGGCCGTCGCCCGTGCCGCCGCCGGCGAGGGACGGCAACGGCGCGCGCACCGCCAGTACTGCCCGTACCGCCGCCGCACCCGGGGACGTTCCACGTGACCAGCAGCCACCACCGTCAGCAGCCGAGCTACCGTCAGCCCGGCGTCGTCCTCACCGACCACCACTTCTCGGTGCCCCTGGACCACGACCGCCCCGACGGCGAGCACATCGAGCTCTACGCCCGCGAGGTCAGCGCGACCGGTACCGACCCGGCGGGGCTGCCCTGGCTGCTCTACCTCGAAGGCGGACCCGGCTTCGGCGCCCGCCGGTTCACCGGCCGCCAGGCCTGGCTGGAGCGGGCGCTCACCGAATACCGGGTGCTCCTCCTCGACCAGCGCGGCACCGGCCGCTCCACCCCGGCCAACCGGCAGACCCTGCCGCTGCGCGGTACCCCGTACCAGCAGGCCGAGTACCTCGCCCACTTCCGCGCCGACTCGATCGTCCGCGACTGCGAGGCCATCCGGCCCCTCCTCACCGGCGGCGCCCCCTGGACCGTCCTCGGCCAGAGCTTCGGCGGCTTCTGCACCACCCACTACCTCTCCACCGCCCCCGACGCCCTGTCCGCCGCCCTCGTCACCGGCGGCCTGCCGTCCCTCGACGCCACCGCCGACACCGTGTACGCCGCCGCGTTCCCCCGGATCGAGCGCAAGAACCTCGCGCACTACGCCCGCTACCCGATGGACGCCGAACGCGCCCGCCGCATCGCCGCCCACCTCACCGAGCACCGGGTCGAACTGCCCGGCGGGCACCTGCTGACCGCCGAGGCCTTCCAGTCCCTCGGCATCCTCCTCGGCACCGGGGACGGCAGCCACCAGCTGCACTACCTGCTGGAGGACGCGTTCGTCCCGACCCCCACCGGACCGGCCCTCTCCGACGCCTTCCTCGAAGGCGCCCGCTCCCTGCTGTCGTACGCCGGGCACCCCCTCTACGCCCTGGTCCACGAGGCCATCTACGCCCAGGACCCCGCCACCCCCACCGCCTGGGCCGCCGACCGGATCCGCGCCGGCCTGCCCCGCTTCGACGTCGCCGAGACCCTCGCCGGCGACGAACCGCTGCTCTTCGGCGGCGAGACCATCCACCCCTGGCACTTCACCACCGACCCGGCCCTCGTCCCGCTGCGCGAGACCGCCGAGATCCTCGCCGCCCGCACCGGCTGGCAGCCCCTCTACGACCCGGCGCGCCTGGCCGCCAACGAGGTGCCGGTGGCCGCCGCCGTCTACCACGACGACCTGTACGTCGACACGGGCCACTCGCTGCGCACCGCCCGCGCGATCCGGGGCCTGCGCACCTGGGTGACGGACGAGTTCGAGCACGACGGCGTCCGCGCCGGCGGCACCCGGGTCCTGGACCGGCTGCTGGACCTCGTACGGGGCGATGCCTGAAATCGGGCCCGCCGGCCCACCTCTCGCCTATCGTGCGGAACATGACTCAGCATCTTGATCAACTGGAGCCCATGCCCACCGACTGGCAGCGCGCGCTCGCCGTCGTCGCCCACCCCGACGACCTGGAGTACGGGTGCGCCGCGGCCGTCGCGGACTGGACGGACGGCGGCCGTGAGGTCGTCTACGTGCTCGCCACGCGCGGGGAGGCCGGTATCGACGGTGTCGCCCCCGCCGAGTGCGCCCCGCTGCGCGAGGCCGAGCAGCGGGCCAGCGCGGCGGCCGTCGGCGTGTCGGAGGTGGAGTTCCTCGACCACCGGGACGGGACCATCGAGTACGGCCTGGACCTGCGCCGGGACATCGCGGCGGCGATCCGCCGGCACCGTCCCGAGCTCGTGCTCACCCTCAACCACCGTGACACGTGGGGCGGCGGCCCCGGCGGGTACTGGAACACCCCCGACCACCGCGCCGTCGGCCGGGCCACGCTGGACGCGGCCGCCGACGCCGGCAACCGCTGGATCTTCCCCGAACTGATCTCCGAGCAGGGCCTGGAGCCCTGGAACGGCGTCCGCTGGGTGGCCGTGGCCGGATCGAACACGCCCACCCACGCGGCCGACGCGGGCCCCGGCCTCGAACGGTCGGTGGCGTCCCTGCTGGAGCACCGCGCGTACATCGAGGCCCTCACCGACGAGGACCCGGAGACGTACGTCCGGACCTTCCTCACCGGCAACGCCGAACGACTCGCGGACCGGTTCGGCGGTCGCCCGGCGGTGGCGTTCGAGGTCTTCTCCCGCTAGGCCTCGTCCACCACGGTGCCTCCGCCCGGCGTCCCGGGTCTTCCCCGGGCGCCCCGACCTCCGTAACCTGACGCATCGTCAATTATGGTGCGCGTGAAGGGGGTCCGGGCTTGATCGACACCGTGTCCACGGAGATCGCGGAGGGTGGGGAGCGGATCCGGCTCGACGTCGCGGACGGCCTCGCGGTCCTCACCCTCTGCCGCCCGGACAAGCTCAACGGCTGGAGCTGGGAGTCGACCCGGCAACTCGGCCTGCTCGCCGACCGGATCCGCTTCGACGACTCGGTACGGGCTGTCCTGCTGCGGGCCGAGGGCCGGGCCTTCTGCGCGGGCATCGACGTGAGCGCGCCCGGCGGCGCGATCACCGGGACCTCGGCCGCCCGGCGCATGCGCAACTACTACGAGGGCATCCGGTGGGTCCACGAACGCTTCGCGGTCCTGGCCCGGCTGCCCCAGCCCGTGGTCGCCGCCGTGCAGGGCTACTGCCTCGGCTTCGGCTTCGAGCTGGCGTTGATGGCCGACGTCCGGGTGGCCGCCTCCGACGCCGTGTTCGCGCTGCCCGAGGCCCGGCTCGGCGTGGCCGTCGACGCGGGCGGGGATCTGCGGATCGCCCGGGAGGCGGGCGCGGGCTGGGCCAAGTACCTTGCGCTGACCGGCCGCCGGATCGATGCCGCCACCGCCGAACGACTGCACCTGGTCCAGCTCGTGACCGCGCCCGACGACCTGGACGCCACCGCCCGCGCGCTGGCGGAGGAGATCGCCGGCAACGCCCCGCTGGCCGTCCAGGGCATCAAGCGCGCGGTCGACGCGTACGCCGACGCGGCGCTCCCGGCCGCGCTGGACCGGGCGGCGATGACCGCCGCGCTCACCCTCACCTCGGAGGACTGCCGCGAGGGCTACGGCGCCTCGGCGGCCCGCCGCCCGCCCCACTTCACGGGCGACTGAGCGCACCGGCCGGGCCGGGACAGCCGACAGGCCGAGCGCGATCGTCGGCAGGGGCGCGACCGGGGGCTGAGCGGCCCCGCGAGGCACGGGTGTTCGGGGGCGGGGCCGGGTGTGCGACCGCCGGGGTCGGGCGGCGCGGTCGCGCTCGGCCCGGGGTCCCCGGCTCACGGAGTGAAGGGTGGCCGCCCCAGCTGCTCCCGCACCGGTACCACGTCCGGGTTCACCAGGGCCCTGCGCTGCCAGTTCGCCCCGTCCACCACGAGCGTGTGCCCGGTGATGAAGCGGGCGTAGGGGGAGGCCAGGAAGGTGGCCGCCCAGCCCAGCTCGCGCGGCCGCCCCACCCGCAGCGCGGGCTGGCGCGCGTCCCCGCCGCCGGGCGCGGCCCGCTGGAGTCCCGCGCGGATGTCGTCGCTCATGTCGCCGTGCGGTACCAGCCCCGGTACCAGCCCGTTGACCTGGATGCCGTACGGACCCCACTCCACGGCCAGCGTCTCCACCAGGTTCTTCACCCCGGCCTTGGCCGCCGCGCTGTGCGCGAAGCCGGGGCCGCCCGTCCAGGCGTAGGAGGCGCCGACGTTGACGATCGACCCCGGGGTGCCGGCCGCCAGGTGACGGCGGCCGAATTCGCGGGTCATGAACCAGGTCCCGGTCAGCGTGATGTCGACGACCGCCCGCCAGGCGCCCGGGGAGAGGTCCTCGGCGGGGCTGGGGAAGTTGGCGGCCGCGTTGTTGACGAGGACGTCCGGCAGCCCGTATGTCTCCTGCGCCGCGTCGAAGACCTCCGCCACCCGCTCGGGGTCCCGGATGTCGCAGACGGCGGTCGTGACGCGGCCGGCGCCGGGTACGGCCGCCAGCTCCTCGCGCGCCGCCACCAGCCGCTCGGCCCGGCGGCCCGCGATCACCAGATCGGCTCCGAGCCGGGCGAACTCGGCCGCGATGGCCCGGCCCAGCCCGGTGCCGCCGCCCGTGACCAGCACCGTCTGCCCCGCGTACGTACCGGGCGGCAGGGCGGCGGCCCCGAGCGGCGGCGGCGCGGGCAGGCCGCGCGGTGCGTTCTCGATCGACATGCGCCATCGATAGCGCGCGCGGCCGCAGATCACCATCCCCGCGCACGACACACCCCGCACGGGCCCGGATTGTGTACGGCCCCCCCGGTACCTGGGCAGGGACGGTCCGCGGGGCCCGCCCCCGCGCCCCGCGGCCCCGACCGGCACCCACCCCGGGCCCAGCCCGGAGCCGCCCGGCCCGCCCGGACCCGGGTAGACCCGGCCTCCACCGGGTAGAGACGGGCCGCAGCCACCCGGAATCGCCCGGCTCCGGCCCGGAGCAGGCCCGGATCCACCCGGACCCGGCGCGGAAGCCGGCCGGGGCGCAAACGCGGTCCGCGAGGCACAGGTGGGCGCGGGGACGCCGTCCGGAGCCGTCCGAAGTGACCGGGCGCGGGGCCGGTGTGCGGCCTGGGCCCGCCGAGCACCCGGGACCCGTCGGGCGTGCCCAGGACCCACCGCGTGCGGCCGGCGTGCGCCCAGGATCCGCCGGGCGCGGGGCCGGTGTGCGGCGTAGGACCCGCCGTGCGTGGCCGGTGTGCGGCGCGAGCCCGCCGGGCGCCGCCGGACCCGCCGGGCGCACGGCCGGTGTGCGCCCCGGACCTGCCGGGCGTGCCCCGGCCCGCCGCGTGTGGATCCGGAGCGGGGTGTGGAGGCGCCGGCGGTTCACAGATGGGCAAGCGACCGCTTAGTATGCCGGCGAGCGTGGTTCCTCGACGGCGGCTGGAGGCCCCGGATGCAGGCATGGCGAGTACATACCCACGGCGAGCCCCTGGAGGCCATGCGCCTCGACGAGGTTCCCGAACCCGAGCCCGGCGAGGGCGAGGTGAAGCTCAGGGTACTCGCGGCCAACGTCAACTTCCCCGACGCCCTGCTGTGCCGCGGCCAGTACCAGATCCGCCCCCCGCTGCCCTTCACCCCCGGCGTGGAGATCTGCGGCGAGACCGCCGACGGCCGCCGGGTGATCGCCAACCCGAGCCTGCCGCACGGCGGTTTCGCCGAGTACGTCACCGCCCCCGCGGCCGCCCTCCTCCCGGCCCCCGACTCCCTCGACGACGCGGCCGCGGCCGCTCTCCACATCGGCTACCAGACCGGCTGGTTCGGCCTGCACCGCCGGGCCCGGATCCAGCCCGGCGAGACCCTCCTCATCCACGCGGCCGCCGGCGGCGTCGGCAGCGCCGCCGTCCAGCTCGGCAAGGCCGCCGGAGCCACCGTCATCGGCGTCGTCGGCGGCAAGGCCAAGGCCCGTACCGCCGAGGAACTCGGCTGCGATCTCGTCGTCGACCGCACCACCGAGGACCTGGTCGCCCGGGTCAAGGAGTTCACCGGCGGCCGTGGCGCCGACGTCGTCTACGACCCGGTCGGCGGCGACGCCTTCACCGCCTCCGCCAAGTGCGTCGCCTTCGAGGGCCGGATCCTCGTCGTCGGTTTCGCGAGCGGCACCGTCCCCACCCCCGCCCTCAACCACGCCCTGGTGAAGAACTACGCCATCGTGGGCCTGCACTGGGGGCTGTACGCCGCCAGGGAACCGGCCGCCGTCCTCGCCTGCCACGCCGAACTCACCCGCCTCGCCGCCGAGGGTGCGATCGCCCCCCTCGTCAGCGAACGCGTCCCGCTCGCCGCGGCCGCCGACGCCGTCCAGCGCGTCGCCGACGGCACCACCACCGGCCGGCTGGTCGTCGTACCGACCGGAGCCGCCCGATGACCGCCGCCGGCCCGACGACCACCCCCGGCCCGGAGCCCACCGCCGACGAACTCCGCGCGCGCACCCGGCGGTTCCTCGCCGCCCACCCGCCCGCCGGCACCGACCGCGCCGCCTTCCTGCGGGCCCGTTTCGACGCGGGGCTGGCCTGGGTGCACTACCCCCAGGGCCTCGGCGGCCTCGGCGCGCCCCGCTCCCTCCAGGCCGTCGTCGACGCCGAACTCCAGGCCGCGGGCGCCCCCGACAACGACCCGCGCCGCATCGGCATCGGCCTGGGCATGGCGGCGCCGACGATCCTCGCGTACGGCACCGACGAGCAGAAGCGGCGCTTCCTGCCGCCCCTGTGGGCGGGGGAGGAGGTGTGGTGCCAGCTCTTCAGCGAACCCGGCGCCGGCTCCGACCTCGCGGCCCTCGGCACCCGGGCCGTCCGCGACGGTGACACCTGGGTGGTCGACGGCCAGAAGGTGTGGACCTCCAGCGCGCACACCGCCCGCTGGGGCATCCTCATCGCCCGCACCGACCCCGGCCTGCCCAAGCACCGCGGCATCACCTACTTCCTGTGCGACATGACCGACCCCGGCGTCGACGTCCGGCCGCTGCGCCAGATCACCGGCGAGGCCGAGTTCAACGAGGTCTTCCTCACCGGCGTCCGCATCCCCGACAGCCACCGCCTGGGCGCCGTCGGGCAGGGCTGGGAGGTCGCCCGCACCACGCTCATGAACGAACGCGTCTCCATCGGCGGCATGCGGCAGCCCCGCGAGGGCGGCATGATCGGCTCCGTCGCCGCCACCTGGCGCGGCCGCCCCGAGCTGCGCACCCACCACCTCCACGACCGGCTGCTGACCCTGTGGGTGGAGGCCGAAGTCGCGCGCCTCACCGCCGAACGGCTGCGCCAGCAGCTCGCGGCCGGCCAGCCCGGACCCGAGGGCTCGGGCATGAAGCTCACCTTCGCCCGCCTCAACCAGCAGATCAGCGCCCTGGAAGTGGAACTCCTCGGCCCCGAGGGCCTGTTGTACGAGGACTGGACCATGCGCCGCCCCGAACTGGTCGACTTCACCGGCCGCGACGCCGGCTACCGCTACCTGCGCGCCAAGGGCAACTCGATCGAGGGCGGCACGAGCGAAGTCCTCCTCAACATCGTCGCCGAACGCGTGCTCGGGCTGCCCTCCGAGCCGCGCGACGACAAGGACCTGCCCTGGAAGGACCTGGCCCGATGACCGACCTGCTCTACTCCGACACGGAGGACGAACTCCGCGCGGCGGTACGGTCCCTCCTCGCCGCCCGTGCCGGCCACTCCACCACCCTCGCCCGCGCCGAGGCCGGCGAGCCGCACGACTCCGCGCTGTGGCACACCCTGGCCGTGGACATCGGCACGGCCGGCCTCCTGGTCCCCGAGAAGCTCGGCGGCCAGGGCGCGACCCACCGCGAGGCGGCGGTGGTGATGGAGGAGCTGGGCCGGTCGGTCGCCGGGCTCCCGTACCTGACCAGCGCGGTCATCTCCACGGACGTCCTGATGGCGTGCGAGGGGCCGTCGGTGCCCGCCCTGCTGGCCGCGCTGTGCGCCGGGTCGGTCTGCGTGACCGCCCTGCCGCTGACCACGGCGCTGGCGGGCCCGCTCACCCCGGCCGTCCACGACGAGGGCGGCGGCGTCCTCACCGGCGCGGTCTCCTTCGTCGCCGACGCCATCGGCGCGGACACCTTCCTGGTCCTCGCCGACACCGGCCTGTACGCCGTCCCGGCCGCCGACGCCGCCGTCACCCCCCAGGTCCCGCTGGACCTCACCCGCCCCCTGGCCGAGGTACGGCTGACCGCGGCCCGCGGCGACCTGGTGGCACCCCCGCAGGCCGCCCGGGCGGCGCTGTCCGGCGCCCTGCTGACCGGCGCCGGCCTGCTCGCCTCCGAACAGGTGGGGCTCGCCGACCGGTGCCTCACGGACACCGTCGAACACCTGAAGGAGCGCCGCCAGTTCAACCGTCCCCTCGGCTCCTTCCAGGCCCTCAAGCACCGCCTGGCCCAGCTCTGGCTGGACGTGGCCTCCGCCCGCGCGGCGGCCCGCGCCGCCGCCGACGCCCTCGCCACCGGCGCCCCCGACGCACCCCTGACCGTCGCCGTGGCCCAGGCCTACTGCTCCACCGTGGCCGTCCGCGCCGCCGAGGAGTGCGTCCAGCTGCACGGCGGCATCGGCATGACCTGGGAACACCCGGCCCACCTCGCCCTCAAGCGCGCCAAGGCCGACTCGCTGGCCCTGGGCACGACGGGCCACCACCGCACCCTCGTCGCCGACCTGGCCGAACTCCCCGGCCCGCGGTCGTAACCCCCGGGCCGTGACCGCCCGGCCGTGACCGCCCACCCGGGACGGCCACGGCCGGGCGGCCGCAGCCGGTGACCTCCCCCTTTCCGCCTCCCCCTTCACGTCCTCTTCCATGTCCCCCGCCCGCACCGCGGAGCGCTCAGGTCCCTACCCTGGCCCCATGACGACCACCACCATCGAACGGCTCACCGCGGCCGGACTGCGCACGCGCCGTGACGAACTCGCGGTCCTGCTGCTGGACATCGTCGCCGACGGCGCCTCCCTCGGCTTCCTCGCGCGCCTCGACCACGCCGGCGCCGCCGCCTGGTGGGACGGGCTGCTGCCCGCCCTCGAGGACGGCACCCTCGCCCTGTGGGTCTCGCACACCGACGGCCGCATCGACGGCACCGTCAGCTGGAGCCGCGAGACCAAGCCCAACGGCCGCCACCGGGCCGAACTGCGCAAGCTCATGGTCCACCCCGCCGCCCGCGGCCGCGGGACCGCCCGGGCGCTGCTCGCCGAGGCGGAGGCGGCGGCCGCGCGCGCCGGGGTGCTGCTGCTGTTCCTGGACACCGAGACCGGCAGCGGCGCCGAGGGCGTCTACCGGGCCGCCGGCTGGACCGAGGCCGGTGTCATCCCCGACTACGCCGCCGACCCCCACGGCGTCCTGCACCCCACCACTTTGTTCTACAAGCAGGTGACCTCGCCCGCCGCACCGCGTTAGACCCCGTAGCCGCCGGCCCACCGAGCGAGGGAGTCCGCATGTACGCAGGCATCGCACCGCCCACCCGCCGCACGGTGCTGCGCACGGCCTTCACGGCGGCCGTCCTCGCCGGTACGGCCGCCGTCCTCGCCCCCGTGCTCCGCGCCCGCCGCCCCCGTCCGGTCACCGCCCCCGCCCCGCTGGCCGAGGAGACGTACCGCGGACGCCACATCCTCGTCGGCCGCGACGACGTGCGGATCGACGGGCGGGTCCTGCACGTCATGCGCCGCGCCGACGGCAGCTACCTCAGCGGCATCAACCACTTCGAGTCCTTCGCCACGCCGCTGGAGCTGGCCCGCGCCGCCGTCGACGAACTCGGAACCGCCCAACTCGCCGCGCACGCGGCCGCGTCCCACCGCGGCTGAGGCGGTCCGAGGCAGCAAGGAGATCCCCGCGTGTACACCCGGCAGAACCAGAAGAACCTGACCTCCGCCCAGAAGAAGCGGTTCGTGGCGGCCGTCCTGGAGCTCAAGCGCGACGGCACCTACGACACGTTCGTGCGCACCCACGACCGCTGGTTCGTGCCCGACCGCGACAGCAAGCTGCGCGTCGGTCACATGTCGCCGTCCTTCTTCCCCTGGCACCGGCGCTACCTCATGGAGTTCGAGAACAAGCTGCGGGCCCTGGATCCCGGCGTCTCCATCCCCTACTGGGACTGGACCACCGACTCCAGCCCCGTCTCGTCCCTGTGGGCCGAGGACTTCCTCGGCGGCACCGGCCGCGCGACCGACCGCAAGGTGATGACCGGCCCGTTCGCCCACGACACCGGCAACTGGACTGTACGCGTGGGGGTTTCCGAGGCGCCGTACCTCACCCGCAACCTCGGCCGCCCGAACAACCCGATCAAGCTGCCGACCGCGGCCGAGCTCCAGTGGGCCCTCGACGCCACGGTCTACGACGCCGATCCCTGGGACTCCACCGCCCCCGACGGCTTCCGCAACCGGCTGGAGGGCTGGGCCGCGCCGCGCACCGAGCGCTGGCGCAACCACAACAAGGTCCACCAGTGGATCGGCGGGCACATGACCGGCGGTACGGCCCCCAACGACCCGGCGTTCTGGCTGCACCACGCCTTCGTGGACCTGCTCTGGGACCGCTGGCAGGCCAAGCACCCCGGGGCCGGCTACCTGCCCGTGCGCCCGCTGCCCCTCGGTGACCTCCAGCGCGGCCGGGTGCTGGCCCTGGACGAGCCGATGCCGCCGTGGAACGTGACCCCCCGCGAACTCCTCGGCCACCAGGGCGTCTACCGATACGAACCCTGACCGCCGCCCGGCGCCACCCACACCCCGTACGGTGGCGTGCGGGCGGGGCGGGCGGCGGCACGGACAGCGAAGGGCCCCCGCCGTCCGGCGGGGGCCCTCGGCCGATCTCAGACGATCAGCGGTGCGGCACTCAGTGGCCGTAGCCGCCCTGGGTGTGGTGGTCGTTGTCACCCGACGCGTTCACGCAGGCGTTGCCGAACGCCGGGTTCAGCGCGGCGATCACGTTGACGGTGTTGCCGCAGAGGTTCACCGGGATGTGGACGGGGACCTGGATGAGGTTGCCCGAGGCGACACCGGGGGAGCCGACCGCCGCACCGTGCGCTCCGGCGTCGGCGGCGGCCATCCCGGCACCGGCGGCCAGGACACTGCCGGCGGCTGCGGTGACGGCGACGGCCTTCGCGATACGCGACATCAAGATCTCCTCGTGTGAAGGGGGCGCCGCACTGGCTGCGGCGTTTGACATGGCGTACAACGCGGCGGCGGCCCAGGGGTCACGGGCGTTGCGCCCACTCGGTGATGAGAACCATCACGCCGGGAACTCGACGGAACGGAACAGCTGTGCCACCGGCGCGCTGGCGCCCGGCGCCACCTCCGCCACCGGCGAGCCCGCGCACCCCCGGTCGCGGTACAGCCGTACCGCCTTCCGGGTGTGGTTGACCACCGCCCGCGACCCCCCGCCACCCATCTCCACCGTGTTCGCGCAGCCCGGCCGCTCCGGGATCGCGTGGACCCGGTCGTCCTGGCCCATGTACTGGAAATCCGCCCCGGCGGCCCGGGCTGTGCCCGCGACCGCGGTCAGGAGCAGGGCGGGAGCGACGGCGGCGAGCAGGGGACGGGGGATACGCATGGATGCCTCGCGCGGTGTAGGGGTGCAGGGGTGACAGGGGTGTATGCGTGCAGGAGGGTGCGGCTGTCCGGAGTACAACCGCATCCGCCCCCGCCCAGGTCACGCCTTGTCACCCGTGGGTGGCTGTGCGACCGTGCGCGCAGCCCCGTATAGATGGAGTGGCAGACGCGCGGCAGACAGGAGAACACGATGGGTGCAGCGGACGGCCGTCCCCGGGTGAGCACCGGGCACGGTGTGGTCGAGGGCCGGACCGAGGACGGCATCGCGGTCTTCCGCGGCATCCCGTACGCCGCCCCGCCCGTCGGCGCCCTCCGGTTCGCCGCGCCCGCGCCCCCCGAGGCCTGGGACGGCGTACGGGACGCGGGCGACTTCGGGCCCACCGCGCCCAAGAACCCCTACCCCGAGCCCTTCGCCGGGCTGCTGCCCGACCCCGACGTGCCCGGTGACGGCTGCCTGAACCTGAACGTCTGGACCCCGCGACCGGCGCCCGGGGCCGGGCTGCCGGTGATGGTGTGGATCCACGGCGGCGCCCTGACCCGGGGCTCCTCCGCCTGCCCCGTCTACGACGGAGCGGCCTTCGCCCGCGACGGCGTGGTCCTGGTCTCGGTCAACTACCGGCTCGGCGTCCTCGGCTACGGGCTCTTCCCCGACGCCCCCGCCAACCGGGGCCTCCTGGACCAGATCGCCGCCCTGGAGTGGGTGCGCGACAACATCACCGCCTTCGGCGGCGACCCGGCCCGCGTCACCGTCTTCGGCGAGTCCGCCGGAGCGATCAGCATCGGGTCGCTGCTCGCCGCCCCGCGGGCCGCGGGGCTCTTCGCGCGGGCCGTCCTGCAGAGCGGCGCCCCCGAGCTGCTGGCCCGCGACCGGGTACGGGCCATGGTCCGCCGGATGGCGTCCCTGCTGAAGGTCGAGGCGACCGCCCGCGCCTTCGCCGCCGTCGATCCGGCCACGCTGCTCGCCGCCCAGGGCGCGGTGCTGCGGCGCTCCGGGGCGCTGCTCGGCGGGGCGGCCTTCGGCCTGGTCGCCGATCCGGACACGGTTCCCGCCGATCCGCTCGACGCCCTCGTCGGGGGCAGGGTGTCGGCCGGGGTGCCCCTGCTGCTGGGCTGGACCACCGAGGAGTACCGGCTCTGGCTCGCCCCCACGGGAGCCCTGACGTGGCTGGACCGGCTCGGCCCGCTGGCGGGGACCCTGGCCCGGCTGCGCGCCGGCAAGGACCGGGCCGCCGTACGGGCCCTGCGCGCCGACCGGCCGGCCGCCGGGCCCGGGGACCTCGCCGGCCACCTGCTCACCGACGCGCTGCTGCGCGACCCGCTGCACCGGCTGGCCGCGGCCCGCCGCCCCGCGCCCGCCTACCTCTACGAGTTCGGCTGGCCCTCCGGGGTCCCCGGGCTCGGCGCCTGCCACGCCCTGGAGCTCGGCTTCGTCTTCGACACCCTGGCCGTCCCGGAGTCCGCCTGGCTGGCCGGGGACGGCGCCCCGCAGGCCCTGGCCGACGAGATGCACGCGGCCTGGGTGGCCTTCGCGGCCACCGGCAGCCCGGGCTGGGACCCCTACGACGGCGCGGGGGCGCCGAGACGGTTCGGCGGGCCGGCGCCGGCGGAGCCGGGCAGGGAGGAACCCGGCGGGGCGGGACGGACTAGTCCGACACGGGTCCTTCCATGACCTTGCTGATGAACTGGATCGGGCCCTCGCCCATGTTCGGCACGTAGGTCTTCGCGTTGTGCTGGCCGCCCTCGATCACCCGCAGGCTGGTGTGGACGGGGCCCTTGCCGTAGGTCGCGATGAACTTCTGCACGTCCGGGAGGGTCTTCTTGTTGCTCTCGTTCGTGCCGACCTGGAAGGCCAGGTAGACGTCCGGCCCCTTCTTGTCGATGAGCTGCTTGGCCAGCACCTCGGGGTTGTTCTCGGCCTTCTCCTTGTCGTGCCCCTTCCACAGCGGGGAGTCCGGGACGATGTCCGGGCCCGAGGCGATGACGGCCTTGAACTGGTCGGGGTGCTGCAGGACGGCCTTCAGGCCCGCGAACCCGCCGGTGGAGGAGCCCATGAAGGCCCAGCCGTCACGCGACTTGATCGTGCGGAAATTGGCCTTGGTGAAGTCCGGCACGTCTTCGGTCAGCCACGTGCCCATCTTGGGCTGTCCGGGGATGTCGGAGCCGTCCCAGTAGATTCCCTTGTCGTCGGGCTGGGGGTTGAGCACCGGCATGACCAGGATGAACGGCTTGCTCTTGCCCTCGTGGTACCACTTGCTGATGCTCGTCTGGAGGCCGAGGTCGGTGCCCATCCAGTAGTTGTTCGGGTAGCCGGCGCCGCCCGGCAGGGCGATCAACACGGGGAAGCCGCTCTTCGCGTACTTCGGGTCCTCGTACTCCTTGGGCGCCCAGACCCACACCTTGCCCGTGAAGCCGGACTTCTTGCCGGTCACCGTGGTGACGGCGACATGGGTGCCGTCGGGCAGCGTCATCGAGTTCTTGAAGTCCGCGGCCGGCCCGGTGGGCATCAAGATCTTGGAATGGGACGCCTGCTGGTTCCCGCCGGCCTGGCCGGCGCCCCCGTTCCCCTTGCCGAAGGAGACCGAGGACCCCTTGTCGGTGAACGGCGGTATCTCGAAGTACGTCATCACGCCGGCGGCTATGCCGCCCAGCGCCAGCACGCTCACGCCCGCGATGATCCAGCGGCGGGCCCGGGCGGGGCGGCGCGGCGCGCCCGCCTCGTGCTCACGCTGCTGGAGACCCTCGCGGTAGCCCTGCTGGTACCCCTCCTGGTAGCCCTGCTGGTACGCGGTCGGGCGCTGCCCGTCAGGTGAGTACGACATGTGCGGTGGTCTCCGGCTGGTGCTGCCCCGGTCGGGGCGGATGAACGCTTTTCCGTTCGAAGGATGAACGGGAGCTCGCCGCAGTTCCCCACTTTTCCTTCTCTTGGCACGGCCTTGGGACAACCGGGAGGGGCGGCCGTCCGCGCAGCTGTTTCCGTGCCGGGGTCTGGCCCTCTCGCGGGGCCGTCGGTAGGGTGCCGCACGCCGCAGCCCCACCCACTTACCGCGGGTGATCCCAGGCGGAGAAAGGTACCCAGGTACCCATGACCTTCCAGCGCCGCCTCCTGATCCTGGTCACCGCCGTCGTCCTGCTCGCCGGGGTGGGCGTGGCCGCCGTCGTCCGTGCCTCCTCCCGCGCGGCGGAGAAGGACCAGGCGCGGGCGGGCGGTCCCGTGGTCGAACGCGGCCGGGTGAGCCTGACCCCCGGCGACGGCGGGCGGCGCATCGTGTTCCGCAACATGGCCTGGGGCCCGCACCGCGACGAGCTCGCCACCGTGCCCGCCGACCGGCCCGACGGGCCGCGCACCGCCTCCGGGGTGAGCTGCCTGCGCTTCCACGCGGCGGCCGGCACCGGGGTCTGCCTCCAGGCGGGCGGGGGCGGCGTGCAGGACGCCTACCGGGCCGTGGTGCTCGACGCGGGCCTGAAGGAGGTCTCCGCCCGGGACCTGGCCGGCATCCCCACCCGGGCCCGGGTCTCGCCGGGCGGCCACCTCGCGGCCTGGACGGTGTTCGTCGGCGGGGACTCGTACGCCGGGACGGACTTCTCCACCCGGACCTCGGTCCTGGACCTGCGCACGGGCACCTTCGAGGCCTCGCTGGAGGACTTCGCGATCCGCCGGGACGGCCAGGAGTACAAGGCCGCCGACGTGAACTTCTGGGGGGTCACCTTCACCCCCGACGAGCGCGGCTTCTACGCCACCCTCGGCACCGGCGGCAAGACCTACCTCGTCCGCGGCGACCTCGCCGCCCGGACCGTGACCACCCTGCGCGAGAACGTGGAGTGCCCTTCCCTCTCGCCCGACGGCACCCGGATCGTCTTCAAGAAACGTGTCCCCGACCAGCCCGCCGAGAGCCCCTGGCGGCTGCACGCCCTGGACCTGGCCACCGGAGCCGAGACCCCGCTCGCCGAGCGGCGCAGCGTGGACGACCAGGTGGTGTGGACCGACGGCGCGACGGTCGCGTACGCGCTGCCGGGGGACTTCGGCGCCGACCTGTACGCCGTACCGGCGGACGGCACCGGCGCCCCGGCCCCGCTGCTGGCCTCCGCCCTGGCCCCCGCCCTCCTCGGCGCGACGCGCTGAGCAGAACCGGGGGCGGGGCGGGACGGGGCAGGGCGGGACGGGCAGCGGGACCGGGGACGGGGTGCGGCCCCGGCCCAGCAGGACCGTTACGCCGGGATCAGCGTCTTGCGCCGGCGCCGCGAGGAGGCCCGGGCGGACAGCCGCAGCTCGATGATCGAGCGCACCGCCGGCCACTCCTCGTCCAGGATCGAGTAGAAGGCCGTACTGCGCACCGCGCCGTCGAGCCCGCGCGAGTGGGCCCTGCGGACCCCTTCGCTGGTGAACCCCAGCCGCTCCATCGCGGCCCGGGAGCGGGTGTTGCGGGCATCCGCGCGCAGTGAGATGCGGCGCACGCCCCAGGTCTCGAAGGCGTGGCGGAGCATGAGCAGCTTCGCCTCGGTGTTGATCCCGGTGCCCTGGGCGCCGGGGGACAGCCAGGTGTTGCCGATCTCCGCCGCGTCCGGGACCGCCGTCAGCGGATCCCCGTACGGCACCCCGGGCACGGCGGGCCAGACCAGCGGACCCTGCCAGTAGTCGAGTTCCAGGAACCTGGTCGAACCGACCACGCGCCCGTCCTTGGCTCTGATGACCGCGAACGGAAGCGACCGGCCCGCCGCCTGATCGGCGAGGGCACGTTCGATGTACTCGTGTGACGCCTGCACCCCGTGGGGTACCGGGGTGAAGGCGTAAGTCGTACGATCCTCGGCCCCGGCCAGGGCCAGAGCCTCGGTGTGGTGGGGGGCGAGGGGCTCGAGCCGCACGGAGCGGCCGGCGAGGAGTACGGGTACGGGCACGGAGCCTTCGGTCCTTCTGGATGGTGGGGTGGTGGCACAGTGTGCGCTCCTGACGTCACCCCCCGCGCAAAACGCGAGTGAAAGGCAACGGGCGGTCAGGTGAACGCGCGAGTGGCTCAATGTAGCTCCTTACGGTCTTCTCATGAACCCCCTTGTGGGCAACGGCGCGACACTGTTTTTGGATGACCTTGGCGCGCGGGTCGGGCAGGTCGTTCCCATGGTTCACGGACACCCCTGCGAGCGCACCCCCTGAGAGGTCCAAACGGCCGCCCCGGAGGCCGCCGCGGCGCCCGTAACTGCCCTCTGACCTGCGGAAACACGGAGAAGCTACGGATCTTCCCGGAGGGCGCCCGGCCACGGCCGCGGCGGGCCCTCCACGGGGCCCGCGCGGCTGCGCCGTCCGGGGCGGGTACGCCGTACGGCCGCCGCGCTCTCGACGCGTTTTCGAGCGGGCCTTCGAGCGGGTCTTCGGGCGGGCCCGCGGGCACGCCGGGACCGGGCCCCGGACGTCGTCCGCGCGACCTGGAAGGCGGCCCGGACGCGGGCCTGGACAGCGGCCCGGAAGACGGCCCGGAGCGGCCGTCGGCCGGGCCGAGTGGCCCAGGTGGCGGGGCGCTGATTGGACCTGCCGGGCGGGCCAGCGCTTTGGTGTGATGGGCAGATGACATTACGTATCCTGCCCCCGCCCGGAGCCCCGCGCCGTCTGGCCGCCGCACAGCTGAGCAACTCCGTCGGTGACGGGGCCTACTACGTGTGTTCGGCCCTCTACTTCACCCGCGTGGTCGGTCTCTCGCCCGCCCAGATCGGCCTGGGCCTGACCCTCGCCTGGGCGGTCGGTTCGGTCGCCGGCGTCCCGCTGGGCGCCCTCGCCGACCGGCGCGGCCCCCGGGGCACCTCGGTGCTGCTGGCGCTGGCCACCGCCGCCTCCGTGGCCTCCTTCCTGTTCATCCGGTCCTTCGGGCCCTTCCTGCTCGCCGCCTGCCTCTACGCCACCGCCCAGTGCGGTCTGGCGGCCGCCCGGCAGGCCCTGCTGGCGGGGCTGGTCGCGCCCGGGCAGCGCACGGGCGTCCTGGCCCACCTGCAGTCGATGCTCAACGCCGGACTGGCCCTGGGCGCGGCCGTCGGCGGGCTCGCGCTGAGCGCCGGCACCGAGCGGGCCTACCTCGCGGTGTTCGTCATGGACGCGGTGAGTTTCCTGGCGTGCGCCGCCGTGCTGCTGCGGCTGCCCGCGGTGGCGCCGGTGGCCGTCCGGCGGGCCGGCGAGCCACGGCTGGCGGTCCTGCGGGACCGGCCGTACGCGGTGGTCACGCTGCTCAACGCGGTCCTGCTGCTGCGGATGCCGCTGCTGAGCCTGGCCATCCCGCTGTGGATCGTGGAGCGCACGCACGCCCCGGGCTGGCTGGTCTCGGCGCTGTTCGTCCTGAACACCGTCGCCGTCATGCTCTTCCAGGTGCGGATGGCCCGCCCCGTGAACGACCTCGGCACCGCCCGGACGGCCGTATGGCGCTCCGGGCTGGTCATGGCCGCCTCCTGCGTGGTCTTCGCGCTCTCGGCGCTGCCGGGCAGCGCCCCGCTCGCGGCCGCTGCGCTGGTGGTCGGCGCGGTGCTCCAGGTCGTCGCCGAGATGCGGCAGTCCGCCGGGTCCTGGCAGATCAGTTTCTCGCTGGCCCCGGCCGAGAAGATCGGCCAGTACCAGGGGTTCTTCGGCACCGGCGTGCCCATCGCCCGGACCCTGGGCCCGCTGCTGCTGACCTCGCTGCTCCTGCTGTGGGGCATCCCGGGCTGGCTGCTGCTGGCAGGGGTGCTGCTGGCCGCCTCCTGGGCGATGGGACCGGCCGTACGGTGGGCCGACCGCGCGGGCGCGGCCGGCGGCCGCGACGCCCGCGAGCGGACGGCCGTACGGGTGTCCTGAGGGCCGTGACCGGGGGACCCGTGCGGGACCGGAGGACCGTGCGGGACCGGGGGACCGTGCGGGACCGGGGGGCGGCCGGTTCAGCCGGACATCCGGTCCCGCCCCCGCTGGGCGGCCGCGGCCAGGAGTTCCGCGAGCCGCGGGTCGAGGAGGTCCGCCGGGGACTGGAGCTTGACGTGCCGGGCCTTCTTGCCCGTGCCGGCCAGCAGCGACCCCGCGTGGAGGGAGTCGGCCAGCTCCGCACCCTGGCTGAACATCAGGTTCACGTACCGATCGTGCAGCGCCAGACCCGCGACCAGCCCCTTGTACGTGCCGGGGGCGAACGTGAACCCGAGCAGCCGGGCGGAGGCGTCGACCTCCTCGGCGGCGTCCGGGATCGCCGCCCGCACCACCCGCCGTGCCTGCCGGGCCACCTCGGCGACCTCGGCCGGTACACCGGCGAGCAGGGCCTCCCAGTCTTCCGGCCCTTCTACCGTCATGATCCGGACCCTAGCCCGGACGCGCGCCGCGCGCCTGACATCATCCGCTCATGGATTGCCTGACGGACCTGGCGCGGCCGGCGGCCACCGGCCGGCTCGGGGTCCTCCCCGCCGGGGTGGGCCCGCACGACGTGGTGGCGGTACCGGGCGAACCGGACCGCGGCCTGCCGGACGACGGCGACGGGGCCTGACATGGAGACGATCCTGCGCCGACTGGCCGCCGTCGGAGCTTTCTTCGACCTCCCCGCCACCCCCGACCCGCCCGGCCCGGGATTCCGCCCGCTGACCGAGCTCTACGGCGACGGGCTCGCCGCGTACGTCGCGCACGTGGGCCGGCGGCTCGGCACCGACGACGCCCGGGTGGCCGCCTCGACCGCGCACCTCGGGCTGGCCTCGCGGCTCTGGTCGCCGGCGCTCGGCAGCGTGACGCTCGCCGGGCGGGTCCCCGACCTGGCCCCGGACCGGGTGCGGTGGCGGCTGCCGGAGGGCGGATCGCTCCAGCTGTGGCTGCCCCGGCCGCGGGCCCTGCCGGCGGGGGCGCTGGCCCGGACGGTGCTCGACGACAACCTGCACCAGCTGGACGAGGCGGTCCGCGCCAGGTTCGCGCTCTCGCCCCAGGTCCTGCGGGGCAACGCCGCCTCCGCCCTCGTCGGGGCGCTGCGGGTGCTGCTGGACCGGCTGCCGCGACCGCCGTACCCGCCGGTGCCGCTGGTCGCCGAACTGCTGGGCGGCGGCGGTGCGCTGGCCGGCACCGGAACGTTCGTGCACGAGGAGGGGCTGGGCGTGGCCTTCGTGCGCCACAGCTGCTGCCTCTACTACCGGGTGGACCCGGGCGGCGGCCTGTGCGGCGACTGCGTCCTGCGGACCCGGCCGCAGCGGGCCCGGCGGTAGGAGACGAAAGAGCCACCGGGGAGCGGGGGGTTCCGCTTCCCGGTGGCCCGTCACCCGGTCAGCCTCAGAAGGTGAGGTTCCAGGCGTCGATCTTGCCGGTGTCGGCGTTCGCGTTGTCGTTCACGCGCAGCTTCCAGGTGCCGTTCGCCACCTCCGAGGAGGCGTTCACGGTGAAGGTCTGCACGATGTTGTCGGTGCCGCTGCCGGTCCGGTTGTGCACGGTGTAGACGGTGCCGTCGGGGGCCACGAGGTCGACCTTGAGGTCACCGATGTAGGTGTGCTTGATGTCCACGCCGACCTTGAGGGCCGCCGGGGCGTTTCCGCTCACGCCGGTGACGGAGAGGGAACTCTCCACGGTGGCGTTGTCGTTGATGGCGACGTCGGTGGTGTTCTCGAAGTACTTGCCGGGCGGCGGGGTGGCGCCGACCGCCTTCAGGGCGTCGACCCGGCCCTCGCCGAAGAAGCTGTTGTTGGCGCTGGTGCCGGTGCAGCGGCCGTCCGAGGGGCAGGCCAGGTCGGTGGCCTGCTCGCCGAGCTTGGCGCGGATGTCCGCCGGGGTGTACGAGGGGTTGACGCTCGCCAGGAGCGCGGCCACACCGGCGACGTGCGGGGCGGCCATCGACGTACCGCTCAGCGAGGAGTACTTGCCGCCGGGGACGGTGCTGTAGACCGACTCGCCGGGCGCGGAGACCTCGATGACGTTCCGGCCGAAGTTGGAGAAGGAGGCCTTGGACGAGCCGTTGGTGCCGTTGGCGGCGACCGTGACCACGCCCGGGAGCTCGGCCGGGATGTCCAGGCAGTCGTTGGTGATGTTCCGCGTCACGGGGGTGGAGTCATTGGGCGAGGCGGTGTCGGTGGTCTTGTTCGCCAGGTCGTAGTTGGCGTTGCCGGCCGCGGCGACCTGGAGCGATCCCTTGCCCTCGGCGTACTTCTGGGCGCGGCCGACACCCTCGAGGATGGCGGCCTGGTCGAGGTCGCTGGGGCAGTTGAACTGCCACGGGTCGGTGTAGTAGCTGTTGTTGGTGACCTTGAAGCCGTGGTCACCGGCCCACACGAGGGCGCAGACGGTGTTCTCCGGGAAGAACAGCGTGGTGCCCGGCTCGGCGATGCGCACCGAGGAGATCTTCACGCCCGGCGCGACGCCGATGGCGCCCTTGCCGTTCTTCGCGGCCGCGACCGTGCCGGCCACGTGGGTGCCGTGCTGGTCCACGTCGCGCCAGGCCCCGGCCCGGGTGTCCGGCTTGCCGTAGGCGCAGGAGACCGAGTCGGCGGCGTTGAAGTTCGGCGCGAGGTCCTGGTGCTGGTCGTCCACACCGGTGTCCAGGATGCCGACCTTGACGGAGGCGGAACCGGTGGTGACGGCCCAGGCCTGGTCGGCCTTGATCTGGCTCATGTCGGAGCGCACCGGCTCGGTGGCCGGCGCCGCGGACTGGGCCGGGTTGCTCGGCAGCGCCGGGTTGTAGGCGTCGGCCGGCACATCCGAGGTACGGGTGGCGCCGACCTTCTGCACGCCGCTGACGCCGCGCATGGTGGTGGCGAAGGTGCTGGAGGTGGAGTGGGCCACGACGACGCCGATGGCGTCGAAGTACGAGAAGACCGAGCCGCCGTTGGCGGTGACGGCCGAGCGCACGGCCGAGGTGTCACCGGGAGCGGTGATCACGAGGTAGGAACGGGTGCCGGCGGCCCAGGTCGCACTCTGGGCAGCGGGGGCGGCGGCCGCCGGAGCGGCGGTCATCGCGGACGGGGCGGGAGAGAGGGGCCCGGTGCTCGCGAACGCGGCGGGAACCGCGAGGGCGAGTGCCGCACCGAGGGTGGCAGCCGTCACCAGGGCACGTCGGGGTCGGCCGGATATGTGGGGTATCAATGCGTCCTCCGATGGACCCGCCAGGTGCGGGTGGCACCTACCGGGTCGTACGAAACAAGTGGTGGACGCAAGATGTCAGACAGCGGCCCGGGGAGGGAAGTACCTTATCGCGCACCTGATTTCCGGGCCGCGTGGCTGAAAATCGCCCTTGCCGGCGGGTGGTTCGATACGCAGGGTGCGCCTGACGGACGATCAGCCGGTCCGGGTGTCCCGGTGTCCCGGTGTCCCGGTGTCCCGGTGTCCCGGTGTCCCGGCGTCCCGGCGTCATGGCTCCCGGCGTCCCGGCGTCCCCATGGGCCGGCGGGCCGGGCGCGGCGACGACGTACGGGCGCGCCCGGACGGCGACGCCGGCCGGGCGGGGCACCATGGGGGCGCGCCCTGCCCGGCCGGCTCGCGGTGCACCGAGGGGGAAGGGGATGGTGCACCGGCCCCCGCGCGGGCCGTTCGGGTCGGCCCGCCGCGCGGGGGAGCGGCGGGGTCAGGCCTTGACCGGGTCCTTGCCGTCCGCGGGCTGGACCGGCACCGCGCCCGGCGCGTCGGCGTCCGCCCCGGCGGGGCCGTGCCCGTCGCCGGAGTCGTCGGCGTGGCCGCCGTGGCCGTCGTCGAGCAGGGTCGTCTCGTCGAACGGCAGGCGCCCGGCCAGGACCTCGGCGGCGCGGTCCCGGTCGAACTCCTTCGTCCAGGTGCCCACCAGCACGGTCGCGACCGCGTTGCCCGCGAAGTTCGTCAGCGCGCGGGCCTCGCTCATGAACCGGTCGATGCCCACGATCAGGCCGACCCCGTCGACCAGCTCGGGCCGGTGCGACTGCAGACCGCCGGCCAGCGTGGCCAGACCGGCGCCCGTCACGCCCGCCGCGCCCTTCGACGCCACGATCATGAAGAGCAGCAGCGAGACCTGCTCGCCGATCGACAGCGGGTTGCCCATCGCCTCCGCGATGAACAGCGACGACATCGTCAGGTAGATCGCCGTGCCGTCCAGGTTGAAGGAGTACCCGGTCGGCACCGTGATGCCGACCACCGGCTTGGCGACACCCAGGTGCTCCATCTTCGCGATCAGCCGCGGCAGCGCCGACTCCGACGACGAGGTCGACAGGATCAGCAGGAACTCCCGGCCGAGGTAGCGCAGCAGCGTGAGGACGTTGATCCCCGTGCACACCCGCAGCAGCAGGCCCAGCACCACGAAGACGAACAGCAGGCACGTGACGTAGAAGCCGATCATGATGACCGCGAGCGACTTGAGCGCGTCGAGGCCGGTCGCCCCGACCACCGCCGCGATCGCCCCGAGCGCGCCCACCGGCGCCGCCCACATGATCATCGCGAGCACCCGGAAGACCAGCTTCTGCATGTGCCCGATGCCCCGCAGCACCGGCTCGCCGGCCCGCCCCATCGCCTGGAGCGCGAACCCGCACAGCAGCGCCACCAGCAGCGTCTGCAGCACCTCACCGCCGGTGAAGGCCGACACCAGCGTGGTCGGGATGATCCCGAGCAGGAACTCGGTGGTCGTCTCCGCCCCGCCCGTCTTGGCCTGCGCCTCGCCCGCGCTGCGCATCGCCTCCGTCAGGTGCAGCCCGCTGCCCGGCTCCAGCAGGTTGCCGACCAGCAGGCCGATCGCCAGCGCGACCGTCGACATGACCATGAAGTAGCCGAGCGCCAGGCCGCCCACCGCGCCGACCTTGGCGGCCTTGCGGACGGAGCCGACGCCCAGCACGATCGTGCAGAAGATCACCGGCGAGATCATCATCTTGATGAGGCTGACGAAGCCGGTCCCCAGAGGCTTCAGCTCGACGGCGAACTCCGGGGCCGCGAAGCCGATGGCGATGCCGAGCAGCACCGCGGCGATCACCGCGATGTACAGATAGTGGGTTGTGTCGCGCCTGGCAGCCACGGTGCCTCCTGGGTGGTGATGACGTTCCGGGAGACCATCCCCCACGCCTGTGACCCCGGTCACCCTTGCGTTCATTGAGTTCACACACCGGTGCACACTGAGCGCCATGCTCCGCTTCCCTCGTCCGCGCAGTCTCGCCGGCCAGCTCTTCGCCATGCAGGTGGTCCTGGTCGCGGTCGTGGTCGCCGGATGCGCGGTCTTCGCGTACGCGACCGCCCGCCGCCAGGCCGAGGAGGCGGCCCAGCGCCAGGCGGGTGCCGTCGCCCGGACGGTCGCCGACTCCCCGTCCGTCCGCGACGCCGCCGGTACCCCGCGCCCCTCCGAGGCGCTCCAGCCGTACGCCGAACGCGTCCGTCTGGACTCCGGCGTCGACTTCGTGACGATCATGGCTCCGGACGGGCGCCGCTGGACCCACCCCGACCCGCGCCGGATCGGCGAGCGCTACCTCGGCAACACCGCCCGCGCCCTGCGCGGCGAGACGTTCAGCGAGACCTACACCGGCACGCTCGGCCCCTCCATCCGCGTCGTGACCCCGCTGCACGAGAGCGACGGCCGCATCGTCGGGCTGGTCAGCGCCGGGATCACCGTGCGCGCCATCAGCGACCGGCTGGCCGGGCAGCTGGCCGCGCTGCTCTGGGTCGCCGCCGGCGCACTGGCCCTGGGCGGCATCGGCACGTACGTGGTCAACGCGCGGCTGCGCCGGCACACCCACGGGATGAACGCCGGCGAGCTCAGCCGGATGTACGACTACCACCAGGCCGCGCTGCACGCGGTGCGCGAGGGGCTCCTGATGCTCGACGGCCAGCGCCGCATCACCTTGATCAACGACGCCGGCCGCGAGCTGCTCGGCCTGCCGGCCGGCGAGGTACGCGGCAAGGGCGTCGCCGACCTCGGTCTGCCGGCCCCGCTGACCGGCGCCCTGCTCGCCGACCGGCCCCGGGTCGACGAGGTGCACCTGACCGCCGACCGCGTCGTGGTCGTCAACAGCTCACCCGTGGCGGGCGGTGGCCGCCGCGGCACGGTGGTCACCCTGCGCGACCACACCGACCTCCAGGCGCTGACCGGTGAGCTGGACCACGAGCGCGGCTTCACGCAGGCGCTGCGCTCCCAGGCCCACGAGGCGGCCAACCGGCTGCACACGGTGGTCTCGCTCATCGAACTGGGCCGGGCGCAGGAGGCCGTGGACTTCGCCACCGCCGAACTGGAGCTCGCCCAGGCCCTGGCCGACCAGGTGGTGGCCGCCGTGGGCGAGCCGGTGCTCGCGGCGCTGCTGCTCGGCAAGGCCGCCCAGGCCCACGAGCGCGGCGTCGAGCTGGTGGTCAGCCCCGACAGCCGTGGTCTCGACGCCGGCCGCGGCAGCACCCCGCCGGCGCGGGACCTGGTCACCGTGCTCGGCAACCTCATCGACAACGCCGTGGACGCCCTCACGGGCGTGCGGGGCGCGCGGATCACGGTGACGGCCCGGCCCGACGGGCCGGACCTGCTGCTCAAGGTCGCCGACAACGGGCCTGGGCTGCCGGCCGGCGCCGACGTGTTCCTGCGCGGCTGGTCCGGCAAGGGCGAGGGGCGGGGGCTGGGCCTCGCGCTCGTGCGCCAGGCCGCCCACCGGCACGGGGGCAGCGTCCACGCGGGCGACGCGCCCGGCGGGGGCGCCGAGTTCACCGTACGGCTGCCGCTGCGGAGCGAGGGGGGCGCATGAGCGCCGACGGCGCCGAGGTGCGCGTCCTGGTCGTCGAGGACGACCCCGTCGCCGCCGACGCGCACGCCCTGTACGTCGGCCGGGTGCCCGGCTTCACCGCCGTCGCCGCCGTCCACTCCCTCGCCGAGGCCACCCGCGTCCTGGACCGGACCCGGGTCGACCTGCTGCTCCTGGACCTCGGCCTGCCCGACGGGAACGGGCTGCGCTTCGCCCGCGGCCTGCGGGCAGCCGGCCACCCCGTCGACGTGATCGTGGTGACCTCGGCACGCGACCTCGCGGTCGTCCGCGAGAGCGTCTCGCTCGGCGTCGTGCAGTACGTGCTGAAGCCGTTCGCCTTCCCCACCCTGCGCGAACGGCTGCTGCGGTACGCCGACTTCCGGGCGACCGCGGGGGAGGCGGTGGGCCAGGACGACGTGGACCGGGCGCTGGCCGCCCTGCGCCCGCCCCGCCCCGCCGAACTCCCCAAGGGGCTCAGCGCCCCCACCCTCGACCGGGTCGCCGCCCTGCTGCGGTCGGCGCCGGAGGGGCTGACGGCGGCGGGGGCGGCCGAGGCGGCCGGGATCTCGCGGATCACCGCCCGCCGCTACCTGGAGCATCTGGTGGACACCGGCCGCGCGGACCGGACCCCCCGGTACGGCCAGGTCGGCCGCCCCGAACTGCACTACCGCTGGCTGGCGGCGGCCGGTTCGGCGTCGAACGTGTAGTACTTCCGGTGGTCCAGCATGTCGGCCGGGGTCACGTCGTTCCACGGCCGCATCACGTCGTGCAGGTCCACCACGTCCGGGGTGCCCGCCGCCGGCAGGTACGTCGCCTGCGGGTGGCGCGCCTGCCAGTCGGCCCACAGCTTGTCGACGTAGGCGTGGTGCATCCAGAACACCGGGTCGTTGGGGGAGACGCCGGTGGCCATCTGCCCGCCGACCCACACGTGCACCCGGTTGTGCAGGTTGGCCCCGCGCCAGCCCTCCAGGTGGTTGCGGAAACCGCCCGAGGAGCTGTTCCACGGCGCCATGTCGTAGACGGGCATGGCGAGCACCGCGTCCACCTCGGCCTTCGTCGGCAGCTGCGCGACGCCCGCGCCCAGCGCCCGGCGCAGGTAGGCGCGTCCGTCCACCCGTACGCCGACGTTCCACTTGCCCGTCGCGTACGCGAACTGCCCGTCCATCACCTGTCCGTCGCGGGCGCGCCCGGTGCCGCCGAGGAAGTCGGCGGCCCAGAGGGAGGAGCGGGGGGTGCGGTCCGCCGTCCAGTCCCAGTAGGGCAGGGCGACCTTCTGATCCACTTTCTGCAGCTCCTGCTCGAACTCGATCAGGAAACGCCGGTGCCAGGGGAGGAACGAGGGGGAGCGGTGGCCGACCCGCTCGCCGGAGTCGGTGTCGCCCATGATGAAGCCGTTGTGCGTGGTGACGAACCGGTCGTAGACGCCGGTGCGCTTGAGCTCCAGCAGCGCCGCGGTGAAGGCGCGCTTCTCCTCGGCGGTCAGCTGCGCCTGGTTCTTGCGTACGGTCATGCCGCACCGCCGAACGGGAGCAGCGTGGCGCCCTGGAGCTCACGGACCGCGGCGCGGGCGAGCGCGGGCAGGTCCGGGTAGGTCTCGTAGTGGTTCACCACACTGATCCAGCTGCCGTCGGCGTTGCGCATCACGTGCAGTTCGCGGCCGTCGATGCGGACGGTGGGCGAACCGGGGCCGTGGTGACCGCCGTGCTGCCCTCCGTGGTGGCCACCGCCGCCGGCGGCGGGGCTGATCTGGATCCGGCGGCCCTGGTAGACCTCGTCGAGAGAGCCGGTGCCGGGGCCGGTGGATATGGGGGCCGGGGTGGTGGCGGCACTGGCGACGACGGTCCCGGTGATACCGAGGGCGGTGACGGCGCCGACACCGGCGCCCAGCGCCCGTCGGCGAGTGATCTTGTTCATGGCGGAAGAGGTATCAGGGCGGTGCCGACCGGCGACCGCTATCCGGACATCTCTGGATATGTTTCCCCTAGAACAAGTTTGCTGATCTTCCCGTCCGGACCGGCTCCAGTGGCCCGGACGGGAAGATCTTTCGCCGTAAGCCTACGTGACCGGAGAATCTTCGCCGCCATCGGGGGTGTATGAGGGTGCTCACACCCCGGACTCGGCCGGAAGGTGCGCCGGGGCGGGGTCGGGTCGCCGGGAAGGCGGAGCCGGATTCGGCAGCTTATGTCCCCTATAGTCCCGATATGCCTCTTCATGAGACGAAGGGCGGCAGCGCCCTCGACGCGGACACCGACGTGTTCACCTCCGCCCTCAGCGGCCAGGTCCTCCCCAAGTACCGGATGCCCGACGACCACGCGCCCACCGAGGTCGTCTACTCGCTGCTCCACGACGAACTGCTCCTCGACGGCAACGCCGCCCAGAACCTCGCCACCTTCTGCACCACCTGGTCCGACGACGGCGTGCACAAGCTGATGAACGAGTGCCTCGACAAGAACATGATCGACAAGGACGAGTACCCGCAGACCGCCGAGATCGAGGCACGCTGCGTCAACATCCTCGCCGACCTCTGGCACGCCCCGGCGGGCGACGCCACCGGATGCTCCACCACCGGCTCCAGCGAGGCCGCCATGCTCGGCGGCCTCGCCCTCAAATGGCGCTGGCGGGCCCGCCGCCGGGCCGCCGGACTGCCCACCGACAAGCCCAACCTGGTCTGCGGACCCGTACAGATCTGCTGGGACAAGTTCGCCCGCTACTTCGACGTCGAGCTCCGCCAGATCCCGCTCGAGCCGGGCGCCACCGGCATGCGCCCCCACCAGCTGGCCGAGTACGTCGACGAGAACACCATCGGCGTCGTCGCGATCCTCGGCGTCACCTACACCTGCGACTACGAGCCCATCGCCGAGATCGCCGCCGCCCTCGACGCGATCGAGGCCGAACACGGCTGGGACGTCCCCGTCCACGTCGACGCGGCCAGCGGCGGCTTCGTGGCCCCCTTCCTCCACACGGACGTGGTCTGGGACTTCCGGCTGCCCCGGGTCGTGTCCGTCAACTCCTCCGGCCACAAGTACGGTCTGGCCCCGCTCGGGGTCGGCTGGATCGTCTGGCGCTCCGCCGAGCACCTGCCCGAGGAGCTGGTCTTCCACGTGGACTACCTCGGCGGCGACATGCCGACGTTCGCGCTGAACTTCTCCCGCCCCGGCGGCGAGGTCATCGCCCAGTACTACCTCTTCCTGCGCCTGGGCCGCGGCGGCTACCGGCGGGTGCAGCAGGCCTGCGCCGACACCGCCCGGTACCTCGCCGAGAAGATCGCGGACATGGGCCCCTTCACCCTGCTCTACGACGGCCAGGGCGCCCTCCCCGCCGTCTCCTACACCCTGACCGACCCCGACGCCACGCCGTTCACCCTCTACGACCTCTCCGACCGGCTGCGCATGCGCGGCTGGCAGGTCCCCTCCTACCCGCTGCCGCCCGACCGCCAGGAGACCGTCATCCAGCGCGTCCTGATCCGCCACGGCGTCACCCGCGACCAGATCGAACTGCTCGCCGCCGACGTGCGCCGGGCCGTGGAGTACCTCACGGCCGCACCCCCGCCGCCGTCGCCGGTCACCGGGTCCCGCTCCGGCTTCCACCACTGACGGAGGGGGCGGACCAGCGCATCCCGAGGGCGTCCAGGGCCTCGTAGCGCTCCGGGTCCAGGCCCGCCGCCCGCGCACGCTGGTTGGCAATCCACGCCCCGAGCCGGACCGGCTGCCCGCCGAGCACCTCGACGTGGCCGCGCGGCACCCGCAGATGGTGTTCGCGGGCGTGGAACTGGCGGGCCGCGGCCAGGTTCTCCGCCCACGCCCGCGCATGGCTGCGGCGCGGCCGCGGCCGCTCGTCGGCGGCTGCCGGGGCCAGCCCGAGCACGTGCTCCAGCAGCCAGCGCTGGGACCAGGCCAGCCGCTCCCAGGTCAGCCGCTGGGTACGGACCCACGTGCCCAGGTCCTCGCCCTGGACGACCACCTCGCCCGGCCCGGCCGGGATCCGGCCCCCCGCGTCCAGATGCACCCGGGTGAGGTGGAACGCGCGCTGCCAGGAGATCTCCCACGCCGGGCACCAGGCCGGATCGATGTCGTCCAGGGCCCCGCGGCGCTCGGCCGGCAGCGCCCCGGGACCCCGCCGACGGGCGGCGGCCCGCTGGTTCTTCAGCCAGACCCCGACCGGGGCGCCGTTCCAGGTCGCGTCCACCGGCGCCAGCAGGTGCCCGTGCTCGGCCGCCCAGGCGCGTGCGGCCGCCAGCCCCTCCTCGAACGCCACGTCGAAGTGGCTCCACACCATGCCCAGGGCGTCCAGCTGCGCCACCCGGGCGGTGCTCAAGGTGCCCTGGCGGTGGGCGCGCCGGGCGTCGGCGATCCACTGTCCGAGCGGGAAGCGGGCCAGCGCCGCCGGCCAGCCGGCGCCGGCCGCGGGCACCTCGCCCGCCGGTGCCTCGCTCGCGGTCACCGCGCTCGCGCGTACGCCGCCCGCCGGTGCCTCGCTCGCGGGCATGTCGCTCGTGCGTACGCCGCCCGCCGGCACCTTGAACCCGAACGGCACCTTCAGATCGCCGGCCGTGGCGGCGTAGATCCGGGCGGCCTCGACCCCGCGCCGCCAGTGCGCGCTCTCCGGGTTGAGCACACGCAGCCGGATGAACGCCGCCAGCAGCGCCGGATCGCGCGGGGTGGAGAAGCTGAGCAGGCCCTGGGCACCGGCGCTCACGCCCGCGGCGGCCGGCCCGGCCCCCGGCTTGGTGCCCGGCGCCTGCGGCTGGGCCAGCGTCTCCACGATCCGCGTGTCGTGCGCCCGCAGGGCCTCCAGCAGGCGCGCCAGGCTGCCGTACGCCCGTGAGGTCAGCATCGTCTGCGGCGTCTCGCCCGGACCCAGCAGGACCGGCACCACCAGGGAGGCGATCTTGCCCTCGCCGGGCCGGATCCGCAGCGCCCGCCCCACCGCCTGCACCAGATCCGGCATCGAACCGCGGACGTCCGCCCAGTAGACGGAGTCGCACTCCTTGGTGTCCACGCCCTCACCGAGCACCCGGACGCTGCCGAGGAAGGCCTTGTCGGCGATCCGGTCGGCCGCGAACGCGTCCAGCACCCGCCGCCGGTGGGCAGCCGTGTGCTGCCCCGACAGCCAGTCCGCCCACACGGTGCGCGGATACACCGGGTGCGGGGTCCGGCCGGCCAGGCGCAGCCGTGCCGCGACCGCGGGCAGACCCGCGGCGAACGCCTCGGCCTCCTTGGTCAGATGGTGGAAGACCAGCGTCCGCCGGAAGCCCTGCTCGGCGGCGGCCTTCACCAGGGCCGCCTGGAGCGCGGCGAGCCGGGCGCCGCGGACCGCGTCCGAACGCCCGTCCCGGCCCAGCAGCACCGCCGCCTGGAAGCCCGGGTCGGTGACGTCCACGCACACCACCTGGTAGGGCGCGCAGATGCCCCGGTCGATGGCCTCCGACAGCGACAGGGTGTAGCAGCGGGCGCCGAACGGCCCGGCCGGGTCGTCCTCCATGGAGGCGACCAGCTCGCCGGGCGCCCTGCCGTGTCTCCCGCCGCCCTCGGAGCCGGCCCCGGTCCCGGCCTCGGCTCCGGTTCCGGCCTCGGCCTCGGCCTCGGTCCCGGTCCCGGTCTCCGTGTCGCCCTCGGGGTCGCGCCACACCCGGGGCGTGGCCGTCATGTACAGCCGGCGCACCGCCGGGATCCGGGCGTTGTCGTGGACCACGGCCCACGGTTTGCCGATCCGGCCCGACGTGCGGTGCGCCTCGTCGACCACGATCAGGTCCCAGCCCGGCAGCCCGGCCAGATGGCCGCGCTCGATGGTCCCCAGGCCCAGCGAGGCGTACGTCGCGAAGACCGTCACCCGCTCCACCGGCCCGCACCAGCGGGCCAGTTCGGCCGGGGAGGTGGTGGTCGGGATCCCGGCCTCCGCGCCCCGCAGCGAGCACACCGCGACCGCCCGCCCGGCCCGCCCGCCCTCGCGCCAGGCCGCGATGGTCTGCACGAGCAGGTCCAGGGAGGGCACCAGGACCAGCACCCTCCCCGCCCGCAGCGCCTCGGCGGCGCGCACCGCGACCAGGGACTTGCCCGACCCGGTCGCCATGATCACCTGGGTGCGCAGTCCGGCCTCCGGGACCCGCCCGCCCGCCGGCAGCTCCAGCGCCCGCACCACGGCGTCGACGGCCTCACGCTGGTGCGGACGGAGGTCCTTCTTCGTCATGCACCTCGCTCCACCCGCTCTGAACTGCTCTTTCGGCTCCAGCAGCTATCCTGCCCTCATTTTGAAGCATCCGGAGCCGCAGCGGGGACCGCCGTCCCGCCGCCACCGGGCGCCGGTTACCGGGCGCCGAAGTTCTGCGTCCACCACGGGCCGCCCGCACCCTTGTGGATACCGACGCCGATGTCCTTGAACGAGCAGTTGAGGATGTTCGCGCGGTGCCCCGAGCTGTTCATCCAGGACGTCATCACCTGCTGCGCGGTCTGCTGCCCGCGCGCGATGTTCTCCCCGTACGTCGACCAGCGGTAGCCGGCGGCCGTGGTGCGCTTACCGGGGTCGGCGCCGTCGGGGCTGGTGTGGTCGAAGAAGTTCCGGGCGGCCATGTCGTCGGAGTGGCCCTGGGCCGCCGCCCGCAGCTGCGCGTCGTCCTTCAGCGGCCCGCAGCCGGCGGCCGCCCGCTCCTTGTTGACCAGGGCGATCACCTCGGCGGCCGCGCCCTGCGGGGCGGGAGCCGGGGCGGGCGCGGCCGGCTTCGGGGCCTGGCTCGCGGTGCGGCTCGGGCTCGGGGCGGCGGACGCCGACGCGCTCGGCGACGCGGAGGCCGACGGCGAGGGCGAGGCGGACGCCGAGGCGGAGGGGGACGGAGAGGGGGAGGCCGGGGCGCTCGCCGTGTCGGGCGCGGACAGCGCCGCGAGCGGGGTGGCCGTGGTGGCGCCCCCGCCGGCCTCGGTCGCGCCGGAGCCGGGCCGGGTGGCCAGGTAGACGAGCCCGCCGCCCGCGACACAGGCGGCGACCACCGCGCCGCCGATCACGCGGCGCCGGTTCTGGCGCCGCTTGCGCAGCGCCCCGCGGCCGCCGGCGTCCTCACCGGCGCGGTGCCGGTCCCGGGCGGCAGCCCGCCCACCCTCCGCCGCCGTGCCCGCCGATCCGCTCGGCGTCGCCCCGGTCACGGCCGGGCTGATCTGGGTCGCGGCGTCCGCGAAGCCGGGGGCGCCGGGAGTCCCGGGGGCGCCCGGAGCGCCGTACCCGGGAGCGTCGTGGGAACCCGCGGCCGGCCCGGCCGCGTACGCCGCCCCGGCCGGGGCCAGACCGGCGCCGGCGCGTACGCCCGCCAGCAGCGCCGCCCCGACCGGTACCAGCGCCAGGCCCGCCAGCAGACCCTCCGCCGGCATCAGCCCGCTCCACAGGCCCGAGCAGCGCACGCACTCGCGCGCGTGCCGGGCGATCCGCTTGCGCCACAGCGCCGACGGCCGCCCGTCCCAGGTCATCAGCACCCCGCGCAGGATGTCGCACGGCGGGTTCGCCTCCAGCGCCCGCTCCACCACGCGCGCCGCCTCCAGCTGAGCCTTCATCCGCTGCACCCGCACGGCCGTGTGCTGCTGCGGCAGTTCCAGCGCCCGGGCGACCTCCGCGCGGGTGAGCTCCCCGGCGCACTCCAGCCACCACAGCGACAGCAGCGCCCGGTCGTCCGGCTCCAGCCAGCGCGTGGCGCGGGCCGTCTCGCGCCGCTGGCCGGCCAGCTGCAGCTTGACGACGGTCAGGTCCACGAAGTCGGCACCGGGGTCCGCGACGTCCCCGGCCTCGTCCAGGCCGCCCTCGGCGTAGGGGCGCGGGGCCTGCCAGTGCGCGCGGACGCGGTTCATCGCTATCGCCACCAGCCAGGAGCGGAAGCTCTCGTCGGAGCGCAGCGAGCCCAGGCCGTCGAGCGCCCGCAGCATCGTGTCCTGGACCACGTCGTCGACGTCGACCGAGCCGTTCAGGGCCCGCCCCACGATGTTGTAGACGAGCGGCAGGTGCGACGCCACGAGCTCGTCCTGGGCGCGCGGATCACCCGCGCGAGCCGCGCTGACGAGCTCCGCCGTGTGCTGTGTACTCATGTGATGTTCCCTGTCCGTGCCGGCCGGTCGATGATGCCCAATACCTGGGAGACCGTCGAGGGCGGGTGGGATAACACTTTCTTGCGACGGATTCCGCGCTGGTTTCCCGCGCCGGTCTTCACAGCAGGGGCGCCAGTGCCTCCGCGGCCGCGCGCAGGGCCGGGGCGTATGCCTCGATCTGCTCGCGGGTGACGAGGAAGGTGACGGTGGTGACGCTCACGCCGCCGACCGGGCGGCATCGAGCGTCCACGACCGCGGCGCCGATGCAGCGGATGGCCGGCTCGTTCTCCTCGTCGTCCAGCGCGAACCCGCGCTCGCGTGCCAGGGCCAGGTCCGCCTCCAGCGCCGCGGGGGTGGTCAGGGTCCGCGCGGTCCGGGGCGCCAGTCCGGCCGCCTCGATCAGCTGCGACACCTCCGCGGCGGGCAGCCGCGCCAGGACGCTCTTGCCGATCGCGGTCGAGTGCAGCGGCATCCGCATACCGATGCGCGACGCGGTCCGGAACGGCTGGTCGCCCTCCAGCTTGCGGATGTAGGTGATGCTCTCGCCGCTGTGCAGCGCGAGGTGCACGGTCTGACCGGTGGCCCGCTGCAACCGCTCCAGGACGGCATCCACACCGGCCGGTTCGGCCCCCGCCACCTGCGCCGCGAGGGCGCGCAGCCGCGGGCCGGCGCCATAGCGGCTGCCGCCCTCGACGGTTGCGAAGCCCTGCTCGACGAGGGCGCCCAGGATCCTGTGCGTGCTCGACTTGGGGACCGCGGCGGCGGCCGTCACCTCGGTGAGCCGGTGCGGGCCGCCCGGCGCGGCCACCGCCTCCAGGACGCGCATCGACTTCTCCAGCGCCGTGCCGGCCGCCGAGGTGCGGCCGCGACCGCCGGTCCGGGGTGTGCGGGAGGCGTCGTCCATTGACTCGTGATCTCCCTTGGTGGGTATCGTCTGCGACAGCAAGTTCCGGTACAAGATACCCAGTTCCACTACGTGGAACACAAGGGAGGGGGATCTGGTGTCCTGTCACCCGTACGCGGTGCTGGCCGCCCAGCGGCTGCTGCCTGTCCTGCGTGACGCCGACGCGGACGGCGCCGTCACCAGGACCACCGCGCTGCTGGCCGCCGGCTGCCGCGCCGTGGAACTCACCACGTCGACCCCCGGCTGGGACGGCGCCGTTGCCCGCACCGTGTCGCTGGCCGACCGTCACGGCCGCCCGGCCCTCATCGGCGTCGGCACGGTCACCGCCGCCGCGCAGGCCGAGGCCGCCCTGGACGCCGGGGCCGGCTTCCTCGTCTCGCCGCACCCGGCGCCCGAGGTCCGGGAGGTCGCCGACCGGCGTGGCGCGGTGTTCGTCGAAGGAGGCTTCACGCCCGGCGAGATCGCCGCCGCCGCGCGCCGCGGCGGCTCCGCCAAGGTCTTCCCGGCACACGTCGGCGGCCCACGGTTCATCCGCTCCCTCAAGGCCGTGCTCCCCGAGGCACTGATCATCCCCACCGGCGGGATCCGGCCCGCCGAGATCCACGAATGGCTCGCGGCCGGAGCCGCCGCCGTCGGCATCGGCGCCGGCCTCCCCGCCGACCCGGCCGAACTGGCCGCCGTCTTCACCGACCTGTCCCTGCCCTGTGCCTGCCCCGCATGCGCTCCACGCCGATGACCACGCCCCCGGCCCCCGTGCCCCGCCCCGCTGCCGCCCCCGTCGCTCCCGCCCCCGTCGCCCCCACCCCCGCCGCTCCCACCCCCCTCGCTCCCGCCTACGACGTCCTCGTCCTCGGCGAGGTGCTGGTCGAGATCCATGCCGACGCCGCCCTGCGGGACGCCGCCGACGGGACCGCCGCCCGGATCGCCTACTCCGGTGACGCCCTGAACGCGGCGGCCGCCGCCGTCGCCGCCGGGGCGCGGACCGCGCTCCTCGCCGTCGTCGGCGACGACGAGCTCAGCGTCCCGTTGCTGGAGCGAGCCGCCGGTCTCGGCGTCGACATCACCCACGTCCACCGCGCCCCACGTCCCAACGGGGCCTACCTGCTGTGCGCCGACACCCGGGGCGAGCGGGAGTTCGTCTACTGGCGCGCCCACAGCGCCGGTTCCACCCTCTCTCCCGACCACATCGCGTCCTGGCACCACCTCCTCACCCGCTCCACGGCACTCATCACCAGCGGCATCACCGGCGCGCTCTCGCCCAGCAGCCGGGATGCGGTCGTCGCCGCCGCCGAGGCCGTGCACCGCGCCGGGGGACACCTCAGCTACGACCTCAACTTCCGTCCCCGGCTCACCGACCGCGCGGCGGCCCGGGCCCTGCTGGCCCGGATCGCCCCGCTGGCCGGTCTGCTGAAGACCTCCTGCCCGGCGGACGCCCTCGCCCTGGTCGGCACCGCCGATCCGCGCGCCGCCGCCGACCGCTGCCGCCGCCTGGGCGCCCGGGCCGTCGCCGTCACCACCGGTGCCGACGCGCTGCTCCTGCACGACGGTGCGACGGTCACGTCCCTGCCCGTCCCGGCGAACCCCGCTCCGGTCGACGCGACCGGGGCCGGTGACTGCTTCATGGGCACGACGACGGCCCGTCTCGCGCTGGGGGACTCCCTCGGGGACGCCGTCGCCTACGGCATGGCGGCCGCGTCTCTCTCGGTCGGTGCCCGCGGCGGCACGGGCCACGTCCCCGCCTTCACGGCGACCTCGGCACTCGCCACCGCCCATCGCACGGCCACGGTGCCCGGGCCGTGACGGTCCGGGCGCCCGGAGGGACCGGGCGGCCTGCCAAGGGGGACCCTCCCGTGGGGAGCCGGGAGGGAGCGGGGCGCGGCGGCCGCGCCCGGGCCGGGGGTGCCCGGGCGGCGGCCTCGGACCTCTCCTCGGGGGTCGGAGAAGTCACCGCAGTCACAGCATTGCACTGGTTTCAGCCAAGCAACAGATCCGTGGCCGAAATCCGTTGGCTGGTCCCTGGCCGCGGCTCCGGCTCCGGCTCGGGCGGTGGCGGTCAGGCGGCGGGGGCTGCCACCCCGGACAACCGCGATCGGGGGCTCGGACCGGCCCCGGATCGCGGGCCCGCCACGCACCGCGCGAGCCGTCCCCGGAAAGGGAACACCGCCGGGCCGGAGCAGTGTCGGCGGCCCGGCGGTGTCCGATCGGAAGGGGGTCAGCGCCCCCGCAGGCCGCGGTCCACGGCCGTCATCAGCTCGCCGTCCGCGGTGTCCCCGTCCAGCGACCAGAACATCGCGCCGCCCAGCCCGTGTTCCCGTACGTACGCCGACTTCGCCCGCAGCACCTGCGGGTCGTCGTACGTCCACAGGGTGGTGCCGTCGAACAGCCAGGCGTGTCCGCCGCGCCGGTCCCGGTGCACCGTGTACGCGCCCGAGTCCGCCAGCTTCCGCAGCGCCTTGTAGTCCTCGTACCCGGCCGCCCAGGTGGCCGGCGCGGGGCCGGTCGCGGGCTGCCCCATGCCGTCCCCGCCGCCGCTGACCCCGGTCCAGCCCTGCCCGTAGAAGGGCATGCCCATCACCAGCTTGTGCGCGGGCGCGCCCCGCCGCTGCCAGGCCTCGACGGTGCCGTCCACGCTGAAGTCGTCCCGGGCGTACAGGGCGGACTGCTGGGCGGTCCTCGGCTCCCCGGAGACGTGGAAGTCGTACCCCTGGAGCGTGACGAAGTCCAGGTCGCGCATGATCCGGCGGACCTCGAAGCCCGCGTCGATCTTGGCGGGGGCGGTCGGCACGAAGGCGCTCAGCTCGTACCTCCGCTTCTGGGCGCGTCCGTACGCATCCAGCTGGGTGCGGAACTCCCGTACCAGCTCGGTGAAGTTCCGCTTGTCCTCCGGCCGGTACGTGGTGTCCGTGTCCCCGGCCGACCCCGGCCACTCCCAGTCGAGGTCGATGCCGTCGAAGAGCCCGGCGGCCGCGCCCGCGCCGCCCCGGGCGCCGTCCTGCGGCAGGTTGCCCTTGATGTACAGGTCGATGCAGGACGAGACGAACGCCTTGCGCGAGGCGGGGGTGCGGGCGGCGTCCGAGAAGTGGGTGGACCAGCTCCAGCCGCCCAGCGAGATGAGCACCTTCAGACCAGGGTGCTTGGCCTTGAGCTCACGCAGCTGGTTGAAGTTCCCGGCGAGCGGCTGCTGGGCGTCGTCGGCCACTCCGTCGACGGAGTCGGCCGCGGCCAGCGGACGGACGTAGTCGGCCCAGGCGTCGGCCTCGCCCGGCACGTTGCCGGTGAAGCACCTGCCGTCCGGGCCGACGTTCCCGAAGGCGTAGTTGATGTGGGTGAGCTTGCCGGCGGTGCCGTTGGTGTCGAGGTCCTGGACCTGGAAGTCCCGTCCGTAGACGCCCCATTGGGTGAAGTATCCGACGCGCTTGTACGAGCGGCCGTGGTCGCGGTCCCGGTCGGGGCCGCTGTCGGCGGCGGCGCCGGCGGCGGGCGCGAACGCGGCCAGCAGGGAGAAGGAGCAGGCGGCGGCGACGGCCAGCCTGCCGAGCATGCTGCGGCGCATGGGCTTCCTTTGCGGATGCGGGCAATGGACGTGCGCTGTGCACCCCGGAAACTATTGGTCTGGACCAGCTGGGTCAAGAGGGCCGCCGGGCCCGCGGAGGCGTCTGGCAGACTGGGCTGCGTCACCCCAGGCGGTGCAGGACAGGAAACCGGTGCGATTCCGGTGCGGTCCCGCCACTGTGACCGGATCCCGACGGGTTCCGGGAGTCAGACACTGACGCACCGCCTCCTCACGTCGACCAGGGGACGAGGATCCCCCGGAGAGGCTTCGCCATGCCGCTGTCCCGCGCCCGCGCCCGCCGTGCCGCACTGCGTACGCTCGCGCCCCTCGCGCTCCTGATACCCCTGACCGCGTGCGCGGGAGCCCCCGCCGGCGACGGCCCCGCCTCGGCGGCCCCGGCGGCCCCGGCGGACGGATTCCCGTACACCGTCACCAACTGCGGCGTGAGCACGACCTTCACGGCCCCGCCCCGACGTACCGTCACCATGAACCAGCACGCCACCGAACTCCTCCTCGCCCTCGGCCTCGAGGACCGCATCGCCGCCACCGCCTACCTCGACGACGCGGTCCTGCCCCGCTACCAGGGCGCCTACGGGAAGATCAAGGTGCTCGCGAAGGAGTACCCCTCGAAGGAGCTGCTGCTGGGCGCCGAGCCCGACTTCGTCTACGGCGGCTACCGCAGCGCGTTCGACAAGGCACAGGGCCGCGACCGCGAGGGCCTGCAGAAGAGCGGGATCAACACCCGCCTGAACGTGGAGTACTGCACCGACGGACCCGTAGGACTCGCCCAGCTCAAGACCGAGATCACCGAGGTCGCCCGCACCTTCGGCGTCCCCGAGCGCGGCGCCCGCCTGATCGAGGACGAACAGCGCCGCATCGACGCCGTCACCGCCCGGGTCAAGGACAAGCCCCGGCCCGCCGTCTTCGTGTACGACTCCGGCGAGGGCGCCGCCTCCACCTCCGGCGGCCAGGGCATCGGCAACGAGATCGTCTCCCTGGCCGGCGGCACGAACGTGTTCGCCGACCTCAAGGACACCTTCGGCGACGTGTCCTGGGAGCAGGTCATCGCACGCAAGCCCGAGGTCGTCCTCATCTACGACTACGGCGGCACGAGCGTCGAGGCCAAGAAGCAGCGCCTGCTGAACGACCCGGCCCTCGCGCAGGTTCCCGCGATCCGTGACAAGAAGTTCGTGGTACTGCCGCTGTCCTCGGCCGTCCTCGGCGTCCGCGTCGCCGACGCCGTCGAGTCCCTGGCCGGCGGCCTGCACCCCGACGCCGCGTGAGGGCGCGCACCCCCCTCGCCCTCGTGCTCGTCCTGCTCACGGCCGCGCTCGCCGCCTCCGCCGTGGCCGGGCTGGCCCTCGGGCCGGTCCGGATCGCTCCCGGCCGGGTGCTCGACATCGTGCTCGGCGGGGAACGCACCGGAGCCTTCGCCTCCATCGTGTGGGACGTGCGGATGCCACGCGTCCTGCTCGGGGCCGTCGTCGGCGCCGGGCTCGCGGTGTCCGGCACCGTACTGCAGGCCCTCGTACGCAACCAGCTCGCCGACCCGTTCCTGCTCGGCGCCTCCTCGGGGGCCTCCGCCGGGGCGGTCCTGGTCCTCGTGCTCGGCGTCGGCGCGGGCGTGGCCACCAGCCTGAGTCTGCCGTTCGCCGCGTTCGCCGGGGCGATGGGCGCGCTCGTCGCCGTGTACGCGATGGCCCGGCGCGGCGGCACCATGACCACCGGCCGACTGATCCTGGCCGGGGTCGCCGTCCAGTACATCCTGTCGGCCCTGACCAGCCTGGTGCTGGTGCTCGCCGCCGAGGCCGACCAGGTCCGGTCGGTGCTGTTCTGGACGCTGGGCGGACTCGGCGGGGCCCGCTGGGACGAACTGGCCCTGCCCGCCGCCGCCCTGGCCTTCGGCACCGGCCTGCTGCTCGCGCTCGCCCGGCCGCTGGACCTGCTGCTGGCCGGCGAGGAGGGTGCGCGGACCCTGGGCCTGGACACCGGGCGCTTCCGGGCCGCCGTGTTCGTCCTCACCTCGCTGGTCATCGGGGTGCTGGTGGCCTACAGCGGGGCGATCGGCTTCGTGGGCCTGATGATTCCGCACGCCGCGCGCATGCTGGTCGGCGCCGGGCACCGGGCGCTGCTGCCGGTGGCCGCGCTCGGCGGTGCGGTGTTCCTGACCCTGGCCGACCTGGTCGCCCGTACCGCCGCCGCCCCCGAGGAGATACCCGTCGGGGTGGTCACCGCGCTGGCCGGCGGACCGTTCTTCCTGTGGCTGCTGCGGCGGTCCACCCGGGTGGAGGGGATCACCGGATGAAACCCGTGGAACTGCGCCTGGACGCCGTCCGGTACGAGACGGACGGCCACACCCTGCTGCACGGCGCCGACCTCGCCGCACGCCCCGGCGAGACGGTCGGCGTGGTCGGCCCCAACGGCAGCGGCAAGACCACACTCCTGCGCTGTGTCTACGGCGCCCTGCGGCCCACGTCCGGCCGGGTGCTGCTGGACGGAGCGGACGCCGCCGCGCTCACCGTCAAGGAGCGGGCCCGGCGGGTGGCGGTCGTCCCGCAGGACGCCGGCGGCACCCTCGGGCTGACGGTCCGAGAGGTCGTCGCGATGGGCCGCAGCCCGCACAAACGGTTCTGGGAGACGGACGGCAGGGACGACGGCGTACGCGTCGCCGAGGCCCTGCGGACGGTCGGCGCCGACCACCTGGACGGGAGGCGTTTCGACGCGCTCTCCGGCGGCGAGCGGCAACGGGCCCTGGTGGCCCGGGCCCTGGTCCAGGACCCGGGCCTGCTGGCCCTGGACGAGCCGACGAACCACCTGGACATCCGCTACCAGCTGGAGATCCTGGCCCTGGTCCGCTCCCTGCCCGCCACCGGCCTGCTGGTGCTGCACGACCTCAATCTGGCCGCCTCCTTCTGCGACCGGCTCTACGTGCTGCACCAGGGCCGGATCGCCGCCCACGGCACGCCCTGGGAGGTGCTGACCGAGGACCTCCTGGCCGAGGTGTGGGCCGTGCGCACCCGGATCGGCCCGCACCCTACGACGGGCGCGCCGTACATCGTCCACCTCCCGCCGGCGGCCCGCCGGTGAGCTGCCGGTGAGCCGGCCCGGCACCAGGTGAGAGGGCCCGAACGGCCCCCGGTCCGGTGCCTGTTGTGCCAAGGTGTGGGCAGGTCCGACAACCGGGGGAGTCGCCGTATGCGCATCACGATCGCCAGATCGCAGTCCGCACCCTTGGAGACCGAGAGAGAACTGCGTTCGCTGCACCAGTGGTTGCGGGACGACGACCGCGTACGGCGCCACGCACACGTGGAGTGGGGCGCAGCCGCGCCCGCTCCCGGGACGATGGGCTCGGCGCCGGAGTACGTCCTGCTGGCCGTGGAGTCCGGCGTCCAGCTGGCCGGCCTCGCCCTGGCCTGGTTCACCTGGCGCGGCACGCGTCCCCGGCCGCCCGCCGTCACCTTCGAGCACGAGGGCGTGACGGTGACCCTGGACGGGCAGGACCCCGAGACCGCGGCCCGGCTGCTCGAAGCCCTGACCGGCGACGCCCGCCGCGCAGCCCAGGACGATCCCGCCTCACCGCCGGCCTCACCGCCCACCTCGGCACCTCCCTCGGCACCTCCCTCGGCACCCACCGCGGCGGACGGCGACGCCGGGGCATGAGGGTGTCCGGCCCGCCCGCCGACCCCCAGCGGTCGAGCGCGGTACTCATCGGCGTCAGCGCGTACGACCACCTGCCCGGGCTCCCCGCCGTACGGACCAACCTGGCCGACCTCCGCGACCAGTTGCGGGACCCCGCGGTGTGGGGGCTGCCCGCCGAGCGCTGCCACCTCGTCCACGACCCGGCCGGCGGTTCGGCCGCCATCGCGCCGCTGCGGCACGCCGTCGAGGCGGCCACCGACACCCTGGTGGTGTACTTCGCGGGCCACGGACTGGTCGACCCCGACCGCGGTGACCTGTGGCTCGCGCTGCCCGGCACCCGCCCCGGCGAGGTCGACACGGTCATGCCGTACGACTGGGTCCGCCGCGAGCTGCTGCGCAGCCGCGCCGAACGGGTCCTCGTCGTCCTCGACTGCTGTTACGGCGGCCGCGCCCTGGGGTCGATGGGCGCCGCCCACGCCACCGCGGAACTGGCCAACGGAGCGGAAGCCGCGGGCACGTACCTGATCGCCTCGGCGAGCGAGTCCTCCCAGGCCCTCGCCCCGCCCGGAGCCCGCAACACGGCCTTCACCGGAGAGCTGATCTCCCTGCTGGAGCGCGGCATCCCCGACGGTCCCGAGCTGCTCCGCCTCGACGATCTCTACACCCTGCTCGCCGGGGCCCTGCGGGCCCGCTCGTGGCCGGAGCCGCAGGCACGGGTCCGCAACACCGCGGGCCGGCTGCCCCTGTTCCGCAACCGGGCACACGTACCGCCGCGCCCCGCCGAACAGCTGATCGCCCACCGCTACCGCCCGCTCGACGGGACTCTGTTCGCCGACGAGGACGCCACCACCCTGGCCGCGCGGGATGTCCTGCTCGACCGGCTGGTCGGCATCCGGATCATGCGCCCCGAGACCGCCGCCGACCCCGCCCGGCGGGAGGCCTTCGCCGCGATGCAGCGTGCCCGGGCCCGGCTGGCGCATCCCTCGCTCGCCGTCGTACTGGACCTCGGTGAGACCGAGGTCCGGGGCGTGCGCTGCCCCTACGCCGTCACCCAGGGGCTCGAAGGGGTCGCGCTCGACAGCTGGTGCTCCGGCCCGCGCGACCTCGGACGGACGGTACGCGCCTGCTCGGACATCCTCGGAGCGCTCGACGAGGCCCATCGCAACGGGCTGGCCGACTGGTACCTCGATCCCGGGCGGATCCGGGTCGTGGCCGGGCACGTGAAGGTCGTCGACTGCCGCACGGGCCTCCCCTCGCCGGCCGCCCGCGCGGACGACCTGCGCAAGGTGGCCGCCTGCGCCCACCAGCTGCTCACCGGCGATGCCCGCCCGCCGGACCGCGCGGGACCGCCCCCGGCCGTCCCGGCCGGGATCCCCTACCGGATCCCCGACGGGCTCGCCGGCGTGCTGGATGACGCCTGGTACGGCCGGTTCGGCAGCGCCGCCGCGATGCGCGACGCGCTGGAATGGGCCCTGCTCGCGCCCCCGAGCCCGCGGCCGGCCCACAGCCCGGCGACTGTCCGGCCGGCCCCCGCGCTCGCGCCGCACCCCCGGCAGGTCATCCCGCCCCGGCCGACGGTGCCGCCCACGACGGGCTCCCTCACGATGGAGTTCGCCGCCGGATCGCACAAAGGCCTGCTCCGCGAGGGGAACGAGGACTCCGGCTACGCCGGCCCCCGGCTGCTGGCCGTCGCCGACGGCGCGGGTGCGGCGGAGGCAGGCGCGGTCGCCAGCGCCGAGGCCATCGTCTCCGTCGTCCAGCTCGACGACGACGTCCCCGGCTCCGACCTGCTCACCTCGCTCGCCCACGCCGTGCAGCGGGCCAACGACCAGCTGCGCGCCCTGATCGAGGAGGACCCGCGGCTCGACGGCATGACCACCACGCTCACCGCCCTGTTGTGGACCGGCCTGCGCCTGGGCCTGGCGCACGTCGGCGACTCCCGCGCGTACCTGCTGCGCGACGGCGTCCTGACGCAGATCACCCAGGACCACACCTGGGTGCAGCGCCTCGTCGACGAGGGCCGGATCACCGAGGAGGAGGCCACCACCCACCCGGAGCGCTCCCTGCTCATGCGCGCGCTCGGCAGCGTCGAGCAGGCCGAGCCCGACCTCACCGTCCGCGAGGTCCGCGTCGGCGACCGCTACCTGGTCTGCTCCGACGGACTGTCCGGCGTGGTCTCCCACCAGACCATGACCGATACCCTCGCCGCCCACCTCGGGCCCTACGAGACCGTGGGGGCCCTGATCCAGCTCGCCCTGCGCGCCGGCGGACCCGACAACATCACCTGCATCGTCGCGGACATCGGTGCCGGCGGCCGGTCGGCCGCCGACATCCCGATGGTGGTGGGCGCCGTCGCGGAAGGCGATCAGGGCCGCTGACCCGTACCGGCGCCCGGCTACTCGAACGTGTAAGGGCGGGTGATGATCTCCATGCCGTGGCCGGACGGGTCCAGGAAGTACACGCCCCGGCCGCCGTGGTGGTGGTTGATCTCGTTCGGCTGCTTCAGGTGCGGATCGGCGTAGTACGTGACCCCGCGCGCCTTCAGACGCGCGAACGCCGCGTCGAACTCCTCGTCGGAGACCAGGAACGCGTAGTGCTGCATCACGATGGACTCCGCCGGAACGGTCGCGAAGTCCAGGGTGACGCCGTTGCTGGTGTCGACGGGGACGAACGGGCCCCACGCGGGCCCGACCTCGAGAGCGAGGATGTGCGCCAGGAAGGCGGCGGATTCCCGGTTGTCACGGGAGTGAATGATGGTGTGGTTGAGCTCGACTGCCATGAGTCAATGCCTCCGAAGGGCATCTCGCGGTCACCTCCATGCCTCACCCGGCCGGTGACCGACACGCGATGCCGCTGATCTTGATCATATGGGCCCGGCCCCGTTCGCGTCGAGCCCCGCGGCGCACTGTCGCCGGAGCCGGGGTCGAGACCGCCACCGGCGACCGGAGAGTGGGAACGAAGTGAAGCGAACGAGCAACGGCGTCCGGCCCGAGGACGCGGCCGCGCGGCTGCGGGAGGTGGCGACCCGATGACCGGGCTGACGGATCCGGCGGCGCGGACCGCCGAGGAGTTCCGGGCGCTGTACGGGAGCCCTCCCGAGGGCGTGTGGGCCGCCCCCGGGCGGGTCAACCTCATCGGCGAACACACCGACGACAACGACGGCTTCGCCCTCCCCTTCGCCCTCCCGCAGTGCACGTACGCCGCCGTCTCCCGGCGCACCGACGGCCTGCTGCGGCTGCACTCCGCCGACCGTCCCTCGGGCGTGGTCACCCTGGGCGCCGCCGGTCTCGACCCGGCGCGCCCGCCCCGGGGCGCCGACAGCTGGGCCGCGTACCCGGCCGGCGTGGTGTGGGCGCTGCGGGAAGCGGGCCTGGCCGCCGGCGGCCTGGACCTGCACGTGCGCTCCGAGGTACCGGTGGGCGCCGGACTGTCCTCCTCCGCCGCCCTGGAGGTCGCCACCGCGCTCGCCGTCGACGACCTGTACGGGCCGGCCCTCGACCGCACCGAACTGGCGCGCCTGGCCCGCCGGGCCGAGAACGGCTACGTCGGCGTGCCCTGCGGGATCATGGACCAGATGGCTTCGGCCTGCGCCATCGACGGGCACGCCCTGCACCTGGACACCCGCACGCACGAGGTCCGGCCCATCCCGTTCGACTGCGCGGCGGCGGGTCTGCGGCTGCTGGTCATCGACACCCGCGTGCACCACGACCTGGCGGACGGGGCGTACGCCCGCCGCCGTGCCTCCTGCCACGAGGCGGCCGCCCTCCTCGGGGTCGGGGCCCTGCGCGACGTGCTCATCGGCGGGCTCGACGCGGCGCTGGCCCGGCTCACCGACCCGGAGCTGCGCCGGCGCGTGACCCGGGCGCCCGCCCGAGCCGTGCGCGGGCGGACGTCCTGGCGCCGGGGCCAAATTCCGACGACAGGGCCTGGCCCCGGCAGCGATCATGTACACCCCACACGTCGCCACTGGAGGAACGAACCCCGTGCGCCATCTCCCCCTCGGCAGTTCAGGTCTGCGCGTGTCCGCCGTCGGCCTCGGCTGCAACAACTTCGGCGGCCGCCTCGACGCCCGGGCCACCCGTACCGTCGTCGACGCCGCCCTCGACGCGGGCATCACCTTCTTCGACACCGCCGACATCTACGGCAACCGCGGCGGCTCCGAGGAACACCTCGGGCAGGCCCTCAAGGGCCGCCGCGACCAGGTGGTCCTCGCCACCAAGTTCGGTTACGCGGGCACGGACATGGAGTACGGACCCGCCGCCGGATCCCGCGGCGGGCGCGCCTACGTCCGGCGTGCCGTCGAGGCGTCGCTGCGCCGCCTGGGCACCGATCACATCGACCTCTACCAGCTGCACAGCCCCGACCCCGGCACCCCGATCGTGGAGACCCTGGCCGCGCTGACCGAGCTGGTCGCCGAGGGCAAGGTCCGTTACATCGGCCACTCCAACTTCAGCGGCTGGCAGCTCGCCGAAGCGGCCCACGTCGCCCGCGAGACGGGCGCCACCCCCTTCGTCTCGGCGCAGAACCAGTGGTCGCTGCTGGAGCGCGGCGTGGAGCAGGAGCTGGTCCCGGCCGCCGTGCACTACGGAGTCGGGGTGCTGCCCTACTTCCCGCTCGCCAACGGCCTGCTGACCGGCAAGATCCGGCGCGGCGCTCCGGTCCCGGCCGGTTCCCGGCTCGAAGGGCGCGACTCCTACCTGACCGAGGAGCGCCTGGACACCGTCGAGGCGCTGGCCGCGCTCGCCGACGAGCACGGCCGCAGCCTGCTGGAGCTGGCCATCGGCTGGCTCGGCGCCCATCCCGGCTGCGCGTCGGTGATCGCCGGCGCCACCTCCGCCGAGCAGGTACGGGCCAACGCGGCCGTCGCGGACCGCCCGCTCGACGCCGACCTGCTGGCCGACATCGCGCAGCTGGCACAGACCGCCGGGGCGCGGCGCGAGCGGGCCGGCCGATGAAGGGACCGCTGCGCTGCGCGATCCTCGACGACTACCAGGAGGCCGCGACCACCCTCGCCGACTGGTCCCCGCTCGAGGGCCGGGTGGAGACGGTGGTCTTCTCCGACCACCTCGCGCACGAGGAGTGGCTGGCCGCCCGCCTGGCCGACTTCGACATCGTCGTCACCCTCCGCGAACGGGTGCCCTTCCCCGCCACCCTGTTCGACCGGCTGCCCCGGCTGAAGCTGCTGGTCGCCAGCGGCATGCGCAACTCGGTCATCGACTACGCGGCCGCCCGCCGGTGCGGCGTCGTCGTGTGCGGTACGGCGAGTTCGTCCACCCCGCCCGTCGAACTCACCTGGGCCCTGCTGCTGGGCCTCGCCCGCGGCATCGTCCCGGAGAACGCCGCCGTGCGCTCCTACGGCCCCTGGCAGAGCACGCTCGGCGCCGACCTGCACGGCAGCCGCCTGGGCCTGCTGGGCCTGGGCAAGATCGGCAGCCGGGTCGCCCGGGTCGGCCTGGCGTTCGGGATGGACGTCGTCGCCTGGAGCCGGAACCTCACGAAGGAGCGGGCCGACGAGGTCGGCGTGGGCCTGGCCGGCTCGAAGGGCGAACTGCTGGAGTCCAGCGACTTCGTCTCGGTGCACCTCGCCCTCGGCGACCGCACCCGCGGCCTGATCGGCCGCCGCGAACTGGCCCGTATGAAGCCGACCGGCTACCTGGTCAACACCTCGCGCGCGGCCATCGTCGACCAGCGGGCGCTGCTCGAAGCCCTGCACGCGGGCACGATCGCGGGCGCCGGCATCGACGTCTTCGACGCCGAGCCGCTGCCCGGTGACCATCCGATGCGCAGCGCGCCCCGCCTGCTGGCCACCCCGCACCTCGGCTACGTCACCCGCGGCAACTACGCGACGTACTACGGCGAAGCCGTCGAGGACATCGTGGCGTTCCTCGACGGCTCCCCCGTCCGCGTCCTGGGCTGAGCGCCCGGGGGACGGCCGCCGCCGTCTCCCGGGCCCGCCGTCCCGGGCACCGCCCGGGGTTCTCCCGTCAGGACACGATGTCCTTGCGGGAGAACCCCCGGAAGGCGAGCGCGAACAGCACCAGCGCGTAACTGACCGACACCGCCGTGCCCTTGATCATGCCGCCCCACTCCAGCTGTGGCTGGAGCGCGTCGGCCCAGGCGAACTGCCAGTGCGCGGGCAGGAAATCGCGCCAGTCGCCGAGCGCGGTCACCGCGTCCAGCACGTTGCCGACGATCGTCAGCCCCACCGCGCCACCGACGGCGCCCAGCGGCGCGTCCGTCCGCGTCGACAGCCAGAACGCCAGCCCGGCCGTCACCAGCTGCGACACGAAGATGTACGCCACCACCAGCGCGAGCCGTCCCACGGTGTCCCCGGCCGCCAGTTCGCCGCCCGTCGGCAGCTTCAGCGGCCCCCAGCCGTACGCGACGGTGCCGGCCGCCAGCGCGACCACCGGCAGCAGCACCATCGCCGCCAGGCTGAACCCGAGCGCCACCACCAGCTTGCTCCACAGCAGCCGCGCGCGCGGCACCGGCGAGGCCAGCAGGTAGCGCAGCGAGGACCAGCTCGCCTCGGACGCCACCGTGTCACCGCAGAACAGCGCCACCGGGATCACCAGCAGGAAGCCCGCCGAGACGAACAGACAGGTCGCCGCGAAGTTCGCGCCCGACGCCGTCGCCGTGTCGATCAGCGTGATCCGGTTGCCGCCGTCCGGGCCGCCGTCGGGGCCGCCACCCACCGCGAACGCGACGATCAGGACGAACGGCAGGGCCGCCAGGATCCCGCCCATCACCAGCGTCCGCCGCCGGCGCCACTGCCGCAGCGCCTCCACGCGCAGCGGCAGCGTCCGCCCCGGGCTGTATCCGGGAGCCGTGTCCAGCGCCGTCATGCCGAGCCTCCGATCAGGGTGAGGAACGCGTCCTCCAGCCGGCGGTGCGGTCCCACACCGGTCACCGGCACCTCCAGCCGTACGAGTTCCGCGATCAGTTCGGTGGCCGAGGCGCCCTCCAGCCGGACCAGCAGTCCGTCGTCGGCCGCCACCACCGACCCGACGCCCTCCAGCGCCGCGATCTTCTCCAGCGCCACCTCGCCGACCGCGCCCCCGGCCAGGGTGACCAGCAGCGTGTCGCCACCCCCGGTGATCTCCGCGACCGGGCCCGCGGCCACCTTCCGCCCGCGGTCCATGACCACCAGGTGCGTGCAGGACTGCTCGACCTCCGACAGCAGGTGGCTGGAGACGATCACCGTCCGGCCGCCGGCCGCGTACCGGATCATCACGTCCCGCATCTCGCGGATCTGCGGCGGGTCCAGACCGTTCGTCGGCTCGTCCAGGATCAGCAGGTCCGGCATCCCGAGCATCGCCTGCGCGATCGCGAGCCGCTGCCGCATGCCCTGCGAGTACGTGCGCACCGCCCGTTCCAGCGCGTCGCCGAGCCCGGCGATCTCCAGCGCCTCGGCCATGTGCGAGTCCTGCGCCGGCCGGCCGGTCGCCTGCCAGTACAGCTCCAGGTTGGCGCGCCCCGACAGGTGCGGCAGGAAGCCGGCACCCTCCACGAAGGCCCCGACCCGCGACAGCACCGGCGCTCCGGGCCGCACCGGGTGCCCGAACACCCGGATCTCGCCGGCGTCCGGCGTGATCAGGCCCATCAGCATCCGCAGGGTGGTGGTCTTGCCGGCGCCGTTGGGTCCGAGCAGGCCCAGCACCTGCCCCTTCTCCACCCGGAACGACAGGTCCCGTACCGCGTACCGGTCCTGCGCCTTCGCGTACCGCTTGGTCAGTCCACTGATCTCCAGCGGTACGTCGTCCCGCGCGCCGTCCGGCTCCGGGGCGCGCTCGCCGGCCCCGGACCCGGCCCCGGCCGCGCCGCCGCGCCTGCGGACGAGCAGCAGCCCGGCCGCCAGGGCCGCGGCGCCCAGCGGCAGCCCCCACGTCCAGGCGGGCAGCCCGGCCGAGGCCGTCGTCACGTCGTCGGCGACCGGCACCACGAGCGTGCTCGTGACGTCGACCGTGTACGTCGCGGGGGCCGCCGGGGTGGCGTAGCCGAGGTCGGTGGCCGAGACCACCAGCCGCAGCCGGTGGCCGGCCTGCACCTCGTGGTCGATGGCGGGCAGGGTGAGCTTCACGGTGGTGCCCGCGCCCGCGTTCTCCACGCGGACCGGTGCGACCAGCTGACGGGGGAGCACCTGCTGGCCCCCGTCGGGCCCCACGTCGTACACCTTGCCGAACAGCACCGCCGAGCCGTCGGCAGCCGTCGACCTCACCTTCAGGGTGACGGTCGGGGCGCCCGTGACGCGCAGGGTGCTGTCGAGGGGGGCCGAGTCGAAGCGGGCGAACTGGCCGGGGAAGTCCAGCGCGAACCCGGCGCCCAGCGCCGAGAGCCGGCCGCCGATCCCCGGCAGCGCGGACAGCGCGGGCGGCGCGCCGCCCGGCGGATTGGCGAAGCTCTGCTCGCGGCCGCTCAGCGCGATCTCCCGCGGCCCGGCGGACAGCCCCGGATAGCGGTCGGAGCTCGCGCCGCGCAGTGTGATCTCGCCGTCGGTGGAATCGATGCCACCGGTGCGCGCGACCCGGAAGGCCGGACCGGTGTCCACGCTCTCGTCGCCCTTGAGGTAGCGGTCGAACCAGGCGGTGGTCCGGTCCTGGAGCCGACCGGTCTCGGTGATGCCGCCGTCGTGGCCGCCCGCCGTCCAGTCCACCGCGACCGGCGCCCCGTTCGCGGCGATGGCCTTGGCCATGGCGTCGGACTGGTCCAGCGGGAAGAGGGAGTCGCTCTGGCCCTGGACGATCAGCGTCGGCACCTTGATGCGGTCACCGACCGCCGAGGGGCTGCGCCGTTCCAGCAGTTCCCGGGCCTGCGGGTCCGGTGCGCCGGCCACGGCCACCCGCTCGTACATGGCGCACAGCTCGGGCTGGAACCGTCCGCAGCCGGGCGCCGCCGCGGGGCCGGCGTCCGCCGCAGCAGCACCGGATCCGGCAGCGGCCGCGCCCGGACCGGTGAGCCCGAGCCCACCGGCCGATCCGCTGGTGAAGAACACCCCGGCCCACAGCTTCTTGAACACGCCGTTCGGGAACAGCGCGTCCGCGAGGTTCCAGTACGTGATCTGCGGAGCGATCGCGTCCACCCGCCGGTCGTACCCGGCGGCCAGCAGCGAGATCGCCCCGCCGTAGGAGCCGCCGGCCATGCCCACCCGGGGATCGCCGTCCGCGTCGAGCCGTACGCCGGGCTGCTTCGCCAGCCAGTCGATGAGCCGCGAGACGTCCTTGACCTCGGCCTCGGGATCGTTCAGCCCGATCCGGCCGCCCGAGCGGCCGAACCCGCGCGCGGACCAGGTCAGCACGGCGTACCCGTCGCGCGCGAGGTCTTCGGCGTACTCGCGCAGGTCCTCCTTGCTGCCGCCGAAGCCGTGGGCGAGGAGCACGGCGGGCCGTTCCCCCGCGCCCGGCGCGGTGAAGTACGAGGTGTCGATGGCCGCGCCGGGCATCTCCAGCACGGTGTCCTTGCGGTGTACGGGCGGCGGTTCGCCGGACGCGGCGGCGGTCCAGGTGCCGGCCCCCGCGACGACGGCGAGCACGGCCGCGCCGGCGAGGAGGCGGCCGCGCCGGCGCCTGGGCAGTCGGAGCTTCATACGACGACCCTAATCGGACCGGCCGCCCCGGCCCGATAGCCTCCAGGCGGAACTCCGCACCTTCTCAAGGACTACGCCGCCGCCCGGACGTACCGCACGTGCGGTACACCGCCCCGGGCATGCGGGATCACCGCCCACAGTGCGCGGGACACCGTGCGGGGCGCCTCGCCCGACCTGCGCCCCGGGGCGCCGGGAGCGAGGATGGCCGCATGCTGCTGGCCGAGGTCGCACGCGTGTCCCGGGAGGTCGCCGGCACCTCCGCCCGGTCGCGCAAGGTCGCCCTGCTCGCGGAGCTGTTCGCGGCCGCGCCGCCCGACGAGGCCGGCCTGGTCATCTCCTACCTGGCCGGGCGGCTGCCCCAGGGCCGGCCCGGCATCGGCTGGCGGACCCTGGCCGACGAGGTCCCGCCGGCGCCGCGGCCGGCGCTGACCGTACCGGCCGTGGACGAGGCGGTCACCGCGCTCGCGTCGGTCTCCGGCACCGGAGCGCAGGGGGAGCGGCGCCGGATCGTGGCCGGGCTGCTCGGCGCGGCGACGGCGGACGAGCAGCGCTTCCTGCGCTCCCTGCTCTCCGGCGAGGTCCGCCAGGGGGCGCTGGACGCGGTGGCCCTGGAGGGCGTGGCCGCGGCCGCCGGGGTGCCGGCCGCCGCGCTGCGCCGGGCGGTGATGCTCGACGGCTCGCTGGCCCGCGTGGCACCGGCCGTCCTGGCCGGGGGCGGCCCGGCGCTGGGCGGCTTCACCCTGCAGGTGGGGCGGCCGGTGCAGCCCATGCTGGCCGGCACGGCGAAGTCGGTGGCCGAGGCGCTGGCGGCGCTCGGGCCGTGCGCCGTGGAGGAGAAGCTGGACGGCATCCGGATCCAGGTGCACCGCGACGGCGACGAGGTACGGGTCCACACGCGGTCCCTGGACGAGATCACCGACCGGCTGCCCGAGGTCACCGAGCTGGCCCGGGCACTGCCGGGCGACCGGTTCATCCTCGACGGCGAGGTCGTCGGCGTGGGTCCTGACGGGCGTCCCGTCCCCTTCCAGGCGGTCGCGAGCCGGGTCGGCTCGCGGACCGACGTGGCGGCGGCCCGCCGGACGCTGGCCGCCACGCCGTACTTCTTCGACGTCCTGGCCGCCGACGGCGAGGTCCTGCTCGACCTGCCGGTCCGCCTGCGGTACGCGGCGCTGGCCCGCCTGGTGCCCGAGGAGGCCCGGGTGCGCCGGCTCGTGGTCGAGGACCCGCGGGCGCAGCGGGAGGAGGCCGAGCGGTTCTGGGCCGAGACCCTGCGGCGCGGCCACGAAGGGGTCATGGTCAAGGGGCTGGACTCGGTGTACGCGGCGGGCCGGCGCGGCAAGCACTGGCTCAAGGTCAAGCCGGTGCGCACCCTGGACCTCGTCGTACTGGCCGCCGAGTGGGGCCACGGGCGGCGCACCGGGCTGCTGTCCAACCTGCACCTGGGGGCACGGGCCGCCGACGGCACGTACGCGATGCTCGGCAAGACCTTCAAGGGGCTCACCGACGAGATGCTGCGCTGGCAGACCGTGCGGCTGGGCGGGCTGGCGACCGACGACGACGGCTTCACCGTACGGGTGCGGCCGGAGCTGGTGGTGGAGATCGCGTTCGACGGCCTGCAGCGTTCCCCGCGCTACCCGGCCGGGGTCGCGCTGCGGTTCGCGCGGGTGCTGCGGCACCGCCCGGACAAGACGGCGGCGGAGGCGGACACGGTGGAGACGGTGCTGGGCACCGCGGGGACCGGAGAAGCCCGAGGGGCCGGAGGGGCTCGAGGGGCCGCAGGGGCCCGTGGCGCTTGAGGAGTGAGTGACCCCCCGGGTTTTGCCTCAGAGGCAAGGAAGATTGCCAGTCAGGCAAGACTCTGGCTCAATCGGAGCATGAACACCGGTCCTGCCCCCGGCCCCGACGACGCGGCCGACGACCTGCCCGCGGTGGCCCCGCAACTGCGCGACCTGCGCCGTCGCGCCGGACTGACCCTGGAGGCCGCCGCCGCGCGGGCCCGGCTCTCGCCCGCCCATCTCTCCCGCCTGGAGACCGGGCAGCGCCAGCCATCGCTGCCCCTGCTCCTGGGCCTCGCCCGCACCTACGGTACGACGGTCTCCGAACTGCTGGGGGAGACCCCGGCGGTCGCCGATCCCATCGTACGGGCCGGGGGCCCGGGGGCCCGCGAGGCCGACGGCTGGACGTACTGGCAGGCCGGCGGTTCGGGGCGCGGCATGCAGGCCCTGCGCGTGCACGTGCCGTACACGCCCGGTCCGGCGGAGCTGGTCCGCGTCCACCCGGGCGAGGAGTGGCTGTACGTCCTCAAGGGCCGGCTGCGGCTGCACCTGGGGGAGGCCGAGTACCTCCTGGAGCCGGGCGACAGCGCGCACTTCGACTCGGCCACGCCGCACCGCATCGGGGCGGCCACCGCCGGCGGGGCCGACCTCCTGTTCGTCCACACCCTGCTGCAGAGCAGTCTCGCCGGGCTGTGCCTGGGCGGCGCCGGCGGTGGCGCCGGCATCCGTCCGTGAGCCCGCACGCCCATCACCGGGCCACCACCACCGAGGGAGAGAACATGTCCGAGGAAGCCCCTTCCGTGCGCCGGCGCATCGAGTCGAAGTTCCCGCGCGGCCTGGTCATCCGGCTGATCGCCTACCTGTTCGTGGGCCACCTCTTCGCCTTCTTCGTCTACCTGCTCTTCGTCCTCGGCGCCAGCAGGCAGTGACGCCGGTCAGGGCGTGGCGGCCGGCTGCTGCATCGTCGAGCAGTGGACGCCCCCGCCGCCGGCCATCAGCCGGTCCACGTCCAGCTGGACCACCTCGCGGCCGGGGAACGCGGCGGCCAGCGCCTGCTTCGCGCCCGCGTCCTTGGCGCGGTCGCCGAACTGGGCGGTGATCACCGCGCCGTTGACCAGGTGGAAGTTGAGGTAGGAGTCCACGAAGTCGGGGTTGTCGGAGCGGACGGTGTCGGGGCCGTCCACGCGCAGCACCGTCAGGCGCCGCCCCCGGGCGTCGGTGGCGGCGGACAGGATCGCCAGCTGCCGGCGGGCGTCGCGGGCCCAGACGTCGGTCCGGTCGGCGGGCGGCACCTGCACCATGACCACGCCGGGCCGGACGAACCGGGAGGTCACGTCGATGTGGTCGTCGGTGATGTCCTGGCCCCTGATGCCGGGCGCCCAGATCATCTTGTCGGCGCCGTAGGCCGCCAGCAGCCGCTCCTCGATCCGGGACCGGCTCATGCCGGGGTTGCGGTTCTTGTCGACCAGGCTGGACTCGGTGGCCATCAGGGTGCCGTCGCCGTCGGTCTCGACGGCGCCGCCCTCGCCGACCAGGTCGGCGGTGGTGAAGCGCAGCTGCTCCCGGGCGGCCAGCCGCCGGGCCACGTCGGCGTCCTTGCGGTGGGTCTGCTTGCGGCCCCAGCCGTTGAAGTCCAGGCCGAGCGCGTCGATGCCGCCCGCGCCGTCGCGGCGGAAGACCGGTGCGGTGTCGCGCATCCAGAGGTCGTCCACGGGGATGGTCGACAGCACGGTGACGCCCGGCCCGCAGCGGGCCCGGGCGGTGGCGGCGGCGCTCTCGTCGGCCGCGCACATCACCACCGGCTCGTAGCGGGCCACCGTACGCGCGATCAGTGCGATGTCCTGCTGGATCCCGGCGAGGTCGGATCCCCAGATGCCGCGGGAGGACGGCCAGGCCATCCAGGTGCGCAGGTGCGGCACCTCGTCGGCGGGCACGGTGGGGCGGGCGGAGCCCTGCGCCGGACGGGCCTCGGCGGAGTACGCGAAGCCGCCCAGGGCCAGGCCGGCGGCCCCGGCGCTCGCGGTGCGCAGCACGGTGCGGCGGCTGGTGTTCATGGGGATCTCCTGGGGAGGGAGGCGGGCGAGGGGGTGCCACCACCCTGACACTGACTGAAATTTCAGTCAAGGCGTTCTGGTCCCCAGGGTTCCCCGGGCTCCAGCGCCGGGCCGGTCACGCCGCACTGGGTCCGGCACTGCGCGTGCGGGTGCGGCTCGTCCGGCGCGGGGGTGCGGATGGTCGCCCAGGCGAGCGCCGCGCCCAGCACCAGCACCCCGGCACACCACGGCATGGCCCGCCCGAACGCGGCGTCGAACTGGGTGGCCGAGCGGTAGGCCTCCGGCCCCATCCCCGCCAGCAGCGGCAGCGCCGCCACCGCCAGCAGTCCGGCCGCGCGGGCCGCCGCGTTGTTGATCCCGCTGGCCAGTCCCGCCCGTCCCGGGTCCACCGAGGCCAGGACGGTCGAGGTCAGGGGCGCCACCAGGGCCACCATGCCCAGCCCCAGCACCACCAGCGCCGGCAGGACGTCCCTCCCGTACGAGGCCTGCGGCCCGACCCGGAGCATCAGCAGCATCCCGGCGGCGCACAGCAGGGGGCCGACGGTCAGCGGGATGCGCGGACCGATCCGCTCGCCGAGCTCGCCCGAGCGGGCGGAGAGCGTCAGCATCAGCAGGGTGGTCGGCAGCAGCGCGGCCCCGGCCGCCAGTGCCGAGTAGCCGCAGACCACCTGGAGCTGGAGCACCACCAGGAAGAAGAAGCCGCCGAAGGCCGCGTACACGCACAGCGTGACCAGGTTGACGGCCGTGAACTGCCGCGAGGCGAAGATGTCGGGCGGGACCATCGGCTCGGCCCGGCGCCGCTCGACCACCACGAACACCGCCGCCAGCACCAGCCCCAGCACCCCCGCCGTGATCACCCACGGCGACCCCGACCGGGCCTCGATCAGCGCGTACGTCACCAGGCCCAGCGAGGTGGCCCCCAGCACCGCGCCCGCCACGTCGAACCGGCCCGCCGCCTGCGGATCCCGGGACTCCGGCACATGGCGCAACGCCACGGGCGCGCACACCGCCGCCAGCGGCACGTTCAGCAGGAACACCCAGCGCCAGCCCGGCCCGTCCACCAGCCAGCCCCCGAGGAAGGGGCCCACCGCCGCGCCCACGCCGCCCAGCCCCGACCACAGTCCCACCGCCCGCCCCCGGTCGTCGGGGTGGATCGACCCCTGGATGATGGCCAGCGACCCGGGGGTGAGCAGTGCTCCGCCGACGCCCTGCAGCGCGCGTGCCGCGATCAGCACCCCGGCGTTCGGCGCGAGCCCGCACAGCAGCGACCCGACGGCGAACCACACCACGCCCACGACGAAGATCCGCCGGCGCCCGTAGCGGTCGCTGAGGGCCCCGCCGACCAGGATCAGTCCGGCCAGCGTCAGCAGATAGGCGTTGACGGTCCATTGCAGGACCGCCAGGTCGGCGTCCAGGTCCAGGCCGATCTGCGGCAGCGCGACGTTGACGACGGTCGAGTCCAGCATCGCCATGGTCGAGCCGAGCACGGTGGCGAACAGGATCCACCGGCCGCGCGCGGTCGCGAGCCGGACCTCGGGCGTCTCCATGCCCCCAGGCTGGCCGTCCCGGCCGAAAAGAGCCACCCGGCGGCGTGGAATGCACTCTTGTCGCGGACATGGCGACCGAATGAACATGACGCGCGCACGTCACGCTCGTCATTCCCGCACAACCTGCACACGTCGTACGAGGAGACCCCACGTGGCCCAACCGAACAGACCGTTACGCGCGGCGCTCGCCGCCCTCACCTCGCTCCTGCTGCTCCCCCTGGGGGCCGGCGTCGCCGCCGCGGCACCGGACCCCGGTCCCACCCCGGCCGAACGGAAGATCGAACCCAAGCTCCGCGCCCAGCTCGACGACGGCAAGGACAAGGCGGCCTTCTGGGTCTACCTCGACAGCGCCGCCGACCTCACCGCCGCGGGCCGGCAGCAGAGCCGGGCGGGCAAGGCGGAAGCGGTCTACCGGGCCAAGCGGGACCACGCCACCCGCACCCAGGCCGAGCTGCTCAAGGCCCTCGACGGGGCCAAGGCCGAGTACACCTCGTACTGGATCGTCAACGCGGTGCGCGTCGTCGGCGGCAGCAAGCTCGCGACCAGCCTCGCGCAGCGCTCCGAGGTCGCCCGCATCGACGCCGACGACAAGGTGAGCCTGCCCAAGCCCGCCGAGGGCAGGCGGGAGGCCGCCACCGACGCCGTCGAGTGGAACATCGACCGCGTCAAGGCGCCCCAGGTGTGGGAGCAGCTCGGGGTGCGCGGCGAGGGCATCGTCGTCGCCAACATCGACAGCGGCGTCGACCACCTGCACCCGGCCGTCAACAACCAGTACCGGGGCAAGAGCGCCGACGGCTCGTACGACCACAACTACAACTGGTTCGACCCGGGCGGTGTCTGCTCGGGCGCCGCGCCCTGCGACAACAACGACCACGGCACCCACACCATGGGCACGATGGTCGGTGACGACGGCGGCGCCAACAAGATCGGTGTCGCGCCCGGCGCCACGTGGATCGCCGCCAAGGGCTGCGAGACCAGCTCCTGCTCCGAGGCCTCGCTGCTCGCCTCCGGCCAGTGGATCGTCGCCCCGACCGACCTCGCCGGCCAGAACCCGCGGCCCGACCTCGCCCCGCACATCGTCAACAACTCCTGGGGCAGCGCGGTCCACGACGACTGGTACCAGCAGATCGTCGACGCCTGGCGCGCCGCCGGCATCTTCCCGGCGTTCTCCAACGGCAACTCCGGCCCCGGCTGCGCCACCAGCGGCTCGCCCGGCGACTACGCCGGCTCCTACAGCTCCGGCGCCTTCGACATCAACAACACGATCGCCTCGTTCTCCTCGCGCGGCGCGGGCCCCGGCGGCATCGTCAAGCCCAACATCGCCGCACCCGGGGTCAACGTGCGCTCCTCCGTGCGCAACGGCGGCTACGGGTCCTTCTCCGGCACCTCCATGGCCTCGCCGCACACCGCCGCGACCGTCGCCCTGATGTGGTCCGCCGCTCCCGCGCTCGAGGGCGACATCGCCCAGACCGAGCAGCTGCTCGACGGCACCGCCCAGGACACCGACAACGGCCAGTGCGGCGGCAGCGCCGCCGACAACAACGTCTTCGGCGAGGGCCGGCTCGACGCGCTCGCCGCCGTCCAGGCCGCCCCGCGCGGCGCGATCGGCTCCCTCGCCGGCACGGTCCGCTCCGGCGACCAGCCCGTCGCGGGCGCCAAGGTCACCGCCGACGGCCCCATCGACCGTACGACGACCACCGCGGCCGACGGCAGCTACCGCTTCCCCTCGCTCTCGGTCGGCGACTACGCCCTGACCGCCGCCAAGTTCGGCTACGGCCAGCAGGCCGGTGCCGCCACCGTGGCCGAAGGGGCCACCGCCACCGCCGACTTCACCCTCACCCAGGCCGCGTCCGGCAAGCTCACCGGCACCGTCACCTCGGCCGCCGGGCCCGCCGCGGGCGCCACCGTCACGATCGCCGACACCCCTGTCACGGCGACCGCCGACGCCGCCGGCCGCTTCGAGGTCACGCTGCCCCACGGCACGTACACCGTCCAGGCCGGACACAGCTCCCGCTGTGTCACCGGCGGCAGCGCGAGCGTGACCGTCGCCGGCGACACCACCGTCTCCGTCGTCCTGCCCGAGCGCACCGACGGCTACGGCTACGCCTGCGCCACCGCCGGCGACCGCCCGTACCCCGCCGGGGACCGGCAGCTCGCGCTGACCGGCGACAACACCACCGAGCGCGTCGACCTGCCCTTCCCGCTGCCGCTGTACGGCAAGACGTACGGGCAGGCCTGGATCGGCACCAACGGCACCGTCAGCTTCGGCGGCGCCCACACCGGTGACATCAACGGCGACCTGCCGTCGGCGGCCACCCCGAACGCCGCGCTCTACCCGTTCTGGGACGACCTGATCGTCGGCGCGGCCGGCAGCGGCTCGGGCGTCTTCACCTCCGTCACCGGCACCGCCCCGCACCGGGCCTACGTGATCGAGTGGCGCGAGGTCGCCCACTGGTCGGCGCAGAGCGAGAAGTTCTCCTTCTCCGCCGCCATCGGTGAGGACGGCAAGGTCACCTACCACTACAAGGGCACCGGAGGCACCGGCATCCGGGGCGGCTCCACCGCCACCGTCGGCGTGGAGAACGCCACCGGCACCGACGCCTTCAAGTACTCCTTCAACACCCCCGTCATCACCGACGGCCTCGCCATCTCCTTCCGCACCACCAAGAGCGGTGTGGTCGCCGGCAAGGTCCTCGACGCCAACGACGGCAACGGCGTCGCCGGCGCCACGGTGACGGTCGGCACCGGCGCGAGCGCGGTCACCACCACCACCGCGGCGGACGGCGGCTACGTCGTCCAGAGCCCCTCGGGCTCGCTGCCGGTCGCGCTGAGCGCCCCGGCGTACGAGTCCGCGCAGACCACCGTGGAGGTGAAGGCGGCCGACGTCACCGCCGTCAGCCAGTCCCTGCGCACGGGCAAGGTGACCCCGTCCAGCGCCGCCGTGGAGGTCGTGCTGCCGCCGAACCAGCTGCGCACCCGCACCCTGGACCTCACCAACCCGGGCCTGGGCACCGCGTTCACGGTGGCCGAGGACGCGCCCTGGCTGACCGTCACCCCGGCCTCCGGTGAACTGCCGACCGGTGGCAGGGCGGCGCTGACCCTGAAGGTGGACACGGCGGGCCTGCAGCCGGGCACGGTGCTCACCGCCGACCTCAAGGTCAGCTCGGCCAGTGGCCGTACCCCGGTCCGCTCCGTCCCCGTCAAGGTCGTCGTGCCGCGCTACCAGGTGGCCCTCGACGCGGGCGGCGACCACCCGAGCACCGACTCCCTGGGCGACGGCTGGTCCCCGGACCGCAAGTACACCGCCGGGTCCTATGGCTACCAGGGCAACTCGTCGGTGAAGTCCACCGGGCGCGCCATCGCCGGCACGGACGACCAGCGCCTGTTCCGCAACGCCCGTGAGGGCATGTACGAGTACCGCTTCGACAACGTGCCCAACGGCACGTACACCGTCGAGCTCGGCTTCGCCGAGGTCGCCTCCGCCCGCCCGAACAAGCGCGTCTTCGACGTCCTGGCCGAGGGCAAGGAGGTCCTGCCCTCCCTGGACATCGCCCTGGAGGCGGGCTCGTACACGGCCCTGACCCGCAGCTACACGGTCACGGTCACCGACGGCGTCCTCAACATCCGCTTCGTCGCGCACAGCCGATACGGCAAGCCGCAGATCAACACCCTCCGGGTGACGGACCGGCCCGACCAGAACTAGCCCGACGAGCGAGCACGACCGCACACAGGGGCGGGGCGACCGGTCACGGTCGCCCCGCCCCGCGCGTCGTTCCCGCGTGCCTACGGGGCCCGGGTCACCTGGAACGCCTCGTCCAGCACCCCCGCGAGCGCGCTGCCGCCCCACTCCTCCACCCGGGCCAGGAAGCCGATGAGCTGCGACTGGACGTCGTACAGCAGGTCCGGCACCAGGTCCTGGCGCAGCGCCACGCACACCTCGCCGTGGGAGACCCGGACCAGCTCGCCCGTGAACTCCAGCTCGGGCACCGGTCCGTGCCCGAGCCACACCGGTTCCTCCCCCTGGGCCAGCGCGGCCCATTCGCGCCAGCTCTCCAGGCCGAAGCAGCAGGAGGGCGGGATGACGGCGCCGGTGGCCACGTCGCGCAGGCGTACGCCGCCCGGGGCGAGCAGCCCGTCGGCGGCCAGCAGCCGCCGGACCAGACCGCCGTCCTGGTCCCCGGGTCCCGCGTCGTTGTGGTCGGCGATCACCGCGAGCGCGGCCGCGACCGCCGCCGGGGTCATGCCGCCGTCGAGCGCCAGCAGCTCGCCGCCGTCCTCGGAGACCTCCAGCACCGCATCCATCACCACAGGATCCGCCACCATCACGTCCGCCACCGTCACGTCCGCCACGTCCGTCACATCCGCCTCCCGTACACCCGCCGGGGCGGCATTCGGGTGGCCGCGCCCGCCCGCGGAGGCGGCGCGCCCGGGCAACCGCACCCCGCCCGGCTAACGTCCCGTTTCCATGACCACGCAGACCGACCGCTTCGCCGACCTGCTGGGGTCCGCGGACGCCGCCTGGGCCGTCGGAGATGCCCACGGTACCCGGGCCGCCGGGGCCGCAGGGCCGTTCCGTCAGGACACCCCCGTCGAGGTCGGCGGACTGACCGCCGTCCTCGCCCTCTGGCCCGTCATCGGGGCCCTCGTCGACGAGGGCGCCCTGTCGCTGCACACCCCGCTCTGCGCGTACTGGGACCGTGAGCACCCGCCCGCCGGGACCACCACCCACCAGCTGCTGACCGGTCCGGGCGACGGCGCCCTGACCACCCTCGCCGCGCTCGCCGAGCACCTGACCGGTGAGCCGCTCGCCGACCTGGCCGCCGTACGTGTCTGGCGCCCGCTGGGCATGACCGGCACGACCCTGACCCACACCACCCTGGACGACCTCACCCGCTTCCTGCGGCACCTCACCCAGGTGGGTGGGGACGGCGCGAGCGGATCGGACAGCGACGGAGGCGCGGGCGGTGCGGGTGGTGCGGGTGCTGGGGGTGCTGCGGGAGGCGCGGGCGATGCGGACGGTGCCGTCGGCCGCGGACCCGTCGGCCGTGCCTGGATCGCGGACTCGCTGCGCATCCGTACCGGCGAACTCGTCCCCTCCCGCGGCCTGCTGTGGCACCCGGCGCCGCGCACCGGACCCCGCGAGGACATCTGGCGCGCCCCGGCCCCGACGGGCCCCACCCTGTGGCTCTCGCCGCGCCGCGGACGCTGGGCGGTCCTGCTCACGCACACCCCGGGCCTGCGCGACGCCTTCCGGGCCCTCGCTTTCGATCCGGCGTGATCAACTCCCGGCCATATCCGATCCGTTCGTTCACCGGACACCCCCGGCGCCTCTAGCATGGTGAATCAACCACTCCGGCAGCACGCGGCGATGGGCAGAGACAGCAGGATGAAGAAGACCCGCCGGCAGGACCGTGACATACCCGGCCCCCAGTCGCCATGGAACGAGATCGCCCCCGGGCTGTGGATGGGGGGCCATTACTGGACCGATGCCTCCGGAGAGATCCAGCCGGCCGTCGTCGGGGCCGAGTTCGACCTCGTGATCAGCCTCTTCACCCTGGACGGGCACGGTCCGGGGTACGACACCGAGCACGTCATCGGCGAGATCCCGGACGGCCCGCTGACCCCGTTGCAGATCCGGACCGTCCAGCGCCTGGCCCGTACCGTGAAGACCGCGATGGACGGGGGACTGATCACGCTCGTGCGCTGCCACTCGGGCTACAACCGCTCCGGCCTGGTGGTCGCCCAGACCCTCATCGACGCCGGCCGCGAGCCGGCGGACGCCATCGACCTGGTCCGCCGGCAGCGCTCGCCGTGGGCCCTGAACAACGAGCTGTTCGAGGACTACCTGACCACGGGCCTGGACGTCGCCGCCCTGCTCGCGGACCTGAGCCCGCGCAACTGAACGGGGCCGCGGGGCACCGGCCCGACGCTCCTCAGGGGGAGGACGGGGGGAGCGCCGCGAGGGCGGCGCGGGCCCGGCGGGCGATGTCCTGCGGGGTGCCGCGGACGTCGACGGTGACGCCGCGTTCGTCGTCCTGGAGCGGTTCGAGCGTCGCGAACTGCGAGTCCAGCAGGGTGGCGGGCATGAAGTGCCCGGTACGGGCGGCCATCCGCCCGGCGATCAGCGCCCGGTCACCGGCCAGGTGGACGAAGACCACCCCGGGCGCGGCGGCCCGCAGCCGGTCGCGGTACGCGCGCTTGAGGGAGGAGGCGGCCACCACCCCGCCTCCCTCGGCGGCGGCGACGCGGGCCCACGCACCGACGGCATCCAGCCACGGCCACCGGTCGGCGTCGTCCAGCGGCACGCCGGACGCCATCTTCGCGACGTTCGCCGCCGGGTGGAAGGCGTCGCCCTCCGCGTAGGGAAGGCCGAGTGCGGCGGCGAGCAGGCGACCGACGGTCGTCTTTCCCGTACCCGACACACCCATCACCACGATGACCGGCCCGTTGTCCACCGGTGTACCTCGCTGTCCTCGTCGATGTCGGCGGTGCCCCGGCACCCCTGTCCGGCCGGTTCGCCGCGGAAGTGTCCGGCGCCCGACTTGTAGGCCCCGTACGGGCGGTGCGATCCTGCCGGGATGACCAATCCCTACGCGCGGCTAGCCGCCGCGGCCGCCGAATGGGACGAACTCAGGCCCCGGCTGGCCCCCACCGCCCTGCGGCAACTGGCGCTGCTCCTGGCCGCGTTACGACTCGCCAAGGGAGACGCCTCCGAGCGGGCCGCGCTGCTGGCCGCCCGGTTGCTGGGGGAGCAGCTGCCCGACCGGTTCCCCGGTGAGAGCCGGCTCGCCACCACCGCCACCGCCCCCACCGCGGGCCACCTCGGCTTCGTCGCCGACGACCTGGCGGTCCTCGTCCTCGACGGCCACCGCATGGTCGGCCCGGTCCTCGGTGAGGTCCGCGACCGGCTGCTGGCCGTACCGGCCGTCGGTGACGCCGAAGCCCTCGAAGGCGGCTGCGACCCGTACGAGCCCGGCCTGATCCGGCTGCGCGGCACCGGCGGGTTCGTCCAGCTGCCGAGCTTCCAGTTCACGGCCGGCGGGCGGCCCCGGCCCGTGGTCCGCGAGGTGAACCTGCTGCTCGGCGCCGGGCAGGACCCGTGGGGCGTCGCCGACTGGTGGCTGTCGCCGAACGCCGCCCTGGACGCCGTACCCGCGGACCTGCTGGACGGACCCGGCGAGGACGCCCTGCTGCCCGCGGCCCGGCACCACCTCGGGAGCTGACCGCCGCGACCAGCCTGCCGCGACCGGCCCGCCGCGACCAGCCTGCCGCGATCGGCCCGCCGTGATCAGCCCGCCGCCGGCCGCGGGGTGGTCTGCTGCAGGGCCCAGCCGTTGCCGTCGGGGTCGGCGAAGTAGACGAACGAGCCCCACGGCTGGTCGTCGATCTCGCTGACCTCGATGCCCCGCTCCGTGAGGTCCGCGTGCGCCGCCTCGATGTCCGTGACGACCGCCTGCATGTTGTCCAGCGAGCCGGGCCTCATCTCGGTGATGCCCTTGCCCAGCGCGATGGAGCACGCCGACCCGGGCGGGGTGAGCTGGACGAAACGGATGTCCTCGCTGACCGGGATGTCGTGGTCGCAGACGAACCCGGCCTGTTCGTAGAAGGCCTTCGCCCGGTCGATGTCGGTGACGGGTACGGCGACCAGCTCGAGCTTGATGTCCATGGCCACCATCATGCGCCCGGTACGGGCGCCCCGCTCGCGAACTGGGTCCGGTACAGCTCCTCGTAGCGGCCGCCCGCCGCCAGCAGTTGGGCGTGCGTGCCCCGTTCCACGATCCGGCCCTCCTCGACGACCAGGATCAGATCGGCGGCCTGCACGGTCGACAGCCGGTGCGCGATCACCACGGCCGTACGCCCGGCCAGCGCCTCGCCGAGCGCCTCCTGCACGGCCGCCTCGGACGTGGAATCGAGGTGGGCGGTGGCCTCGTCGAGGATGACGACCCGCTGGCGCGCCAGCAGCAGCCGGGCGATGGTCAGCCGCTGCCGCTCACCGCCCGACAGCCGGTAGCCGCGCTCGCCCACCACCGTGTCCAGCCCGTCCGGCAGCGATGCCACCAGCCCCTCCAGCCGGGAGCGGCGCAGCGCCTCCCACAGCTCCTCCTCGGTGGCCCCGGGCCGGGCCAGCAGCAGGTTCGCACGGACGGAGTCGTGGAAGAGGTGCCCGTCCTGGGTGACCATGCCCAGGGTCGCGCGGATCGAGTCGGCGGTGAGGTCGCGTACGTCGACGCCGCCCAGGCGCACCGCGCCCGCGTCCGCGTCGTACAGCCGCGGCAGCAGCTGCGCGATCGTGGACTTGCCGGCGCCGGACGAGCCGACCAGGGCGACCATCTGCCCCGGCTCGGCCCGGAACGAGACGTCGTGCAGCACCTGCGCACCGCCGCGCGGGTCGAGGACCGCGACCTCCTCCAGCGAGGCGAGCGAGACCTTGTCGGCGGCCGGGTAGCCGAACGACACGCCGTCGAACTCCACGGACACCGGCCCCTGCGGCACCTCCCGGGCGTCCGGCTTCTGGTCGATCAGCGGCTTCAGGTCCAGGATCTCGAAGACCCGCTCGAAGCTCACCAGGGCGCTCATCACCTCCACGCGGGCGCCCGCGAGCGCCGTCAGCGGGGCGTACAGCCGGGTCAGCAGCAGGGCGAGCGCCACCACCGAGCCCGCGTCGAGGGAGCCGCACAGCGCGAAGTACCCGCCGAGTCCGTAGACCAGGGCCAGCGCGAGCGCGGAGACCAGCGTGAGGGCGGTGATGAAGGCCGACTGGGCCATGGCGGTGCGGATGCCGATGTCGCGCACCCGCGCGGCCCGCGCCGCGAACTCGGCGGACTCGTCGGCGGGCCGGCCGAAGAGCTTCACCAGCGTCGCGCCCGGCGCCGAGAACCGCTCGGTCATCTGGGTGCCCATCGCGGCGTTGAGTTCGGCCGCCTCGCGCTGCATCACCGCCATCCGCGCACCCATCCGGCGGGCCGGGACGACGAACACCGGCAGCAGCACCAGCGCGAGGGCGGTGATCTGCCAGGAGATGCTCACCATGACGGTCAGGGTCAGCAGCAGGGTGACGAGGTTGGCGACCACGCCGGACAGGGTGTTGCTGAACGCCCGCTGAGCACCGATCACGTCGTTGTTCAGCCGGCTGACCAGTGCGCCGGTCCGGGTGCGGGTGAAGAAGGCCACCGGCATCCGCTGGACGTGGTCGAAGACCGCCGTCCGCAGGTCCAGGATCAGGCCCTCGCCGAGGGTGGCCGACAGCCGCCGGGTCAGCAGGCCCAGGCCCGCCTCGGCCACCGCGATCACGGCGATCAGCAACGCCAGCCGGGTGACCGTACCGGTGGCGCCGCCTGCCACGATGGCGTCGACCACCCGGGCCGCGAGCACCGGGGTGGCCACCGCCAGCAGCGCGCCCACCACGCTGAGCAGCAGGAACAGCAGGAGCCCGCGCCGGTGGGGGCGGGCGAAGGAGAGGACCCGGCGCAGACTCGCGCGGGACAGGGGGCGGCGGTCGCTCTGCGCGGTGATCGCGCTGTGCAACGAGGTCCAGGCGGTGACTTCCATATCCATGACCGGAACGCTAGGACCTCAAGCAAACCTGAGGTCAAGGGGAGGGCGGGGAGGGCGGTACGCGGCACCGCGGAGCGCGATCTCCCGCCGCCACGCGGGCCGTTCGGGCAGCCGCTCCTCCAACACCCGTACGAAGGAGTAACCATCGTGTGTGTCAGTGCCCGGTGGCATCATCGGCACATGACGCAGGAAACCGAGTCCAACCGCTCCGGTCCCCGCACCGCCGACACCGTTCTGGCCCGCTTCGAGTGGTGGGTCCGGGACACCCCCGACGCGCGCGCCGTCATCTCCGGACCGCGCAGCCTCGGCTACCGGCAACTGGACGCGCGGGCGAACCAGTTGGCGCACCATCTGCTGGACGCCGGGATACCGGCCGGGGCGACCGTGGCCGTGGCCGCGGCCCAGCCGCTGGACACCCTGATCGGCCTGCTCGCCGTCCTGAAGGCCGGCGGAGCCTATGCGCTGGTGGACCCCGAGGCGGGCCGTGTCGCGCACCAGCAGCTGTTCGCCGTCCAGCCGTTCGCGCTCCTCACCCATGGCGCCCACGGGGCCCGCCTCGACGACGGCACCGGCCGGCTCGTGGTCCGCCTGGACACCGACGCGGCCGCGATCGCCGCCCGGCCGGAGCAGGCGCCGGCGGTGGCGCGGGAGGCGGCGGGGGAGGCGGCGGCCGGGGCGACCGCCGCGGTGCTGACCGGCGGGGGAGCGGTGCCGCACGCCGTGCCCCTCGGCCACGCCCGGCTGCTCGCCGCGTACGAGGGCTGGGCCGAGGTGGCGCGGCTGACCGGCGACGACCGCCACCTGATCACCGCCCCCTGCGACGGCACGGCCTTCGCCGCGGGCTGGACCCGGGCACTGTGCTCCGGCGGCACCCTGGTACTGCCCGTGCGCGGCTCCTGGCGGGCCGACGAGGTCCGCCGCGTCGTGGCGGCCGAGCGGGTCACCGCCGTGCACACCGACCCGGCGGGCGCCGTCCGGCTGCTGGCCCCCGCGCCCGGCCGGCCCGATCTGCGCCGCCCCGACCCGGAGCTGGGGCGCCTGCGCCTGCTCACGGTCACCGGCGACCGCCTCTTCCTCGACGAACTGGGCGAGCTGCAGACCCGGCTGCGGCCCGGCGCCCGCGTGCTCAACGTCTACGGCACCACCGAGACGGCCGGGTGCGGCACCTGGTTCGAACTCGCCCAGCTGCCCCGCCCCGAGGAGCACCCCGAGCGGCTCTCGCTGATCGGCCTGCCCTTCCCCGGCTGCCGGGTGGACCTCCGGGACGGCGAGATCCACCTCGCCCCGCCCGAAGGCGGCGACGCCCTGCCCACCGGCGACCGCGGCGTGCTGCGCGCCGACGGGCTGCTGGAGTACGCCGGCCGCGACCGGGACGACATCTCGCTCGCCACGGGACGTATCGACGCCCACCGCGTGGAGTCCGTCATCCGGTGCCACGAGGAGGTCGGCTCGGTCCTCGTCCGCGCCGTTCCCGACACCAAGGGCGTCGGCCGGCTCGTCGCCTACCTCACGCCGCCCGCCTTCCCGCCGGCCGGCGACCCCGGGCCGGGCCTGCCGGACACCGCGGCCCTGCGCGACTACCTCAAGGGGAAGCTGCCCCACGCACAGATACCCCGGGGGACGGCCACCCTGCGCACCCTGCCCCGGACCCGGGCGGGGCGGGAACACCGGGCCGGACTGCCGCTGCCCGTCGAGCCGATGCGCGCGCGGGCCACCGGCGGCAAGTACGCCGCCGCCACGGGTGAGGGCGAGTTCCCGACCGGTTTGGGGGTGGGCTGCCTGACACTGGTCCCGGCCGTGCTGGCCTTCGTCCTCACCGACTTCTTCTGGCCCTACTCCACCGACCTCACCGGTGTGCCCAGCCCCTGGGCGGGCTTCTTCCAGATCCTCTACGTCATCGAATGCCTGTCCTTCGGGGCCGGGGTCTTCTTCCTCGTCGCGGGCCGGTCCCGGATGCGCGCCCAGGGCCGCTCCCGCCGACTCACCACCGCGGCCCATCTGGCGGTGGTCTACCTGCTGATGTCCTGGTGGCCCCAGGACAACTTCTACCGGCTGGCGCAGAAACAGGACTGGCCCCGCCAGGCGGCCCTGGTGTACGCCTTCAACGTGCCGCTGATGATCGCGGCTGCCGTCGTCGCGGTGTACCTCACCCGCAAGCAGCCCGATCCGTTCGGCTTCACCCGGGACGAGGACGGCGACACGGGCGAGGGCGCGGACGGGAAGGGGAACGGGAGCGGGAACGGGGCCGTGGCCGGGGGGAGGGCCGGCGGCAGGAGCCGGCACGGCGACTGACCGGCCCGCGCGGGCCGGTCTCACCGGGTCGCGGGCCGGCTGGGCTGAGCGGCCCGCAGCGGGCGGGCGCGCCGGGTAACGCGCCGGCCGGGCGGAGCGGCCCGCATCGCGCGGGCGCGCCGGGTCGCACGCCAGCCGTGCTCACCGGGTCGCGCGCCGACCGGGCTTACCGGCCCGTGCTCGCCGGCCCGGGCCGGCCGGGCCCACCGGGTCGCGCACCGGCCGGGGAGGGCCCCGCACCGGGCAGGCTCGCCGGGGCACAGGCCAGCCGTGCTCACCGGCCCCCACCGGGCGGGCTCACCGGGTGAAGAGGTCGCCCGTTCGCCGGGCCCCGTCGCGGACCAGTTCCTCCGCCGCTTCGAGGGCGCCGGTGGTACGGGCGGCCACCAGCGCCCCGAACCAGGGCGCCGGCTCGAACGCGGCGGTCGGGATGGCGGGCAGGAAGACGGCGTCCCGCTCCCGGCACGCGCGGGCCAGCGCGGCGAAGAGCTCCTCCAGCGGCTCCTCGGGCAGCCGCGCGCCGAGGTCCACCCGGTCCATCACCCGGACCAGGTGCGCGCCGCCGCGCAGTTCGTCCAGGCGTGCGGCGACCACGAAGGCGACGGACGGGCCCGTCAGGCGCAGATTGGTCTCCGTCGGCGCCAGCCGGCCCTCCCCGTCCGCGACGAAGTCGACGTCGAACCAGCCGCGGTGGCCCGCGGCCGCCAGCTCCCGGCCCACCGCCCCGCCGAACGCCAGCAGGGGCTTCGCGGCCCACGCCGGCACCGCGCCGGGGCCGACGGTGGCACCGCGGTAGCCGGTGCCGGCCACGTCCATCAGGGCCGCGCCCACCTCGTGCACCTGGCCCGCCGCATCCACGAATCCGTCGTACGTCAGGTCCCGGACCTCCCGGGCGTCCCCCTCACCGGCGGGCCCGGCCACGTACTCCTCCAGCAGCAGCGGTCCGCGCGGCAGCCGGCGCAGGACGGCCCGCGCCCCGCCGGCCGCCCTGACGTCCTGCGGTGTCACCACGGTGGTGCCGGAGCCGCCGACCCCGTGCTCCGATTTGAGAACGGTGCTCTCGCCGGCCCGGGCCCGCGCCGCCAGCAGCCGGACGGCCGCCCGCCGGGTCGCGGCCGGCCACTGCGCCGGCACCACGATCCCGGGGTGCCCGCCCTCCGCCACGATCCGCGCGAACAGCGCGTGCGAGGCGGCCTTCGACTCGTGCCGCAGGGACTCCGGCCGCCACGGCAGGCCCGCGAGGCGCGCGAACTCCCGGGTACGGCCCCACGGCACCAGCGGCAGCCCGGATCCCGTCAGCCGCTCCGCCAGCGCCGGCCGCCGGCGCACCGCCGCCGACAACAGCGGTCCGTCGGCGCCGTCCGCCAGCAGGCCGTCGTACACCTCGACCGCCCCGTGGCCCTCGACCGCCCCGTGGCCCTCGACAGCACCATCGCCCCCTTCCCAGCCCTCGCCCCCGTCCTCGGCCCCACCCTTGTCCCCGCCCTCGTCCCAGCCCAGTTCCCGCCCCAGTCGGCCGAGCCAGCCCGCCGGCACCGCGCGGGGCAGGACCAGGGCCGCCGGCCGGGGGCTGTAGAACGCGGCCAGGCACGCGTAGTGGTGGGCGGCACGCTGCTCCCGGTCCAGGGAGACGTCGCCGAACTGGGCGTTGAATTCACCGACATTACCGATATGTACGGCGCGCCGCCCGCCGGTCCACGCCCGCACCCAGGGCGCGGGCGGGGCGAGTTCCACGTCGAAGCGGAGCAGTGCTCCCACCGCACCGACCTCCCGCGCCCCCAGCGCCCGGTAGAACCCGGCCGCGTGCGGATCGGCGTCGATGACCAGTCGGCGGATCCCCAGCTGCCGAGCCCGGGCCAGGACATACCGGTACAACTGCCGCCCCACGCCCTGGCCGATCGCCGCCGGTTCCACGAACAGCAGCCCCACTGCCGCCCGCGGCGCCGCGCCCTCCAGGGAGGCGACCCCCACCGCCGTGCCCCACTCGTTCTCGGCCACGACGACCCGCCGGACACCGATGTCCTCGGCCCGGATCCGCAGCTCCGGCGCGCACCGCGCGAGGAACGGCGCGTCGTACCCCCAGTGCGCCTTGGAGCGCATCACCAGCTCGGACAGCCCTGCCGCCTCGTGCGGCCGCGCCGCCCGGATCTGCATCTTCCGTGCCCTCCCCGTGCCATCTCAGACAGCCGTGCGATAGATTCAGCCTCCCCCAGGGACTCGATTTTCCACCCCACACGGAGACAGGCTTCTCAATGAGCGACATCATCAACGGACTTGGCCGCACCAGCGCCTACGGCGCCCTCGGCCTGGTGCTGCTGATCCTCGGCATCGTCCTCGTGGACGTGCTGACGCCCGGGAAGCTCGGCAAGCAGATCTGGGAGGAGCGCAACCGCAACGCCGCGCTGCTGCTCAGCTCCGCGCTCCTCGGCATCGGCGCCATCGTCTTCACCTCCATCTGGACCACCTACGACGACTTCGGCAAGGGCCTGGTCTCCACCGCGGTCTTCGGCCTGCTCGGCCTGGTCCTGATGGCCGTCGCCTTCCTGGTCCTGGACGTGGTCACCCCGGGCAAGCTCGGCGCCATCGTCGTCGACCCGCAGCCGCACCCGGCCGTGTGGGTCACGGCCTCCTGCAACCTCGCGGTCGCGGCCATCGTGTCGGCGTCCATCGCCTGACCCCCGCCACCGCACGACGAGAGCGCCGCTTCCCGCAGGAAGCGGCGCTCTGCTCATGTCCGGCCGCCTGCGGCTCAGGCCAGCCCGAGGGCGAACACCGCGAAGCCCGCCGCCAGGATCCCCGCCGCCGTCCGGCGCACCGCCGTCGCCTTCGTCCACGGCTCCTCGAACCGCCGCGCGTACCGCGCGATGGCCACCAGCAGCACCGCGAACACCGGCAGCCACGCCAGCCGCTGCCCGATCCACGCCAGCGTGTCGGGCGCCGTCGTCAGCCCCGCCACCCCACCCGCGAACGAGGCCGGTACCGCCGCCGCCAGCATCGCGCTCTGGTGCCAGCACAGGATCGTCATCGCCGACAGGTTGATCACCACGACCGGCGCCCACAGCGCGGGCCGCGCCAGCGCCCGCGCCAGCCGGTCCCGCAGCAGGATCGCCGCCCCCGACTGCGCCGCCGCCAGCGCCGGCACCAGCAGCGACGGCGGGTGCGAGTTGGTCCGCTCCGCGCCCGGCACACCCACCATCGACGCCGGGTAGTGGAACACCGCCAGCAGCACCGCGAACAGCAGCGCCCCGCCGGCCAGCAGCAGCCACGCACCGCGCCGCCCGATCCGGCGCTCGCCCCACGAGACACCGAGCTGGTACGCGAACAGCCAGCCCGGCAGGATGTTCGCCACCGCCACCCACGACGGCACCGCGTCCGCGTACGGGCCGTACCGCAGGGCGTCCACCACCGCCACCGAGACGAGCAGCGGCGCCGCCGCCCAACCGCCGAGCCGGCCCGCCGCGCGCACGCAGTACGGCGTCAGCGCGGTCACCACCACGTACACCCCGACGAACCACAGCGGCTGGATCACCAGCGTCGCCGCGGTCCGCAAGGTGGCCTCCGGCACCCCCGCCGCGTACAGCACCGGCGCCGCCAGCGCCCACACCGCCGTCACCCCGAGCACCGGCCGCCCCAGCCGCGCGACCCGGCCGCGCAGCCACGCCACCGCGGTCCCCGGGCGCCGCCGGTAGGAGAGCACCGAGGCGTAGCCGCCGACCAGGAAGAAGACGCCGAGCATCTGGAGCACCCAGCCGGCCGGGGCGAGGCCGCCGAACGCGGACAGCGGGCTGGCGTTGTGCAGGCCGCCGTCCGCGTCGAGGGTGAACCCGCCGAGCATCCAGTGCCCGGCCGGTACGGCGAGCAGCGCCAGCGCACGCAGTCCGTCGACCGCGCGGTCGCAGTGGGCCGGGGTGCGCCGCTCGATCCGGTCGGCGGTCCGGCGCAGCGCGGCCAGCGGGCGGACCGCCAGTGGGCGGACCGCCAGTGGGCGGGCCGTCGGCGGGCGGACCGCCAGTGGGCGACCGGCCGGTGGCCGGGTGGTCGGCGGGCCGCTCATCGCACGTCCCCCTCGGCGATCCGGGCGAACGCGGCCAGGGACCGGGTGCCGGGCACGAAGTAGCCGGTGTGCCCCTGGACGTCGGCGGCCGGCACCCGGCGGGCCCCGAACGCCGGCGAGGCGGGGTCCGCGCCGTGGCCGAGCCCGGCGAACTCCAGGTTCGGCACGTCGGAGATCCAGTCGGAGGGGCTCTTGGCCGCCCACACCCGGGCGCCCGTCCGCAGGCCCGCCACCGAATCCGCCCGCATCCCGGGCGAGCCGAGGACGACCAGGTCGCTCGCGTCGGTCCGGCCGGCGGCCAGCCCGCACACCACCGAGCCGTACGAGTGGCAGAACAGCACCGGATCGGCCGCCCCGACCGCGTCCAGTCCCCGTGTGAAACGCACCAGCCGCTCCGCGCCCGCCCGCGCCAGCCGCCCGCCCGCCGCGTCCAGCCCCACCCCGACCGGCGTGGTGTACCCGGTCCACGCCACCACCGCCGTCCGGTCCCCGGTCGCCGCCCGCAGCGCCCGCGCCATCGCGCGCGGACCGGTGTACGGGCGGCGCTGCCCGTCGTACGTCGCGGCGTCGCTGTCCGAGCCGGGCACGACCACCGAGACGTGCGCCGCGCCCGTCAGGTCCCCGAACACCTCGGCGACCTGCCCCCGCCCGCGCGGGTCGAAGGCCAGGATCTGCCGCCCAGGGCCGGCGAGGCCCGCGAACCGGGCGTCCCCGCTCTGCCGCACCGCGAGCCGGTTGGCCTCGTACCGCAGAGCCACGGGCACCCCGTCGAGGTTTCCCACGACCAGCGGGTGCCGGCGCAGCAGCGCCTGCCGGTCCGCCTCGGCCAGCGAGGCGAAGAACCGCGCCACCTCGCCCGGCGACGCCGTCGCCGGATCAGGCAGCCGGTCGTGGCCGGGCAGCCGGTCGGCCGACCAGGCCGCGGCCCCCGGCGGCGGACCGGTGACCACCTGCTGGGCGTCCGCGGACACCCAGCCCGCGGTCCCCGCGACGACCGTCACCGTCAGCGCGGCGGCGACCAGCGTCCTTCGGAAGCGGCGCATTCTCCTTCTCCTTCTCCTCGTGGCGGGGAGAAGGTAGGAAGCAGGTGTCCCACCGGGCGTCGCACCGGGGAGCCAAGCGCGATGTCATACCTGGGTAGGGGGTGGAGGAGAGCCGCCCCCGGCGCACACGCGCCGCCTACGCGCTGTCGCCGGGCCGGACCACGCCCGCCTCGTACGCGAAGATCACCGCCTGCGCGCGGTCGCGCAGGTCCAGTTTGGCCAGGACCCGCCCGATGTGCGTCTTGACGGTCTGCTCGGCCACCACCAGGTGGCCGGCGATCTCCTGGTTCGACAGGCCGCGTGCGATCAGCTCCAGGACCTCCGTCTCGCGCGGCGTCAGGCCGTGCAGCCGCAGCCTGGGGTCCTTGCGCGGCGCCGGGCGCCGCTCCACGAAGTCCGCGATCAGCCGGCGGGTCACCGACGGGGCCAGCAGGGCCTCGCCCGAGGCGACCACCCGGACCGCCGCGATCAGGTCGGCCGGCGGCGCGTCCTTCAGCAGGAACCCGGACGCCCCGGCGCGCAGCGCCTCGTACACGTAGTCGTCGATGTCGAAGGTGGTCAGCATCAGCACCTTCGGCCGGTGCACCACGCCCGGCGGCGGGTCGAGGATCTCGCGGGCCGCCGTCAGGCCGTCCATCTCCGGCATCCGTACGTCCATCAGCACCACGTCCGGGTGCAGCGAACGGGCCACCGCGACGCCGGCGCGCCCGTCCGGGGCCTCGCCCACCACGTCGATGTCGGCCTGCGCCGACAGCAGCGCGGCGAACCCCGCCCGCACCATGGCCTGGTCGTCGACGATGATCACACGGATGGTCAACTGGCGTCCTCGGTCAGCGGAAGGCGGGCGGCGACCCGGAAGCCGCCGTCGGGCAGCGGGCCGGTGTCCAGCGTCCCGCCCGTCAACCGTACGCGCTCGCGCATCCCGACCAGACCGTGCCCCGTGCCCGAACTCTCCAGCGCCACCACGGCGTCCCGGGCCGGCCCGTTGACGACCATGACCAGCACCTCGGCGCCGTCGCCGGTCACCGACACCCGCGTCGGCGCCCCGGGGGCGTGCCGCACCACGTTGGCCAGCGCCTCCTGCACGATCCGGTACGCCGACAGGTCCACCGCGGCGGGCACCCCGTCCGCGACCCCGGCGGCCATCGACAGCTCGACCGGCTGCCCGGCCCGTACGGTCGTCTCCACCAGCTGCTGGAGCCGCGACAGGCCCGGCTGCGGGGCGCGTTCGCCGTTCGCGCCGTCGCCGCGCAGCACCGTCAGCAGCCGCCGCATCTCGCTCAGCGACTCCCGCGCACTGGCCGCGATCGCCTCGAACTCCTGCCGCACCGGCTCCGCCATCCCCGGCAGCCGGTACGGCGCGGAATCGGCCTGCACGGTGATCACGGACATGTGGTGGGCGACCACGTCGTGCAACTCCCGGGCGATCCTGGCCCGTTCCTCCAGCAGGGTGCGCCGGGCCCGCTCGGCCTCGCTGATGCTCTCCTGCTCGGCGATCCGCCGCTGCGCGTCCCCCAGCCCGCGCAGCACGCCGGTCAACACCAGCATCACGCCCGACAACACGAACAGCAGCGCGTGGGTGTTGACCGCCCCCGTCGGCTGTACGGCCCCCAGCACCACCCCGGCGGCGCCGGTGACCAGCCACACCCCGACCATGGTCCGGGTCGACTCGCGCAGCCCCACGAACGCCATCAGCAGCAGGTAGCCGACGATCACCATGGGCGTCCAGGGCCAGGGCCGCCCCGCCACCCCGTCCGCGCCGATCAGCAGGGCGGCGCCGATCACGTCCGAGGCCAGCACGATGGCCCACGCGTGCAGCGGCCGGGTCACCGCCAGCAGCAGCGGCACCGTCTGCGCGACACCGAGCGCGCCCGCCCAGCCGCCGGCCAGGTCGTAGTCGGTGGTCAGCACGGTGATCGTCACCGGCAGCAGGCTCAGTACGGCGACTGCGGCCACGGCGTACGGCAGCCATCGCTGCCAGGCCTTGGGCGCGCCCGCGAACAGCGGCTCGCCGGGCCGGGCCGGCGAGCGCAGCAGCGTGCCGAAGCTGCGCGGCGGCTTGGGAGCGGGCCGCGGGGCGGGATCCGAGGGGGCCGAGGGGGCCGAGGGGGCGGCTGAGGGGGCCGACGGGTTCGAGGGGGCCGAGGGGTCCGGGGAGGGGCCTTCGCTCTTCATGATCCGTCCAGCGTACGCTCCACCGGGCGGCCCGGGACGTCGCCGGACAAGAGGGGTGCGGGGGCGCATGGGGACGATGGCCGCGCTGGAGAAACTGGTACCGGTGCTGCTGGCCTTCGGCTGCGGCGTCCTGCTCGCGCGGCGCAAGGTGGTGCCCGCGGATGCCTCCAAAGCCTTCGCCGACTACGCCTTCCTCTTCGCGGTGCCCTGCTACCTCTTCGGCAACATCTACGCGAGCGACCTGGTCGCCCTCTTCGACTGGCGGGCCATCTCGGGCTACGCGGCGACGGCCGCCGTCGCCGTCGTGCTGGTGGGGCTGGCCTCGGCGGCGCACGGGCGGCGCGAGCCGCGCGCGGTGGCGCTGCGCGTCATGGCGGGCGTCCAGGTCAACACCGCCTACTTCGCGGTGCCCGTCTTCATCACCGTGTTCGGTGACGCGGCGCCGATCTTCCCGGTGCTGCTCTTCCAGGTCTGCGTCCTCTCGCTGGCGGTCATCGCCATCATGGAGCTGGGCCGGGCCGACCCGGTCGGCGGCCCGGGCCGCCGGCTGGCCAGGGCCGTCGGCGCCTCCCTCGGCACCCCGCTGGTGCTGGCCTGCAACGCCGCGATCGCGCTGAACCTGCTGTCGGTGCCGGTTCCACGGGTGGTGCTCGACGGGTTCGCGTTCGTCGGCGACAGCGCCTCCCCGGTGGCCCTGTTCGCGCTCGGCCTGCACCTGGGCGGGGCGGGCCTGGACCTGCGGGGCACCACGCGGGAGGAGCTCTCGCTCATCGCCTTCAAGTGCGTGGCGTTCCCGCTGCTGGCGTGGGCGGTGTGCGGGCCGCTGTTCGGCGTGCGCGGGGACTGGCTGACGTACCTGGTGCTGATCGCGGCGATGCCCGCGCCGCAGAACCTGTTCATCTTCGCCCAGCGCTACGACGTCGGCGTCGACCTCTCGGCGGCCCTCGTCGTCAAGAGCTCCCTGGCCGCACTCGTCCTGTTGCCCCTGTGGCTCCAGTGGGCGACCTAGGGCCAGGGACCCGCTCCCCGCGGGGGTGGCCATCAGGCGCCTCGCTCGTTGATCCCGGCATGGAGCTGTTGCCGACCGTGGCGGCGCCCGGCGTCGGTGAACGGGCCGACGCCGCGGCCGAGGCCGCCTGCCACCTGCACGATGCCGTCACCGCCGGCGGCTGGAGCCGGACCGCGGCCGAGGACGCCGCCGAAGCCATCGAGACCACCGCGCACGCCCTCGGCGGCGTCCACCCGCGTGCCGAACTGATCCTCGCCCCGGTGCACATGGCGCTGGCCGAGCTGCGCCGTCACCTGGAACTGCCGCCCGCGGACCCGGTCATCGCGGCGGGCGTCCCGCAGACCCCGCGCACGGTCGGCAACCCGCGCCGCACCCGGCGGCAACGGCCGCCGGTCCCGGCCACAGTGCCGGTCCCGGCCGCCGCACCGGCCCCGGCGGGTCCGCCGCCCTCCGTCAGCGCGCCGCGGACGCCGCCCGTGCGTACAACTTCCTGACGTCGGCCCCGAAAGAGGAGCTGTACGAGGTGTCGGCGAGGTCGCCGCCCGTCTTCCAGCCGCCGATCACGCCGACCACGTCGCCGGTGCGGGTGCGCGCGTCGTAGCGGGCCAGGAACGGGCCACCGCTGGTGCCGCCGAGGAAACCGGTGCAGTCGATGCGCAGGAACGAGCCGGGGATCTTCGGATCGGTACTGGTGAACCTCGTCGTCCGGTTGTCGCAGGCGCGCGGCCGCCCGGACCGTGCCGGATGGCCGATCAGCCGTACCGCCCGGTGCGCGAACCCGGAGCCCGTGACCAGCCGGTTCCCGCCCACCACGTCCTCCACCCGGCGTCCGTCCGCACGCGGCCCCACCTCGACGAAGGCGACGTCGAGGGCGGCGGCGCGGTTGACGCCCTGCTTGCGGTAGCGGGGGTCGATCCAGATCCGGCGGACGGGGAACTTCCCGTGCGGCTGCGGCTTCGCGGCGGTGTTCTGGGGGACGAAGGCCAACTGCCGGGCGTCGGCGCCCAGCAGGCAGTGCGCGGCGGTCAGCACCAGGTCGCGGCCGGGGGAGGAGACCACGCTGGCGGTGCAGAAGTACCGTTTCGTCTTGGCGGAGTACATCCGGCCGACGACCGGGATCCCGGCGAAGTCCCAGCCCTCCCCGGGGCCGGCGACGGCCGAGGTGTAGCGGGCGGACGCGGGCAGCAGGGCGGCCATCCCCGGCGCGGCTGCCGGTGCGGAGGGCATGGCGGCCGGTGCGGAGGGCACGGCGGACGGTACGGCACCCGGCGGCGCGGACGGTACGGCGGCCGGCGGTGCGGACGGTACGGCGGTGGCAGCTGCCCGCGCGGGCAGCTGGCCGCCGGTCAGGGCGGCGCCCGCCGCCACCGCGACGACCAGGGCACGGCGCAACGACACAACACGGGACATGACTTAGACCCCCTGGGGGAAGCTGAACATCCGGTCAGGATCGACAGTGCGCTTGACCTGCTCCAGGCGGGGCAGGTTGACGCCGTAGCAGGCCTGGCGCCAGGAGGCGAGCCGGGGATCGGCGTAGTTCTGGTACGCGCCCCCGCTCGCCCAGGGCCGCAGCCCGGTCCACAGGTCGTCGAGCCAGGCCTGCTGCCGGCCGGTCTCCTGTGGCTGCGCGGACTCGGGCCAGTAGGCCAGGTACTGCGCGAGGAGACCGCTGTCGCGGTGCACGAACGCGGTGTCCCGCGCGCCCACCCGGTTCAGCGCGCCGCCGCACACCCCGTCGAACTGCACCACGCCCCGCCCGTCGGCCGCGTACCGGGAGATCGCGTCCAGCACCGCGTCGACGGCCGGCTCCGGCAGGCCCGCCACCGGCCAGAAGTCCGAGCGTGCGGCGTAGGAGTCCCGGCCCAGCCGGCCCCGCGGATCCCGGCCGGGCAGCTGCCCCGGCAGCCGGCACTCGGCCGCGGCGCGCCCCTCGCAGCCCGCCAGCGCCCGCAGCGTCGCGGCGTACGGATGCACCGTCACATGGCTGTCCCGGGCCGGTACGCCGATCAGGTCGGCCAGCCGGGTCAGCTGCCGCTCCAGCTCCGCCCGGCCGTCCAGGCAGACCACCCGTACCGCCGCGTCGGGCCGCCGGCCGGACTCGATCACGAACTCGACCTGGCTCCAGAACGGATCGGGCAGTGCGGCCAGCCAGCGCTGCCAGCCGCGCAGCGCGGCTGCCGCGTGCCGCCACGGCCAGTGCAGTTCGGCGAACGCGCAGTCGGTCACCGGGTGGGAGCGGAAGCGGAATTCGGTGACGACGCCGAAGTTCCCGGCCCCGCCGCCGCGCAGCGCCCAGAACAGCTCGGGCTCGTGCGTGGCGTCGACCTCCCGCACGACTCCGTCGGGGGTGACCAGGCGCGCGCCGGTGAGCTGGTCGGAGGTGGCGCCGTACGCCCGGCTGGAGATGCCGAGGCCGCCGCCCAGTGTCAGTCCCGCGATCCCGACCGAGGGGCACAGGCCGGTGGGGATGGCGGTGCCACGGTCGGCCAGTGCCGCGCCCACGTCCGCGAGCCGCGCCCCGGCCCCGATCCGCACCGCGCCCGCGCTCCCGGCCGCCACGTACGCCAGCACGCCGACGTCGATGACCAGGCCCGGGCCGGTCGACCAGCCCGCATACCCGTGTCCGCCGCCCCGGGCGACGACCGGCACGCCGGTCCGCCGGACGAAGGCCAGGCAGGCGGCCACGTCCTCGGCGTGCGCGGGATAGGCGACCGCGCCGGGCGCCACCGTGTCGTAGCGGGGCTGGAACAGCTGCCGCGCCTCGGCGTAGTCGGTGTCGGAGGGCAGGACCACCCGGCCGTCCAGGGAGCGCGCGAGCGCCGCGAAGTCCGCCGTACGGGCGCCGGGGGCGCCCGGGGCGGGTGCCGCGTGGGCTGCCGTGCCCCCGCCGGGGCCGGCGCAGACGAAGGCGGCGGTGCCCATGAGGACCTGGCGGCGAGACGGACGCATGACCCCCAGTACGCCCGCCGCGCGCCCCGATCCCGGGGCGGCGGGGCCCGGGACCGGTGCCGAACTCCCTCGAACGGCCCACGTCCACGCCTGAACGGCCGGGGGCGGGCCGACGGGCCGGCCGACGGTCCAGCCCCCCCCGGGACACTAACCGGATAGTCAATCCGTATCTGTGCTACGGTCGGGGCAGGTAACCGGATGGGTTATCCGAATTTTCATTTCGCCGGGAGTGGACGGGTCATGAAGAGAACAGCTGTGGTGACGGCCGGAACGGCCGGGATCGGCCTGGAGACGGCGCTGGGGCTGGCCGCCGCCGGATACGCGGTCACGGTGGTCGGGCGTGACGCCGGCCGGGGTGCCCGTGCGGTCGAGCGGATCGACGCGACGGGCCCGGCGCACCCCGCGCGGTTCCTGTCCGCCGACCTCGGCTCGCTCGACGAGGTGCGCGCGCTGGCCGACCGGATCGCCGCCGACCATGCCGCCTCCGGCGACCCGCTGACGGTGCTGGTCAACAACGTCGGGGCGATGTTCCCCGCACGCCGGGACCTGGGCGGCGTCGAGGCGTCGTTCGTCGTCAACCACCTGTCGCCGTACCTGCTGACCGAGTTGCTGCTGCCCACGCTGACGGCCGCCGCGCCGAGCCGGATCGTGAACGTGACCTCGGGCGCGGTCGGGGTCGCGAAGAAGGAGTTCGACGCCGTGGAGCCGTCCGGCGGCTACTACGGCTTCCACTGGTACGGCCGCGCCAAGCTCGCCAACCTCGCCTACACGCTCGACCTGGCCGCCCGCCTGGAGGGCACGGGCGTCTCGGTCTTCGCGGCCGACCCCGGGGGCGCGGCGACCGACATGACCAACGGGACCATGACCGACCCGAAGATCGTCTCCCCCGCGTTGCGGCTGCTCTGGCCGCTGGTGCGCCGCACGTTCGAGCGCTCGACGTCCGGTCCGGCGTCCGTGGCGGCCAGGTCCTCGATCGTCGCCGCCACCGACGACGCCCTGGCGGGCCGGACCGGCGTTGTCATAGGCGCCCAGGCGAGCCCGGTGGCCCCGTTCCGCACGGCCACCGACCGCCGCGTCGCCGCGGCCGTCCGCCGGCTCAGCGAACGGCACGCGCCCCTCGGGGTCGCCTGAGGCGCCGTACGGACCGGGCGCCGGTGCCGGTACGGGCGGGGGGCGGGGCCCAGGGGGAGGGGCGGATGCGTCATCCGGATGGGCTATCCCCTTACCATGTCCCCATGACGACGACGCCACTGCGCAAGGACGCCGCCCGCAACTGGGACCGGATCGTCGCCGTCGCCCGGGCCCTGGTCGACGAGGGGACGCCGTTGCAGCTCAACGACGTCGCCCGGCGCGCCGGGCTCGGGGTCGGCACCGTCTACCGGCACTTCGCCACGCCCGAGGCGCTGCTGGAGACCGTCGCCACCCCCTGCCTGGAAGCCCTGGTCGGGCACGGCGAGCGGGCCCTGGCCGACGCCGATCCCTGGCGGGCGCTGGAGGACTTCCTGACCCGCACCGTCGAGGCGCAGGTCGGCGACGCCTCCCTGGCCCCGGTCACCGCCGCCCTCGAGGACGCCCTGCCGCGCACCACGGAGCTCAAGAACTCCCTGTGGTCGGCCGGCAGGGCGCTCCTCCAGCGGGCCGACGCGGCCGGGGCGGTCCGCCCCGACCTGGCCCCGGGCGACCTGGTCCCGCTGATGTGCGGCATCGCGTACGCCGTCCAGGTCCACGGCGGCGACCCCGCCGACCGGATCGACACGGCCCACCGCTACCTGTCCACCCTGCTGGAGGGCCTGCGCGCCGCACCGGCCCGCTAGTCCCGTAAGAGTTTCGTCATCTGGATCCGCTGGTGTCGGGGGCGGCCGTCCCGCTTGAATCGAGACGTACGAGAAGGACCTACGGAAGGACGAACGGTGGCAGGCAACGGGAAGCGTCGCGGACCGCTGGTGATCGGGGCTGTGCTGGTCGCGCTGGTGCTCGCGGGAGTGGGCCTGTACTGGTTCCAGCCGTGGAAGCTCTGGCAGAACGAGACGATCAACGAGGCCCTGCCGGGCGGCGCCGCCCCGGCGGCCGCCTCCTCGGCCTCGCCGGGCGGCTCCGGTGCCTCGGGCGCCCCGGCGGCGAAGCCGAGCGCCGCGAGCGGCCCGCAGACCCTCTCCCAGGGCACCCTGATCAGCCACGAGCACGCCACCACCGGCTCCGTGAAGATCGTCCGCCTCGCCGACGGCTCGCACACCCTCCGGCTGGAGAACCTGGACACCAGCAACGGCCCGGACCTGCGGGTCCTGCTCACCGACGCCCCGGTGAAGGAGGGCGTCGCGGGCTGGCGGGTCTTCGACGACGGCAAGCACATCAGCCTGGGCAAGCTCAAGGGCAACAAGGGCGACCAGAACTACACCATCCCGGCCGACGTGAAACTCTCCGAGTACACCAGCGTCTCCATCTGGTGCGACCGCTTCGACGTCTCCTTCGGCGCGGCCGAGCTCGCCCAGGCGTAGCCCGTCTCCTCCGCAACGGTCCGGCCCTCCCCGTGGCGTCACGCCGCCGGGGAGGGCTGGACCGCTGTCAGGACCGGGCCTCCACGCACGTGACGTGCCCGCCCACCAGCCGCGCGTCCACATGGGCGTCGGTGCCGGTGCGGGCCTGGCGTACCGGGATCCCGCGCCGCGCGTTCACGGCAGGGGACTGCCGAGGTCCGTCCACTGGTCCCCGGGGGTGCCCGGGCTCAGCCGCATCAGCGTCAGCGCCTTGACCGGAAGCGGCTCCGACAGCAGCGCCTCGGTGTCCGCCGTGCGCGGCAGGACGTCGACGGCCGCCGACAGCGCGGCGCCCAGCGCGGCCGCGGAACCCGCCGTCGCGCCCAGGGCGCCGGCGACCAGAGAGCCGAACAGCTTGCGCCGCAGCACCGTCTCGTCGTCCGTGACCAGCCGGCCGGAGATCGGGGGCACCGGCATGCCGTGCCGGGCCAGCCGGGCCGGACTGATCCGGATGTCGGCCAGGTCCCGGTAGACCAGCCGCAGCGGCTCGCCCGCGGGGGAGAGGACGACCAGCAGGTTCTGGCCGTGCGCCTCCAGGGCCACGCCCAGTTCCAGCGCCCGCAGGCCCACGCCCAGCGCCAGCCGCGCGAACCGCGCGAGCCACGCCGCCGACCCCGGCAGGCCCGTCTCCGCCAGCGCCGCCACCGGGACGACCCGTTCCCCGGTGCCCGCGGCGGCGTACCGCTCCGGCGGCTCCCGCAGTACCGCCGCCAGATCGGGGCTGTGCGCGGACACCGCGCCGAGGGTACGGGTGATGTGCAGCCGTCCCTCCAGCCGGGCGGCCAGCGTCTCGGCGAAGGCCGACACGGCCGCCGCCGTCTCGATCGAGTAGACGGAGATGTCGCGGACCGACGACGTCAGCCGGGCGCTGAGCGCGGTCTTGACGTGCGGGCCGCCGTCGTCGGGCGCGAGCGTGCGCAGTGCCATCAGCGGATGCGCGGTGATCGTCCCCGCCTCGGTGCCCGTCGTCTTGAGGACGTGCTGGGCCTGCCACGGGTGCACCGGTACCAGGAGCCGCCGCCCGTCCCGCAGCCGCTGCGGCCACTCCCCGCCGACCAGGCACTCCTCCCGGTCCACGGCGACCAGCCCGAGCTCGACCACCGGCCGGTGCTCGGGCGCGTACGCGAGCTGCTCGGCGACCGAGAACCCGGGCCGCGAGCGGCAGTTGGGATGGTACGGATGTCCGTCCACCACCCGCTGTTCCCACTGCCAGTCGGCGGCCGGGGGCCCCTCGTCGTCCCCGTCCGCACCCGCCCGGCCGGCCCGGGAGAGCGCCAGCGAGGCGGTGCTGTCGTCGAGTTCGGCCGCGAACGCCGTCCCGTGCGGCACCGCGAGCGCGGTCATCAGCCGCGCCGCCTGCCGGTAGGTCCGCCCGTCCAGCACGACCGCGTCCACGTACGCGGTCGTCGCGTACGGATCGGGCGCCGGCCCCTCCAGCCGGGCCCCGTCCGCCAGCGTCAGCGCCAGGGAGCCGCGCCCGCGTTCGCGGGCCACGACCCACGGCAGCGGCTCGTACGCCAGCGCCCGCCACAGCCGTGTCAGTACGGCCGCCCGCGCGCCCGGCAGCGCGGCGGCGTACGCCCCGGCGAGCGCCGGACGCACCAGGCCCAGCTCGGCGGCGACGGCCTCTTCGGCCATGGTGAGGTCAACCCTGCGGTCCAGGACGGCGCTCCCTCGTCTGATCGGCCCGGCACTTCACTCCATGATCAGGCAATAATCGTAGGGAAAGCGCACCGCACGCCGAATGGACTCCGTGGACCTCAACCCCGACGCGTACGCCGCAGCACCGCTGCTCAACTGCCTGCTGCGGGAAGCGGCCGACCCCGCCGAACCCGACCCCGCCGAGCCCGGTGATCCCCGACCCGGTGCAGCCGCGACGCCTGCGGAACACTCCGGAGCGTCCGGAGCGTCCGGAGCGTCGGGCGCGGCGGACGGCATCTACCGGCTGCGCGCCAGCGGGCGGCTGCTGCGGGTGACCGGCGGCCGCCGCCCCACCCGCGCCCGGCTGCGCACCGGCACCGGCTGGCACCCGCTCAGCCACACCGAGCTCCTCGAACTCGCCTGTGAGGAGCTGCGGCTGCTGACCGGCGTGGCGAACGGCGAACTGTTCGCCGAGATGGCCGACAGCCACGCCACCGTCGCCGCGCTGCTGGCCGCCCGGGCGTCGGCCGCCGCGCCCGCCGACCCGTACCTGCGCTCCGAGCAGGCCCTGGTGCTGGGACACCCGTACCACCCGGCCCCCAAGACCCGGGGCGGTGGCCCGGCGGCGGCCTGGCTGCCGTACGCGCCGGAGGCGCACGCGGCCTTCCCGCTGGCCTTCCTCGCCCTGCGCGAGGACCAGGTCGTCGAGGAGGGCGGCGCCCCGGCCACCGGACCGCTCGACGCCCTCGCCGGCCGGCTCGGGGCGCCGCCCGCCCCGGACGGCTACCGGCTGCTCCCGGCGCACCCGTGGCAACTGGCCCTGCTCGGCCCCCACCCGGCGTTCGAGGACGGCCGCCTGCTGCGGCTGGGCGTGGGCGCCCGCCCCGTGCACCCCACGGCCTCGCTGCGCACCGTCTACGCGCCGGACGCCGGGGCCGACCTCTTCCTGAAGTTCAGCCTGGACGTACGGATCACCAACGACGTGCGCCGGCTCTGGCGGCACGACCTGCTCGCCCTGCGCCGTACGGACGGGGCGGTGGCCGCCGCCTTCGCCGGGCTGCGCGAGCGGACCGGCTCCACCGCCGCCTGGCTCGGCGACCGGGGCTACCGCACGGCGGCGTTCGCGTTCGAGGAGCTGGCCGTCATGGTCCGCGACGGCCTGCACGGCCATGTCCTGCCGGGCGCCACCCCGTTGCTGGCCGCCGCGCTGGCCGAGGACTTCCCCGGCAGCCCGCTCGCGGGCGCCGCGGATCCGGCGGCGTGGTGGGACGCGTACCTCCACCAGGTCATCCCCCCTGCTCTCGACCTCTTCGCCCAGGGAGTCGTGCTGGAGGCCCACGCCCAGAACACCCTGATCGCGGTCGACCCGTCCGGCCTGCCCGTCCAGGCCCTCTTCCGCGACGCGGAGGGTGTCAAACTCCTCGCGGACACCGCGCGGCCGGCGGCGTGGGAGCGCCTCGTCTACTGCCTGGTCGTCAACCACCTGAGCGAGGTCGCCGCCACCCTCGCCGACCACCATCCCGCCCTCGCCCCCGCCCTCTGGCCGGCGGTCCGCGCCGCGTTCCTGCGCCACCACGCGCGCCATCCGCTCCCCGAGATCCCCGCCCTGCTCGACGCCCCCGCTCTGCCGGGCAAGACCAACCTCCTGCTGCGCTGGACCCGCGCCGACGGCGCGGACGCGCGCTACCTGCCGCTGCCCAATCCGCTGCGCGCGTAGGGTCCGCGGCGGGTTACGTCCGGCGCCGGCCGTCGCGTCCGGCACCGGCCGTCGCGCGCCGCATGCTTGGGGACCCGGTCCGGCGGGGTACGGCGTACGGGGGAGCGCCGTCGCCGACGGCCGACGGCGGTTTCGATCCGGGCTTCGAACCCAGGCTTCGAACCCAGGCTTCGAACCCAGGCTTCGAACCCAGGCTTCGAACCGGGCTTCGATTCGGGTTTCGATTCGGGAACAGCGCTCGGCACGGCCCGATCCCCGTGACAGAGTGCGCCCACCGGCCGTTTCGCACCGAGGGGGAACCATGAAGAGCGTCGCCGCCATGCCGTGTTGTCCTCGGTGCAAAGCGCAGGCCAGCCGGGTGTCCTGGCGCAGCGGGCGCGGGGGCGGGCCGGTGGAGGTGACCCTCCAGCCGTGCGGGCACGTGGTCATGGCGGCCACCGAGCCCGAGATGGTCGTCGGCGGCGCCGCACTCACGGTCGCCGCCACCCCCTGACCGCCCGCGCGGCCGCCGACCGCCCGCCCCGGCTCCGGGCAGGCCGCGCGGCTACCCGTGCGGCTACCAGTCGCAGGGTGCGCCGAGGTCCCGGATGCTGTCGGCGAGCTCGGCCGGATACGCCGGCCAGCCCGCCCCGTGCCAGTGGGCGATCCGCCACGCCAGCCGGCGCGGCCACACCGCGACGCCCGGCAGGTCCGCCACCGGTACCCACACCGGCGTCCCGCCGTACGTGTCCAGGCTCTCCGCCGGGCCGACCTCGCCGTCGGCGTCCAGCAGGTAGTAGTGCTCCCGGTTGAGGTCGCGCCACACCCGCGCGACCTCCCGTACGACGGTGCCCGTCAGCGCGGTCTCCTCGCGCAGTTCACGGACCGCCGCGGCCACCGGGGTCTCGCCCGCCTCGACGCCCCCGCCCGGGATCTCGAACCACACCCCGTCCGGACCGGCGAAGTCGGGGTCCTGGTCGTCCGTCATCCGGATCAGCAGGATCGCGCCGTCCCGGATGACGATCGCGCCCGCCCGGATGCGGCGCGGCGCCGCGGCCGCCGGGTCGTGGTGGGCCACCTCGCGCGGCGGCGCACCCTGCGACCAGCCGCGCAGGACGGTCTCGGCCGAGCCCACCGGGCGGATCCGGGCGTGCAGCGCCCGGGCGAGCGGCAGGGCCACGGACGGTCCGGCGGGCACGGGTGCGGTACCGGGGATCGCGTAGTAGACGCCGTGCTCGTCCCGAGCCTCGTGGAGGGTGAGCGCCCCCGCCTCGAACCGGACGGCCAGTGTGCGGGTTTCTTCAGCCATCGGCGGAGGCTAGCAAAGCCGTGGACACCGCGTCAGCCGTCCTGACCGCCCGTGCCGGGCGCCGGCCGGGAGCGGCCCGGTCCACGCGCCGCCCGCGGCCGGCTGCGTGGACAACTCCCGCGCGGAACGCCTCGGCTGCACCCGCTCGCGCGGCGGCGACCGGCCGGCCGGCGACGTTGGTGACACAGCTCCTGTGAGGGGCCGTTGACGGCCTTCCGCCGCCCGACCGACGGCTTCGCGTCGTCTTCGGGGCCGAGTTGGCCGGATCGCGTCGGTACGGACGCGGTGGGCCCGGGAATGGCTACGCTCATATCAGAGCGAGTGCTCGCTTTGTTTTGGGGAGGGTGGCGCCATGACGGTGGACGTGACGGCGGGACGGCCGGGGGACGCGGCGGACCAGGAGCTGTACGGGCGGCCGCTCGCCGCGCTGTTCCGAGAGCGGGCCCGGCGGTACGCGGACCGGCCCGCCGTCGACACGCCCGGCGGGGTGCGGTACACGTACGCCGAACTCCTCGTGCTCGTCGACGACTTCGCCGCCGGTCTGGCCGCCCTGGGGGTGGCGCGCGGCGCGGTGGTGGCCGTCGCGGGCGCGCGTGGTGCCGAGGCCTGCGTCGCGCTGCTCGGCGTCGTCTGCGCCGGCGCGACGTACCTCCCCCTCGACGAGTCGCTGCCCGCCGCCCGCGTCGCCGGCATGCTCGAGGACACGGCGGCCGTGGCCCTCGTCCGCCTCCCCGGCGCCGGTACGCCGGACCGCGCGCCCGCCCCGGCCTGGGACTACCACCACATCCTGACCACCGGCCGCCACGCGGCCCCGCCCGCTGCCGGGCGAGCCCCACACCCGTCCGACGCCACCGGCCGCGCGGCCACGCCCCCGGCCGACGGTGCCGACCACGCGGCCAGGCAGACCCCGTACCCGGCCGACGGTGCCCGCCGCACGGCCGCGCCGGCCCCGCACCCGGCGCAGGGGGAGTACCGGATGGCCGGGCGGGCGTCGCTCCCGTCCGTCGGCGTCACCGCGCCCGGCACCGCGCCCGGCACCCCGCCCGCCGTCGCGCCCGAGGCCGCCGGCGTCGACGCCGGCGTGCCGGCGTACGTGATGTTCACCTCCGGCACCACCGGGCGTCCCAAGGCCGTTGCCGTGCCCCAGCGTGGGCTGATCCGGCTTGCCGTCGGCAACGGCTTCTACGAGGTCCGGCCCACCGACCGGGTCCTGCACGCCGCAACGCTCTCCTTCGACGCCTCCGTCCTGGAGATGTGGCCCGCCCTGCTCGGCGGCGCCTGTCTGGTGCCCGCCGACTCCACCCTCCTCCTCGCGCCCTACGCCCTGCACGCGTTCCTGCGCGAGCAGCGCGTCAGCGTGGTGTTCGCCACCACCAGCGTCTTCCACCACATCGCGCAGGAACGCCCCGAGACCTTCGCCGGCCTGCGCTACGTCCTCACCGGCGGCGAGGCCCTGCGGCCGGACGCGGCCCGCCGGGTCCTGGAACGCGGCCGCCCCGAGCACCTGGTCAACGCCTACGGCCCCACCGAGGCGGCCTGCGTGGCCACCGCGTACGAGGTGGCGCACGTACCCGACGGCGCCACCGGCGTGCCCATCGGCCGGCCGATCGCCGACACCGTCTGCCACGTCCTGCGCGAGGACGGCACGCCGGCCGCGCCGGGGGAGGAGGGCGAGCTGTGCGTCGGCGGACCGGCCGTCGCCGCCGGCTACCTCAACAACGCCGCCGAGAGCGCCCGCCGTTTCGTGACCCTGGCCTCCGGCCGGGTCTACCGCACCGGCGACTTCGTCCGCACGCGCGCCGACGGTCTGCTGGAGTTCCGGGGCCGGCGCGACGACCAGGTCAAGGTCCGCGGCTTCCGCATCGAACTCGACGAGATACGCCGGGCGCTGGCCGCCCACCCCGCCGTCACCGATTCCGTGGTCCTGCCCCGCGAGGACGGCGCCACCCGCCACCTCGCCCTGTACGCCGCCACCGGCCCCGCGGCCCCGGCCGGTGGCCCCACCGGCCAGGAGCTGCGCGCCCACCTCGCCGCACGGCTGCCCGCCTTCATGGTCCCGGCCACCATCACCGTGCTGGACCAGCTACCGCTGGCCGCCAACGGCAAGGTCGACCGTGCCGCCCTGCTCGCCCTGACCCCGCCCGCCGAACCGGCGCCCGTCCCCGTGCCGCCGGCCGGGGCGGCGGCCACCCCGGCGACCGTCGCCGACGTGGTCGCCCGGATCTGGGCCGAGACCCTGCCGCAGAGCGTGGCCCACGCCCCGGACGGCCCCGGGGACGGCCCAGGGGATGCCCCCGGGGACGGCCCCGACGAGGACTTCTTCCAGCGCGGCGGGAATTCGCTCACCGCCTCCAAGCTGGTCCGCCTGGTCCAGGACGCCCTGTCCATCGGCGGCTCGCACAGCTACCGCCTGGTCGGCGAACTCCTGATGCAGCCCACCCTGAAGGCGTTCACGGCCTGCGTCGAAGCCACCGTGCGCGGCCTGCCCGCCCCGCCCCGGCTCTCCGTCGCCGACCGCTGGCTCCCCGACCTCGACCGGCCCGTACCGCCCGTCCTGACCACCGCCGAACCCCGGCCCGACTGGCGGGCGCCCCGGCACGTCCTGCTCACCGGCGCCACCGGGTTCCTCGGGGCCCACCTGCTGAACGAACTCCTCGACCGGACGGGCGCCGAGATCCACCTGCTGGTCCGCGCCCGCGACGACGCGCACGCCCGGCGCCGCCTGGAGCAGGCCCGCGCCCGGCACGGCATCGACCGCCCGCTGCCCGGCGACGGCCGCGTCCGCGTCCACCTCGGCGATCTCGCGGCGCCCCGCCTCGGGCTCACCGACGCCGCGTACGCCGGCCTGGCCTCCCGCGCGGACGTCATCCACCACTGCGGGGCCGACGTCAACTTCCTCTACCCCTACGAACAGCTGCGCCCGGCCAACGTCGACGGCACGGCCGAGATCATCGCGCTGGCCGCCGCCCGCGCCGTCCCGCTGCACTTCGTCTCCACCATCGGAGTGGTGCACGGCTTCGGCGCGGCGGGCGTGCGGCGCGTCGCGGAGGACACCCCGCTCGACCACGTCGAGCTGCTGTCCATGGGGTACACGGAGAGCAAGTGGGTCGCCGAGCAGCTGGTCCGCAAGGCCGCCCTCGCCGGACTGCCGGCCGCCGTGCACCGCCCGCACGAGATCACCGGCGACACCCGCAGCCACACCTGGAACAGCGGCGCAGCCCTGTGCGAACTCTTCAAGATCATTACGGAGCTGGGACTGGCCCCGGACCTCCCGGTGGCCCTCAATCTCGTCCCCGTCGACCACGCGGCCGCCGCCATCGTCCACCTCGCCCTGCACCACGAGGCGAGCGGGCAGACGTACCACCTCACCAACCCGCACGAGGCAGTGCTGGAGGACCTCGTGGAGCGGCTGAGGGCGCACGGGCACCGCATCGAGACCATCGGCTACCACGCGTGGACCGAAGCGATGGCGGCCCACCTCGCCGACCGGCCCGGCCACTCCTTCACGCCCTTCGCCCCGCGGTTCACCACGCTCGCGGCGGGCGGCACGGTCACGCTGGAGGAGCTGTGCGCCACCACGCACTTCCCCGAGCTCGGCCGCGCCCGGATCGAACAGGACCTGGCGGGCAGCGGACTGGTCTGCCCGCCGGTCGACGCCGAACTCCTGGACCACTACATCCGGTACTTCCACACGTCGGGCTTCCTCACCGCCCCGCGGCGCGCAGCCGGACACTGACCTCGCCGAGCCCGTCGGCTATCGCGGTCAGCTGCTCCTCGGTCAGGACGTCGATGAGGTAGTGCCGTACGGCGGAGACATGGCCGGGAGCGGCCTCCTCCAGACGGCGGCGGCCCGTTTCGGTGAGAACCGCGAAGATGCCGCGGACGTCGGTGGGGCAGCTGCGGCGGCGGACCAGGCCGGCCTTCTCCAGCTGCGTGACCTGGTACGTCAGCCCGCTCTTGGAGTTGATCAGGCCGTTCGCGAGGTCGGTCATGCGCAGTTCGGCGTCCGGCGCCGCCGCGAGGCGGACGAGTATCTCGTACTGGGGGTGCGAGAGGCCGGAATCCTCCTTCAGCTGCTGGTCGAGCTGCCGATGGAGCAAGGCCGACGCCGCCAGGAAGCCGTCCCAGGCGCGCATCTCCTCGGGGGAGAGCCATCTCGTGTCACCCATGGCCAACACCTTACGCCTGGTTGTTCCAATGTGAATCACGGGCTATGGTCGGCAATAGTTCGAATTCGAAACATCAGCGCCACCCGGCACCCGGCTCCACCCCGTTCCACGTCCCCCACCAGAGAGATCCACCCCCATGACCTCTCCCGCCCTGTCCGTCACGCCCTCCCGCGACTCCCTGTCGGCGGGCTACTCCGCCTCGTACGACCTCGGCCTGCTCATCATCCGTGTGGCCGTGGGCCTGACCATGGCCGTGCACGGCGTGCAGAAGCTCTTCGGCTGGTTCGACGGCGGCGGTATCAGCGGCACCGGAAAGTTCTTCGAGATGGCCGGATACCCCTCCGGGGAGGCCATGGCCGTCATCGCCGGTCTGTCCGAGACCTTCGGCGGCCTCGGCCTCGCGCTCGGTCTGCTCACCCCGCTCGCCGGCGCCGTGCTCCTCGGCACCCTGATCAACATCCTCGGGGTCAAGGGCCTGGAGGCCTTCACCGGCCCGAAGGGCGTGGAGTACGAGCTCCTGCTCACCGCGGCCGTGGTGGGCATCATCCTCACCGGGCCCGGCCGGTACGCCGTGGACCGCTTCCTGCCGTACCTGCGCACCCCGCGGCCCTGGTACGCCCCGGCGGCGCTGCTGCTGGGCGTCGTGGTGGGCTTCGTGGTCGTGCTGTTCGTCCGCGACTGACGTGCGCGGCAAGACGCCATGGGGCAGGGGATCCGCGGTGTTCCGCGGGTCCCCTGCCCCATGTACCCATTGTCGTACCGGCCCGTCAGGCGGCCTCGACGGCCGCCTTGATCCGCTGCCCGAAGGCCGGGGCGTCCTTGCGGGCGGCGCCGAGCGCCAGGCCCACCAGCAGCTTGCCGAGGCCGTGGCCGGTGAGCGTGTTGAAGATCCGCACCTGGGTCCGGCCGCCGGACAGCGGCTCCAGGTCGTAACCGCCGTCGGCGGTGACGAGGTTCTTGCTGACCTCGGTCCAGCGCATGCGCCGCGGCGCGTCGAACTCGGTGATCCGGAACTCCCGGGCCGTCTTCATCCCGGCGTCCTTCACGGTGCTGCGGAAGACCGTGCCGACGGCCGTCGGGGTGTCCGGCACCCGCTCGATCCGCTGGACGCGCGGGCTGAACTGCGGATCGTTGCGGCCGTCGGCCAGATAGGCGAAGACCTGCTCCACCGGCCGGTCGATCACGACGCTTGCCTCGAACTGCCCAGCCATGCGGGGGCTCCTCGTCTGGGCGAACGGGCCGGGTGGCCCGTACCCCGGTCGGACGGACGTAGAGGTCCATCCGACCACGCCGACGGGCGTCCGGCACGTCGGTCCGGTACGGCGGTCCGGTCCGCCGATCCGGTCCGCCGATCCGGTCCGCCGGCCGGGTACGTCAGCCGGGTACGTCAGCCGGGCTCGGCGGTGCTCAGCGGCACAGCCGGGCGACGAGCTCCAGCTCGTCCGCCATCAGCCGCGGGTCGCGCGGACCGATGTGCGGCGCGGCCAGCGACCGTACGCGGAACCGGTTGCGCGGGGTCGTCTCGTCCGCCGCGCGGATCATCAGGTCCTGCACGGCCAGCGGGATCGCCCGGTCCTCGGTGAGCCGTATGAACGTGCGCGGCACCCGGCCCCACGTCGCCGGCAGGCCCCGGGCGTCGCTGGTGCCGAGGGCCGCCGACTCGTCCGGCTCGAGGATGTTGAGCAGCGCCCGCACCTCCGCGTCGGACCAGTCGGCCGCCAGGGCTTCCTTGGCGGCGGCGAACAGGGCCGGGTCGTTCGAACGCCAGTTGACCCGGTTGACACCCAGCTCCGGCGCGGTCGGGAAGGGCGGGAACCGGAAGAGGGCACTGGTGCGTGCCTCCGGGGTCATCATCAGCTCCTGCACCGAGGTGTGCTGGGTCGGACAGAACGCCGACATGTACACCAGGTGGGCCAGCAGCCCGGGCACCTGGTTGGCGACCGCGTTCACCGTCGCTCCGCCCAGGCTCTGGCCCACGAGCACCACCGGGCCGTTGCGGTGCGCCCGCCGCACCGCCTCGACGACGCGCGCCGCGCAGTCCGCGAGCGTGACCCGGGAGATCGGGGACGGTTCGGTGCGCAGCCGCTCCAGGTCCTGGGGCGCCTGGTAGGAGACGGGGAAATAGGCGTCGTACCCGTGCCCGGGCAGATCGACCGCGACCGTGCGGTGGCCGCGCAGGCCCAGCTCGCCCAGCAGGGGCGCCCAGCCGAAGGAGTTGCTGCCGGAACCGTGGACGAGGACGAACGTGGGCGCGCCGCGCCGCCGCCCGTCCGCGTGCGCGGCGGAGGCGCCGGCCCCCACCGCGGCGACCGCACCGGCTCCGGCCACGGCCGCCTTCAGCACGCGGCGCCGCGACCGCCCGCCGGTACCGGTGACGTCGCCCTGGCCACTCGTGCTGCTCGCACCACGTGTGCCACTCATGCCGCTCATGCCACTGATGTCATCCATGCGCCCGAGCCTAGGAGTTGGCGCAACCATGATCGACTGAATTGCGCCACCCGGCTTCCGTGCGTGCGCCGGCCCCGCGTGCGTACCGCCGCGCCAGTACCTCCACCGTGCCGGACAGGGCCTCGCGCAGCGGGGCGGGGCCCAGGACCTCGGCCTCCGGGCCGAGGCGGAGCAGATCGCCGACCGCGATCGCCTCGGACTCGACGGGGAGGTCGACCTCCACCCAGCCCTCCGCGTCAGGCGGGCCCGCGGCCGCCACGGCGCGGGAGCCCGCCGCCCCGAACTGCATCGGCAGCAGCTTCACGCCCCGCGGCGACAGCCGCAGCCGTGCCGTCTGCTGGTGCAGCCGGCTCTCCAGCCTCCGCGCCTGCTCCTCCCAGTACGTCACCAGCCCGAAGCCCTCCGGCCGTTCGAAGACCTCGCCGGTCGGCTCGACGTCCAGCAGCCGCGAGACGCGGTAGGTCCGCACGCCCGCCGGGTCCGACCCCGCCTGCGCGACCAGGTACCAGATGCCGCTCTTCAGGACGAGCCCCAGCGGCCGCAGCTCCCGGTGCACCTCGCCGCTCCAGCGCCGGTAGTGCGCCCGCAGCACCCGCTGTTCCCACACCGCCCGCGCCACCGCCGCCAGGTGCGGCACCGGGTCGGCGTCCCGGAACCAGGCGGGCGCGTCCAGGTGGAAGCGGTCCTCCACCAGACGCGAGCGCTCCGCGAGCCCGGCCGGCAGCGCCGCGAGCACCTTCAGCCGGGCCGTGGCCAGTACCGCCCCCAGCCCCAGGTCCCGGGCCGGCCCCGGCGCCCCCAGCAGGAACAGCGAGTCCGCCTCGGCGTCCGTCAGGCCCGTGAGCCGGGTGCGGTAGCCGTCCATCAGCCGGTAGCCGCCCGCCGGCCCCCGGTCGGCCAGCACCGGCACGCCCGACGCCCCCAGCGACTCGATGTCCCGGTAGACCGTGCGGACCGACACCTCCAGCTCCGCCGCGAGTTCGGGCGCGGTCATCCGGCCGCGGTTCTGGAGCAGCAGGAGCAGGGAGAGGAGCCGGTCGGCGCGCATGGCCCCCATTGTGGCCCGCGTACCTGACAGAAGGTGTCAGGTACGGCCCGCAGGCTGGTGCGCACGCCGTACGGGAGACGCCCCGCGCGGCCGCCGTACGGGAGACATCCCGCGCGGCCGCCGTACGGGAGACGCCCCGCGCGGCCCCGCCACCACGACCGGAAGGATCCCCATGTCCACCCGCACCTCGGGCCACTTCACCTTCGCCGACTGGGAGGAGAGCGCCCTGACCCCCGAGGGCGCGCACCCGCGCCTGACCCGCGCCTCGGTCGTCAACACCTTCACCGGCGGCATCGAGGCGGCCGCCACGGCCTGTGCGTACACCACCGCCTACCTCACCGCGGACGCGGGCCACTTCACCGGCGCGGAGGTGTTCACCGGCAGCCTCGACGGCCGCAAGGGGAGCTTCGTCGCCGAGGAACGCGGCTCCTTCGGCCCGGATGCCCCCCTCACCTGCACCTTCGAGGTGGTGCCCGGCAGCGGTACCGGCGAGCTCGCGGGCCTGCGGGGCACCGGGACCTTCACCTACCGCCACGGTGAGACGCCGGTCGCCTACACCTTCGACTACGAACTGGACTGACGGGCGCGGGAGGTTGGGGCGGACCGAATATGGAAAGGACCGTCCTGTGACAGAGCACCTTACAGACGGCCGTCCCGTCCCCACCTACGACGACGTCGTGGCCGCCGCCCGGCGGATCGCCGGGCACGCCCACCGGACCCCCGTCCTCAGTTCCCGGATCATCGACGAACAGCTCGGCGCCCGCGTGCTGTTCAAGTGCGAGAACCTCCAGCGGGCCGGCGCCTTCAAGTTCCGCGGCGCCTTCAACGCGCTGTCCCGGTTCACCCCCGGCCAGCGCGCGGCAGGCGTGGTCGCCTTCTCCTCCGGCAACCACGCCCAGGCCGTCGCGCTGGCCGCCCGGCTGCTCGGCATCCCCGCCACCATCGTCATGCCGCACGACGCCCCCGCCGCCAAGGTCGCCGCCACCCGCGGCTACGGCGGCCGGATCGTCCGCTACGACCGCTACACCGAGGACCGCGAGGCCATCGGCCGGGCCCTGGCCGAGGAGCACGGACTCACCCTCGTACCGTCGTACGACCACCCGGACGTCCTCGCCGGGCAGGGTACGGCGGCCAAGGAGCTCTTCGAGGAAGCCGGCCCCCTCGACGCGCTGTTCGTCCCGCTCGGCGGCGGCGGACTGCTCTCCGGCAGCCTGCTCGCCGCCCGCGCCCTCGCTCCCGACTGCGTGCTCCACGGCGTCGAGCCGGAGGCCGGCGACGACGTACGGCGCTCCCTGGAAGAGGGCCGGATCGTGCACATCGACACCCCCAAGACCATCGCGGACGGTGCCCAGACCCAGCACGTGGGCGAGCTGCCCTTCGCGATCCTGCGCCGCGAGCGGCCCATCGTCCTGACCGCGACCGACGACGAGCTGGCCGCCGAGATGCGCGCCTTCGCGACGTACCTGAAGCTGGTCGTCGAACCCACCGGCTGCCTGGGACTGGCCGCCGCCCGCGCCCGCGCCGAGGACCTGCGCGGCCGCCGGATCGGGGTGATCGTCACCGGCGGCAACGTCGACCTCGACCGGTACGCCGACCTGCTGCGCGAGCCGTAGCGCCAGCCGCCCCAGCCGCCCCAGCCGCCTCAGCCCCCGCGGCTGGTGTCGATCACGCAGAAACGGTTCCCGTCGGGGTCGGCCAGGACCACGAAGTCCGCCTCCGGCGGGTACAGCTCCCAGTCGACCCGGCGGGCCCCCAGCCCGACCAGCCGCTCGACCTCGGCCTCCTGGTCGGCCGCGTCCTCGGCGTACAGGTCCAGGTGGACCCGCGGCCGCTCCTGCGCCGGCGACTCGCTGCGGCCCAGCGCCACCTGTACACCGGGCCCCGCCCCGGCCGCCGGCCGCAGCACCACCCAGCGCTCGTTCACCGCCTCGCGCGGCTCGTACCCCAGGGCCCGCGTCCAGAACGCGACCGCGCGCGGCACGTCCGACACCCCCAGCACCACCGATCCGATCGTCAGCATGGCGCCGAGTCAACCAGACGCCACGCCCGGCACAGCGCAACGGGCCCTCGCGGGAGGGCCCGTTGCGCGCGCCGGGATGGTCGTGCGACCGCCGCCCTCACCCGGTGGCGGAGCGCTCCCAGCGGTAGAACTCGGTCGCCATCGCGTCCTTCGGACTGCGCCACGTCGTGGGGTCGTGCGCGCTGACGTACGACTGGAGCCGGCGGCTGAGCTCCTGGAACTCAGGGTGCGCGGCCGCCTTGGCGACCTGTGCCTCCGTCGGCCGGTCCGACTCGATCAGATGGAAGTACAGCTCCCCGAACTGGAAGAGGCTGCGTCCGGTCACCCCGACGACGTGGGGGAGTTCCCCTTCGTCCGAGGCCGCGAACAGCTCCGCGATGTCCGGCGCCGATCCCGGCGCCATCCGGGCGACGATGAGGGCTCGATGCATTGAGGTGTGTCCTTCGGGTCGGGTGCGGCGCGGCGTCACTGGCCGACGTGCGCTTCGATCTTGTCGCGGATGAGCTCCATCTGGATCTTGGAGTTGCGGTTGATGTGCTGGGTCATGCCGTGGTCGTCGACCGGGGCGTCCGGCTTCATCTCGAAGTCCTGCACCCAGCGCATCTTCGTCCCGCCCGGCACCGGCGCGTAGTGCCACCGGATGTTCATGTACGCGAAGGGGCCGGTCTCGACCCGCCGCGCACGCACCTCGAGACCCTTGCGGTCGGTGGTCCGCTCCGAGACCCAGCTCCACACCGTCCCGTTCTCGTCGGGGTGCATGGTCAGGCGGAACCGCGTCGTGTCGCCCTCCTCGGCGAGGATGTCGACGGTGGCGTACTCGCTGAACAGGCGCGGCCAGTTGGGGAGGTCGTTGGTCATCTCCCACACCACGTCGACCGGTGCGCTGACGGTGATCTCGTTGTCGGTGTGTCCGGGCATTGCTCAGGCTCCTGTCATCAGGCTGTTGTTGACGAGGTCGAGGAACTCGCGGGGGGTCTTGCAGCGGTCGGCGTCCGTCGGCAGCGAGCGGCCCCGGCGGTTCTCCAGCTCGCCGACGATGCCCAGCAGCCCCAGGGAATCGAGGCCGTAGTCGTCGAAGCGGGTGTCGGGTCGGCTCGCCATCTCGGCGGGGTCGACGGTGATGCCGGCACCGGACTTCATCAGGGTGGCCAGCTCTTCGATCGTCAGTCGGTCTGACATCGACTCTTCCTCTCTTCCTACGAGTCCCCTACGCGGACGGCTCCGCGGAGGCCTTGCGTACGACGAGTGCCGCGTTGGAGCCCATCAGGCCCCGGCTCAGCACCAGTGCCGTCCGGAGTTCGGCCGGCCGGGCACTGCCGGTGACCACGTCGAGCTCGTGGCACACGTCGAAGACGTTCGGCGTGGGCGGCACCACGCCGTGCTCCAGGGCCAGCACCGCGGCCGCCGTGTCCAGCACGGATGCCGCGCAGTACGCCCGCCCGGTCCCGGTCTTGGGCGCGGTCACCGGGACCTTGAGCCCGTGCGCGCCCAGGGCCTCGGCGATGGCGCGGGCCTCGGCGGCGTCCGCCACCGGGGTGCCCAGCGCGTCGGCGAACACCACGTCCACCTCCTGCGGGGCGCAGCCGGCTTCCGCCAGCGCCCCGCGGATGGCGTGCGCGAGACCGTCCGCCGACCGCTCCCACTCCCGCGGCCCGGTGAAGGTCGCGGCGTGCCCGGCGATCAGCGCCCGGACGGGCGCGCCGCGGCGGCGGGCGGCCTCCTCGTCCTCGACGACGAACATCGCGCCGCCCTCGCCCGGCGAGAACCCGCAGGCGTCCGAGGTGAAGGGCCGGTAGGCGCGCTCCGGCTCCGTACGGGTGCTCAGGTCCTCGTACCCGAGCTGGCAGGCGATCGAGTACGGCGCGAGCGGCGCCTCCGTGGCGCCGACCAGGACCGCCGCACTGCCGTGCCGCACGGCCCGCCCGGCGTACGCGAAGGCGTCCAGGCCGCCCGCCTCGTCACCGGCGACCACCCCGCACGGGCCCTTGAACCCGTGCCGGATGGAGATCTGCCCGGTGCTCGCCGCGTAGAACCAGGCGATCGACTGGTACGGGCCGACGTACTTCGGTCCCTGGGACCACAACCGTTGGAGCTCCCGCTGGCCGAACTCGCCGCCGCCCGAACCGGCTGCGGTGACCACTCCGACCGAGAACGGGTCCGCCTCCCACTCGGACCTGCCGAACCGGGCGTGGTCCAGGGCGAGGTCGGCGGCGGCCAGGGCGAAGTGCGAGAACCGGTCGGTCTGGACGACGTACCGCTCCTCGATCACCGCGCCCGCGTCGAAGCCCCGTACCTCGCCCGCGACCCGCAGCGGGAGGTCCTCGCAGCCCTCGCGGGTGACATGGTCCAGCACGGACAGGCCCGACTGGGTCGCCTTCCAGAAGGCTTCGGCGCCGGTGCCGTTGGGCGCGACCACACCGATTCCGGTGATCACGGCCCGGCGCGGGGAGTGGGTGGTGCTCGCGGATTCGTCCCTCATGACAGGGTCCCTTGGGCGTCGGTCATCACGACGGCGGACTGGAAGCCGCCGAAGCCGCTGCCGACCGAGAGGATGCTGCGCAGCTCGCGGCTGCGGGCGGTCTTCGGTACGTAGTCCAGGTCGCACTCGGGGTCGGGGGTCTCGTAGTTGGCGGTGGGCGGCACGACCTGGCGGGTCATCGCCAGGACGCAGGCCGCCAGCTCTATGGCGCCGATCGCGCCCAGCGAGTGGCCCACCATCGACTTGATGGAGGTCATCGGCGTGCGGTACGCGTGCTCGCCGAGGACCCGCTTGACGGCGGCCGTCTCGTGCCGGTCGTTCTGCTTGGTGCCCGATCCGTGGGCGTTGACGTAGTCGATCTCGGTGGCGTCCAGGCCGGCCTGGCCGAGCGCGACCTCGATCGCGCGGGCCATCTCCAGGCCCTCCGTGGTCAGCCCCGTCATGTGGTGGGCGTTGCCGAAGGTCGCGTATCCGCTGATCTCGCAGAGGATGTCCGCGCCCCGCGCCCTGGCGTGCTCCAGCTCCTCCAGCACCAGGACGGCGCTGCCCTCGCCGAGCACGAAACCGTCACGGTTCGCGTCGAAGGGGCGGGAGGCGTGGGCCGGGTCGTCGTTGTTGGGGGAGGTGGCCTTGATGGCGTCGAAGCAGGCCACCGTGATCGGGGATATCGGGGAGTCGGAGGCGCCGGCCACGCACACGTCGAGCCGCCCCTCCTCGATGGAGTGGAAGGCGTACCCGACCGCGTCCAGACCGGAGGTGCAGCCCGTCGAGACCGTCTGGACGGCCCCGCGCGCACCGGTCAGCTCCGCCACCGCGCTGGCCAGGGTGGCCGGGGTGAACGCCCGCTGGAGGTGCGCGCCCGCACGGGCGGGGTCCACGTCCCAGCGCGCGCCGGTACGGCTCACCGCGACGTAGTCGTGCTCCAGCCGGGTGGTGCCGCCCACCGCGGTGCCCATGGACACCCCGGTTCGCCAGGAGGCCTCGTCGTCGGTGCGCAGCCCGGCCTGCCGTACCGCCTCCCGGGCCGCGACCAGCGCGAACTGGATGTAGCGGTCCGCCCGTGCGGTGTCCTCGTCGGTCAGACCGTGCTCGGCGGGGTCGAAGTCGACCTCGGCGGCTATCCGGGAGCGGAAGCCGGTCGGGTCGAACAAGGTGATGCCCCGGGTGGCCGTACGGCCGTTGGCCAGCAGATCCCAGAAGGCCGGCGCGCCTATTCCACCGGGAGCGACCACGCCGATCCCGGTGACCACCACCCGCCGCCTCACGGCGCCGTCCCGACGGGGAAGACGGGCCGGCCGTCGTCGTCGCCCAGACCGTGCGGGTACGCCTCGGTGTCCACGTGTCCGAGCTCGGGCCGGGGCGCCAGGGGGCCCAGATGGAAGACGATCCGGGCGGCGGTGTCGCCGACGCAGCGGAAGCGGTGCCGGACGTTGACGGGCACCAGCAGGCCCTGGTCGGCGCGCAGGGGATGCGGCTCGCCGTCCAGGTCGACCTCGAGGCGGCCGGCGGTCACGAACACGAACTCCTCGGAGTACGGGTGGTAGTGCTCGCTGATGAACTCGCCGGGCTCGATGGTGGCCACGCCCATGAAGCCGCTGGTGGCGCCGACCGACGTCGGCGTCAGCATGGCTCGCAGGTCGCCGCCGCGCTTGCGGTTGGGCTGGGTGTCGCTGAGGTCCACGATGCGTGGGCCGTATCCGGTCACGGCTGTGTCCCTTCGGATCGGGTGGGGTTTCCTGGCAGGTCCGCGGGCGGGAGGGCTCGCGTGCGGGAGGTGGTACGTGCGTGCGGGGGAGATCGTGCGGGAGGGGAGGTGGTGCGCGCGGGGGAGGTGAGCCGCGGTCAGTGCTCCGCCGGCGCCCGCCGGTCGGTGACCAGCGTCATCGTCTGGCGGTCGAGGAGGCTGCTGGCCTTCTCCATCGCCGGGACGTCCAGCAGGCGGGCCAGCACCGCGGCCTTGCGCCGGCCGCGGATCCCGAAGGCCAGGTCGGGCTCGACGCCCTCGAGCGGTCCGCTGACATCGATCAGCCGCACGACGACGTCGTCGCGCTGGAAGAGACAGCTCGAGCGGACCGGGCTCGCCGGGTCCTGGGCCGCCAGCTCGTCCTGGCGGGCCAGGAACCGGGCGACGGCGGTCCCGCAGCCGGGCTTGGCCGGGTAGTAGAGGGCGTGCCGGGTCACCCCGGCGGAGTCCGCCCCCCGCGCGGCGATGTGGTGCACCGCGGGGAGCGCCGCCTTCATGAAGAACACGCGGGCCGACTCGGGGTCGTCGAGGTTGCGGTCCTGCTCCAGGTGGGGGTTGATCGCCTCCTCGACCGCCCGCACCTCGGGCTGCATCGCCACGTGGCGCAGAGCCGCCATCAGATCGCCTTCGATCTCCACCGTGCGCACCACGCGGTTGCCGTGCATGAACAGGGTGGTGCGGGCCAGCCGGGTGTGCGCGTCGACGCGCGCCTTGGGGGAGGCGTACCCCGCCAGCAGTTCCCTGACCCGCTCCTCGCTGCCCGGCTTGACCGTGAACGTCAGGGCGTGCCGCACGATGCCGCTGCCCAGCCGCGGCGCCGACTGCAGCTGCTTGGCGGAGGGGCGGCCGGTCTCGCGCAGCACGGTGTACTTCAGCGCCTTGTTGCTGCGCATGCACACGCTCAGCGGGCGGACCTGCTCGATGTGCTCGTCGCTGTTGACCCAGGCGAAGTAGTGCGGCGCGCTCTCCCACTCGCTCGTGATCAGCCACTGAGAGGGGTTCTCGAAGGACTGGCACAGCTGGTCGCTGATGTGTCCGGGCACGGAGGCCACCTCGTGGCGCATCCGGTCGTACGCGTCGAAGAACTCCTGCTGCGTCCCCTCGTGGAGATCGACGAGGAAGACGACCCGGAGCATGGAGCCGTCGAAAGCCGACTGCGACACCCGATCGGGAAGGGTGGTTGTCATCTTTGTCTCCTCACACGGGACACGAGCGACCGGTGCTCATCGGGGCATCGGTGTCACTCATCGCATCCCACACCGAACGAAAGCGCGAGATATGCGGATCAAGCGGGTGACCGCACGCCGTCCGGGACACCCGCTGTGCGGGTGAATGGCCGTGCGGGCGGCGCCTGCGGGGGCATAGAAGATCCGATCCCCCCTCAGGAACAGGAGCACCCCAGTCGATGGAAGAGAACGCAGCGGAACGCGTACCGGTCCTCATCGTGGGCGGTTCACTCGTGGGCCTGTCGACCTCGCTCTTCCTGAGCCGTCACGGCATCAGGCACATGCTGGTCGAGAAGCACTCCGAGACGTCGATCCACCCGCGCGGACGCGGCATCAACGCCCGGACGATGGAGCTGTTCCGTACGGCCCGGGCGGAACCGGCCATCCGCAAGGCCGCCGCGGCGCTCAAGGACAGCCAGGGCATCCTGCAGACCGAGTCGCTGACCGACGGATCCCCACAGAAGTGGCTGGTCAAGGAGATCGCCCGGCGCGGCGCACTGGCCGACGTGAGCCCCACCGGCTGGTGCCTGTGCAGCCAGAACAACATCGAGCCCGTGCTCACCGAGCAGAGCGCCCGGCAGGGCGCCGACATCCGTTTCGGCACCGAGCTGATGAGCTTCGACCAGGACGCCACGGGAGTGACGGCGCTGGTCAAGGACCGGCAGACGGGTGAGCACCGCACCGTACGGGCGGACTTCCTGATCGGCTGCGACGGCCCCCGCAGCCCCGTCCGGGAAGCCCTGCGCATCCCGCAGACCGGCAGCGGCGAGCTCTTCCACAACGTGAGCGTCACCTTCCGCTCGCATGGCATGCGCGCGGTCCTCGGCGACCTCAACTTCATCGTCTGCTACCTGATGCGCCCCGGCGCCGACGGGGCCCTGCTGCCCGTCGACAACCAGCAGCACTGGGTCTTCCACGCCCCCTGGCACCCCGAGACGGGCGAGACCATGGAGGACTTCACCGACGAGCGCTGCATCGACCACATCCGGCGCTCCATCGGCGCCCCCGACCTCGACGTCGAGATCCTGGGCCGCGCACCCTGGCACGCGGCCGAACGGGTGGCGCAGAAGTACCGCGTCGGCCGGGTCTTCCTCGCCGGCGACGCCGCCCACGAGATGAGCCCCACCGGCGCGTTCGGCTCCAACACCGGCATCCAGGACGGCCACAACCTCGCCTGGAAGATCGCCGCGGTCCTGGAGGGCACGGCGGGCATGGACCTCCTCGACACCTACGAGGAGGAGCGGCTGCCGGTCGCCATCGCCACCAGCGAGCGCGCCTCCGCCCGTTCGGCCGAGCACAGCCACCCCGGTTACGCGCCGCCGGTCGCCCTCGGCCCGCCCGGGGGCGGCGTCCTCGCCACCGCCATGGCGTACGGCTACCCGCAGGGCGCCGTCGTCGGCGCCGACCAGAAGCGGCCGGTCGTCCCCGCCGAACTGCACCTGACGGGTGAACCCGGCACCCGCGCCCCGCACCTGTGGATGGAGCGCGACGGCGAGCGGATCTCGACGCTCGACCTCTACGAGCGGGCGTTCGTGCTGCTCAGCGCCGCCGGTACGCCGTGGCGCTCGTCCGCGTCGGCCGTCGCCGACCGGCTCGGTGTACGGCTCGAAGCCGTCACCGTCGGCGCCGGCCCGGACGCCGACCTGGTGCCCGAGCCCGACACCGACTGGGCCGAGGCCCACGGCATCACGGACCGGGGCGCGGTGCTCGTCCGCCCGGACGGCTTCGTCGCCTGGCGCTCGCCGGGCGCCGAGAAGGACCCGGGCCGGACGCTGACCGAGGTGATGACCTCGCTGCTGCGCCGCGCCTGAGCGACGTGCGGGAGTCCCGCCGCCCCGCGGGGGGCGGCGGGACTCATCGGCATGTCCAGCACCCGGCCCAGCAGGAGGTCAGGCGCGCCCCGCCGGGGCGGTGCGGCCGGGCGGACAGGGTGACGGCGGGGACGGCCGCGGCAGCGGCCCGGGACGCCCGTCCCACCAGACACGCGACGACGACGGCTATCGCGGCCAGTTCCTCCGGGTCCGCGCAGCCCTTCTCGATCCTCAGCAACTCCGCCACAGGCACGTCTTCGGGCATGGCACAGGGCCTCTCGTGCAAGGGGATCCGCTCGTGCCACCGGTCACCGGGCGGGCGACCGACGGCACGAGCGACGCTACGTCCGCCCGCCACACCCGGCGCGCCGATGAACGGGCCCCCACCCGGCCCGCGCCCCACAACGACGCAACGCAGAGCCCACCCACGATCCGCCCGCCGATACCGCCACCCGGATGAATCCGCACCCCCCGTACCGCATGAGCGACCGCTCCCCGCACGAACCCGCAGCCCCCGTACGGGCTGCGGACCCCTCGCCGCGGGCCGCAGGTCAGCGCGCCGGCCGGTGACCGTCCAGCATCAGCTCCTTCGCGCACGCCCGCAGCCACGCGTGCGCGGGGTCGGCGTCGTGGCGCGGGTGCCAGGCCAGCCCGAACGGCAGCGGCGGCAGCGTCAGCGGCACCTCGAAGCAGACCAGCCCCAGGGACTCGGCCAGCGGTACGGCCTGCGAGGTGATCAGCCCCACCAGGTCCGCGTCCCGCAGCAGGAACAGCGACGCCGGGAAGGACCCCACCGACCCCACGACCCGCCGCGTCAGCCCCAGCTCCGCCAGCGCCGTGTCCACCGGGCCCTCCAGGCGGCCGCGCCGCGAGACGATCAGGTGCTCCGCCGCCGCGAAGCGTCGCGCGGTCGGCCTCCCGCGCAGCAGCGGATGGCCCGCCCGCGCGACCCCGAGCATCCGTTCGTCGAGCACGTGCTCCACCCGTACTTCGGGGACACGGGCGTCCACCACCCCGAGCTCGAGGTCGGCCGTGCCCTCCCGCAGCGCCGGGACGTCCACATGGCCCTCGGCCAGGAACCGCAGCCGTACCCCGGGCGCCTCCCGGGACACCCGGGTGAACAGCGCCGCCCCGTAGGCCGCCACGACCGCGTCGTGCGCCAGCACGGTGAACGTCCGGGACAGCGTGCGCAGGTCCACCTCGCCCCCGGACAGGAACACCGCCCGCGCCCGCTCCACGACCTCCCGCACCTCGCCGCGCACCGCCAGCGCGTGCGGGGTCGCCACCATGCTCCGGCCCGCCCGCACGAGCACGGGGTCGCCGAGCGCCGCGCGGATGCGGCCCAGGGTGCGGCTCATGGCCGGCTCGGACAGGTGCAGGCGCGCGGCGGCGCGGGAGACGCTCTGCTCCTCCAGCAGGACGTCGAGGGCGACCAGCAGGTTCAGGTCGAGCCTGGATTGCGTCACACGCATTCATCCCTTGCGGAACTTGCACTGGAAAGCATGACGTCCCAACTCTACGGTGAGGGAACGAGGAAGCGGCCCGTGCGCGTACGCCGGGTCCCTCGCCCTTCGCCCCTCGCCCCGACCCGCTCCGAGGAGGAGCCGTGCCCCGTCATGCCCCGATCCCCGCACCCGGTCCCGCCCCCGGCCCCGCGGCAGCCGCCCCGCCGGATCCGCCCGGTCCCGGCGACGTGGCCCGCTCGGCCCTGCTCGTCCTGTGCGCCTGCGTCCTCGTCGCCCAGGGCATGGTGGCCGCGGTGAACCTGCTCGTGCCGCAGCTCGCCGCCTCGGCCCTGCACCCGACGGCGTCCGAACTGCTGTGGGCGGTCGACGCCTACGTCATCGCCTTCGCCGCGCTGCTGATACCCGCCGGAGCCCTCGGCGACCGCTACGGGCGCAAGGGTGCGCTCCTCGCGGGCCTCGCGCTCTTCGCGGCGGGCGCGGGTCTCAGCGCCGCAGCCGGCTCGCCCGCCGTGCTCATCGCGGGCCGCGGGGTCTGCGGCGCGGGCGCCGCACTGATCATGCCGGCCACCATGTCCATCCTGGTCCACCTGAGCCCGCCCGAGCACCGCGGCCGGGCCCTGGCCACCTGGACGCTCGCCGCCGGCCTCGGGGGCCTGGCGGGCAACGTCGGAGGCGGCCTGGCGGGGGAGTACCTGACCTGGCGGGCACTGTTCTGGGCCGTGGTCCCCCTCGCCGCGCTGCTCGCCCTCGCCGCCGTCCGCCTGATCCCGCGGATCCCGCGCCGCCCCGAGGCCTCCGTGGACCCGGCCGGCGCCGCGCTGCTGACCGGCGCGCTGTTCGCGCTCGTCCACGGCATCATCGAGGGGCCCTCGTACGGTTGGGGTTCGGCGCAGGTGCTGCTGTCCTTCGGGGCGGGCGCGGTCCTGCTCGCCCTCTTCGTGCGCCGTGGCCTGCGCGCGGCCCGTCCGCTGTTCGACCCGCGGCTCTTCGCCTCGGCGCGGCTGCGCGCCGGTGCCCTGGGGATCGCGGCCGCGTTCTTCGGCCTCTTCGCCCTCTTCTTCGTCAACGCCCAGTACCTGCAGTACGTCAAGGGCTTCTCGCCGGCCCTGACCGGACTCGCGATCGTCCCGCTGACCGTCGGCATGGCCGTGGTCCCGCGGTACGGGGCCCGCCTGCAGGACCGTTTCGGCCCCCGGCTCCCCGTGACCACGGGGCTGGCCTGCATCGGCGTCGGCCTGCTCCTGGTCTCGACCGCCGGCGCGGCCACGCCCTACCCCGTCTACGCGCTGTACCTGCTGGTCCTTTCGACCGGTACGGGCCTGTGCTCCCCCGCGCTGACGCTGTCCGTCGTCTCCGAACTCCCCGCGCACCAGGCCGGTCTGGGTTCCGGCATCAACACCGCGGCCCGCGAGATCGGTGCGGCCCTCGGGGTGGCCGTGGTCGGCACCGTGCTCGCCTCGCGGACGCACGGCACCTTCCTGGACCCGGCCCGGGCCGCCGAGTTCACCTCGGCCATGGGTGCGGCCCTGCGGGTCGCGGCCGTGGCGGTCCTGGCCGCCACGGCCGCCGTCGCCGCCGGCTACCGGCGGCGCTGACCGGTCCGCCGCGTCAGGCCAGCGGGGCCTTGCCGCGCAGGACGGTCAGGAACTCCCGCATCCACCGGGAGTGGTCCGGCCAGGCGCGGGCCGAGACCAGCGTGCCGTCCACCACCGTCTCCGCGTCCTCGAAGGCCGCGCCCGCCGCCTTCATGTCCACCTCCAGCGCCGGGTACGCCGTCACCCGGCGGTCCGTCAGCCCGCCGCCCGCGGCCGTGATCAGCGGCCCGTGGCAGATCTGCGCGATCGGCTTGTCGGCCTCGGTGAAGGCGGCCACGATCCGCCGTACCTCGGGATCGTTGCGCAGGTACTCCGGCGCCCGGCCGCCGGGGATCACCAGGGCGGCGTACCGGTCGGGGTCGACCTCGGCGAACGCCAGGTCCGCGGGCCAGGTGTAGCCCGGCTTCTCCGTGTACGTGTCGAAACCGTCCTCGAAGTCGTGGACGACGAACCGCAGCTTCTTGGCGGTGGGGGCCGCGATATGGACCTCGTACCCCTCCTCGCGCAGGCGCTGGTAGGGGTAGAGGACCTCCAGTGACTCCGCGGCGTCGCCGGTGACGATGAGGATCTGTACGGCCATGGGCTGCTCCAGGTAGGGCTGCTCGGCACCTCGGGCCCGGACGGGCCTGCGGATACGGTGCCCGGCGGGCGGCCCGCTGCCAAGAGGGCCTGGGCCGGTCGGGTGGGCGGCCGGAGAAGTCCGTGTGCGCGACACATGGTCTTCACCTGTAGGGCGCATGACAATGCAAGCCTCGCTCTGCCACCTGACATCCCGCCAATTCCCCGGGCGGGAGCGGTGCGTGTGGAGAGGTCCCCCACGTGATGAGACTCGCGCGCACGGCCCCCTGGGCCGCCGCACTCGCGGCCGCGGCCGCCGCCGCCCTGCTCCTCGTACCGGCCTCCGCCTCTGCCGGCCAGCAGGGAGCCGCGCCCGCCCCGCCGGCGGGCGTCGGCGTCGCCGACTACTACGCCCCCGCCCAGGGCAAGACCGGCCCGGCCCTCAAGGCCGCGCTCCACGGCATCATCAGGAACCAGTCGAAGGTCACCTACGACCAGGTCTGGAACGCCCTCAAGGTCACCGACGAGGACCCCGCCAACCGCAACAACGTCATCCTCGTCTACTCCGGCCGCTCCCAGGCCAAGTCCACCAACGGCGGCGGCGCCAACGACTGGAACCGTGAGCACGTCTGGGCCAAGAGCCACGGCGACTTCGGCACCGCCACCGGCCCCGGCACGGACCTGCACCACCTGCGTCCCGAGGACGTCACCGTCAACAGCACGCGCGGCAACAAGGACTTCGACCGGGGCGGCAGCCCGGTCGCCGAGGCCCCGGGCAGCCTCACCGACGCGGACTCCTTCGAGCCCCGGGACGCGGTCAAGGGCGACGTGGCACGGATGCTGCTGTACATGGCCGTGCGTTACGAGGGCGGCGACGGCTTCGCCAACCTGGAGATGAACGACCGGGTCAACAACGGCTCACTGCCCGCGACCGGCCGGATCAGCGTCCTGAAGCAGTGGCACCGGATGGACCCGCCGGACGCCTTCGAGCAGCGCCGCAACCAGGTCATCTACGACACCTACCAGCACAACCGCAACCCCTTCATCGACCACCCGGAGTGGGTCGACCAGATCTGGTAGCCCGGACCTTCGGGGCCGGTGTGCACGACTCCCGGCGGCCCGGCGCGCCCTCCTCGGCGGCCGGGCCGCCCGGCATCATGGCCGCCATGACGACTCCCTCCCGCGCGCGGTCCTTCAACGGCGCCGCCGCCCGCTACGCCGACCACCGGCCCTCGTACCCGCCGGCGCTCCTCGACGCGCTGGAGGAGCTCTGCGGCCGCCCGCTCGCGGGCGCGCGTGTCGCCGACGTCGGGGCGGGCACGGGCATCGCCACGGCCCTGCTGCACGCGCGCGGAGCCCGGGTCACCGGCGTCGAGCCCGGCGCGGGCATGGCCGCCGAGTTCCGGCGCCGCAACCCCGGGGTGCCCGTGGTCCGCGGCGACGGCAACCGGCTGCCCTTCGCCACCGGCTCACTGGACCTCCTGACGTACGCCCAGTCCTGGCACTGGACCGATCCCGCCCAGGCCGTGCCCGAGGTGCTGCGCGTGCTGCGGCCGGGTGGCGCGCTGGCCGTCTGGTCGAACGACCCGGACACCTCCGTGGCGTGGATCGCCGACCAGGAGGCCCGTATCGAGGAGCGCTTCGGCCCCGGCTGGTACATCAACGAGCGCACCCGCCCGCGGCCCGGTCTGGACTTCACGACCCGGCTGCTGCGCTGGTCGCGGCGGGTGAGCGTGGACACCCACCTCGCCAAGCTGTCCACGCACTCCCTCTTCCTCATCGGACGGCCCGGCACCGAGGCGTTCCTCGCCGAGGAGCGCGTCCGGCTCACCGGCCTGTTCCCCGACGGCTGGGTCGACGAGCGGTACGCGGTGGAGCTGAACGTGGCGGTCCGCGGCCCGGACGGCGGCCGGCCGACGCGTCCGGGCGCGTGAAAGGCGCCCGGACGCGCACGGGTCCGAGCCGCATCCTCCGGGCGCGGCGGCGGACGCGCTCCTGACCGGATGGTCAGCGTCCGTAACGGCCCACGCAGAGATCGACCACCGAGGGCGGGACGGTTCCGCGTGCCACCGCGCACAGGCCGGCCATGTCGGACGGCAGCGCAGGCTGCGCCGGTGGCCGCAGCTCGGAGCGGTGCCCCGGCCCCGCCCCGTACCCCGGCCCCGCCCCGTACGCCGCTCCCGGCCGGTGCCGCGGGTGCGTCGGCCGGTGCGGGAGGGCGGCCCCCCGGCTCCGGGCCGGGGCCGGGAGCCGGCCCGTCCGGCGCGGCGGCCGCGCCTCACGGGGCTGCTCCACCGCGCTCCGGCGGGCGCCGTCCGGCATCGGCGGGCGGTCTCCGCCGACCGTGCCCGCCGGCTCCCGCGCCCCCGCCGGGTCATGGAACGCGTCCGCCGCCTCGGCCGCCGCCCCCGCGGGCGGACCGGCCGGTCCGTTCGGTCCGTTCACGCCGTCGGCACCGTCCGGTTCCGGGAGCCGGCCGAGCGGGATCACCGGCGGTCCCGTCGAGGGCGGGGCCGAGCGTGCCGCGGCCGGGCCGAGCCGGCGAGCGTCGTCCCGCTCCGGGCGCGGGCCGACGGTGACGCACCCGGCGGTGGCGAGCAGGGCGGCCAGGGTCAGGGGCAGGGCACGGCGCAGCAGCACACCCCCAGCCTGACGCACCGCCGGGCCCGCCGGGCCACGCCCTCACCCGTTCGGCCCAACGTGGCCGCGGGTCCCCGCCCGTGCGCCCGACGACGTACCACCGTGCGCCGCGCCGGGACCGCCGCCCCGGCCACCGGCACCCACGGGGCGCGACGACGGCGGCCGGTCCGGATATCGTGCCCTGAGCACGCATTCCGTACGCCCGGCAGCACGGCCCGGCCCCACCCCTCCGGGCGGCCGGCCGCCCGCCCGGCCCCGCCCGGTCACGTCCGTCGGCGCCGTGGCCACCGCTTCCGCCCGATCCGAGGACACCGTCATCGCCACCCCCGCCCACGCCGTCCCGTCCGCCCCCCATGTCGAGGTGGTGGCCGTCCTGCCGGACGTGCGGGGCCGGTTGCTGCTGACCCGCTCCGCCGCACGCGGCGGCTTCGCGCTGCCCGGCGGCGCCGTCGGTGGCGCCGAGACACCCGAGGAGGCCCTGGCCCGGCACGTCCGCGGCCAGCTCGGCCGGGACGTGCGGGTCGGGCGGCTGCTCGCGGTGAACTCCCTCACCCCCGGCGCGGCCGGCGGCTCCGGCGGACCGGCGCGCATCGTCCACGTCCACCTCGCGGGACCCGTCCCGGAGCAGGAACCGGGCGGCCACCCCTGGGAAGAGGCCTGTGCGCTGATCCCGGCGCCGGACGCGCCGGTGCTGCGCGCCGCCGTCGCCGCCCTGAACACCGGTTCGGTGGCGCACCTGCGCGACGGTGTCGTCCAGCCGGGCTCCGGAGCCGGCCTCGGCGCGGCGGACCGGGCGGCCCTGGAACACGCGCACGCCCTGGACACGGCGAGCCACCGCGCCAACCGCCCCAAGGCGCTGACGGCGTCGAAGGTGCTGTTCACCGACAGCGCCGGCCGCGTCCTGCTGGTCCTGCCGAGCTACCGCGACGACGGCCGCTGGCACCTGCCCGGCGGCGGCGTCGAATCCGACCTCGGAGAGACCCCGTACGAGGCCGCGCGCCGCGAGGTGCGCGAGGAACTCGGCCTCGATCTCGCCCCGGGCCGGCTGCTGGCGGTCAACTGGTCGGCGAAGCGCCCGTACCCGGCGCGCGTGGGGTTCCTGTACGACGGCGGCGTCCTCGACGGGGCGACGCTGGCGCGGATCCGCCTGGACCCGGCCGAGCTGCGGCTGTGGCGGATGGTCTCGCGCACGGAACTGCCCGGCCTGGTCGGCAAGTCGCTGCGCCGCCGCATCGAGGCCTGCCTGACCGCGCGCCACGAGGGCACGGGCCCCCTCGAACTGTACGCGGGCCGCCCCCGCACCGGCGGCTGACGCCCCTCACCCGCAGGGAAGGGTGCCCGTACGCCGGCGGGCCGATGCGGGCCGGCGGGGGCCGGGCGGGGGCCCGCGACCCCGGGCGGGCTTGCCGGGGCGCGTGCCCGCCTCGCACAGTGGGCGGCATGACACCTGAGGAGCTCCTGAACGCCTTCGCCCGCACCCGCGCCCGCCTCGACGGCGAGGAAGTCACCGTCTGGTGGTCCGGCGACGTCTACTCCTGGGCCCCCGACGAGCCCTACCGGCACGTCTTCGGCTTCGAGGGCGTCAACGTCGCCCGCCTGACCGCCGACGGCACCGGCCACCGGCTGCTGGCCCGCGAAGCCGCGTTCTACCTGGACCCGCGGACCCGCGAGATCCTGAGCACCTGGCAGGACAAGCCGGTCGCGCACGTCTGGAACGATCCGGCCAACCAGCACCTGCGGCCCTTCCCGGTGCCCCTGACCGAGCTCGGCGACCAGGTCTGCTTCAGCCTGGAGATCCCGCTCGCCTACCCCTCGCCGCTGCCGGTCGCCGAGTTCCCCCTGCACTCGGCCGGCGACACGTACAAGGCGCTGGAGCTCTTCCAGTTCTTCGCCCCCGCGCGGGTGCTCGTGACCGACGAGCCCAGCGTGCCCTGCACCCTGTCCTGGACGCGGATGTCGCCCTGGCTGCCCTGGATGGAGCAGGGCCGGCGGCCCGGCGGCCTCACCTTCCACTGCCGGGGCCGCAAGCTCGGCTCCTACGCCGAGGTGCCCGCCCGCACGCGCGCGTACATCGCCGCGCACCATCCGGAATTCGCCCACGCGCCCGAGAAGTGGAGCGAGCCGAACGAGACCAGCTGGACCTCTTTCCGTAAGCTCGCCTCGCAGGGTGCGGTGGCCGCGCGGGCGCACCGGGCTCCCTGACGGAGCCGGAGGTGGTACGGGCGTGGACGAGGGACTGCTGGAGGCCGCGCGGGCCGTCAGACCGTACCTGAACGACCTGGTGGGGGACGGGGCGCAGGACTGCGACCGGCGGCTGGCCGGGCTGCTGGCGCGTGCCCGGGCCGGGCAGGACGTCTCCGCCGAGCTCCTCGCCACGCTCACCGCCGCCCCGGCGCTGGCCGAGTGGACCGCCGCCGTCCGGGTGGACCCGCGGCACCGCCCGCCCCGGGTCCGCGTGGAAGCGGAACGCGCGGCGGGCGATGGCGGCTACACCCCGCTGCCCAGTCCGCACGGCGGCTCGCCCGTCGACGCCCAACGGTACGTGTGCGCCGTCGACGGCGACTTCGTGTGGTGGCGGATCGCGGTCGGCGTACCGCTCGGGCACTGCCCGGACCATCCCGGCGTCCCGCTGGTGCGGGGGTAGCCGTGGGCGGCACGTTCTGGGAGGGCGTCGGCGGCAAGCTCGCCGAGCGGTTCGCGTCGGCCTCGGCCCACGCGCTGCTGTTCTGGCTGGGCGGCCTGCTCGCCTGGCTCTCGACGCACGGGGGCCTGGCCGCCCTGCACCCGTCCACCGGCTGGTTCCAGGAGCGGTCCGGTGCCGCCCAGGCCGCCGTCCTCGTGGTGGTCCTCGCCGTGGTGGCCGGCTCCGCCGTCCTCGTCGAACGGCTGGTGCCGCCCGCCCTCGCCGTCCTGGAGGGGCACTGGGGCAGGTGGCTGCGCCCGCTGGCCGCCCGCCTCGTGGTACGGCGCACGGCCCGTGCCGAGCGGCTGGTGCGGCGCTTCCAGGAGCTGGCCGGCCCGGTCCACGACGGCACCGCCACCGCGCGCGAGCGCGACGAGTACACCCGTGTCAGCCGGGCCTTCCGCCGCCTGCCCACCGGCGATCGCCTGCTCCCGACGCGCGTCGGGAACATCCTGCGCGCCGCCGAGACGCGGCCCGTCGACAAGTACGGCCTGGACGCCGTCGCCCTCTGGCCCCACCTGTGGCTGCTCCTGCCCGACACCGCCCGCGACGAACTCGCCGCCGCCCGGCGCGCCCTGGACTCCTCCGTCGCGGCGGCCCTGTGGGGCCTGCTGTTCGTCGCGTTCACGCCCTGGGGCTGGTGGGCCCTGCCCGTAGGGCTCGTGGCCGCGGCCGCCGCCGTGTCCGTGTGGGTGCCGGCCCGCGCCGAGGCGTTCGCCGACCTGGTCGAGGCCGCCTTCGATCTCTACCACCCGGTGCTGTACCGGCAGCTGCGCTGGCCGCTGCCCGCCCACCCGGACGCGGACCGTGCCGAGGGCCGCCGCGTCAGCACGTACCTGACGCGGGGCCTGACCGGCACCACCCCGGCCTTCACGGACGACTGACGGCCCGCCCGGGGCCACGCGCCCGCCCGGCCGTGCCGTCCCGCCCCGCTGGTGCACACTTCTCCAAACGATGATCTTCTCCGATCGTCCTCCGCCCCGACCGAAGTGAACACCACCATGAGCGACACCCCGCGAACCCCCGTCCGGGACACCCGATTCGGCGCGATATCCGTCCGGCAGAACGGCCAGGACTCCCTCCTGGTCGAGGGCGAGGGCATCCCCCGCGTCACCCTGGACCGCGACCCCGGTTCGCAGGCCGACCCGCAGACCGCCATCGGCACGCGCGACCCGGCCCACCTCACGATGCGGATCGACGGCGAACGGGTGGAGCTGACACCGGGTCAGGGCCGGCTGAGCCGGCACTCGTACCGCGTGGACGTGGTGTACGACGGCGCGCACTACCGGCTGGTCCCGGACTCCGTGCCCAGCAGCAGGCTGACGCGCGACGGCGTGCACCTCGGTGACTTCTCCTCCGACGGCGACGAGCTGGTCATCGCCGAATGGCGCGACGGGCCGGAGCTCCGGCCGGTGGACGCGTCGATCGGGTACGCCCTGGCCTCGGCCTTCGGCACCGGCGCCCAGCCGATGTGGATGATGCTCGTCGACGCGGTGAGCGCCGCCATTCCGTAACGCGGGGGAGGGGTGGTTGACATGGCGCGGCCCCGTGGACCACCCTTTCACTACTCAATTAGTGAAAGGGTGGTTGTGCGGCGTGATGGAGTACCGCATCGACCGGCGCAGCGGGCTGGCGACCTACCTGCAGATCGTCCAGCAGACCAAGCAGGCCCTGCGTCTGGGCCTGCTGGAACCGGGCGACCAACTGCCCACGGCGCGCGAGGTCGTCGAGGCGACCGCCATCAACCCGAACACGGTGCTCAAGGCCTACCGGGAACTGGAACGCGAGGGCCTCGTCGAGGCCCGCCGGGGCCTGGGCACCTTCGTACGCAGGTCGCTGGGCAGCGCCCCCGCCGACTCGCCGCTGCGGGCCGAACTGGCCGACTGGGCGCGGCGCGCCCGCACGGCCGGCCTCGAACGGGAGGACGTGTCCGCGCTCTTCACCTCCGTACTCGACGAACACTTCAAAGGGGACGACACGTGAGCGGTACGGTCATCGAGGCGCACGGCCTCGGCTTGCGGTACGGACGGCGGCCCGGCTGGGCGCTGCGCGACTGCTCCTTCCAGCTGCCGGCAGGCCGCGTCTGCGCGCTCGTCGGCCCCAACGGCGCCGGGAAGTCCACCCTGCTGGCACTCGCCGCCCGCCTGCTGCGCCCGACGGAGGGCACGATCGACGCCCCGCCGCGCGAGGAGTCGGCGTACGTCGCCCAGGACAAGCCCCTCTACCCCCAGCTGACCGTCGGCGAGACCCTGCGCATGGGCCGGGAGCTCAACCCCGGCCGCTGGGACGCGCGGGCCGCCGCCCGCGTCGTCGACGACGGCGGCCTCGACCACCGCGCGCGCGTCGGCACCCTCTCCGGCGGCCGGCGCACCCGGCTCGCCCTGGCCCTCGCCCTCGGCAAGCGCCCCACGCTGCTGCTCCTGGACGAGCCCATGGCCGATCTGGATCCGCTCGCCCGCCACCAGCTCATGGGCACCCTCATGGCCGACGCCGCCGAGAACGGCACCACCGTGGTGATGTCCTCGCACATCCTCACCGAGCTCGAGGGCGCCTGCGACCACCTGCTCCTCGTCGACGGCGGCACCGTCCGCCTCGCCGGTGCCGTCGACGACATCGCCGCGGCCCACGCCCTGCTCACCGGTCGCGCCGGCACCGACCTCACCGCACACACCGTCATCGAGTCCCGCACGACGGGCCGCGCCCTCACCGCGCTCGTACGCCTGCGGGGCCCGGTCGACCCGTCGCTCTGGCAGACGACGCACCCGTCCCTGGAGGAACTCCTGCTCGCCCATCTGCGCTCGCCCGACGCCCCGCCGCTCGTCACCGGCCCCGCCCCCGCCCAGGAGGTGGCGGCATGAGCACCCTGATCCTGAAGGGCCCCCACTGGGTGACCGTCCGCCAGCACCGGCGGACGCTGCTGCTGGCCGCCGTCGTCATCGCCGTGAGCCCCGTCGCCATGCTGGCGCTGCGCGGGCTCGCCGGCTGGGAGGGCACCCCCTACGGTCACGCGTACGATCTGCTGCGGAGCGGCATGAAGGCCGCGTCCCTCACCATGCTGTTCCTCCCCGTGCTGGTGGGCGCGTTCTTCGCCGGCCCGATGATCGCCCGTGAACTGGAGAGCGGTACCTACCGGCTCGCACTGACCCAGTCCTGCACGCCGAGGGCCTGGCTCAGCGCGAAGTTCGTCGTGGCTGCGGTGGCGGCGGTGACCGGCTCGGCCGCCCTGGTCGGCGCCTACCGCCTCGGCTGGTCCCGGCTGGCCGGCACGTACCAGTTCCACTGGGCCGACCGCGGAGCCTACGAGGCGACCGGCCCGGTCGTCGTCGCGTACTGCCTGCTGGGCATAGCGATCGGCGCCGTCACCGGTCTCCTCGTCCGCCGGACCCTGCCCGCCATGGCCGTGGCGGGGCTCGTCACCGGCCTGGTGATGCCGGCGCTCGGCGCCCTGCGCTGGTCCTTCCTGCCCGTGCAGACCCTGACCGCCCCGCTCACGTCCGCCCCGGGCAAGAGCCTTCCGCTCAACGCGTTCGTCATGGAATCCGGGTACACCACCACCACGGGGGTACGCCTGCCCTTCGACGCCTGCGTCGCACCGGTCCCCGAGCAGCGGGAATGTCTCGCCGCCCTGGACGTCGTCGGACGCTTCACCGACTACCACCCGGCGTCGCACTACTGGCCGACCCAGCTCATCGAGTCCTCCATCGCCCTGGCCCTGGCGGTCCTCGCGGGCTACGCCGCCTTCCGGATCCTGCGCTCCCGGCACGGCTGACCGCCCCGAGGCCGGACCCCGGGCAACCGCCGCACCCCGCCGCGCGTCTTCCCCTGCATGAGGCACGGTCCACGACCGCGCGTGATCAGTACTGCGCAGTCCATGACATCCTGTGACGTACTGCGCGCCGGAACCGATCGGCGGATGTCCGGGGGTTACGGGGAAGGTTCATGAGGCTCTGCTTCCTGGTGGAAGAGCACTACCGCCACGACGGCATGCCCGTCGAGGTGATCCATCAGCTCACGGCCTGGGGTCACCAGGTCGACGTGCTGCGGCCCGGAGGCTCGCTGCTGCGCATGACCGACCTGGTGCGCGCGGGCAGCCACGACGCGTGGGTCCTCAAGACCGTCTCCGGCGGGCCGGGGCTCACCCTCCTGGAGGCGGCGGCCGCGGTCGGCCTCACCACCGTCAACGACGCCCGCGCCATCCGGGGCGTACGGGACAAGGCGCTGGCCGCGGCGGTCGGCCGCGGCCGCGGGCTGCCCCTGCCCCCCACCTACGCCGCGGCCCGCCCCGAGATCCTGCTCGCGGAGATACCGGCCGCCGAGTACCCGCTGGTCGTCAAGCCCGCCGACGGCAGCTCCGGCCGGGCCGTGCACCTGGTGTCCTCGCCCGAGCGGCTCGCCGCGATGCTCCCCGAACTGGCCGCCGAGGGCATGCTCATCGCCCAGCCGTACGTGCCCAACTCCGGTGTCGACATCAAGGTGTACTGCGTCGGCGGCGAGCTCTACGCCACCGAGCGCCGCTCCCCGCTGCACCCGCAGCGGCCGGCACGCGAGCGCCGCGTCCCGGTCCCGGCCGAGGTGGCGGCCATCGCGGCCGAGGTCGGTGAGGTCTACGGCCTCGACCTGTACGGCGTCGACGTACTGCTCGGACCGGACGGCCCCGTGGTCGTCGACGTCAACGACTTCCCCAGCTTCCGTCAGGTCCCCGACGCGGCCGCCCGCGTGGCGCGCGCCGTCCTGGACCTGGCCCGCGCCGGCGGGGCGCCCGCCCCGCTGACGGCCACCGTCCCCCGGCCGCAGGAGCGCCGCGGCCCGGACGGCCCGCCCCCGCTCGCGGCCTCCGCCGTACGGCTGGCCGCGGCGGCGGGCGAAACCCTGTGAACATCGGCCTGATCACCCCGGATCCCGGTCATCCGCTGCTCGCCGGGACCACCGCCCTGCTCGCACCGGAACACCGCGTCACGGCCCTGCACCCGCAGACCGCCACCGGTGACGGCGCCGACCTGGCCGACGTCTACCTGCTCAAGGCGCGCACGCCGCGCGCGCTGGCGCTGGCCCGTACCCTGGAGCGGCGCGGCGCGCGCGTGCTCAACTCCGCCGCCGCGACCGAGCTCTGCCAGGACCGCACCGCGATGGCGGACACCGCCCGCCGCGCCGGCCTGCCGTTCGCCGCCACGAGCGGCTTCGACACCCTCGCCCAGCTGGTGTCCGGCCCGCCGCTGCCCGGGCCGGTGGTGGTCAAGAGCCGCCACAGCCGCCGTCACGACCTGGTGGCCCGGATCGACTCGGGCGCCCAGCTGCGGGCGCTGGTGCCCACCTGGTCCCAGGAGCCCGTCGTGCTCCAGGAGTTCGCCCCCAACAGCGGCTGGGACCACAAACTGTGGGTGATCGGGGACCGGCTCTTCGCCGCCCTGCGCCGCTCCGAACTCGCCCCCGAGGGCCGCGGCCCCAGCCGGCCGATGGACCCCGCCCGGCTGCCGGCGGGCTGGGCCGGCCTCGTGCACCGGGTCGGGGAGGTCTTCGGCCTCGACGTCTACGGCGTGGACATCATCGACACCGGTGACGGCGTCCCCCTCATCGTGGACATCAATGCCTTCCCCGGGGTCCGGGGTCAGGCGGACGCCCCGCGCGCACTGGCCGACCTGGCCCTGCGTACGGCCTGAACGGTTCCCGCGGCCGCCGGGGGCGGGACGTCCGCCTCCCGGAGCTCGGCGAGCAGTTCGCTCTGCCCGGCGAGCAGTTCGGTGAGGATCCGGCGCGCCGCGCGCAGCAGCTCGGCGACGTCCCCGCCGGCCAGCGCGTAGCTGACGGTGGCGCCGTCGCGGATGGACACCACGATCCCGGAGCGGCGCAACACCGCGAGCTGCTGGGAGAGGTTGGACGCCTCGATCTCGATCTCGTTGAGGAGGTCGCGTACGGGCATGGGACCGCTCTGGAGCAGTTCGAGCACACGGATGCGCACGGGGTGTCCGAGCATGCGGAAGAACTCCGCCTTGGCCTGGTACAGGGGTACCTGCATGTGTCCCGACTCTCCTTTCGGGTCGATGACCTCATCGTGCCGTCTCCCGGCCCCGCGCGCGCCCGGACTTGACCAGTTCCGGATGTGCCGAGTTGAAGAGTTCTTCAACTCCTGGGCATACGTGACCGCGCGGGCCGGGAGAGACCGGCCGGACCGGGAGCTACAGCTCCAGCTCCGCCTCGATGCGCTTGAGCTGGTGGCGGGCCATCGCCAGGTTCGACTTGGACTTGTCGAGGACGACGTACAGGAACAGTCCCTTCTTCCCCGCGCCCTTGAGCAGCCGGATCAGGTGGTACTGGCTGCCGAGGGTGATCAGGACGTCCTCGATCTCGTCGCTCAGCCCCAGGTGCTCCATGGTGCGGACCTTCGCCCGGATCACATCGGTGTTGCCCGCGGCGGCGACCATCAGGTCGAGGTCCTTCCCGCCGCCGAGCGTGCCCAGCGCCATACCGCTGGTGTAGTCGACGAGGGCGGCCCCCAGGCTGCCCTCGATCGAGGTCATCGTCTCCTTCAAGGACGTCTCCACACTGGCCATCGGCGCGTGCTCCCTCATTCGCGTGTCCGCGTCCGGCGACCTGCCACCGGACGGCTCGTGGGTGCGACGCTACTGAGGGTGCGCGGGTGGCGGAGGGCTCATTGCGAAATCGGCGGGAAACGACCGGTTCCCGTCCGGTATGCGTCTGGCGCGGGAGTTCGTACGGAAGCGACGCACGAACGACGCAGGTGGCGGCCGGCCGCCGGGCCGCGCCACGCTGGCCCGCCCCCGCCCCCGCCCCCGCCCCCGCCCCCGCCCCCGCCCCGCCTCGAGGAGTTGCGTACATGGCCACCGTCCCGCTCGATCCCGCCCCCGAAGCCGGATTCCTCGCGGGGCACGGCGACGCGGTCGCGGCCGCGTACCGCCGGTGGGGCCCGCTCGTGCACGCGCTCGCCCGCCGGGGGACCGGCGACCGCCACGAGGCCGAGGACATCACCCAGCAGGTGTTCCTGGCCGCCTGGCGCGGGCGCCGGCTGTTCCGCCCGGAGCGCGGCGACTTCGGCGCCTGGCTGTTCGGCATCACCCGCCACAAGATCGCGGACGCCCTCGAGCGCCGCGGCCGCCAGGCCCTCCCGACGGCCGCGGCCCCGGGGGTTGCCGTCCGCGGTCCCGAGGAATCGCTCGACCGCCTCCTGATCGCCCATGCCCTCACCACGCTGCCCGGCAGCCAGCGCCGGATCCTGTGGCTGGCTTTCTACGAGGACCTGACGCAGACCCAGATCGCGGCCCGCACCGGCGTACCCCTGGGCACGGTCAAGAGCCATATGCGCCGCGGCCTGCGCACCCTGCGCCGCACCCTGGATGCGGACCCGGCCGAGGGCCTGCCGTCCCAGCAGAGCCGGTAGGGCCTTCGGGCGGCCGGCGTCACCGTGCGGACCCGACCGGGACCGGCGTGGTGACCAGGGCCTCGACCACCGCCAGGGCCGAGCCCAGCGCGTGCAGGCGCCGGGCACCCGGCGGCAGGGGTGCGGAGCCCCAGCCGGGTCCCGCGAGCAGCAGCGCCGGGCGGCCCCGGGCCCCGCGCGGCCCCCAGGCCACGGCCGACAGCGACGCGAGCAGGGCCGGGTCTGCCGTCGCCCGGGTCTGCGACCACAGCACCACCGCGCGCGGGCCGGTCCGGCGTACCGCGTCGTGCAGCGCCGCCACCGGCAGGGCCGCGCCGAACATCAGGGCGGGCACGTCCCGTTCCCCGAGGGCGGCCGTGAGGGCCTCGACGGGCAGGCTGTGCTGCTCGCCGGGCACGCAGGCCACCAGCACCGGCGGGGTCCTGGCCGCCCCGGCCACCGGCCGCAACCGGTGCAGCGCCGACGAGACGTGCCAGGACAGCAGGTGCTCGACCTCCACGTAGCTTTCGCCCACCGTGGCCCAGCGGCGGCCCACGGCGTGCAGCGTCGGCGCGACGACCTGCTCCCACCCGGCGACCAGGCCCCGCCCGGCGAAGGCGGCGGCCACCAGTTCCTCGACGGCCGGCGCGTCCAGGCGTACGGCCGCCCGGGCGAGCCCGCGCCGCTCCCGGCGCGCGTCGCCCGGATCGCGGGCGTCCGGATCGTCGGCGTGCGGTTGAGCGATGCCCGGCTCGGCAGCGGACCGGGGCCGCGTGACGGTCGCCTCCGGCACGGCGACGGTCGCCTCCGGCACGGCGTCCAGGGCCGCGCGGGCCGCTTCCCGCGGCGGTACCCCCTGCGCGGTGAGCCGGCACATCAGCTCCAGCCGTGCGATGTCCCCGGCCGTCCAGCGCCGGTGCCGGCCGCCCTCCCGCTCGGCCGGGCCGATGGCGTACCGCCGCTCCCAGGACCGCAGGGTCGTGGGAGCCACGCCGAGCCGGCGGGCCACCGCCCCCGTCGTCAGTGCCGGTACTGCCGGTACTGCCGGCGCGGCCGGCTCCGTCATCCGAGGCCCCGCAGGTGCCGGAAGCGGCCGAGCGCGTCGGTCAGGTCCACCACCGGCTCGGGATAAGCGCACCGGGTCCGCTCCGATGCCGTCAGTTTCCACGGCTCGTGCACCTCGGGGCCTTCCTGCGCGGCGAGTTCGGGCACCCAGCGGCGTACGTACACCCCGTCGGGGTCGTAACGCCGGGCCTGGCGCACGGGGTTGAGGACCCGGTTGGGGCGGGTGTCGGTCCCGGTACCGGCCACCCACTGCCAGTTGAGCTGGTTGTCGGCCACGTCCCCGTCGACCAGCAGGTCCAGGAAGTGCCGGGCGCCGACCCGCCAGTCGACGTACAGGGTCTTGGCCAGGAAGCTCGCGGCCAGCAGCCGCGCCCGGTTGTGCATCCAGCCCTCGTACCGCAGCTGGCGCATCGCCGCGTCCACCACCGGATAGCCGGTCAGACCCTGCCGCCAGGCCTCCGCCTCCTCCTCGGCCGCCCGCCCGGTGCGCCAGCGGTCGTGGCGCGGCCGGTAGTCGGCCCAGGAGGCGGTGGGCCGGGCGGCGAGCACCTGGTGGTGGAAGTCGCGCCAGCACAGCTGCCGTACGAACGCCCGCGCCCCCTCGGTGTCCACCGCCCGGGCCCGCCGGACCGCCTCGGCGGGGGAGAGGGTGCCGAAGTGGAAGTGCGGCGAGAGCCGTGAGGTCGCGTCCGCGCCGAGGTCGTCGTGGGTGTCCTCGTACCGCGTGACGGGCCCGCGCAGCCACGCGGTCAGTCGCCGGCGGGCCTCGCTCTCACCGCCGCGCGCCAGCCCCGGTGAGACCCCCGCGATCCGCGAGCGGTCGGGCAGCGGATCGGATCCGATGCCGTCGGGCACCGCCACGGAGCGGGGCGCGGGCACGGCCGCGCGCGGGGGCAGGTCCGACCAGCGCCGGTGGTACGGCGTGAACACCGCGAAGTGGTCCGATCCGGCCGGGACCACGGCCCCGGGAGCGACGGCGGTGATGACCGCGTCGTGTACGTGCAGGCGCCGGCCGGTCCCCTCCAGCGCCGCGCGCAGCCGCTCCTCGCGCGCCCGCGCGTAGGCGCTGACCCCGGCCGCCATGTGCACCTCGGTGGCGTCCGCCTCGGTGGCGACCGCGCAGACCTGCTCGACGGGGTCGCCGGAGCGGAACACCAGCCGCCCGCCGCGTTCGCGCAGCCCCGCGTCGAGGTCGGCCAGGCAGTCGGCGAGGAACGCCAGCCGGTTGGGGGCGGCGAAGCCGACGGCCCCGATGCCGGGGTCGCGGACGAACAGCGGGACCACGCTCCGGGCGGCGGCGAGGGCGGCGCGCAGCGGCGGATGGTCGTGCAGGCGCAGGTCGGAGGTGTACAGGACGACCGCGACGTTCATGGCGGGGCTCCGCGTGAGGCGATGAGGGACTGCTGTCGTCCGGTACTTCGCCCGGGAGCCCCCGGTCGGATGCACCACCACCACGCAGACGTACCGCGGTCCGCCCCTGGGCGCGCGGGCGACAGGGCCCCGGGGGCGGACCGCGGCGGGCGATCAGCTGCCGACGGAGGCGTTGCCGGACAGGATCGGGATGTTGCTCAGGATGTGCGAGAGCGGCTCGTCGCCCTTGGCCTGGGTGGAGTTCTCGGCGCACTGCTGGTTCATCGGGTTGCTCAGGACGTTGATGTCCTGGACGCCGACGTTGACCGCCGCCAGGATCGACTGGGCGTTGACCTTCGCCGGCAGGCCGATGCAGGGCTTGTTCAGGGTGCCCTGGACCAGGCTGAGCTGCGGGCTCATGGGGCCTTCGGTCTTCTGGTTGCCGTAGATCTGCTGGGCGCCGTTGCCGTTGACGGTGTTGATGCCGTTGTCGTTGCCGATCGCCATCGCCGGGGCGGCCACGGCGGCACCGGCACCCACCATCGCGGCGGTGGCAGCGGCGGTCGCCATGATCTTCTTCAGCATGAGTGATCCTTCTGTCGCTTCTGTCGCACGAGTGCCCGCAGCGGGCAGCCTGAACAACTGCCGGACCCCGCCATGGTTCCGCGATGTCCCGCGAATCACCCGATCAGCCGGAATCCCGAAGCCGATGCTGACGGCGGACAAGTGAGGGGTCGTCAGAAAATCATGGTCGTGGCCCTGGGCTCCTCCGACCCCGCTCGCTACGCTCCGCGCATGATTTCCACCGTTGTCTGGGGCACCGGCAACGTCGGCCGCGCGGCCATCCGTGCCGTCGAGGCCCACCCGGCGCTCTCACTCGATGCCGTCATCGTCCACCATCCCGAGAAGGTCGGGCGCGACGCCGGCGAGCTCGCCGGTCTCGGCCGCGCCCTGGGCGTCGCGGCCACCGACGACATCGCCGGCGTGCTCGCCGCCGGCCCGCGGGCCGTGGTGTACGCCGCCACCGGCGACGTCCGGCCCGACGGGGCCCTCGACGACATAGCCCGGGCCGTGCGCGTCGGCGCCGTCGTCGTGACCCCCGCGCTCTATCCCCTCTACGACCAGCGCAACGCCCCGCCCGAGTTCCGGGACCCGGTGCTGGCGGCCGTCGCCGACGGCGGCGGCTCGCTGTTCGTCTCCGGCGTCGACCCCGGCTGGGGAAACGATGTCCTGCCCCTGCTGATCAGCGGCCTCGGTAGCACCGTGGACGCCATCCGCTGCCAGGAGATCTTCGACTACTCCACCTACGACCAGCCCGACTCGGTCCGCGACCTGGTCGGCATGGGCCGGCCGATGGACTACGAGCCGCCGATGCTGCTGCCGTCCGTACCCACCATGGTGTGGGGCGGGCAGGTACGGCTGATGGCCCGCGCCCTCGGCGTCGAACTCGACGAGATCCGCGAGACCCTGGACCGGCGCCCGCTGGAGACCACGGTGACCACCCGCACGATGGGCGCGTTCGAGGCCGGCACCCAGGGCGCGGTCCGCTTCGAGGTGCAGGGCATCGTCGAGGGCGAACCCCGCATCGTCATCGAGCACGTCACCCGTATCCACCCCTCCTGCGCGCCGGACTGGCCGGTGCCGCCCGACGGCGCCGGGGCGCACCGGGTCGTCATCGAGGGCCGGCCGCGCATCGAGGTCACCGTCGAGGCCACCGACGAGGACGAGAACCGCTCCGCGGGGGGCAACGCCACCGCCGTCGGGCGGCTGGTCGGCGCCATCGACTGGCTGGTTGCCGCGGAACCCGGCCTCTACGACGCGCTCGACGTCCCGCTGCGCCCCGCGGTGGGCCGACTCGGAAGGAAGCAGCCGTGAACATCGACATCCCCGAGGGCAAGCACCCCATCGAGTACGTGTGGGGCGAGATGGTTCCCGAGATCGGCATGGCCGCCTCGAACTTCTCGCTGTCGGTGTACGCCCACACCACCCTGGGACTGCGCGAGTTCGAGGCCGCACGGCTGCGGATCGCGCAGATCAACGGGTGTCTGTTCTGCCTGGACTGGCGTACCGACCGGGACGGGGAGAAGGTCGAGGAGGAGTTCGCCGATGCGGTGGAGCAGTGGCGTACCACCGAGGCCTTCGACGACCGCACCCGGCTGGCCGCCGAGTACGCGGAGCGCTACGCGCTGGACCACCACGGCATCGACGAGGAGTTCTGGACCCGGATGCGGGCCCACTACAGCCAGCCGGAGATCGTGGAGCTGAGCATGAGCATCGGCTCGTGGCTGGCCTTCGGCCGCCTGAACCGGGTGCTGGGTCTCGACGCCGTGTGCGTGCTGCCCGGCGGCTGAGCGGCCCGGGCGGAGGTCCGGGGCCGTCCGGTGGATCCGGCCGGCCCCGGCGCGCGCGTCGCTCCCGCCCGTCCCGCCCGGGTTACAGGTCGGTGGCGACGATCTTCTCGATGTTCCGTTCGGCGAGGGCCGTGATGGTCACGAACGGGTTCACGCTGGTGTTGCCGGGGATCAGCGCGCCGTCGATGACGTACAGGCCGGGATGGCCGTGCAGGCGGCCGTAGTTGTCGGTGGCCCGGCCCAGTACCGCACCGCCGAGCGGGTGGTAGGTGAGATGGTCGCCCCAGATCTTGTAGACGCCGAAGAGATCGGTCCGGTAGATCGTCCCCTCCTTCGCGTTGATCCTGTCGAAGATGGTCCTGGCCATGTCGATGGACGGCTGCTTCCAGGCGGTCTGCCAGTTCAGCTCGGCCCGGCCGGTGGCGGGGTTGTAGGCGAACTCCGCCCGGTGCGGGTTCTTGGTGATGGACAGGTAGAACGAGGCGTACGTCTCGATGCCGGTGGGCAGCGGTGCGACCTCGGCGAAGGCGCCGCCCGCGTCCCAGTTGTCGATGCCGGAGCAGGGGATGGTCGACTGGAGCCTGCCGGTCGGGTCCCACATGTGGTTCGCCCGGCCGCACATGACGTTGCCGTTGTCGCCCCACCCCTTGCCGACCTCGCTGTTGAGGTTCGGCAGCGCGCCGGTGGCCTTCAGCGTCACCAGCAGCTTGCTGGTGCCGACGCTGCCGGCCGCGAAGAACACCCGGTCCGCGGTGACCTGTTTGGTGGCGAGGGTCTGGCCGGTGGTACCGAGCTGGTCGATGACGACCGTGTAGCCGCCGCCGGACGCCGCGCTGACCGAGGTGACCTTGTGCAGCGCCGAGATGGTGACCCGGCCCGTGGCCCGGGCGGCGGCGAGGTAGGTCTGCTGGAGCGACTTCTTGCCGGCGTTGTTGCCGTAGAGGATCTCGCCGGCCAGCGCGGACTTGGTGGCGGTGCCGGCCGCCTCCCTCTTCATGTGGTCCCAGTCGTACACGTCGGGTACGAAGGTCCACGGGAAGCCGGAGCGCTGGGCGTGCTTGCGTCCGACCCGGGAGAACTGGTAGGCGTCGACGGTGTCGAACCAGGCCGGGTCGATCATGCCGACCCCGAGACCGGCGTTGGCGCGCGGGTAGTAGACGTCGTACATCTCGCCGGGGTCGACCGTGGGCAGGACGGAACCGAAGTTCTGCCGCTTGGGCGTGACCGCCATGCCGCCGTTGACCAGCGAACCGCCACCGACGCCGCGGCCCTGGTAGACGGTGATGCCGCCCATCTCCTCGGCGTCCAGGATACCGGTGTAGCGGGGGATGTCCCGGTCGATGGGGAAGCCGAGGAAGTAGTTCAGCGGGGCCTTGGTCCGGGTGCGCAGCCAGTAGGACCGCTGGTCGGGCTGGAGGGTGTTGCAGAAGATCTTGCCGTCGGGGCCGGGGGTGTCCCAGGCCATGCCCATCTCGACCATGTGGACGTCCACCCCGGCCTGCGCGAGCCGCAGGGCGGCGACGGAGCCGCCGTACCCGGTACCGATCACCAGGGCGGGGACCCGGGCGCCGGACTCGATCGGACCAGCCGTGGCGGCGGCCGTCCGGGGGGCGGCGGTCGCCCGGCCCGAGAGGGCCATGGCGCCGAGAAGGGAACCGGTTCCTGCGATGAATCCTCGGCGGGAGACCCCGTCAGAACCCGGTTTGTACATGCTGTTTGCACTCATATGGCGTTCCTCACTCGTGGGGGAGCGGGAACACGTTCTACTGTCAGCCGGTTGACAAGTCGATATATACCCACAAGTAACTTCTGTCCGAAAAACACCTTCACCGCACCCACACGGCACGTCTACAACTGTCCCCAACTCCCTGTCGGCCACGGGCGGTCGCAGCGCCGCCCCGGCCGCGCACCCGACTTCCGCCAGGAGGGGACGCCCGATGGGCCTGGTCCCGCGCCGTACGGCGATGACGGCGGCCGCCGTCATCGCGGCCGTCACCACCGCGCTGGCCGGCGCACCCGCCGCCCTGGCCGGCCCACCGGCCCCGGACGGCACGGTGCGCGACGGTCCGGTACGGGACGGGACCGCGCGGGACGGGACCGCGCGGGACGGGACCGCGCGGGTACGGGTGGAGATACCCGGCCCGGAGTCCGGCACCGCCGCCGGCTCCGGGCACATCGAGGTGCCCCGCACGGCCCCGGCCGACCGCGCGCGCACCGGCTCCCGCCTCCCGGAGGCCGCCCGGGCCGCCGACGGGCAGGTCACCAAGCTGATCGACAACGGCGTCCCGGCCGACCGCCTGGACATCGTCGTCGTCGGCGACGGGTACACCGCCGACCAGCTGGAGCGCTTCCACGCCGACGCCCGGCAGAAGTGGGCCGAGATCGCCGCCGTCGAGCCGTACGCGACGTACCGCGAGCTCTTCAACGTCTGGACCGTCGACGCCGTCTCGAACGAATCCGGCGTCTCCGGCGACCCCGGCGCGGACGTCGTGCGCGACACCGCCCTCGGCTCGTACTTCTGGTGCGACGGCATCGAGCGGCTGCTCTGCGTCGACCAGGAGTGCACCGACGCCTACGTGGCGCGGGCGCCCGAGGCCGATCTGGTGCTCGTCCTGGCCAACAGCGCCAAGTACGGCGGTGCCGGTTACAACGAGCCCAGCCCCACCCTCGGCTACGAGGGCATATCGACGGCCTCCGCGGGCAACGCGAAGTCGGGCCAGGTCGCCCTCCACGAAACCGGCCACTCGCTGGGCAAGCTCGCAGACGAGTACTTCTACCCCGACTACCCGGGCTACGAGCGGTACGAGGGCCCCGAGCCCGCCGACGGCAACGTCTCCACCCTCGGCGCCGACGCCATGGCTGCCCAGGGGGCGAAATGGCACCGCTGGCTCGGCGAGACCTCGCCCGACGGCGGCCCGGTCGGCACGTACGAGGGCGGCGGGTACTACGTCCAGGGGCTGAACCGGCCCACCGACAACTCCCTGATGCGCTCGCTCGGCCGGCCCTTCAACCTGCCCGGCCTCGAGGCGATGATCGCCGGCTTCCACCGCCACGCGAACCTGCTGACCCCGCGCACCCCGACCGACCGCATCCTGCGCCCCGGCTCCGTCGCCGAGGTCGACGTGCCCCGCCTGGCCCCGGCCGACGGGCGGCAGGCCACGGTGCGCTGGTACCTGGACGGCAAGGAGCTGGAACGGTACGCCGGCCGCACCCGGGTACGGGCGACCGAGCTGATCCCGAGCCTGCTGGACGGGCGCACCCACCGGCTGACGGTCACCGCCGAGGACCGGACGCCATCCGTACGCGACCCGCGGATCGCCGCGGCCCTGTCGTCGTCGGCCGGCTGGTACGTCCGGCTCTGACACCCCCGTCCCAGGGGCAGGCCCTAGTCCAGGGGCCAGGTGTGCACCGGGGCGTTGAGGTGCATGTAGTCCATGTACTGGAGCGTCATCCGGCGCAGAGCCTCCTGCGGGTCGGCGCCCTCCGGGGTGCGCCGCAGCTGGTGGTACACCTCCGACTGCCAGGACGCGCCGTTGCGTACGGTGACACAGCGCTGCTCGATGACCCCGAGCAGCGGCTCGCGCCACTGGGCGTCCATCCCGGCGTCCTCCAGCCCCTGGTGCGCCAGCGGCAGCAGCCGCCGCAGGACCAGCTCGGCGACCGGTACCTCGCCCATGCCGGGCCAGTACAGGCGCGCCTCGATCCCGTGCCGGGCCGCGGTGTGCAGGTTGTCCTCCGCTGCGGAGAAGGACATCCGCGACCACACCGGCCGCTCCTCCGCGACCAGCGCGCGCGTCAGGCCGTAGTAGAGGGCGCCGTTGGCGAGGATGTCGGCCACCGTCGGCCCGGCCGGCAGTACGCGGTTCTCCACCCGCAGGTGCGGCTTGCCGTCCGCGACGGCGTACACGGGCCGGTTCCAGCGGTAGACCGTGCCGTTGTGCAGGGTCAGTTCGGCCAGCTCCGGGACACCGCCAGCGTCGAGCACCGCGTGCGGGTCCTCGTCCTCGGTCAGCGGCAGCAGCGCCGGGAAGTAGCGCACGTTCTCCTCGAACAGGTCGAACACGCTGGTGATCCAGCGCTCCCCGAACCACACCCGCGGCCGCACCCCCTGCACCTTGATCTCCTGCGGGCGGGTGTCGGTGGCCTGCTCGAACAGCGGGATCCGGGTCTCGCGCCACAGCTCCTTGCCGAAGAGGAACGGGGCGTTCGCGGCCAGCGCCACCTGGACCCCCGCGATGGCCTGGGCGGCGTTCCAGTACGGAGCGAAGTCCTCGGGGGCGACCTGGAGGTGGAACTGGGTGCTGGTGCAGGCCGCCTCCGGCGTGATCGTGTCGGCGTACGTCCGCAGCTGCTCGACGCCGTCCACGGCGATCCGCAGGTCCTCACCGCGCGCCGCGAACACCTGTTCGTTGAGGAGGTGGTAGCGCGGGTTCTCCGACAGCGCGTGCGCGCCGACGTCCTCCAGCCGCAGCGTCGGCAGGATCCCGACCATCATCAGGTGCGCGCCGACGGCCGCCGCCCGCTCCTCGGCATGGTTGAGCGCGTCGCGGATCTCCTGCTCCCAGGCGTACGGGCCGCCTGCCGTCAGCCGCCGCGGCGCGATGTTGATCTCCAGGTTGAACCGGCCCAGCTCGGTGGCCCAGGCGGGATCGGCGATCGACGCCAGCACATCGGTGTTGCGCATGGCCGGCAGGCCCGCGTCGTCGACCAGGTTCAGCTCGATCTCGAGGCCCACCTGCGGGCGCTCGGCGTCGAAACGCGCCTCGCGCAGCATCCGGGCGAACGCGTCGAGACAGGACTGCGTCTTGTCGCGGTAGCGGCGCCGGTCCTCGCGGGTGAAGACCTGCGCCGGGACGTCGCGTCCCATCCGGCCTCCAGGGTTTGCGTCCCTCTTACAGCCTCGCACGACGTGCCCGACGCGGCACACGGTGCCCGGTGGCTCTACGCTCGGAGTGCGTGTACGCAGGTGTGTACGAAGGGAACGTGGCCGATGTGCAGATGGCTCGCCTACGCGGGGACACCCATGCTGCTCGACGACGTGCTGTACAAGCCCGCGCATTCCCTGATCGATCAGAGCCTGCACTCGAAGATGGGCGTCGAGACCACCAACGGCGACGGCTTCGGCGTCGGCTGGTACAGCGCCGACAACGGGGGCGTGCCCGCCGTGGTCCGTGACATCGGGCCCGCCTGGAACAACCAGAACCTCCGCGAGATCGCCTCCCACGTCCGCTCGCCGCTGTTCTTCGCCCACGTCCGGGCCTCGACCGGCACGGCCATCCAGCAGACCAACTGCCACCCCTTCCGTCACGGACGGTGGCTGTGGATGCACAACGGCTCGATCAGCGACTTCCACCGGCTGCGGCGGGACCTGTGCATGGCCGTGGACCCGGCCCTCTTCGCGTCCATCGAGGGCTCGACCGACTCCGAGGTGATGTTCTACCTGGCGGTGACGTTCGGCCTGGACCAGGACGTGCCGGAGGCCGTCGCCCGGATGGCGGGCTTCGTGGAGCGACTGGGCAAGGAGCACGGCGTCGAGTTCCCGCTCCAGATGACCGTCGCCGTCTCCGACGGCGAGCGGCTGTGGGCCTTCCGGTACTCCACCCAGGGCAAGTCCCGTTCCCTCTTCTACAGCAGCCGCCCCGGGACGGTCCGCGAGCTCCACCCGGACCTCGCCTTCCTGCGGGGCGTCTCCGACGACACCCGCCTGGTGGTCTCCGAGCCGCTGGGCGACCTGCCGGGCGTCTGGAACGAACTGCCGGAGAACAGCTACACGGTCGTCCCCTCGGGGCCCGACGACTACCTCCCCTTCGGCCCGGACACCATCTGAGGAGTGTCCGGAGGAGTGTCCGGAGGGGTGTCCGGAGGGCTGGCCGCAGGGCTGTGCGGGGCTGCCCTGCCGCGCTCGCGCCGGTGCTCCCGGTGGTGGTCCACCCACCGCCGCACCATCTCGTCCGGAGTGCGTGACGGCGGATTGTGCGGCCGCTGCGGCCGGACCGGCCCCAGCGGCACCACCGGCATCAAGTAGCGCATGCCGCCGGTGTCCAGCGTGCACAGCGGAGCCTCGTCCGGGTCGGCGGGCCGCACGACGTACACCGCGAACGGCTGCGGCGGATCACCGGGGAACTCGCCCCGCAGCACCGCGGCCGCGCCCGCGCGCACCCGGGCCGCCACGACGACCTTCCCGTCGACGAGCATCTCCACCGCCCGGGAGGGCCGCCCGCACAGCACGCTGACGGCATGACCGTCCAGGTCGAGGTGAAACCGCCGCCGGTCGGCCATGACAGCTCCCACGGGTCCCGTAGCCCCCGGTCCAGCGTATGACGTCCCCGGCGCGGGGCGGGCGGTCAGCCGCAGCCGCACCCGCCGCAGCCACCGCCGCCGCCACCGCCGCACCCGCCGCAGCCGCCGGCGGAGGTGTCGGCGGCGCGCCGCCCTTCCGAGGGCGTGGCCGGCCGGGTGACCGATGCGCGGGGGCGGAAGGTGGCCGTCCGCCCCGCCGGTGCGCCCACGCCGCGCGCCCGCCGCGCCGCCCCCGCCGCGGATGCGCTGTCCAGGTGCTTCGCCCGGGCCTCGGCCTCGGTGCGCGACTCGCCGGCCGCCTGCCACCAGCCGAGCCGGTGCCAGTGACCCGGCAGCAGCGGCACCGCCGTGATCTGCGAGACGATCCGGCTGCCGCCCTCGTACACCGCGTACTCCAGGACGACTTCGGAGCCTTCGCACGCCACCCCGTACAGCACGGCCTCGAACGGTTCGACCCGGGGATCGATGTCGTGGTGCCGGGCGCGCAGCTCCGCTTCGGCGCCCCCGGCCAGCAGGCGCGCCCCGGTGGGCGTGTCCCGGGTCCGGACGGCGTACGGGAGCAGCGGCCGTGCGGAGCGGGTGTCGGCGTCCGGGCACAGCCAGTGGCGCCGGCCGGAGGCCGTGGCACGGACGCCGACGACGAGGGCGGGCTGCGGGGCGGCGCGGAGCCGCCGGGCCGCCCGGCGGATGACCAGGCCCCGCCCGGCCAGGGTGGTCCCCGCGGCCAGGAGGAGGACGGCGACGGCCTGCGCGCCGAGGACGGCCTGTGTGCCGAGCGGGCCGGACGCCGCCGCCGCGGCCCCCGCGACCGCGGCCGCGCAGAGCCCGGAGCCGGTGAGGACCCACCGCAGGCGGCGCCGGCCGGGGCCGGCCGGCAGGTGTGCGGGCAGCGGGTGGCGGGCCGTTCCGGCGGCCGCGAGCACGAGGGCCCGCTGGACGCGGCGGCACCGCAGCCGGGCGACGGCCGCGGTGGCCGCCCCACCGCACAGGGATAGGACCAGGCACCGCCCCACCAGGCCCGCCGCGCCCGGGGCCGCGGACGCGGTCAAGGAGACGGCCGCGTCCACCGCGAGCACGGCGGTGGACACCAGGGTGAGGTGGGGCAGCCACCGGAACCAGAGCGGGAGGGCGGCCAGCAGGACGGCAGCGGGAGTGCCGCCCCAGCCGGTGCCGAGGAAGGCGGCCGGTTCCCGCGCCCCCGTGAGCAGGAACGCGACGGCGACGAGGCCGGCCAGGACCCAACTCCCGGCGGCGGGCGCGCAGTACCAGGGGACGCGCGCCGCGAGCCAGCGGTTGGCCTCGCGCACGCCCCAGGTCCGGACGCCGCCGTCGGGTAACGCCCCGGCGGGGAGGTGCTTGACGTAGGCGGTCACGGGCCCAGTATCGAGCGGCCCGCCGCGGCCCAGTAGGGCCGTGGCGGCACGGAATCGCTACGGCCGCTTCCGGTCGGCGGTGGTGTGCCCGGGGCGGTCGGCCGGGGGTGGTCGGCCGGGTGTGGTCGGCCGGCGGCGTCCGGCCGGGACCCGTGGCCGGGCCGGTCCGGCCCTGATCCGCGGGACGCCCCCTACGAGCGGTATACGCGCAGGGCCGAGACCTCGTACGACATCTCCGACACGGCCGGATCGGGCGCCGGATGGTAGCGGCCGGCGGTCACCGAGAGGTTCACGATGAGGTAGGCCCGCCAGCGCCGGCCCACGCCCCGGCGGTCCGCGAACACGCGCGTGCCGTTGACCCACCAGACCACCGAGTCCGCCCCGAACTTGACCTCGAGATCGACCCACGCCCCCGGCCGCACGGCGGCGTTGCGGTAGTAGTGCGAGCTGCCGGCGAGCACGTGGTTGGAGAGTTCCAGCAGGTCCGGGTTGTCGGGGTGGTACTCGAAGACGTCCACCTCCTGGTCGCCGTCCCGCCAGGTCCAGATCGCCGGCCAGGCGCCCAGGGCCTCCGGGAGCCTGACGCGTGCCTCCAGGACGTCCCCGGCACGCACCATGAACGCCTCGGCGCTGCCCTCCGTCGTCAGCAGCCCCGTGTCCCAGTTGCCGTCCGGCCGGCGCGTGGCACGGAACGTACCGCTGCGGCTGTAGGCGGGGTCCTCGACGAGGTGATCGAGCTTGTCGTCCCGGGGGTTGACCGGACCGCCGTCCGGATAGGCCCAGGAACGCCCGGCGACCCACTGGGCCGTCGAGCCGAAATCGGCGGTGAACACGAGGGCGCCGCGGCGCCGGAACCTTGCCATGAGTTGCGAGAGCACATGGACAGCTCTGCCCCGGTGACGATGCACCCATTCCGCTGATCTTTACCCGAATCACCCGATACGGCGTGGCGCGGCTCCTTGTATCAGCTCGGCGACCGGACGCTCCGGATCCCAGCCCGGATCCCAGCCCGGATCCCAGCCCGGGCTGCGGTCCGGATCCCCGCCCGGGGTGCGGTCCGTGAGCCGGGCGGTCACCCGGCGCCAGGCCTCGCGATCCGTCCCGAGCAGCTCGTGGACCAGCCGCGCCACCTCGCGCAGGGCCACCTCCACTTCCCCGGGCGCGTCGTCCCGCCGACGCGCGGCGTCGAGGTAGGACAGGACCAGCGCGGCCGGGCCCGCCGCGTGCACGAGCTCCCGCCCGGAGAGCACTCCGCCGGACAGCAGCCCGTCCACCTGCCGCGGCAGCGGATCGTGGTAGTCGCCGCCCACCCGGTACCGGACACCGTCCCCGCCGGATCCCGGCCCGGCGGCCGGGGTGAAGGGGCGGTCCGGGTGCTCGCCCACGAGATCGGTCCAGTGCGGTATCGGCTCGCGCCGGTGCTCGGCCTCCAGGCCCGCCCAGTCCGGCTCGGCCGGATGACTCTCGATCACCGAGGCTCCCTGCCAGTACGTCGCGCAGCGGCGCAGCCGCTTGGCGAGCTTCCCGGTGGCCAGTTCGAGGTCGGCGCGGGCCCGTATCACCGCGGCCGGGTCGGCCGTCGCCAGCGCTTTCTGGCACAGCCGGGCCGCCGCCGGGCCCAGCCGGCCGCTGTGGACGAGGGCGGCCAGCCGCCGCGGGCCCGCGTGCCGCACCAGGTTGAGGGCGCCGACGAGCTGCTGGGCCAGGTTCAGCTTCTTGCCCGCCCGCTGGAACACCGCCTCGATGAGGTCCGGTTGGGCCGAGCGCAGCCACAGCGCGCCGCCCGGCGGTATCGCCGCCGGATCGGCGCCCAGTTCCGCGAGCAGCGGGGCGGCCACCGCCCGGGACTCCAGGACGATCCGCAGCTTGACCTGCCGGTGCCCGCTGTGGCGCAGCAGGGCCAGATCCACGGCCGGCTCCCGCAGATCGACGAGCCGCTCCTCGAACGCGCGGGTCTGCCAGCGTGACTGGGTGGCCAGGACCCGCAGCGCCTCGGGGTCGCGCAGCGCGAACAGGTGGTCGAACGCCGTGCGGGTGCCCCGCTTGTGGCGGAGCGCGTACGCGGCCAGCAGCCAGGGGGCGTCCGGCCCGAGCCGGGGCAGGACGGCGGCGAGCACCTCGGGCCGGGCCAGGCACATCAGGGTGCCGGCCGCCCACGTCCACAGATGGTTCCCGCGCAGCAGCAGGCCCAGGGCGACGTCGGCCGTGGCGGGCACCGGCGGGTGCCACGGGTCGTCCCGCCCGGCGCGGTCACGGGCGCCGGTCCCCGTGCCGGTGCCGGTGTCCGTACGGGAGCGGGAACGGGCGACGAGCTCGGGCCAGCTCGGCCCGCCTTCCTCCCTTCCGGTCTCCTCGCCCGCCTCCTCCTGCGCCGTGGCCGCCAGCCGCAGCCACGCGTGCGGGTCGGTGCCCAGCTCCCGCTCCAGGTACGCGGCCACGGCCCGCCGCCAGGCGTCGGCGAACGCCAGCCTCCGCCAGTCGTGCGGCAACGAGAGCAGCCGGCGGGCGGGCAGGGTGCGGACCAGGTCCGCGGCCTGGATCACGCCCTGCGCGTAGGCCCACTCCAGGGCGCGCACGCCCGACCCGTACGTGGCCGCACATCCCGCCAGTACCTCCCGCGCGCTCGGAGCGGTGCACCATCCCCGGTCCGGCCGGACGGTCGCGGCCCGGACCGCCTCGATCAGCCAGCCGGGCGACTCCAGACCGGGGTGATCGCGGTACTCGGTCGACGTCAGGTAACGCAGGGCCTCCTCGTCGTCCGGCACCGGGGCGCCCTCGGGCGCGAGGGAGAGCAGCAGGTTCAGCGCACCGAGCGCGGCCCGCTGCCGCTCGCCCCGCGGAGCGGCGGGCGGCGAGCTCCGGGGCGCCCGTGACTCCCGCACCTGTCCGGACTCGGGCGCCGCCGCGGTCACAGGTTCCCCTTCCGGCACGTCCGGCTCCCGCGTCCGTCCGGCCTGCGCGAGCAGTTCGGCCGGGGTCCCGGGGAACTCCGGCAGCAGCCTGCTCACCGCCGCCCACGCGGCCGGACGCTCCGCGAGGTGCTCCGCGGCCGGCCCGCTCAGCGCCGCGCGCGCCTCGGTGGTGAGCAGGCCCTGCGCGGCCAGCCGCGCCAGCGCGTCGGCAGCCCGCGCGGCGGGGCGGGCCAGGAGCACCAGCTCCACGGGGTCCAGCAGGCCCGCGCGGACCATGCCCTCCGCCCACGGGGCGGCCCCGTCGTCGAGGGCCTCCCCGGCCAGCCGTTCGGCGGGCGCTGTCGTGTTGCCCGCGCGGCGCCCGCCCGTCCGCCACGGCTCGTTCAGAGCGCTGATCCGGAACGCGAGCCTTTCGTCGTCGGTCGCGTCCTCGTGGCGTACGAGCTCCTCGGCGGCCTTCGCCATGAAGGGGGTCCGCCGGTGGGCGGCCGCCAGGGCCCGCGCGTCGTGCGCGTACGGTTCGTTCAGCAGGTCGCGCAGGCTGCTCGTGCCCCGCGTGACGGCCAGCAGCCGCGGGAGCGCGCCCGGGTCCTCGTACGGCTCGGAGGCCGCCCGCAGCCGGCCGGCGCCGTCCGGCTCGCCCAGCGCCGCCCCGGCCTCGGCCCGCACCTCCTCGGCCAAGGACCGGGCGGTGCTCGCGTCGGCCAGCAGCGCGCGGACCGCGTCGGGCCCGTGGCACTCCCACACCCGCGCCAGCGCGTACCGCTGGGCCACCGTGCGCACCCCGCAGCTCAGCGCCCTGGCGACGAGCTCCGGATCGCCGCAGCCCAGCAGCGGGGTCAGCCAGGTGCGCGCCGCGGGCGACGAGGTGGACAGCAGCTCACGGCGCAGCGTGGCGTCCATCGGCACCGTGCCGAGGCGGTGCGTCAGGGAGCGCCGCAGCGCATGCGTGCAGCGCGGATTGCGGTACACCGCGGCTCCGACGAACGGGTCGTCACAGGCCAGCAGCCGCTTCAGGACCCGGGCGTCCAGCCGCGGATGCCGGGCGAGCGCGGCGCGCGAACGCCGGTCCCCGTATGCGGTCACGGCGTGGCAGAGCGCCGGACCGGGCAGGGCGCCACCGCTCAGCAGCGCCTCGACCGTGCTGTCCGGAAGGACCGTCAGTGCCTGGGCCGCCTCCTGCGCGGGGGCGTGCTCCAGCAGCAGGGCCATGGTCGCGGCCACACTCCTCGGCTGGAGCACCGCCCCGGCCGACGGCTCGGGCAGGGCCGCCAGCAGCTCCGGCAGCGAGTCGCGGCACGACGCCAGCGCGTCGTGCACGCCCCGCCACCGCTCGGGCTCCCCCTTGAGGTGCTGCTCCGTCAGGTCCCGCAGCCGCGCGCCGACCGAGCCGGGGACGCCGCCGGGGCCGGCCCCGAGCAGCGCCGGCAGCGTACGGGCGGGGCGGGCCCGCTCCAGCAACTCCCGTGCGAGGTCGTCGTCGAGCAGCCCGGCCCCGCGCACCTCCGCCGCGAGCGCCGCCGGCACCGGGCTCCGCCCGGCGGCGAGCGCCGCGCGCAGTGCGGCCACCGCCGCGCCGCCCCCGTCCCCGGCACCGCCGTCCCCGGCGCCCTCGTCGCGGACCGGCTCCCGCAGCAGGCCCAGGAAGACCCGCTGGGGCGCGGTCAGCCCGTCGTGAACGTCCGTCATGGCAGTCCCCCCGTTCGTCGTTCAGGCCGGGGACCGCGGCAGGAGCGGTCCCGTCACCCGCTCTCGAAGGTAGCGGCCGCCACTGACAACGCCCCGCCGGCCTGGTCCGGTGTGGCGCCGCGCCCGCCGCGTACCCGCGCGTCGCGGGATCCGTACGGGGAGGTGGTGCGGCACTATGTTGATCTTGCGATGGCCTCGGTGCTGCGCCGGACCGCCCGGCCCCGCCGCCACAACCCCCACCCCACCCCACCCCACCCCGGCGCAACCCGCCGCTGCCGTCGTCGTTGACAACACGTCACACCAGCGAAAGGGGCGTCGATGCCCGCTGCTTCCGCCGTGCTGTCCATGGTCCTCGCGACCACCCTCCTCACGGTCCCCGCCGCCGGGAGCGCCCCGAGCACGGGGAGCAACCCGAGCACCGGGAGCGCCGCGGGTGCCGAGCGTGCCGAGGGCGCCCGGGCCGGCTACGACGGCCAGGCCCGGCACGAAACCGCGCTGTTCAGCATCAAGTCCGCGAACAACGCGGCCGCACAGGAGTTCACCGCCGAGGGCTCCGCACTCGCGCGCGCCAGCGTCTACCTGAACAGCGCGGCGGCCACCGGGAAGATCACCCTCCAGGTCCGGACCCGCCGGGACAGCGCCGCCTCGGTCATCGCCACCAGCACCCTGGACATCGCGGCCCTCGGCGGCGCCGGCGCCGGCTGGCTCGAATTCCCGCTCCGCGCCACCACCACGCCCGGCGCCACGTACCACCTCTTCGTCCAGGCCACGACGGCCGAGAGCAAGGCCATCGCCTGGTACGGCACCCGCCGAGCCGTTCCCCAGTCGCTGACCAGCTGGAACTACGACAGGGCGGCCACCGGTGGCTGGCGGCGCTCCCCCTACCGGCTCGCCTTCTACGTCGACCCGGCCGGCGGCGAGCGCTGCGGCGAGGCCGAGGAATGCTACGTACCGGCCTCGATGCTGGCCGCCCGTACCTCCGGCCTGCTCTTCAACGGGAGCGTGACCGAGGCCGTCCTGCCCTCCTTCGCGGTCGGCGCCTCGTACGTGCCCCGCAGCAACGTCCTGCGCCTGCCCTCCGGCAGGTGGCGCTACCTTCCGGACGGCGCCACCGCCTCGGTGGTGGTCCCGGAGAACGACCCGGGCGCGCTTGAGCAGATCGCCGAGAGCCGGCAGTGGCTGCTCTCCGGCCGGGTTCCCGGCACCACCGCCGCGCGGCGGGACGCCACCGGGCGCGCCCTGCTCTCGATGCGCGCGCTGCTGCGGCCCAACGGCGCGTTCGCCGCCGCCTGGTCCCCGTTCTGGCAGTACTCCTGGCCGCGCGACGGTGCGTTCGCGGCGGCCGCCTTCGCCCACACGGGTCATGACACGGAGGCCTTCCGGATCCTGCAGTACGACGCCGCCACCCAGCGCGCGGACGGCACCTGGGAGGCCCGCACCAAGCTCGACGGCTCCGGCCCGCCCGACTCCCGCCCCTGGCAGCTCGACGGCAACGGATGGGTTCCGTGGGCCACCTGGCAGTGGTACCGCAAGGCGCCCGCCGACCGGCGCGAGGTCAGGCTGCGCGCGCTCTACCCGATGGTCCGCAAGGCGGCCGACCACGCCGCCGGATCGCTCGGGGACAACGGCCTGCCACCGGCGTCCCCCGACTACTGGGAACTGGCGACGAGCACCACCAACATCGGTACGGCGGCCCCGCTGCTCGCGGGCCTCAACGCCGCCGCCGACCTCGCCGCCCGGCTCGGGAACACCGACGACGCCGACCGCTGGACCCTCGCGGCCCACCGGCTCTCCGCCGGCATCGCCCGTCACTTCGCGCCCCTGGGCTACCAGCGCACCATCGACGGCGAGCACGGTCGCGACACCGCCGCGGCCTTCATGGCTCCGCCCTTCAACACCGCGCCCGCCGACCTGCCCGCCGCGCTGGACTCCACCTACCGGGCCCTGCTGCTGCCCAACGGGGGCCTGAGCCCCGGCAACGACCCCGGCCAGCCGTGGGGGACGTACGCGTGGACGGCCAGCACCTCCTTCTTCGCCGTCGCCTGGGCCGGACTCGGCCGGCCGGAACGGGCGGCGGGGGTGCTGGACTGGGTCCTGTCCAAGCGGAACACGCTCGGCGAGATCCCCGAGACCGTCAACGGCGCGGGCCGGCCGTCGGCGGTCGCCCCGCTCGGCTGGACCGACTCGCTCCTGATCATCTCCGTCCTGGGGCTGGAGGGCGCACCGCTGCCCACGCCACCCCTGCGCGAGCTTCCCGTCCGTCCCGTCGAACCCGGGGGCACGCCCGCGCGGAGGTGAGGGGAGACGCCGGTCCTACCCCGGCGTCCCGGCCGCCTCCTTCGCCGCCCGGCGGCGCAGCGCGTCCTCGTCGGTGTCCGCGTCGTAGGTGATCAGCTTGGGCAGCAGCGCGGCCAGCAGGGCCACCGAGCCCACGCACGCCAGGCCGCCGCTCCAGAACGCCGGCCGGGTGCCCGTCCAGCCGGCCATGGTCCCGGCGCGCACCTGGCCCAGCTGCGGGCCGACGCTGTACGACAGCACCTCGATGCCGGCCAGCCGGCCCCGCAGCTCCTCGGGGATGGTCTGGTTCCAGATCGTGGAGCGGCCCAGTCCGCTGAGCATGTCACCCGCGCCCGCCGCCGCCAGGCACAGCAGGACGATCCAGATGTCCGTGAACCAGCCCGCGGCGGCGACGGCCAGGCCCCAGCCCGCCGCGCCGCACACCACCAGCAGGCCGTGCCGGCGCACCCGCGAGGCCCAGCCGCTGGTCAGCCCCAGCACCAGCGAGCCCACAGCGCCCGCCGAGTACATCAGGCCCAGGGCCCACTCGGCGTCGAGTTCGTCGGCGAGGAACGGGAAGATGGTGTTGGGGAAGGCGAAGAACATCGCGGCCAGGTCGATCGCGTACGTCCCCAGCAGGACCGGACGGCTCCAGGCGTAGCGCGCGCCCTCGACGATGCCGCGCAGCGAGGGGCGTTCGGCGTCGTGGGAGGGCGGCGCGGGACTGAGCCGCGCGCACATCAGCACGGAGGCGAGGAATCCGGCGACCGTGACCGAGTAGGCCGCGGGATAGCCGGCGTACGCGACGACCAGCCCGGCCAGGGCCGGGCCGGCGATCGCGCCGATCTGGTAGCGCAGCGCGTTGAGCGCGGCCGCGGCGGTCAGCTGGTCGTGCGGCACGATGCGCGCCATCAGCGAGTCCAGGGCCGGGCGCTGGAGCCCGGCGAGCCCCGACACCCCGGCCGCCACCACGTACAGCGGCCACAGCAGCGGATCCGGCAGCAGGGCGTTGACGAGCAGGACCAGGGCGAGCACGCCGAGTCCGGCCTCGGTGAGCAGGATCAGCCGCCGCCGGTCGATGGCATCGGCCAGGGCGCCGCCGTACAGCCCGAAGACCACCAGCGGCACCAGTTCCACCGCACCCATCGCACCGACCGCCAGCGGTGAGTCCGTCAGGTGCTTGATCTGCAGCGGCAGCGCGATCATCGCCATGAACGATCCGAAGTACGTGACCGTGCCCTGGAAGAACAGCAGCCGGAAGTCGCGGCTGGAATGCCAGGGGGAGAGGTCGGGCAGGATCGAGGAGAGGCGGGTGGTACTCACAGCGGTTCATCGTCGGCGACCGGCGTGAAGCGCGGCAACGCAATTTCTCGCCGCCGGTCCCCGGCGACCGCGATGCCGCCGCCACGATGGTTCCATGGGGACGGGGCGCCCCGTCGAACCGCGCCGAGCACGAGAGGTGCACCGCCGTGAACGACCAGCCGCACCGGCACGACCACTCCCACCAGCACGACCACTCCCACCAGCACGACCACTCCCACCAGCACGACCACGACCACGGCCACGCACACGGGCCCGGCCGCCGGCTCGTACGCCTGTTCACCCCGCATCGCCATGACGGGCGGGCCGCGCTCGACACCGCGGCGCAGGGCTCCCGCGAGGGCATGCGCACCCTGTGGCTCTCCCTGGCGGTCCTCGGCCTGACCGCCGTGGTGCAGGCGCTGGTCTACGCGCTGTCCGGCTCCGTCGCCCTGCTGGGCGACACCGTGCACAACGCCGGCGACGCGCTGACCGCCGTACCGCTCGGCATCGCCTTCCTGCTGGGCCGGCGGGCGGCCACCCGCCGCTACACCTACGGCTACGGCCGGGCCGAGGACCTGGCCGGCATCGTGATCGTCGCGGTGATCGCCGCCTCGGCCGTGTTCGCCGCCGTCCAGGCCGTCGACCGGCTGCTCGACCCGCGCGGGGTCACCCACCTGTGGGCGGTCGCGGTCGCCGCGGCCGCCGGGTTCGCCGGGAACGAATGGGTGGCCCGCTACCGCATCCGCACCGGCCGCCGGATCGGCTCGGCCGCCCTGGTCGCCGACGGGCTGCACGCCCGCACCGACGGGTTCACCTCCCTCGCCGTCCTGCTCGGCGCCGGTGGCACCGCGCTCGGTCTGCCCCTGGCCGACCCGGTCGTCGGCCTGCTGATCACCGCCGCCGTCCTCGTCGTCCTCAAGGACGCCGCCCGCGAGGTCTGCCGCCGCCTCATGGACTCCGTCGACCCCCGGCTCGTCGACGCCGCCGAGACCGCACTGTCCGGTGTGGACGGCGTCCTCGGCGTCGGCGCCGTACGGATGCGGTGGATCGGCCAGGCGCTGCGCGCCGAGGCGGACATCGTCGTCGGAGCACAGCTGACCGTCGTCCAGGCCCACCGGGTCGCCGTCGCAGCCGAGCACGCCCTCATCCACGCCGTGCCCCGGCTCGCCGCCGCGACCGTCCACACCGACCACCTGCCGTACGGCGGCGACCCGCACGCCGCACTGGCCCACCACGCCGTCTGACGACCCACCCGCCCGACGACGCCCCACGGCCGGCCGGGGCGCCCGGGCACGCCCTCAGGTCTGGCGCACCGGGTCGTACGCCTCGGCGCTCAGACCGAAGGTCCAGGCGACCCCCTCGCGGGCGGTGAGCGTGGTGGGCGGGACCCGCAGCCAGTACGTACGGAAGCTGCCGTCCGGTTCGGCCGTGGAGTTGACCACCTCGACCATCACCACCGGCTCGTCGCGCTCCAGCTCGATCCGCCACAGCACGCCCGTCGCGTCCCGGTGGACGGGCTTCGCGCCGGATTCGGCGAGATAGCGCTCGTAGCCGTAGTGCTCCAGCATCACGCGCCGCAGCTCCGCGTTCTCCTCCGTCCGGATGTCCTGCGGGGTGAGGTCGCCCAGCCGCGCCAGGAACGCGGCCGGGACCGGCATGCCGCGCCACGCGTACAGCGCGAACCCGTCGGGGAAGACCAGCGCGGGGCCGTCGCCGCGGTCGAGCCGGCCCGCCTCGTCCCGGTGCAGCTCGGCCGGACGCTCGCAGACCACCACCAGCTGCTCGTACGGCCACCACCAGCCGGCGTGCCGTGCCACGTCCGCCAGCGGCGCCAGCTCGGCGGCGCCGTCGGCGAAGGCCGCGAGCCATGGCGCGTCGTGCTGGCCGAGGACCGCGTCGAGCAGCAGCAGCCGCACCTCGCGCTCCCGCTCCGCCGCGCCGTCGGCCAGCGCCTCGGCGACGCCCGACCGGATCCGGTCGGCCAGGGCGGCCGTGCCCTCCCACAGGGGAGCCCCCGTCGACGCCCACAGCGCCCCGTACCCCTGCGGGCCGAGCAGGTCGTGCGCCGCCCGCCGGGCGCGCTCCCACGGCCGGGTGCGTATCTCCTCGCGCACCGACCGGCCGCGCCCCGTGTCCGCCCGTACGGCCTCGACCGCCGCGCGCGGCGAGGCCGCCCAGACGATCTGCCGCGGCTGCGCCAGCCCCGCCGCCCGGTAGGCGCGGCGGACGCCGTCCTCCGCCGCCGCACGGTCGGCGGGCCCGGTGGCCGTGGCCACCGCACGCCACTTCGCGAGCTGTTCCATCTCCGCTCCGTTCCTCGACTCTCGGTTCCGCTACGGCTCGACGCGGTCTAGTCCGCGACGACGCGGACGGAGCCCGGCACGTACTCCCGCTGCCGCACCACCCGGAACCAGCCCGGCGGCAGAGGTATCGCCGCGTGCTCCTCGTGCACCACGCGCCCGCCCCGCGGCAGGTGCATGAGCATCGGCCCGAACGGCCCGCCCTCCCGGACCAGGCGCCCGGGCTCCGCAACGGCGTGCGCGTGTCCCGTCACCTCGCCCAGCGCCAGCACCAGCCGGCCCCGGGCATCGCGCCCCTCACCGGGCGCGTCCACGGCATGACACGGCACGGCCCCCTCGGCCACGGGCACGATCAGCACATCTCCCTGCCGGTACACGGCACTCCCCTCCCCGCCGGCACCGCGCGCACCGGCCACGGGAACGACGCTACGGGCGGGGTCTGACAACGGGTCCGACAGCGGTTCCGACGCGGGTCCTGCCACGGCTCTGACGACGGGTCCGGCCAGGGTTTTGACGACGGGTCCGGGACCGGGCCGGGGCGACCCGCGGCCGGGGTTGTCAGCGGCGCTTGGTACAACTTCTCGCACACCCGGTCGACCCTTCCACGCCACCGTCAGGAGCTGCGCGCATGACCATTGGGGAACACCTGAAGGAGTTCGGCGGCCTGCCCGTCCTCGACTTCCCCGCCCCCGGCGCGGACGTGCGGCTGCCCGAACCCGACTCCGTCGCCTGGCGGATCGCCGTCGAGGTGTACGACAGCGAGGAGACCTGGCAGCAGGCCTTCGGCCGGTTCGCCGAAGCCGTCGACACCACCCGGGTCACCACCCTCGTCGTCGGCGGCTGGGACGAGGCCTACGACGGGGACAGCGCGGAGGTCGTCGCCACCCTGGTGGGCGCCCGGGACCGGCTGCCGGCCCTGCGCTCCCTGTTCCTCGGCGACATGACGTACGAAGAGGCCGAGATCTCCTGGATCCAGCAGTGCGATGTCACCCCGCTGCTGGCGGCCTTCCCCGCACTGGAGGAGCTGGGGGTGCGCGGCGCGCAGGGGCTGGAGTTCCCCGCCGTCACCCACGAGCGGCTGCGGATCCTGCGCGTGGAGACCGGCGGTCTGCCGGCAGGTGTGGTGCGGGGCATCGCGGCGAGCGACCTGCCCGCGCTGCGCCGGCTGGAGCTGTGGCTGGGCACCTCCTGGTACGGCGCGGACACACAGGTCGCCGACCTGGAGCCCTTCCTGACCGGCGGCCGGCTGCCCGCGCTGCGCCATCTCGGCCTGCGCAACAGCGACATCGCCGACGACATCGCCACCGCTCTGGCCGGCGCTCCGGTCGTGGCCCGGCTGCGCACCCTCGACCTGTCCATGGGCACCCTCGGTGACGAGGGCGCGCTCGCCCTGCTCGCCGGACAGCCGCTGACCCACCTGGAGAAGCTGGACCTGCACCACCACTTCATCAGCCCGGAGGTCGAGCAGCGCGTCCAGGCGGCCCTGGAGCCCTCCGGCGTGACCATCGACCTCCAGCAGCGCAACCTGGCGCGGGACGGCCTGGCCGGGCGCTACACCGCGGTGGCGGAGTGAGTCCGTCCGGTCTCGTGGTCGTCGGCAACCCCGAAGGCCGCCGCGTCGCCCTGTTCCAGGCCGCCGTCCGGGCGGCCGGACTGGCCCCCGCCCGCGTCCTGGCCTGGCGCGACGTACTGCGCGGACAGCTCGTCCTCCACCCCGGCGAGACCGTGCGGATCGACTCCCCGGGCGAGGACCCCGCGGTGGAGCGGCTGCTGCGCGGCGTGCGCGACACCACCCGGGTGGAAGGATCCGCCCTCTGGTACGAGCGGTTCACCACGGCCGTCGAGGCCGTGGCGGACGCCGCCCGCGCGGCCGGCGCCACTCTGCTGAACCGGCCCGAGGACGTCGCCGTGCTGTTCGACAAACGGCGCTGCCACGCGGCACTGGAGCGGGCCGGCGTACCGGTCCCGCCCTCCCCGACGTCCGGTCCGCACGCGCCGCCGGTGCGCGGCTGGGACGACGTACGGGCCCTGCTCGCCCGGCCGGGGCTGCGGCGGGCCTTCGTCAAACCGGCACACGGCTCCTCGGCCTCCGGGGTGCTGGCGGTGGAGACCTCGGCCGGCGGCCGCGTCCGTGCCACCACCTCGGTCGAGCGCGCCGCGGGCGGCCACCTGCACAACTCCCTGGCCGTGCGCCGCTACGAGGACGAGGGCGAGATCGCCGCGATCGTCGACGCGCTCGCGCCCGACGGGCTGCACATCGAGCGGTGGCTGCCCAAGCCCACGCTGTACGGCCGCTCGGTCGACCTGCGGGTCGTCGTGGTCGCCGGCCGCGCCACCCACGCCGTCGTCCGCGCGGGGCGGGGCCCGCTGACCAACCTCCACCTCGGCGGACGCCGCGGCGAACTGCGCGACGCCGTCGACGCCGTGCACGCGGCGGGCGGCCGGTGGGCCGACGTCCTCGCCGTGTGCGAGCGTGCCGCCGACGCCTTCCCGGGCACCCACTGCGTCGGGGTCGACCTGCTGCCCTCCGCCCACTGGCGGAAGTTCGCCGTCGGCGAGGTCAACGCCTTCGGGGACCTGCTGCCGGGCCTGACCGGCCTGCCCGACGGCCCGGCAGCCGGACTCGACACGTACGCCGCCCAGGTCGCCACCCTCCACCCCGCACCGCCCGAGCACCCCGAGCACCACAGGAACCACCGTGCACGCGACACCGCCTGAGCCCCACCAGGGCCCCTCCGGCCTCCCCGACATGAACGAGGTAGTCGGCAGCGACGACCTGCTCCTGGTCACCCTCGACACCCTCCGGTACGACGTGGCCGAGCACCTGGCGGCCCAGGGCCGCATCCCGCACCTCGCCGCCCACCTGCCCGGCGGCCGCTGGGAGCGGCGGCACGCGCCCGGCAACTTCACCTATGCCTCCCACCAGGCGATGTTCGCCGGCTTCCTGCCCACCCCGGCCGCCCCCGGCCCGCACCCGCGGCTGTTCGCGGCCCGGTTCGCCGGCAGCGAGACCACCGCGGGCCGGACCTGGGTCTACGACGCGCCCGACCTGGTGTCCGCCCTCGCCGAGGCCGGCTACCGCACGGTCTGCATCGGCGGGGTCGGCTTCTTCAACCGGCAGCCGCCCCTGGGATCGGTGCTGCCGGGCATGTTCCAGGAGAGTCACTGGGAGCCGGAGTTCGGGGTGGCCTCCCCGACCTCCTTCGAGGCACAGGTCGCCCGCGCCGAGCGCGTCGTCGCCGAGCAGCCGCCCGAGCGCCGCCTGTTCCTCTTCCTCAACGTCGCGGCCCTGCACCAGCCCAACTGGTTCCACCTCGACGGCGCCACCCCCGACGCCGGCGACACCTGGCACTCGCACGCGGCGGCCCTGGAGTACGTCGACCGCCACATCGGCAGGCTGTTCGCGGCGATGAGCCGGCGCCGGCGCTGCTTCGCGATCGTCTGCTCCGACCACGGCACGACGTACGGCGACGACGGCTACACCGGCCACCGGCTCGGTCACGAGGCCGTGTGGACCGTGCCGTACGCCCACTTCTTCCTGGAGCCCGGCCGTCCGGAGGCGGCACCACGATGACCACCGCACCCACCGCACCCGCCATCCCCATCATTCCAGCGATACCCGCCATCCCCGGCATCCCCAGCACTCCGTACGAGAGCTACGTCTACGCCTACCCGCACAAGACGGCCTACCGGCCGCTGCCGGAGCGCCCCGCGCTCGCCGGCCTGTGGGCGGACGAACCCAAGGGGGCCCTCTCCCTCTACCTGCACATCCCGTTCTGCGAGGTGCGCTGCGGCTTCTGCAACCTCTTCACCCGGGTCGGCGCACCCGACGGGCTGACCACCGCCTACCTCGACGCCCTCGACCGCCAGGCGACGGCCGTCCGCGCCGCGCTGGAGGCCGGAGGGGAGGGCTCCGGCCCGATCCGCTTCGCCGCGGCCGCGTTCGGCGGCGGCACGCCGACCTTCCTGACCGCGGCCGAGCTGGACCGTCTGTGCGACATCGCCGAGCGGCGCATGGGCGCCGACCTGCGCGCCGTACCGCTGTCCGTGGAGGCCTCCCCGGCCACCGCCACCGCCGACCGGCTGGAAGTCCTGGCCGCCCGCGGCACCACCCGGCTGAGCCTGGGCGTACAGAGCTTCGACGACACCGAGGCCCGGTCGGCGGTACGCCCGCAGAAGCGGGCCGAGGTCGAGGCAGCCCTGGGCCGGATCCGCGACGCCGCCATCCCCGTCCTCAACATCGACCTGATCTACGGCATCGACGGCCAGACGGAGCTCAGCTGGCGGCGCTCGCTGGACGCCGCGCTCGCCTGGCGGCCCGAGGAGCTGTACCTCTACCCCCTCTACGTCCGGCCGGGGACCGGCCTCGGCCGTGGCTCCGCGCAGGAGGGCCCGGCCCCTGCCTGGGACGAGCAGCGGCTGCGCCTGTACCGCCACGGCCGGGACCATCTGCTGGCGCACGGCTACGAGCAGGTGTCGATGCGGATGTTCCGCCGGGCCGGGGCGCCCGCCGGCGCCGCCGACGACCACGCCTGCCAGACGGACGGCATGGTCGGCCTGGGCTGCGGCGCCCGCTCGTACACCGCACGCCTGCACTACTCCTTCGACTACGCCGTGGGGATGCAGCGGATCCGCGCCATCATCGACGACTACGTGGCCACCGACGCGGCGGCGTTCGCCCACGCCCAGCACGGGTGGCCGGTGACCGGCGACGAGGACCGGCGCCGCCACCTGCTCCAGTCGCTGCTCCAGGCCGAGGGCATGGAGCTGGCCGGCTACCGGGCCCGGTTCGGCGGCGGACCGCGGGAACACTTCCCGGCGGAGCTCGCGGCCTTCGAGGCGCGCGGCTGGCTGGACGGGACGGACCCGGCACGGCTGCGGCTGTCGGCCGACGGCCTCGCGCACTCCGACGCCGTCGGCCCGACGCTGTTCTCCGCCGGGGTACGGGCCGCGATGGCCGCGTACGAGCGCACGTAGGCGGCGGCCGGTATGGACCTGACCCTCCTGTACCGGGGGCCGCTGGCCTCCTGCGACTACGACTGCCCCTACTGCCCGTTCGCCAAGCGCCGCGACAGCCGGGCACAGCTCACCGCCGACCGGGCGGCCCTGGCCCGGTTCACCGACTGGGTGGCCGGGCCCGGCGCCGACGACCGGCTGTCGGTGCTGTTCACGCCGTGGGGCGAGGGGCTGGTGCGGTCCTGGTACCGGCGGGCGCTGATCGAGCTGTCGCACCTGCCGCACGTGGCACGGGCCGTCATCCAGACCAACCTCGGCGGCCGCACCGAGTGGACGGCCGAGGCCGACCTGGAAACCCTCGCGCTGTGGTGCACCTACCACCCCGGTCAGACGCCGTACGAGCGCTTCCTCGGCAGGTGCCGGCAGCTGGCCGATCGGGGGGTGCGGTTCAGCGTGGGCGTGGTGGGCCTGCCCGAGCACCTGGCGCAGGCCCGGCGGCTGCGGCGGGCCCTGCCGTCCGAGGTGTACCTGTGGATCAACGCCGCCGAGGGGTACACGTACACGGACGAGGAGGCAGCCCTGTGGGAAGCGCTCGATCCGCTCTTCCCGTATAGCAGGCATCCGCACCGTTCGGCGGGGCTGCCCTGCCGGACCGGCGCGTCGGTGATCTCGGTGGACGGGGACGGGACCGTACGGCGGTGCCACTTCGTCCGCGAGGAACTCGGCAACCTCTACGACGGCAGCTTCCGGGCGGCGCTCGGGCCGCGCGCCTGCCCGCTGAAGGTCTGCGACTGCCACATCGGATACGTCCACCTCGAGACACTGCCGCTGTACGACGTCTTCGCCGGCGGGGTCCTCGAACGCATTCCCGCGGGGCCCGTCACGGGCCCGGTACCGCTGCCGGGGCCGGTCCGGCCGCCGGCGGTACCCGCCCCGTGACCGGACCCGCCGGGGAGGCCGTCACGGCTTCCCCGGCGGGACAGGTGGGACAGGTGGCACGAGCGGGGCGGGCGTGGCGGGCGTGGCGGGCGGGTCAGGCGGTGGGCGCCGTGCCGACGAGGACGAACTCGTTGTACGGGAAGACCTTGCCCACCGGACGAGGGAACGGGAAGGAGAAGCTGCGGCGGAAGCTGATGCCCGCCTTCTCGGCGTGCGCGCGCAGCTCCTCGAAGCCGACCCAGCGGATGTGGGTCGCGTCCGACCGGTAGCCGACCTCCTGCGGGGTGATCATCACGACCGACCCGCCCGGCTTGACCAGCGGCAGGTACTGGAGCAGCAGCGAGTGGGCGGTCTCCTCGTCCACGTGCTCCAGGACGTGCGCGCACAGCAGGCTGTCGAACGAGCCCGGACCGCAGTCGGGCGCGGCGGCCAGCCCCTCGGGGGTGTAGGCGATCAGCCCGCGCTCGCGGCAGGTCTCCACCGAGTGCGGGTTGTGATCGACGCCCACGCTGCCGGGCTCGCAGTTGAGGAGATTGCGGCCCAGCCCGCAGCCGATGTCGAGCACCCGGCCCAGCTTCAGCCGCCGCAGGTTCCAGCGGTACGGCGCCTGCGTGGGCAGCAGGCGCTTGATGCCCGACGTTTCCAGCCGCGCCAGCCGCCGGGTGTAGTCGGAGCCGGCCGTGCTGGGGGCGGTGGAGGCATCCGAGGACGTAGAGGAATCAGACAACTTTGACCGTTTCCTAACATGAAGAACGCAAGCCGACGCGAGTCACAGGACTCAGTGGGTTCAGACGATCACAATACTGCCGTCGCGGCCTTCAGGGCCCTTGTCGCCCAACGTTGTTGACGCGATCTCGCGGTTCCCGCGCCACCGCTCAGCGGGCGTGCCGCTCCGGCAGGTCCACCTCGGCCGGGGCCACGCCGAAGCCGCGCGCGGTGCCGCGTCCGGTGCCCCGTCCGGTGGCGCCCGGGGCGACCGTGGACCGCTTGCCGCAGAACGCCGCCTCCAGCGTCCCGCCCAGCGCGGTGTTGGCCTCGCCGCGGTTGGAGGTGTTCGCCATCGCCGCCAGGCTGCGGCGGCCGTCGCGGGTGGCGAAGGCGTACGTGTAGAAGCCCTGCACGGTGCCGGTGTGCCCGTACACCGAGGTACCGCAGGACAGGACGTAGCGGCGCAGGCCCAGCCCGTAGAAGCGGGTGTTCGTGGCGTCCGTCGGCGACGTGGTGAGCATCGCCTCCAGCAGGCGCGCCGGCAGCAGCCGGCCGCGCAGCAGCGCCGACACGAACGTGTTGAGATCGGCCGGATCGGAGATCACCGCCCCCGCCGACTGCGCCCAGGACACGGTCTGCTCGGTGGAGTCCACCAGGGGCGAGCCCGCCTCGTCGGGGTGCAGGTAGCCGCGCACGTGCAGCCCCCGGACCTCGGTGGCCGGATGCACGTAGGAGGTGCGGCGCAGGCCCAGCGGCCGGAAGATGCGGCGCTCGTACGCCCGGCCCACCCCCTGCCCGGTCACCTTCTCGATGAGCATGCCGGCGACGACGAAATTGGTGTTGGAGTACTTGTACGCCGCACCCGGCTCGGTGGTGCGCGGCTCGCGCAGCGAGAGGGCGACGAGCTCCTGATAGCCGAACACGCGGTGGCGCACGGCCTCGAAGCCGGGGACGGTACGGGCGAACATCGCGTCGGTGTAGTCCGCGAGCCCGCTGCGGTGGCTCAGCAGGTGCCGGACGGTGATCCGGTCGTCGGGCAGCAGGCCGGGCAGGTAGTGGGCGACCGGCGTGTCCAGGGCCAGCCGTCCCTCGTCCACCAGTTGCAGCAGGACCACCGTGGAGAACGTCTTGGTCACGCTGCCGATCCGGAACCGGGCGTCCGTGTCCATCGGTGCGCCCGTGGCCCGGTCCCGGACCCCCACCGTCCGGGTGCGGGCGCCGCCGGGCCCGGTGACCCGGGCCATGGCCCCGGGCGCCCCGGCGGCGGTGGTGCCGGTCAGCGCCCGGGCCAGGGCGTCGAGGTCGGGCGCGTCCGGGCGCTCCGCCGGCGCGGCGCGCAACGGGGGCGGGGCGGCGGTGGCGGCGGAGGCGGCCGGCGAGGTCGCCGCGCCGGTGAACGGGGCGGCCGCGTGGGCGGCGGTGGCCGGTGCCAGGGCCGCCGTCGCGGCGAGCAGGGCGGCACCGAGCGTCAGGCGTCGATCGAGGGGCATACCCGCCCAACGAAGCGTCCGCCTCCAGGGACACGAGGCGGACGGTCACGTCAGGTCACTCGGCGATCTCCGTGCGCTCCCACCACTCGAACACCGGAAGCCGTCCCTGCGGGCCCTCGTGGAACCGCGACGTGGCCCTGAAGTGCTCGTACCCGCCCCGGTGCGCGATCTTGAGGTCCTCGCCCGGCGCGGGCGCCGTGACGACCCGCTCCGGCAGGTCCGCCGGTCCGCCCTCCAGTACCGCCTTGTTCGCCATGGTCCCAGTCTCACCAGCCGCCCGGCCCCGCGCACGCCGGCGGGACGCGGACCCGCCGTGATGTCCCCCGCCTGGATGACGTGCAGAATTGAGGGAGCACCGCGCCCGCCGCAGGGCAGAAGGGGGCCGACCGATGCCACCGGACCGGCTGGGGGGCGAGCACGATCCCGGCCCCATCCGGTCCGAGCCGGGGTCCCTGCTGGAGCACGTGCCGGTGGCCGTGTTCGGCTTCGACGGCGAGAGCCGGGTCCGCTACTGGGGCCCCGGCGCCCGGAGCCTCTTCGGGTACGCGGCGGGGGACGTGCTCTCCCGGCCCGCCTCGCTCCTCTTCCCGCCGCCCGCACCCGGGGCGGGCGGCCCCGGCAGCGCCGAGCAGCTGGTCGAGCGCGCCCGCGCCCTGGGGTACTGGCGGGTCCGGCTGCCGGCGCGGCACCGCGACGGCACCGTGTTCGACTGCGGGTTCCGGGGTTTCCCCGTGACCGGCCCGGACGGCGCCGACGTGGTCATGATCCTGGCCAGCAGCGGCGACGAACTCAACCGGGTGAAGACCAACCTGTCCTTCCTCGACTCCCTCTTCGAGACCTGCCCGATCGGCCTGGTCATGCTCGACGAGGAGCTGCGGTACGTCCACCTCAACCAGGCGCTCGCCGACATGGACGGCGTCTCCGTCACCGACCACCTCGGACGCCGCGTCGAAGACGTCATGATCATGTCCGACGGTGGCGAGTTCCCGCGGGTGCTGCGCGCCGTCGCGGAGGGCCGCCGGCCGGTGGTCGGCATGCTGATCGGGCTGCGCACACCCGGTCACCCCGACCGCGACCAGGTGCGGTCGGTGAGCTTCTTCCCGCTGAGCGGGACGGGCGACACCCGGCGCGGAGTCGGCGGCCTGCTGATCGATGTCACCGACCGGGAACAGGCCATCCTCGAGGCGAGCGCCGCCCGCCAGCGCCTCGCGCTGCTGGACCGGGCCGCGGCCGGGATCGGCACCACCCTCGACCTCGAGGTCACCGCCCGCGAGGTGGTCGACGCGGTGGTGCCGGAGTTCTGCGACGCCGCCGTCGTCGAACTCGTCGAGTGGATGGACGAGAGCGAGGACTTCCTCCCCGAGCTGCCGCTGATCACCCGCCGGATCGCCGCGCACACCACCCTCCGCCCGCCGGCCCCCGAGCTGGTGGGCGGCCTGGAGCGGGTCACCTACCCGCCGGGGTCCAGCATCCACCAGATGCTCAGCACCGGCCGGCCCCTGTGCGTCCAGGTGAACGAGGACTTCCTGACCCGGACCGTCATCCACCAGCAACGCGCGCAGCTCCTGCTGGACAGCGGCCTGGCCTGCATCGTCATCGCCCCGCTCATCGCGCGCGGCACGGTGCAGGGCCTCACCATGTTCGGCCGTTCCGCCGCCCGCCCCGCGTTCGCCGAGGAAGACCTCAGCCTCGCGGGGGAGCTGGCCTCCCGGGCCGCCCTGTGCCTGGACAACGCGCGCCTGTACAGCAGGGTCCAGGACATCGCGCTCACCCTCCAGCGGGCCCTGCTGCCCAGCGCCCCCGGGGCCGGCCCGCACGTCGACATCGCCCACCGCTACCTGCCCGGCAGCCGGGTCACCGAGGTCGGCGGCGACTGGTACGACGTGATCGCGCTCTCCGGCGACCAGGTGGCCCTGGTCGTCGGCGACGTCATGGGCCACGGCGTCCCGGCCGCCGCGGCCATGGGCCGGCTGCGGATCACGGCGAAGACCCTCGCACGGCACACCCGTGACCCCGCGGCGCTCCTCGCCGAACTCGACGCCTGCGCCCAGGAGGCCGGCATCGAATGGGCCACCTGCCTCTACCTCCAGTACGACGTCCGCACCGGCCGGGCCCGGATCGCCAGCGCCGGCCACCCGCCACCCCTGGTCCGGCACCCGGACGGGACCGTGGAAGCCGTCGCCGACGTGCTCGGCGTACCGCTCGGGGTGGGCGGCGTACCGTTCCGGTCGACCGAGATCGACCTGCCCGAGGGCGCCACCGTGGCCCTGTACACCGACGGCCTCGTCGAGACCCGGGACGGGGACATCGACGCCGGTGTCGACGCGCTGCGCGCCCAGCTGCGCGCGCCGCTGGGCTCGCTGGAGGAGGCCGCCGACCGCATCCTGGCGAACCTGCTGCCGGACCCGGCGACCGACGACACGGTGCTCGTCCTGGCCCAGGTACGGCGGGCGCCCCCGCCGTAGCCCGACGGCCGCCGGGCCGCACGGGGACGACGACCGGCCGGATCCGGCCGCTCCGCGCCGGTCCGCACCGATGCCCACCGGTTCGAAGGGCTGGGGGACGCGCGGCGTTGGAAACGTCCCCACACGTTCCGCGCGACCCGTCCGCGACCCCGATCGAAGGGACCGCTCGTGACCCGGCACCGAACGGCCGCCCCGCGGCGCCGCCTGCCGCCTCCTCGGTTCGCTCCTGCTCCTCGCGGCCGCCGCCGTCTCCACCGCGGCCGCACCCGAAGGGGCCGCCGCTGCCGCCGGCCCCGTCCCGCTGGGCGGGATCGTCCCGGCGCCGGCCTCCGTCCGGCCGGGCGGATCCCCGTACACCCTCGGCGCCACCACTGCCATCCGGGTCGACGCCGGCTCCGCCGAAGCCCGGCAGGTCGGCGAGTACCTCGCCGGCATCCTGCGGCCCTCGACCGGCCACCCCCTGCCCGTGGTCACCGGTCCGGGCACCGACGGGATCCAGCTGCGCCTCGTCGCGGACGACCGGGCCCTGGGCGACGAGGGCTACCGCCTGGTGAGCGGCCCCGGCACGGTGCGCGTCGCCGCCAACCGGCCGGCCGGGCTCTTCCACGCCGCGCAGACACTGCGCCAGCTGCTGCCCGCCGCCGTCGAGCGGCGCACCCGCCGGCCCGGCCCGTGGCAGATCTCCGGCGGCACCCAGGAGATCGTGCGCCACGCGGCGTCCCGCTACCTGGAGGTCGTCCCCGAGATCGACACCCCCGGCCACACCAACGCGGCCCTGGCCTCGTACGCCGAGCTGAACTGCGACGGCGTCGCCCCGCCCCTCCACACCGGCACCGAGGTGGTCTTCAGCAAGGCGTACGCCTGGGACCCGGCCACCCTCGTCAGGGGGATGCCCGCCGGTGCCGTGCTGGGCGTGGAGGCCCCGCTGTGGACGGAGACCCTGACCACCAGCGCCCACCTGGAGTACATGGCGTTCCCGAGGCTCCCCGGCATCGCGGAGATCGGCTGGTCGCCCGCCGCCACCCACAACCGGGCCGCCTACCGGCAGCGGCTCGCGGCCCAGGGGCCCCGCCTGGACGCCCTGGGCATCACCTTCTACCGCTCACCGAAGGTCCCCTGGCGCAGCTAGTACTCCAGCCGGGGCGGAACCGGACCGGCAGACCGGCCGAGTACGCCGTTCCCGCCCGGCGCGCCGGGCGGGAACAGCGACCTCAGCGGGCCAGGAACGGGCCGAGCGCCGCGGTCAGTTCGACGGGCGCGTCCAGGGCGATGAGGTGGGCTGCGGCGGGGAACTCGACCAGCGCGGCGCCGGGGATCCCGGTGGCGTAGCGGCGGGCGATGTCCTGGAAGTCGGCGACGTCGAGCCGGCCGATCCCGACCAGGGTGGGAACCGTGATCGTGGCGATGTCGCCGCCCGGACCGCCCCGGGAGTGTTCCCCCACGGCGTCCTGGTTCACCAGTTCGCCCCGCCGTGGCCCGGCGTCTTCGGTGCCCGGCGTCCTCGGCGGTCACCGTCCGTGCCGGTCGGAGCACCGCACGGTCCACGTGCCGCGCCCGAGTGGCGCCGGGCGCCCGTACGGGATGCGCTGGAGGAGTGAGCACCCGGGCAGGCGTACCCGTCGGCGCCGCGGCACCGCCGCGCTGGGCCGAGCTGCCGCCGGCGGCGGGTGCCGCGGTCATGGCCACCGGCATCGTCTCCATCGGCCTGTGGCTCATCGGCCCCCGGGGGCTGACCGGCGCGCTCTCCGGCGTCCTGTTCCTCCTCGCCGCCCTGCTGTGGTTCGTGCTCGCCGCCGGATTCGCCGCCCGGCTCACCCGCGACCGGGCCCGCTGGCGGTCCGAGGCCGACACCCCGCCCGCCCTCACCGCCGTCGCCGCGACCTGCGTACTCGGTGTGCGCGTCTCCAACAGCGGCTGGCAGGCGCTCGCGGCGGCCCTGCTGGTGCTGGCGATGGCCGTCTGGCCGGTCCTGCTGGTCAGCGTGATGCGGAACTGGCACCGCGGCATGCCCGGCGCGGCGTTCCTGGTGTGCGTGGCCACCCAGGCGCCGGCCGTCCTCGCGGCCGAGCTGGCCGCCGCCGGCTACGGCGACTGGCTCGCACGGGCCGCACTCGTGCTCTTCCTCCTCGGCCTGCTGCTCTACCTCGAAGCCCTGGTCCGCTTCGACTTCCGGCAGATCGCCGAGGGCAGCGGCGACCACTGGATCGCGGGCGGGGCACTGGCCATCTGCGCGCTCGCCGCTTCCAGGCTCCTCGCCTCGCCCCTGTGGACGGGCCCGGTGCACGACGCGCTGCGCGTGACGACGCTGCTCCTGATCGTGCTCGAGCTCGCCTGGTACGTCGTGCTGATGGGTGCTGAAGTGCGCTGGCGGCGTACGGGGTACGACCTGGGGCGGTGGTCGACGGTCTTCCCGCTCGGCATGGCGGCCGTGGCCTGCCTGTCCGCGGCGGAGACGGCGGGCGTGGAGGACCTGCGCGTCCTCGGCGAGCTGCTGCTGTGGATCGCGCTCGGGGCCTGGCTGCTGACGGCCACCGGGCTCGTGCTCACGGGGACGGGCCGGCGCGGTCCGCGGGCTACGGGCGGTCCGCGGGCTACGGATTGACGGCGGTCAGGAGGACCGCGGCGTCACCGATCGCGGTCACGCTGTGGTGCCCGGACGGCAGCAGGTACAGGACGCCCTGCGGCAGCTCGACGTCGGCGTGGTCGCTGCTGACGCGCACGCTGCCGCGCAGCACCTGCAAGGACGCCGCGGGCGGGGTGGCGTGCTCGCCCAGCTGGGTGCCGTCGGTCAGGGCGATGACGGTCTGCCGCAGCGGTACGTCCCGCAGGATCAGCAGGGCGCTGCGCCCGTGCCGGTCGGCCCGGGCGGCGGTCAGCTGCTCCTCCGCGAGGGTGGCGAGGTCTTTCACGTGGTGCTCCCGTACGTACGTGGTGCGGACACACCCGATCTGCGGACTCCTACCGCTCCCGCGCCTGCCCCGTGCCCGCGACGCCAAACCCCGCCCCGGAACCGGGACGGGGGCCCGCCGCCGGCACCGGGCCGGTGCCCGGATCAGGGGAGCGGCGCGGGGGCGGACAGGGTCTGCCAGAAGTCGCACCGGTGGTCGGCGGCGAAGCTGCCGGACGGCCGGGTGTCCGTCGGGCTCAGCACCAGGGCCGTGGTCCGCGGGCCGGCCGCCGGCCACCGGACCTGACCCGGCGCGTTCGGGTCCGCGGAGCGCGCGAAGGCACCCCAGTACCGCTTCATCCGGTGCGCGAGCGCGGTCTGGACCGGGGTCAGCGGCCGGTCGCCCATGGTGAAGTCGTGCAGGTAGGCCAGCTCGGCGCTGTGCGCGTTGGACATGTCCAGCCCCGGTACCTGCGCGCCGCGCAGGGTGGGGGAGTCCGGGTCGTCGAACTCGTAGAGGTACGTCGGCACCTGCGCCGAGAAGAGCCGCGCGGTCCCGTACGTCCGGCAGGCGAACCCCGCGTCGGTCAGCACCGCCGACAGGGCCAGGTACGGGGAGGCGTAGCCGGTGACCGGGTAGCGCGCGAGGACCTCGTCGGCGGCCGCCCCGTACGTGGCCCGCACCCGGGCCGTGTACTGCTCCGCCGTCAGCTGCGGATGCGTGAACGCGACGAACAGCCGCGCCTCCGACCGGGTGCTGCCGATCAGGACGGGCACCTTGTTCCAGGCGCCGCTCCGGATCGCCGCCGCGGGCTCGACGGGCAGCAGCCCGTCGCCGTGCGCAGGGCCCGCGGTGGGCCGGGTCCGCGCCGCGCCGACCAGATCGGCCGCGGGCACGGCGCGCAGGCAGGCGGCGACCCGCTCCGGCTCGGCGCATCCGACGCTCGCGGCGAACGCACGGCCCTCGGACTCGGCCCGCGCCCGGTCGGGCGGAGCCAGCAGCGTGCACGGACCGCTCTGCAGGATCGCGCGCCCGAACAGCCCGGCCGCCTGCGGCGAGGCGAGCAGGGCACAGACCGAACCGGCGCCCGCGGACTGCCCGGAGACCGTGACCTTGCCCGGGTCGCCGCCGAAGGCCGCGATGTTCTCCCGGGTCCACCGCAGCGCCGCGATCTGGTCCATCAGCCCGAAGGAGCCGGAGGCGAGCGGGTTCTCGCGGCCCAGCTCGGGCAGACCCAGGTAACCGAGCTGGCCGAGCCGGTAGTTGACCGCCACCACGATGCTGTCCGTCAGCTCGGCCATCGTGCGGCCGCCGAACTGCGTTCCCGTGCCCTGGCTGTACGCGCCCCCGTGGATCCAGAGGACCACCGGCAGCCGCGCGCCGGCGCGCGCGGTCCGGGGCCGGTACACGTCCAGGTGGAGACAGTCCTCGCTGACGGCCGACGGGTCCGCAAGACCGAACGGCGAGAACTGCACGCACGCGGGCGCCTGCGTGGTGGCCTCGCGCACGCCGCTCCAGCGCCGCGCCTCCCGGGGGGCCCGCAGCCGCGCCTCGCCCACGGGGGCGGCGGCGTAGGGGAGGCCCAGGAACTCCTGGGCGCCGTCGTGGTCACGGCCGCGCAGCGCGCCCTGGGCGACCGCGACCACCGGACGCGGCGATTCGACGCGCGGCGGTCCGCCGCCCGGAGCGGCCGCGGGTGCGGGGATCGCCGCCGCGAGCACGGCCGCGGCGGCCAGGGGCCAGGCGAGCCAGGGGGTGAGCCGGGGCGCGAGCCGGGGGCCGCGCCGGGCACTGAGCCAGGGTCGGCGGCGGGGCCGTACGGGGTGAAGCCGCTCGGGGGGCTTCGTCATTCGTCCTCCTGAGGTCACGAAAGGTCACGGACAGGGGGGTGCGCGGGCAGGGGAGGGGGTGCGTGCGGGAAGGCCGGACCGGTGGCCGGTCTACGGGCGCAGCCCCGCGAGCAGGGCCGAGGTGGCGGCGAAGTCGGCGGGCCCGGCGTTCCAGTCGGCCTGCATCGGGCTGACGGCGATCTTCCCGGCGCTGACGGCCTCCACATCCCCGCCCCGGACGGCGGGCCGGGGGACGACCTTCACCGTCACCTTCCAGGTGCCGTCCCCGGAATCGGTGAAGTCCGGTTCCAGGAACGTCTGCGGGTCCTGGACCGTGGCGGCGACCCCGGCGGCCGTCCCCGTGCCGTCGGCGCCCACCACGGGGTGGTTCACGTTGAGCCCGACGCCCTTGGGCAGCAGCGGCCCGGACCCGGCCCGCGCCCGCAGCCGGTCGATCAGCTTGACCGCGAAGTCGACAGTGGGGCCCATGGCGTTGACGGTCGTGACCGGGTCGGGGACCGTGAGGCCGCCCGTGCTCAGGGCGATGGCCGGGACGCCGTGCTCCAGGGCGGCGACGGCACCGCCGACCGTCCCCGAATGCGTCGCGAGGCCCGCGACGTTCGGCCCGAAGTTGGTGCCGGAGACCACCAGGTCGGGGGCGCGTCCGGCGAACACCTCGGCCAGCCCGAAGAGCACCGAGTCGCCGGGGGTGCCGTCGACCGCCCACACCTTCGGCTCGGGGTGGCGCACCGCGAGGGTGGTGCCGCCCGTCATCTTGGTCCCGGTGCCGCTCTGGTTGGTGAGCGGGGCCACGAGGGTGACGTCGTGCCCGGCGGCGGTCAGCCTCTCGTACGCCTTGCGGATGCCGGGCGCGGTGTAGCCGTCGTCGTTGGTCAGCAGGATCCGCAGCGGTCGGGCGTCGGGCCCGTACGGTGCCGTCGGACGCGCCGCGGCCGAGGCCGACGGGTGCGCGGAGGCCGCGGCGGGCGCGGTCCCGGCCAGGGCCGGCGTACACAGCAGCAGCGCGGCCAGTGGCAGAACTCGCTTGCGTCTCACAGGGGCTCCTTCGAACGGGAGGGAGGGATGAGGATGTGAGGGTGTGAGCGGGGTGGGGACCGGCGGGCGCACGACCCTCGGCGTGCGCCCGCCGGAGCTTCGGCCGGGTGGCCGGGTGGCCGGGTGGCCGGGTGGCCGGGTGGGCGGGTGGCCGGGTGGACGGGATGGGCCGGGTGGGTCAGCGCACGCCGCGGATGGGGAGGATGGCGAGCGCGCCCACCAGCGACAGGGCGCCGCCGACCAGGAAGAGCGGGGTGTACCCGCCCAGGGAGGTGACGACGGCGGAGGCGACGAACGGGGCGATGATCTGCGGCCCGGCGTTCGCGATGTTCAGGACGCCCATGTCGCGCGCGGCGTCCTCGGCCCGTGGCAGGACCAGGGTCACGAGCGCGGTGTCGACGGCCATGAAGCAGCCGAACGCGAGACCGTTGAGCGCGCTGAAGACGAGCATGCCGGTCCAGGTGGGGCTGATCACGGGCACGGCCATGACGAGCCCGGCGAGCGCGGCCGAGACGCCCACGAACACCTTGCGCCGGTTCCAGCGGTCGGACAGCAGCCCGCCGACCACGGTGGACAGGGCCATGGCGGCCATCGACACCGGGGTGAGCACCGCGATCGCGGCGGGCGGGGTCAGTCCGGCGGGCAGGGCGATGTGGTCGTCGAGGACGTAGAGCTGGTAGCCGACGACGGAGAAGTATCCGAGGACCATCAGGGCGCGGCCGATGAAGGCCCAGCGGAAGTCGTGGTCGGCCAGGGCCGACAGGAACGCCGCCACCTGTGCCTTCCCGCTCGCCCGCGCCGCGGTGGGGACGGACCCGGACCGGGGTACGTCGCGGCAGAACGAGGTGAGCAGCAGCGCGGCCCCGGCGCCCACGGCGCCGAGCACCAGATAGCCCGTCCGCAGGTGGCCGGCGGTCTGGGAGGCGATGAGTACGCCGACCGTGCCGCCGATCGGCAGCCCCAGTCCGACCAGTGCGGAGGCGGTACCGCGCCGGGCGGCGGGCACCCGGTCGGGCACGACCGCGGTGACGGCGGCCTGGTAGACGTTCATGGTCGCCTGGACGAGGCACCAGGCGATGCCGACGAGCAGGGCGGTGGTGACGCTGCCGAGCAGTGCGAGACCCGCGAGCGAGGCGAGGGCGCCGCCCAGGATCCACGGGTTGCGCCGGCCGCTGCGGTCCGACAGGGCGCCGGCGATCGGGTTGAAGGCGGTGGCGAACACCGCGCTGACCCCGCCGATCAGGCCCAGGACCGCGACCTTGTCATCGGGGGCGATCGTGGCGATCTGGGTGGGCAGCAGGACGGATCCGACGCCCATGTAGACGGCCATCAGCGCGGAGTTGGCGACGAGCAGCAGGAGCAGCAGGCCGCGCTGGCGGGGGACGGCGGACGTGGCGGACTCATCGGGGGTGTCGGGGGTGTCGGGGGTGCCGGACGCGGGGGAGGGGTGGGGGCCGGGGGCCGGCGGTTCGGTGACGTCGTTCGTGGCCATGACGACTCCTCGGGGACGGTGCGGGGACGGTGCGGTGCGTGGACGGCGGCGGGGAAGGCGCGGCGGCGCAGCACGGGGTGGGGACCGGGCGGGCGGAGCAGGGCGGGTGGAGCGGGGCAGGCGGTGCCGGGAGGGGTGCCGGGAGGGGTGCGGGGAAGGGGTGCCCCGCGAAGGGGTCGCGGCTCAGGGGTCGCGACAGCGACACGACCGTGATGGTTCACGTCGGCGTGACGTACGTGACGGTGTTACACGTGTTACCGGCGGCGCATGGAGACTGTGTAGCACCTATTCCATGGCGGGGCTAGAGGTCCGGCAGTCGCGTTGTGCAGATCGTGACCCAGGTGGAAACTCCGGTGCGATGACGTGTAACCAGTCGGTGAAGGCTTGTGCGCCCCCGTGCCGGAGGCGCCACGCCGGTCGTGGCCGCCCGCTGTCACGCGCAGCGCCACCGAGTGTCGACCCGCTCGGATATCGCACATGATTGACGGTCGTTGAATTTTCGCCATACGCTCGCCGGGTCGGAGCGTGCTCGGCGCGCGGTCCAGGAAGGAAGGCTCATGGTGCTCACGGCTCACTCTCCAGACCGGGACCCGGTCGTGGTGGACCTCCCCGCGGGGCGGCTGCGCGGCACGGCCGAAGGCGGGATCGCCGTCTTCCGGGGCGTGCCGTACGCCGCACCGCCGGTCGGTGACCTGCGATGGCGCGCCGCGCAGCCGCACCCGGGCTGGAGCGGTACCCGGGACGCGACGGCCGACGGCCCCAGCGCGCCGCAGCTGTACATGGAGGGCGGCGACCCGGTGCTGGGTGGCCACGGATCGCCGCCGTTCGACGAGGACTGCCTGACCCTCACGGTCTGGACGCCCGCGACCGATGCGGGCCGCCGCCCGGTGCTGCTCTGGATCCACGGCGGTGGCTTCCTGTCCGGTTCCGGCTCGCTGCCCCAGTACTCGGGCGAGACCTTCGCGCGGGACGGCGATCTCGTCGTGGTCGGCATCAACTACCGCATCGGGCCGCTCGGTTACCTCTACCTCGCCCCCGACGCCGACGCCGACGCCGACGGGGCGGAAGCGGCAGCCGAGGGCAACTACTGGCTCACCGACCAGCTCGCCGCCCTGCGCTGGGTGCGGGACAACATCGCCGCCCTCGGCGGCGACCCGGAGTCGATCACGGTCGCCGGACAGTCGGGCGGAGCCCTGTCCACCGCCGCGCTCGCCGGCCACCCCGGGGCACGCGGCATGATCCGCCGGGTGATCCTCCAGAGCCCTCCGTTCGGTCTGGACCTCCCCGGCCCCGGCACGTACCGGGAGCGGACCGCCGCCTTCCTGGAGCTCGCCGGCGTCAAGACCGTGGCGGAACTGCGTGACCTGCCCTGGCCGTCGCTGATCGGTGCGGCGGGCGGACTCTTCGCGCGGACCATGCGCTGGGGTTACTGGCCCACGCCGTTCCTGCCCGTACGGGACGGTGTCACCCTCCCCTGCCACCCGGCCGAGGCGCTGCTGCACGGAGCGGCCGCGGCCGACGTCGACGTGATGATCGGGTGGACCCGGGAGGAGGCGAACTTCGGCTTCGCCCTGGACGAGGGGTACGCGGCGGCGACGCGCGAACAGGTGACGCAACGGATCGCCCGCACCTTCGGGGCGCAGGCGGCCCCCGAGGTGTACGCCGCGTACGAGCGCGAGCGCCCCGGCGCCCGCCCGGCCGACGTCCTCATGGATCTGATCACGGACGAGCTGTTCCGGGTCCCCTGCGTGCGGCTGGCCGAGGCCCGGGCGGCAGGGGGCCGGCCGGTCTGGGCGTACCAGTTCGACCTGCCGACCCCGGCGTACGAGGGCCGGCTCGCCGCCGCGCACTGCCTCGAACTGCCCTTCGTCTTCGACAACTTCGCGAACTGGTCGCACGCCCCCTTCCTGGCCGGGCTCGACCCCGCCGTCAGCGGCGCCCTCGCGTCCGCCATGCACCGGGCGTGGATCGCCTTCGTCCGTACCGGCGACCCGAACCACCCCGGGATGCCGGCCTGGCCCCGGTACGACACGGACACCCGCACCACCCTGTGCTTCGACTCCACCGTGACCGCCGCCGACGACCCCGCCGGCCCCTCCCGGCGGCTGCACGCGGCGGCGCGCGCCGAGGTTCCGTAGCAGGCGACAGGGCAGGCCGGGCGGCCGGCGGGCAGTCGCTGACGGAGGGAGCGGCTGCCCGTTCGGCGTGCCCGCGCACCGGGCGGCAAGATCTAACTCGTGTAACCTGAAAGGAGCAGATGGTACGTCGACCGGAGGAGCGCTGAGACACGCCATGGCCAGGAACCAGCCCGCCGCCGGAGCCGCCCCGGCGCCCGTGTCGATCACCAGCGCCGACGTCGCCCGCCTCGCCGGGGTCTCGCGCGCCACCGTCTCCTTCGTCCTCAACGACACCCAGGGCCACCGCGTCAGCGCGGGCACCCGTGAGCGGGTGCTGGCCGCGGCCCGGCAGCTCGGCTACGTGCCCAACGCCACCGCCCGCTCCCTGCGCGCCGGACGCAGCAACCTGGTCCTGATGCCCGTGTCGGTCTCGGCGGTCGGCCGTCTGGTCAGCGACTGGGCGGACGAGCTGTACAGCGAGCTGGAGCGGTACGGCTACACGGCCGTGCTCCACGCGGGCCGCTTCGCCGACCCCCTCGACGCCGCCCGGGCCTGGGCCGAACTGCGGCCGACGGCGGTCGTCGCCCTGGACGGCGACCGGTTCACCGCGCAGGCGGCGGACGTACTGCGGCGCGCCGGCGTGCGCGGCCTGCTCGCCTTCGCGGCCCGCCCGGTGGAGGGCGTCCACACCGTCCGCTTCGACCACGCCCAGGTCGGCGCCACCGCGGCCCAGCACCTCATCGGCCGTGGACGCACCCGGATCGGCGTGGTCATGCCGCAGGAGCGCGGGCTCGACACGCTGGCCCGGCCGCGCCTGGCGGGCGCCCAGTCGGTCGCGGCCCGGCACATGGCGACCGTCACCCCGGTCGAGCTCTCCCACACCCGCGAGTCGGCCGTGGACCTGGCCCGCCGCTGGAGGGACCTGCGGCTGGACGGCGTATTCGCCTACAACGACGAGTACGCGGCGCTGCTGATGCATGCGCTGCTGGCCGAGGGCCTCTCCGTACCGCAGGACGTGGCGATCGTCGGCTGCGACGACCTCGTGCTCTCCGCCCTCCAGGAGCCGCCGCTCACCACCGTGCGCCTGGACCTGCCGTCGCCGGCGCGGATCGCGGACGCCCTGCACGAGCTGATCGAGACGGGGCGGACGGCGCCGGTGCCGGCCATCGAGCCGGTCCTGGTCCAGCGCCGGACCACCTGACATACGACGTCGCCCCCGCGCTGACGCGGGCCCGCGGCGCGCCGTCCGGGCTTCGTGACGTTTGTCCGAAAATGCTTGTGCCCCCGCCGGGGGCGGTCTAGTGTGTTACACGTGTAAGCACAACTCCAGCGACGTCCTCCCGCCGACTGCGAGCCTCATCGGCGCCCCAGCGCCCTGGCCGGTTGAACGAGTTTCCCGCGGTGCCGTCGCCTTCCCCCTCTGGGAGCACGTCATGCTCACCGCCCCCGCTCGCACCATCCCCCGCCCCGTGTCTCCGGGCCGCGACTGCGCCCACTGGGCGGCCCGCCCGACCCCCGCCACCGTTCCGCTGGTGCGCTCCCGGGTCCGGGCCGTCCTGGAGGGCTGGCAGGTCTCCCTCGCCGTCGCGGACGCCCTGGTCCTGGCCGTGAGCGAACTCGTCGGCAACGCCGTGCGGCACGCGGCCCGCGCCTCCGACCGGCTGGGCGTCAGCGTGACCCTCGTCGGCGGCTGGCTGCAGCTCGAGGTCACCGACGGCGACCCGGCCCTGCCGCCGCCCGTCCACGCGGTCGACGCGGAGGCCGAGGGTGGCCGCGGACTGCTGATCGTCACCCTGCTCCTCGCCGAGGTGGGCGGTGAACTGGCCGTGCTGGCTCACGAGTTCGGCAAGACCGCCCGGGTGCGCATCCCCGTGGCCTGAGGTCTCGCCCCCTCGGCGTTCCCGGAACCCTCCCGCAGTCATGGCGGGCCCGGAGGGCCCCTTCGGCGCCTGCGGTTATCGCGAAAGATTGACGGTCGCCAAAAAATCGAGATACTGACTCCATCCTCCCCGCTGCCCCCCTGAACGAGGTGCCGCCCCATGGAGCTCTCCACGTCCGCACACGCGGATTCCTTCTGCCGCGACCGGCTGCCCGCCTTCCCCCTCTGGCCCGAACTCCACTTCGATCTCCCGGAGCTGGACTATCCCGACCGGCTCAACGCCGCCGGCCGCCTGCTCGACGAGGCCGTCGAGCGGTGGGGTCCCGACCGCCCCTGCCTGCTGACCCCCACCGAGCGGTGGAGCTACGGCGACCTGCTCTGCCGGGCCGACCAGGTCGCCCAGGTCCTCACCGAGGACCTCGGCCTCGTCCCCGGCAACCGGGTCCTGCTGCGCGGCCCCAACAACCCCTGGCTGGTCGCCGCCTGGTTCGGCGTCCTCAAGGCCGGCGGGGTCGCCGTCACCACGATGCCGCTGCTGCGCGCCGCCGAACTCGCCGAGCTGTACGACATCAGCCGCCCGGCCGTCGCCGTCTGCGACCACCGCCACCTGGACGAACTCGACCGCGCCCACACCCCCGGGCTCACCGTCCTGGCCTACGGCGGCCCGGCCGACGACGACCTGACCGCCCGCTGCGAGGCCAAGAGCGGCCGCTTCGCCACCGTCGCCACCGCCGCCGACGACGTGGCCCTGATCGCCTTCACCTCCGGCACCACCGGACGCCCGAAGGCCACCCTGCACTTCCACCGGGACGTCCTGGCCAACGCCGACACGTTCTCCCGGCACGTCCTCAAGCCCCACCCGGACGACGTCTTCACCGGTACGCCCCCGCTGGCCTTCACCTTCGGGCTCGGCGGTCTGGTGGTCTTCCCCCTGCACGTCGGGGCCTCGACCCTGCTGATCGAACAGGCCGGCCCGCGGCAGCTGGCCGACCTCGTCGCCGAGCACGGCGCGACCGTCCTGTTCACCGCCCCCACCGCCTACCGGGCGATCATGGCCGCCGGCGCCGTGGACCGGCTGGCCGGGGTGCGCCGCTGTGTCTCGGCCGGCGAGGCGCTGCCGGCGAAGGTGTGGCACGAGTTCCATGACGCGACCGGGCTGCGCATCATCGACGGCATCGGTGCCACCGAGATGCTGCACGTCTTCATCTCCGCGGCCGACGACGACATCCGGCCCGGCGCCACAGGCCGGCCGGTCCCGGGCTACCGCGCCGAGGTGGTGGACGAGGACGGCGTACCCGTCCCCGACGGCGAACCGGGGCTGCTGGCGGTCACCGGCCCCACGGGCTGCCGCTACCTGGCGGACGCGCGCCAGACGGCGTACGTCCGCGGCGGCCGGAACATCACCGGGGACACCTATGTCCGCGACGCCGACGGGTACTTCTGGTACGTCGCCCGCAGCGACGACATGATCGTCTCCTCCGGCTACAACATCGCGGGTCCCGAGGTCGAACGGGCCCTCGCCACCCACCCGTACGTCGAGGAGTGCGGCGTCGTGGGCGCGCCGGACGAGCGGCGCGGCATGCTCGTGACGGCGTACGTCGTGCTGCGCGCCGGGGCCGAACCCGGCGCGGGCACCGTCAAGGAGCTCCAGGAACACGTCAAGCGGGCCATCGCGCCGTACAAGTACCCGCGGGCGATCGAGTTCGTGGCCGCGCTGCCGCGCACGGGCACCGGCAAGCTCCAGCGCGGCGAACTGCGCAGGCGCGCCCACGAGGCCGCCGCCGGCGCCGGGGCCGCGGGGTCGGCCGGAGCCGCCGGAGCGGGCGGATCCCTGCCCGCCGCCGGCGGCCGGGCGGCGGAGCCGGAGCTGCCCGGGATCGTCGTCACGAGCCGGGTCGAGTGGACCGACACCGACGCGGCCGGCCACTACCACCACTCCACGGTGGTGCGCTGGGTGGAGGCCGCCGAGGCCGCCCTGCTGCGCCGGCTGGGACTGTCCCGTCTCTTCGGCAGCACGCCCCGCGTCCGCTTCGAGGCCGACTACCGGGCCCGGCTGTGGTTCGGCGAGCTGGTACGGACCGAACTGAACATCACCCGGGTCGGGACGAGTTCCCTCCACTACGCCTTCACCGTGCGCGGCGGGGCGGGGGAGGAGGCCGCCGCGGGCCGGATGGTCATCGCCCACGCGGCCGCCCGCGCGACCGGAACCACGCCCTGGCCCGACGACGTGCGCGAGGCCCTGACGAACGCGGGCCCACCGGCGCCCGAGCACCTCACCTGAGACGCCGTCATGTTCTGGAATATTGACGAGCGTCAATCAAACGCAATGAATTGTGTTCCTGCACCACGAGGAGGTACGCCGTGCGCGTAGCAGTCATCGGAGGAGGGCCCGGCGGGCTGTACTTCGCGGCCCTGGCCAAGCAGCTCTCCCCGCACTGGGAGGTCACCGTCTGGGAGCGCAACGCGCCCGACGACACCTTCGGGTTCGGCGTCGTCTTCTCCGACGAGACGCTCGACGGCATCGCCCAGGCGGACCCCGGGGTCTACGCGGCCATGTCGGCGGAGTCCGCCCGCTGGAGCGACATCGACGTCCGCTACCGCGGCGAGGTCCTCACCTCAGGCGGCCACGGCTTCGCCGCCCTCGGCCGCAGGCGGCTGCTGCGCATCCTCCAGGAACGCTGTGCCGCCCTCGGCGTGGACGTCCGCCACCGCACCCAGGCCCCGCCGGTCGGCGAACTCGCCGCGGCGTACGACCTGGTGGTGGCCTGCGACGGGGTACGGTCGGCCGGCCGGGCCGCGTACGCCGACACCTTCGGCCCCGACCTCGACGAGCGCCACTGCCGTTACATGTGGCTCGGTACGGACAAGGTCTTCGAGGCCTTCACCTTCATCGTCGAGGAACGGGACTTCGGCACCGTCCAGGTGCACGCCTACCCCTACGACGACACCCGCTCCACCTTCATCGTGGAGATCGACGAGGCCGCCTGGCGCCGTGCGGGGCTGGACGTGTTCGCCGACCGCGAGCGCCCGGCCGGCGACAGCGACGAGGACAGCATCCGCTGGTGCGAGGAACTGCTCGCCGGCCACCTCGACGGGCACCGGCTCCTGCCCAACAACTCCCGCTGGATCCGCTTCACGACCGTGCGCAACCGCACCTGGCGGCACGGCAACGTCGTCCTCCTCGGGGACGCCGCGCACACCGCCCACTTCTCCATCGGATCCGGCACCAAGCTCGCCATGGAGGACGCCCTCGCGCTCGCCGCCTGCCTGAACGAGCACCCGGACGTGCCGAGCGCGCTCGCGGCGTACGAGGCCGAGCGCAAGCCGGTGGTGGAATCCACCCAGCGCGCCGCCCAGGCCAGTCTGGAGTGGTTCGAGAACGTCCACCGCTACACCGGGCAGCACCCGCGGCAGTTCGCCTTCAACCTGCTCACCCGCAGCCGCCGCGTCACGTACGACAACCTGCGGGCGCGCGACGCGCGGTTCACCACCGCCGTCGACTCCTGGCACGCGGCCCAGAGCGGGATGCCCGCCGCGCCCGGTACGGCGGCCGGTGTTCCGACGGATGCCGCGCCCGGTACGGCGGCCGATACCGCGCCCGGTACGGCGGCCGATACCGTGCCCGGTACGGCGGCCGGGCCCGCGGCGGCGACCGCCGTACCGCCGATGTTCCGGCCCTTCCGGCTGGGCGGTCTGCGGCTGCGCAACCGGGTCGTGGTCCCGCCCGTCGCCCTGTACACCGCCCGCGACGGCGTCCCCGGCGACTTCGACCTCGTCCACCTGAGCACCCAGGCGCTCGGCGGCTCCGCCCTGGTCCTCGCCGGGATGACGGCCGTCAGCGCCGACGGCCGCGCCACCACGGGCTGCCCCGGCCTCTACACCGACGCGCAGGAAGCCGCCTGGCGGCGCATCACCGACTTCGTCCACGGCCAGAGCGACACCTGCCTGGGCATCCAGCTCACCCACGCCGGACGGCGCGCGGCCGGCCCGCCGCTGCTCGCGGCCTCCGCCCTGGCCTGGGAGGAGGGCGGGCCGGCGCCGCGCGAGGCCACCCGCGCCGACATGGACGCCGTCGCGGCCGACTTCGTCCGGGCGGCCGAGCGCGCGCACCGTGCGGGCTTCGACGCCATCGAACTCCAGTACGGGCACGGTCATCTGCTGTCCGGCTTCCTGTCACCGCTGACCAACCTCCGCGAGGACGCCTACGGCGGCGACCTCGACGGCCGGCTGCGGTTCCCGCTGGAAGTGCTGCGCGCCGTACGCGCCGTCTGGCCCGCGGCCAAGGCGCTCATCGTCCGGATCTCCGCCACCGACTGGGCCGAGGGCGGCACGACCCCGGCCGACGCCGTCGCCCTCGCCCGCGCGCTGGCCGACGCCGGAGCGGACGCCGTGGACGTGTCCACCGGCGAGGTCGTCGCCCACGAGCGGCCCGCCCTCGGCCGCAGCTACCAGACCCCGTACGCCGACCTCATCCGCAACGCCACCGGCATCCCCACTCTCGCCGTCGGGGCCATCTCCTCGTACGACGACGTCAACTCGATCATCCTGGCCGGCCGGGCCGACCTGTGCGCCGTGGGCCGGGCCCAGCTGCACGACCCCCTGTGGACCCTGCACGCCGCGGCCGCCCAGGGCTACCGGGGGCCCGCCGCGCCCTGGGCGCCGTCCTGGCGGGCGGGCAGCGCCACTCCGCCGGCCGCCCGCACCGACCGGGTCCCGCCGCGCCTGCACCTGCTGCGCCGGGCCGCCGTACCGGTGCACCGGCGCTGGACGCCGCACCTGCCCGCCTCCGCCCCCGCCGCGGCCACCCGCTGACCGGAGGACACCCATGGAGAACCTGCCCCGCTTCACCGCGGCGGCCGTCCAGGCCGCACCCGTCTACCTCGACCCCGCCGCCACCGTGGCCAAGGCCGTCGCCCTGATCGGGGAGGCCGCCGGCAACGGCGCCGAACTCGTCGTCCTCCCCGAGGCGTTCGTCCCCGGGTACCCGTACTGGAACTGGACGATGAACCCGGTCCAGGGCTCGCCCTGGTTCGAACGCCTGCACCGCGCCTCCGTCGACCTCGAGGGCCCCCACGTCGATGCGCTGCGCGCGGCGGCCCGCCGGCACCGCGTCGTCCTCGTCATCGGTGTCAACGAGCGCGCCGCGCACAGCCTCGGCGTCCTGTACAACACGCTGCTGACCATCGGGCCCGACGGCGCGCTCCTCGGCGTCCACCGCAAGCTGGTGCCCACCTGGGCCGAGAAGCTCACCTGGACCGGCGGCGACGGCAGCTCGCTGCGCGTCCACCGCACGCCCGTCGGCCCGCTCGGCGCCCTGGCCTGCGGCGAGAACACCAACACCCTGGCCCGCTTCACCCTGCTCGCACAGGGCGAACTGGTCCACGCCTCCTGCTACATCGCCCTGCCCGTCGCCCCGGCCGACTACGACATGGCGGACGCGATCGCCGTCCGCACGGCCGCGCACTGCTTCGAGGGCAAGGTCTTCTCCGTCGTCGCCTGCTCGACCGTCTCCCCGGAGATCGTCGATCTGCTCGCGGGCGACGACGCCGAGACGCGCGCCCTGTTCGAGCGGCCGCGCAGCGCCCTGTCGGGTGTCTTCGGCCCGGACGGCCGCCCCGTCACCGAACCGCTCGTCGACGACGAGGGCATCGTCTACGGCGAGATCGACCTGGCCCGCTGCATCCGGCCCAAGCAGATGCACGACATCGTCGGCCACTACAACCGCTTCGACGTCTTCCGGCTGGAGGTCGACAACCGGCCCCGTACGCCGGTCACCTTCACCGCGCCGCCGCCGCAGCAGCCGCACCCCGCCCCCGCGTACCCCGTCACCGCCGCCACCGCCATCACCGAGGAGGACGAATGAGCCCCGAGCAGGACGACACCGCGCTGGGCCGCGCCCGGGTCACCGACACCCCCGAACTCACCCACTACTACGGCGAACTCGACGCCCTGGACGCCGGTGCCCTGTGGACCGTCGCCAACGACATCGAACCCTGGTACCCCCAGCCCAGGTCGGTGCCCGTGCTGTGGCGTTACGCCTCCTTGCGCCCCCTGGTCCACAAGGCCCTCGACCTGGTCAAGGCCGACGACGCGGGCCGCCGCGTCGTCATGCTCGTCAACCCCGGCCGCAAGGACGTCAGCGCCGCCGCCGGACTCCTCTACACCGGCCTGCAGATCATGGGGCCCGGCGAGGCCATGACCGCCCACCGCCACCAGGCCGCCGCCCTGCGCTTCGTCCACGAGGGCACCGGCGCGTGGACCATCGTCGACGGGCAGAAGCTCAAGGTCGGCCCCCGCGACTTCGCCATCACCCCCAACGGCACCTGGCACGAGCACGGCAACGACGCCGACGACGCCCCCGTCATCTGGCAGGACGGACTCGACATTCCCCTGGTCAACGCCCTCGACGCGGGGTTCTACGAGGTCCACCCCGACCTCTACCAGGCCCCCGGTGAGGTCATCAACTCCTCGGTCCTCACCTACGGCGCGAACCTGCTGCCGTACGGCATGGAGAAGTGGACCCGGCCCTACTCCCCGCTGCTCGCCTACCCCTGGGAGGCGACGTACGAGGCCCTGCGCAACCTGGCCCGGGCGAGCGAGGGCTCCCCGTACGACGGGGTGATCGCCGCCTACACCAACCCCGTCACCGGCGGCCCGGTGATGCCCACCATGGGTGCCCACATGCAGCTGCTGCGCCCCGGCCAGGCCACCCGCGCCCACCGCCACACCGGCTCGGTGATCTACACCGCGGCCAAGGGCCACGGCGTCTCGGTGATCGCCGGCCGGCGCTTCGCGTGGCAGCAGGGCGACATCTTCTGCGTGCCGTCCTGGGCCTGGCACGAGCACCACAACCTCGACCCGTCCGAGGACGCCTGCCTGTTCTCCTTCGACGACTTCCCCGTCATACGCGCGCTCGGCTTCCACCGGGAAGAGGCGTACGCCGACAACGGCGGCCACCAGCCCATCACCGACTGACCCGCGAGGAGCCCCACCGTGCGCCTGCTCACCTTCACCACCGGAACCACCGCAACCACCGACGACCGCGCCTACGGCGGCCGCCTGGGCGTCCAGGAGGGCGACCTCGTCCTCGACCTCGCCGCCCTCGCCGACCACACCGGCGCGGACCTCCCGGGCGACCTGCCGGCCTTCATCCGCGCCGGCGCCGCGGCCCGGGAGACCGCCCGGCTCCTGCTCGACGCCGACCCGGTCGCCCGCCCCGCCCGCGCCGTCCACCGGCTGGAGGACGTGACCCTGCTCGCCCCGCTGCGCCCCGGCAAGATCATCGGGGTCGGGCTCAACTACGTCGAACACGTCGAGGAGTCCAGCCGCAGCCTGGACACCGACAAGGAACTCCCCTCCCGCCCCGTCCTGTTCGGCAAGCCCGCCACCGCCGTCACCGGCCCGGGCGCGCCGATCCGGCACGACGGGAACCTGACCGCCCAGCTCGACTGGGAGTGCGAACTCGCCGTCGTCATCGGCCGTACCGCCTTCCGCGTCAGCGAGGCCGACGCGTACGGTCACGTCTTCGGCTACAGCATCGTCAACGACATCAGCGCCCGCGACCAGCGCCGCTCCGGCCAGTGGTTCTTCTCCAAGGGCCAGGACTCCTACGCCCCCTTCGGCCCCGTCGTCGTCACCGCCGACGAGATCCCCGACCCCATGAAGCTGGACCTCTCGCTGCGCGTGAACGGAGTCACCAAGCAGAGCTCCAACACCCGCCACATGCTGTTCCCCATCGCCCGCCTCATCGCCGACATCAGCTCCGGCATGACCCTGGAGCCCGGCGACGTCATCGCCACCGGCTCCCCGTCCGGGGTCGGCGCGGGGCGGGTGCCACCCGAGTTCCTGCGCCCCGGCGACACCGTCGAGGCGACCGTCGAACACATCGGCACCCTCACCAACCCCGTCGTCGACGCCCGCTGACCCCCGTACCGAACCGAGGAGTACCCGTGCCGCCCCGCACCTTCCGCATCGGCCAGATCGTGCCCAGCTCCAACGTCACCATGGAGACCGAGGTCCCCGCGATCCTGCGCGCCCGCGAGGCCGTCGTCCCCGACGACCGCTTCACCTTCCACTCCAGCAGGATGCGCATGACGCAGGTGACCCCGGAGCAACTGGCGGCCATGGACGCCGACTCCGACCGGTGCGCCGTCGAACTCTCCGACGCCCGCGTCGACGTCCTCGGCTACGCCTGCCTCGTCGCCATCATGAGCATGGGCCCCGGCTACCACCGCACCTCCGAGGAGCGCCTGCACCTGCGCACCGCCGAGAACGGCGCCCCCGCCCCCGTCGTCACCAGCGCCGGCGCCCTCGTCCACGGCCTGCGCACCATCGGCGCGCGCAAGGTCGCGCTGCTCGCCCCGTACATGCGGCCCCTGACCCGCACCGTCGTGGACTACCTCGGCCACGAGGGCGTCGAGGTGCTGGACCACCGGTCCCTGGAGATCCCGGACAACCTCGACGTGGCCGCCCACGACCCGGCCCGGCTGCCGGAGCTCGCCCGCGCCCTGGACCATGCCGAAGCCGACGCGGTCGTCCTGTCCGCCTGCGTGCAGATGCCCTCCCTCGGCGTGATCGAGGAGGCGCAGCAGCTGCTGGGCAAGCCGGTCGTCTCCGCCGCCGTCTGCACGGCGCACCAGATGCTGCGCGCGCTCGGCCTCCCGGCCGTCGCCCCCGGAGCGGGCCACCTGCTCTCCGGCGCGTACGCGCAGGCGCCCCTGCCGGGGTAGGGCCCGTCCGGCGGACCGGGCCGGCTGCCGGGCCCGGGGCCGTACCGGCCCGGCGGCCGGGAGGGCATGACGGCCCGGGGGCCTGGGGGAGGGCTCGATATGATCGCGACCGCACACAACGGAAGGCGATCATGTCGGACAGCCCCCTCAGGCCCAGCTCGTTGATCAACACGGTCTACGGAGCCTTCCTGCGCCGTCTCGGCGGCTGGATCTCCATCGCCGACCTGATCACGCTGATGTCGGAACTCGACGTCGACGGCCCGGCGGTGCGTTCGGCGATCTCCCGGCTCAAGAAGAAGGGCGTCCTGGAACCCGAACGGCGCGGCGCCACCGGCTACCGCCTCAGCCCCGCCGTGCACCCCGTCTTCGACGAGGGCGACCGCCGCATCTTCGCCAGCCTGGAGCCCGCCGACCTCGCCGACGGCTGGGCGATGGCCGTCTTCTCCGTACCGGAGTCCGAGCGCTCGCACCGCTACCAGCTGCGCACCCGGCTGACGTGGCTCGGCTTCGGTAACATCGCCCCCGGCGTGTGGCTGGCCCCCGGCCGGCTCCTCGACGACGCCCGCGGCATGCTCGTACGGCTCGGACTGAGCGACTACGTCCACCTGTTCGCCGCCGACTACGCCGCCTTCAGCGACCTCGCCGGGACGGTCAGCTCCTGGTGGGACTTCCCGGCGATCCAGGAGCAGTACGCCAGCTTCACCGACACCTACGCACCCGTCGCCGACCGGATGACGGCCGCGGCGGCGGCCGGCCTCGACGACGCCGACGCCTTCCGCCACTACGTCCCGATGCTCACCCAGTGGCGCCGCCTGCCCTACCTCGACCCGGGCCTGCCCACCGAACTCCTGCCGCCCGACTGGAACGCGGTCGCCGCCCGCCAGGTCTTCCAGCAGCTGCACGGCGTCCTGCTCGACCCGAGCCTGCGCCACGTCCGCGAGGTCACCGGCCTTCAGGACGTGTAGCGCGCCACCACGGCCGCGGCGGCGGCCGCGATCCGGGCGCGCAGGTCCGGCGGTCCCAGGACCTCGATGTCGGCGCCCAGGGCGAGGTAGGCCGCCTCGGCGCGCTCCGGCGACTCCACCGGCAGCGTGGCCCGCGTCCAGCCCGCCAGCTCCGGGTCCGGGACGCCGCCGGCGGCCACCGCGTCGGCTTCGGCACCGGTCAGCCGGGCCACCCCGCGCGCGGAGAGCCGAACCTCGGCCTCGCCCGTGTACAGCCGGGCCCGGAAGCCGGCCTGCGCCCGCTCCCAGTGCGCGGCGAGGACGAAGCCCGGCGGCGGCGCGCACTCCTCGTCGGTGACGGTGAGCGCGAGGATCTGGTCCACCCGGTACGTCCGCGGCGCCGGCTCCGGCTCCGGCGCCGGAGCCGGCCCGCCGACCGGGCCCGGCGACTCCGCGCCCTCGGCGGGCGCCGCCACCACGTACCAGCGCCCCGCCTTGAGCACCAGCCCGTACGGGCGCAGCCGGCGGTCCACATCGGTGGGTTCCTTCCAGCGGCGGTAGCGGACCTCCAGCACCCGGCCCCGCCACACCGCGTCCGCGACCCGCGGCAGGAACGGTACGCCGGTGCTCCGCGCGTACCAGCCGGGCGCGTCGAGGTGGAAGCGCGACCGCATCCGGTCGGCCTGGTCCCGCAGCTCGGGCGGGAGCGCGGCGCGCAGCTTGAGCTGGGCGGCCGACAGCGCCCGGCCGAGCCCGAGTTCGGCGGCCGGTCCCGGCACCCCGGAGAGGAACAGCGCCTCCGCCTCCCCGCCGCTCAGCCCGGTCAGCCGGGTCCGGTAGCCCTCGAGGAGCCGGTACCCGCCCCGGTGCCCGGCGTCCCCGTACAGCGGCACACCGGCCGCGGCCAGCGACTCCACGTCGCGGTAGACGGTCCGTACGGAGACCTCCAGCTCGTCCGCGAGGTCGGCGGCGGTCATCCGCCCGCGCGTCTGGAGCAGCAGCAGGATCGTCAGGAGGCGGCTCGACTTCACTGACACAAGGTGTCAGTGAAGTGCTCCTACGGTCCAGTCATGACTTTCGCGGAGAAACTGCTGACGGTCCCGCCCCCGCTCACGGTCGGGGGCCGCCGGATCAAGCGCTACCACGTCACCGCCGACCCGGCCGGGATCGAGCCGGAGGTGGAGGCGGCGGCGTACCGCTTCCTGCCCGGCCTGCTGAGCACGCTGCCGGCGGCCGACGGGACACCGCCGGGCGGTTTCGTCGTCCTCCACAGGGGAGGGGACGACGGGGCCTACCTCAACGTCTACAGCTGGGTCTGGGACAACGCGCTGCACTTCGCGGGCGCGGCCGCCGGGCAGCCGGTGCTCGGCTGCCCGGACCGGGACCCGACGCACTTCGTCCGGCTGGACGGCTCGCTGATCGGCTGCGTGTGGGAACTGCCGCCGATCGCCCACGAACGCGACGCCTGGGTCCGCCACATGCTCGACCACCCGGGCGCCCCGGACCTCGAGGCCTACCTCGCCGACTCGCTCCCCGACCGCACCACCACAGAAGTTCGCTGATGCACGACTTCGACTTCTTCACCGGAACCTGGGACGTCGCCAACCGTCGGCGCACGGACTTCCTCGACCCCGGCAGCGACTGGGAGGACTTCCCGGGCGTCAGCCGCGCCGACTGCCACTTCGAGGGCGCGGCCAACGTCGACGCCGTGGAGTTCCCCACCCAGGGCACCGCCGGGCTCACCCTGCGTCTGTACGACCCGGCGCGCGCCGAATGGTCCCTGTACTGGGCGAGCAAGCGCACCGGCACCCTCTTCCCGCCGGTCGTGGGGCGCTTCACGGACGGCCGCGGCGAGTTCCACGGCGTGGACACCCACGACGGCCGCCCGGTGCGGGTGCGCTTCGTCTGGTCGGACATCACCGAGGACTCCGCGCACTGGGAGCAGGCCTTCTCCACCGACGACGGCCGCACCTGGCTGACCAACTGGACGATGGCACTGACCCGGCGTCGCGAGGCCGCTCACTCCGGGGCCGCGGTCAGCCGTACGAAGTCGTCGTAGGTGCGCACGGCCGTGCCCGGGCGGGTCTCGCGGAGGGCGGCGATCATCGCCGCCGCCAGCTGCCCGGCGTGCACGGGGCGGTACGGGCGGGCCGGGCCGACCAGGGCCGGGGCCAGCAGCGTGGCAGCGGCCATGCCCGCCCGCTCGGCCGTCCGCCGCTCCGCGCGCGGCCCGAGGATGAAGGACGGCCGGAAGATCTCCACCTGCTCGTAGCCGAGGGCGCCGACCTGCTCCTCCATGTCCCCCTTGACCCGCAGGTAGAACGCGTGCGAGGCGGCGGCCGCGCCCATGGAGGAGACCACGGCGAGCCGCCGCGCGCCCGCGTCGTGCGCCAGCCGGGCCACCGTGACCGTGTAGTGCTGGTCGATCCGGCGGAAGGCCTCCTGCGACCCCGCCTTGCGGATCGTGGAGCCCAGCGCGCCGTACACGTCGTCCACCACCGGGACGTCGTCCGGTCCCAGCCCGTCGAAGTCGACGACCCGGGTCTCCAGGCGGGGGTGCTCCACGGCGGGCGGGCGGCGGGCCAGCACCGTGACCCGGTCGTAGAGCGGCTCGCGGAGCAGCCGCGCGAGCAGCTGTCCTCCCACCAGGCCGGTGGCGCCGACCAGGAGTGCGCTGCGGGTCACGGATGCTTCCTCTCTGCCGTGGGGAACCTGCGGTCCGCCACCCTGCCGGCGGCGGCACCTCATGTGGGGGAAGGCTACTGCGGCCTCCGCGCGCAGCCGTGCCGAGCCGCGCGGGGCGGCGCGGGGCCCCGCACGGATGGGGCGGGGTCGGGGGAACGGGACCGGAGTGTCACAGGAGGTCGCTAGGCTTCTGGAATGAGCCTCCTCGACGCGACCACCGCCTCCCCCGATGCCCTGCAGGTGCTGCACCGCGTCTTCGGGTACGACTCCTTCCGCGGCGAGCAGCAGCAGATCATCGAGCACGTGGCCGGCGGCGGCGACGCGCTGGTGCTGATGCCGACCGGCGGCGGCAAGTCGCTCTGCTACCAGATCCCGGCACTGGTCAGAGAAGGCACCGGGGTGGTGATCTCCCCGCTGATCGCGCTGATGCAGGACCAGGTGGACGCGCTCACCGCCCTCGGGGTGCGGGCCGGATTCCTCAATTCCACGCAGGATCCGTACGAGCGGCAGGCCGTCGAGCAGGCCTTCCTCGCGGGTTCGCTGGACCTGCTGTACCTGGCACCGGAGCGGCTGCGCACCGAGGGCACCCAGCGGATGCTCGACCGGGGCACGGTCTCGCTCTTCGCGATCGACGAGGCACACTGTGTCGCCCAGTGGGGCCACGACTTCCGGCCCGACTACCTCGCGCTGTCGATGCTGCACGAGCGCTGGCCGTCGGTGCCGCGGATCGCGCTGACCGCGACCGCCACCGAGGCCACCCACGCCGAGATCGCGGCCCGGCTGGGGCTGGAGGACGCCCGGCACTTCGTGGCCAGCTTCGACCGGCCCAACATCCAGTACCGCATCGTTGCGAAGAACAATCCGGCCAAGCAGCTGCTGGACCTGATCCGGGCCGAGCACGAGGGCGACGCCGGAGTCGTCTACTGCCTGTCGCGGGCGTCGGTGGAGAAGACCGCGGCCTTCCTGGTGGAGCACGGCATCGACGCCGTGCCCTACCACGCGGGCATGGACGCCCGTACGCGCGCCGCGAACCAGGCCCGCTTCCTGCGGGAGGACGGGGTCGTGGTGGTCGCCACGATCGCGTTCGGCATGGGCATCGACAAGCCGGACGTGCGGTTCGTGGCCCACCTGGACCTGCCGAAGTCGGTCGAGGGGTACTACCAGGAGACCGGCCGCGCGGGCCGGGACGGCGAGCCGGCGACGGCCTGGCTGGCGTACGGCCTCCAGGACGTGGTGCAGCAGCGCAAGCTGATCGACGGCTCCGAGGGCGACGACGCCCACCGCCGCTCGCTGGGCCTGCACCTCGACGCCATGCTCTCGCTGTGCGAGACGGTCGCCTGCCGCCGGGTGCGGCTGCTGGCGTACTTCGGCCAGTCGGGCGAGCCCTGCGGCAACTGCGACACGTGCCTGACGCCCGCCGAGTCCTGGGACGGGACGGTCGCGGCGCAGAAGCTGCTGTCGACGGTGTGGCGGCTGGCCAAGGAGCGGCGCCAGAAGTTCGGCGCCGGCCAGATCATCGACATCCTCCAGGGCAAGAAGACGGCCAAGGTCATCCAGTTCGACCACGACGCCCTGTCGGTCTTCGGGGTCGGGGCGGACCTGAGCACCGCGGAGTGGCGCGGCGTGGTCCGCCAGCTCCTGGGGCAGCGGCTGCTGGCCGTGGAGGGCGACTACGGCACGCTGGTGCTGACGGACGACAGCGGTGAGGTACTGGGCGGCCGGCGCCGCGTCGAGATGCGCAAGGAGGCGCCGGCGGCCGCGGCGGCCCGCAAGACGGCGGGGTCGCGCTCCGGCTCCGGCTCCGGGAAGGGCGCGCGGGTCCCGGTCGACCTGCCGGCGGCGGCCGTGCCGGTCTTCGAGGCCCTGCGGGCCTGGCGGGCCGCGACCGCGCGCGAGCAGGGCGTCCCCGCGTACGTCGTCTTCCACGACGCGACGCTGCGGGAGATCGCCACGCAGCTGCCGGCGACGGTGACGGCGCTGTCCACGGTCAACGGGGTCGGCGAGGCGAAGCTGGCCAAGTACGGCGAGGGCATCCTGGCGGCCCTGGCGGCCGCCGCCCCCGAGGCGGCCCCGGCACCCGCCGCCGCAGCTGTCACCGTGCCCGCCCCGCCGGCGCAGCGCGGGCCCGGCCACGACGCGCTCCCGGACGAGCCACCGTTCGACCTCCCGGACGAGCCGCCGTTCGATCCCTTCGATGCCTTCGACGCCTTCGACGAGGAACCGCCCTGGGACGACGAGCGCTAGCCGACTCCGGGCAGCGCCCGCCCGTCATCCGGCGGCGGGCGCCTCGTCGAGTTCCCACGCGTGACGCTTGAACTCCCGTACGAAGTCGGCGTGGTCCTCCCACTGGCGGGCGATCCCGCGCAGCACGTCCCAGTGGTGTTCCACCGACTGGTCGATGACGCGGCGCAGCGCAGGCTCGGCCGTCGCGCGCTTCTCGATCAGCCCCTTGACGGCCGACGCCTCCAGCACGGCGTTGCGCAGGGCGCGCAGCGCGCGGGAGGTGTCGTCCATGGCGAACCCGCTGTCGCTGCCCGTCTCCTCGGCGAACAGCGGCGTGAGGCGTGCCTCGATGAACGCGGTGATCCGCTCGAAGTGCTGCACGTCCATCAGGACTCCATCTCCTGCCGCGCGACCATCGGGCCCGGCATCTCGGGTGTTGCATCTGCGTCGGGGGCGCCGTCGGCCGGTGCCGACGGCCCAGGATATCCGCCGTGATCAGACGCCCGCGCGGGCTCCCCGCGGCCCTGCGGCCACGGCGTCGGCGGGATCGGCGGGACCGGCCGGACCGGCGGCGCAGGTGGCGTCGGCCTCGTCCGGGGACAGCTCCCGGCCCCGGGTGAACGTAGCCGTGAACTCCGCCTCGCCCAGCACCGCACGGGCGCGCGCGGCCGCCCGGTCGACGTCGACGCGTTCGGCCGGGGGCAGCGGGGTGCCCACCGACGCGCGCAGGGCGGCCGCCGTGCCCAGCAGGGTCGCCGCGCGCACCGGCCGGTCCGCCGCCGCGTGCGCGCCCGCCAGGCCCTCCAGGGCGAGGGCCAGCGCCCGCCGGTCGCCCGTGCGCCGGGCGGCCGCCAGGCCCTCACGGTGCAGGGCCTCCGCGCGCCGCGCGTCCCCGGCCTGCTCGGCGGCGTACCCGAGCTGGGCCAGGATCAGGGCGGTGCCCGAGTCCACGCCGAGCCGGCGGTTCCACTCCAGCCACGGCTCCAGCAGCGCCCGGGCCGTGGCCAGGTCGCCCCGGCGGCGCGCCCCGAGCGCGAGCCCGGTCTCGGCGAACTGCTGTGCGGGCCGGTGGGACTGCTCGACCGCCAGCCGCCGGGCCTGCTCGTGGTAGTCGGTGGCCCCCGCATCGTCCCCGGTCAGCAGCGCGATCCGGCCCAGCCGGGCCAGCCCGAACGAGGCGCTGGTCCACAGCCGCAGCTCCTGCGCGTCCCGTACGCCGTCCCGGTGCAGCCGGGCCGCGGCCTCGTAGTCCCCGCCGATCTCGGCGAGCACGCCCAGCTGTTCGGCGGCCTGCAGCGAGCCCCAGCGGTCGCCGAGCTCGCCGAACAGGGCCGCCCCGGCCTCCGCGTACTGCCGCAGAGCTGCCAGGTCCCCCTGGTACAGGGCACGGGAGGCACGGACGGCCAGGGTGGCCGCCTCGCCCCACCGGTCGCCCAGCGCACGGAACTCGGCGCCCAGCGCGTCCAGATCGCTCTCCTCCTCCGGCCGGTCGACGGGACCGCCGAAGCCGCACCGGCCGTAGGCCAGCAGCCACCGGCCGCGTGCGTCCGCCCCGGCGAAGTCGTCGTCCGGCGCCACTTCGACCCCGGTGAGCAGCGCGAACGCCGCACGCCGGATCCGGGCCGAGGCGTACGCGGGCCGGATCCGGTGTGCCCGGTCCCCGCCGTCGGCGCGGGCCTGTCCCAGGGCCTGCCCCAGGGCCTGGTCCAGGGCCTGGTCCAGTGAGCGCAGCGCCTCGCCGACGCGGCCGCGAACGTGCCAGTACCAGGCGAGGGAGTTGACCAGGCGCAGCCCGTCGGGCCCGGCGTGCTCCAGTGCGGCCCGCAGATTGGGGGCCTCGGTGTCGAGCACGTGCAGCCAGCGGCGCTGGTCGCCGCCGTGCAGGAGCGGTGCCGCGTGCTCGGCGAGCTCGGTGAAGTGCCGTGCGTGGCGCTGCCTCAGGGCCGCCGCCTCGCCCGCCTCGTCGAGCCGTTCCCGGCCGTACGCGAGGACCGATTCGAGGATCCGGTAGCGCGCGGGCGGGTGCGCCGCGACGACCAGCGAGCGGTCCACCAGCCGGGTGAGGAGGTCGAGGACGTCGTCGGCGGCGATGCCGCCGCCGGCGCACACCGCCTCCGCGGATTCCAGCGTGAACCCGCCGGTGAACACGGCGAGCCGGCGCATCAGGGTCCGCTCGGGCGGCGCCAGCAGGTCCCAGCTCCAGTCGATCGTCGCGCGCAGGGTGCGCTGGCGGGCCGGGGCGTCGCGGCGTACCTGGTCGAGCAGCCGGAAACGGTCGTGCAGCCGGTCGGCCAGGGCGTGGACGCCCAGGACGCGGACCCGGGTGGCCGCCAGTTCGAGCGCGAGCGGGATGCCGTCGAGGCGGCGGCAGATGAGGGCGACGGCCTCGGTGTTCCCCGGCTCCAGCGCGAACCCGGGCGCGCAGGCCGCGGCGCGGGCCGCGAACAGTTCCATGGCCTCGGCCCCGGCGAGCGGCGCGACGGCCTCCAGCACCTCGCCGGACAGCGCCAGCGGCTCCTGGCTCGTGGCCAGGACGCGCACCCCGGGGGCGCGGCGCAGCAGCAGGCCGACGAAGGCGGCGAGGGGACCGACGAGGTGCTCGCAGTTGTCGAGGACCAGCAGCATCCGGCGGGCCGCCAGCGCCTCGGCCACCACGCCGGACAGGACGTCCGCCGTCCCGTTCCGGGCGGCGGCCGCCCGCACGTCGGCGTCCTGGTGCACGTCGTCGTCGCGGAGGCCGAGGGCGGCCGCCACCGTCTCGGCCACCTCGCCCCCGGATCCGGCGAGTTCGACGAACCACACCCCGTCGGGGAACCGCGCCGCCGCCGGCTCCTCGGCCAGCCGGGCCGCGGCCGCCAGGGCGAGCCGGGTCTTGCCGACGCCGCCGGGCCCGGTGAGGGTGACCAGGCGGTTCGCCTCGACGAGGGCGCGGACCCGGGCGGTCGCGTCCTGCCGTCCGACGAGCGCGCTCACGGGTGCCGGCAGGTTCGTACGCGGCCGGGAGGGCGGCGCCGGGGCGGGCGACGGGATGGGTGAGGGGGTGGGTGAGGGGGCTTCGGCGGCGGGTGTGGTGGGTGTGGTGGGCGAGGCGGGGGCCGGGGCGGCTGGGCTCGGCCCGACGGGGGCGGTGGCGGTGCCGGGTGGTGCGGGTGCCCCGGCGAGCGCCGGGTCCTGCCGGAGGATCGCCGTGTGCAGGGAGGCCAGTTCGGGTCCCGGGTCGATGCCCAGCTCCTCGGCGAATCGTTCCCGCAGCCCGGCGTAGGCGGCGAGGGCCTCGCTCTGCCGTCCCGAGCGGTACAGGGCGCGCATCAGGGTCGCCCACAGCCGCTGCCGCAGGGGATGGAGGGCGACGAGGGCGGCCAGCTCATCGGCGAGCGCGGTGTGTTCACCGAGGGCGAGGCGGACTTCGGCCAGCTCCTCCCGTACGGTCAGCCGCTGTTCCTCCAGGCGGGCGATGGCGGCCCGGGCGAATCCGGCGTCGCGGAAATCGGCGTACGCCGAAGCCCGCCACAACTCCAGTGCCCGCGTGAGCAGTTCCGCCTTCGCCGCCGGATCCGTCTCCTGCCGGGCCCGGGCGGTCAGCCGTGTGAAGCGGCCCGCATCCACCGCGTCCGGCGCCACCCGCAGCGCGTAACCCGCCGGCCCGTACGCCACGAGCGCGCGGGCCCCGGGCTCCGCCTTCGCCAACGCCCGGCGCAGCTGGGAGACCTTGGTCTGCAGGCTGTTGGCGGGATTGCCGGGGACGGCGTCGCCCCACAGGTCGTCGATCAGCGTGTCGACGGGCACCGGCCGGCCCTCGTGCACCAGCAGATCCGCCAGCAGGGCGCGGACCTTGGCCTCCGGCACGGCCACGGCCTCCCCGTCGTCCGTGCGGACCGTGACCGGACCGAGTACCTCGAAGCGCATGGGAACACGCTATCCGGCGGCCGTGCGCGGACCGTCAGCGGTTCGTGCGCGGGGGCCCGCATCGTGAAGTCCGTGACCGGGACCGGTAACGGATCCGGGAGCGAACACAGAAGAAGGCCAAGGCAATTGAGAACGGGGCGGCCGTCGCTGCCGTCCCCGCCGAGCACCTGGAGCGCACCCCATGTCCCAGCCCACCTCCTCCCGTGAGGTCCGCCTCGTCTCCCGCCCCGTCGGCGAGCCCCTGCCCGAGAACTTCGCCCTCGTCACCACCACGATCCCCGAGCCGGGCGAGGGGGAGATCGTGGTCCGCAACACCTGGATGTCCGTCGACCCGTACATGCGGGGCCGGATGGACGACGCCCCCTCCTACATCCCGCCCTTCCCCCTCGGCGCCGCCCTGGAGGGCAGCGCGATCGGCGAGGTGATCGCCTCCCGCGCCCCGTCCGTGCCGGTCGGAGCGGCCGTCACCCACTTCCTCGGCCGGCGCGAGTACGCCGTCCTGGACGCCTCCGCGGCCACCGTCGTCGACACCACGCCGGCTCCGCCCGCGGCCCACCTCGGCCCGCTCGGCACCACCGGCCTGACCGCCTACGCGGCGCTGACCCGCACCGCTCCGGTCCGCGAGGGCGACGTCGTCCTCGTCTCGGCGGCCGCCGGCGCGGTCGGCAGCGTGGCCGGACAGCCGGCCCGCAAGCTGGGCGCCTCCCGGGTGATCGGCTCGGCCGGCGGCCCGGACAGGACCAGGAAGCTCCCCGACGTGTTCGGCTACGACGCGGCCGAGGCGACGCTGCGCGGCATGCTCGTCAGCAGCCACTTCGACCTCTTCCCGGAGTGGACCGGCAAGGCGGCGGGCCGGCCGGCCGACGGCAGCCTGCGCACCGAACAGACCGTCGTCGACGGCATCGAGCAGGCACCGGCCGCCTTCCTGGGGATGATGCGCGGGGCCGACACCGGCAAGATGCTGGTCCGGCTGGGCGACCACTGATGCCCGCGACCTCCCCGTCCACCGGGGCGACCATGTCGGCCCAGCCCACCGAGAGCAGAGGATCCACCGTGTCCACCACCTCCGTGCCCGTCCCGTCGGCGTCCGTCCCGTCGGCGTCCGGCACATCGTCCGCCCGGCGGCGTGCGCTGCTCGTCCTGGCCCACCCCCGGACGGACTCCCTGACGGCGCAGCTCGCCGGGCGGGCGGCGCGGCGCCTCGAGCGCGACGGCTACGAGCTCGACGTACTCGACCTGCACGCCGAGCAGTTCGACCCCCGGATGTCGCCGGAGGACGAACCGGACTGGGCCGACACGGGCAAGCGCTACAGCGCGGAGGTCCACGCGCACATGGCGCGGGTCGACGCCGCGGACCTGATCGTGGTGGTCTTCCCGCTCTGGTGGTTCGGCCTCCCCGCCATCCTCAAGGGGTGGATCGACCGGGTGTGGAACAACGGTTTCTCCTACGGTCTCAGCAGCCCGCGGCTGGCAGCCAAGCGGATGGTCTGGATCAGCCTGGTCAGCTACGGGCGCGAGCGGTTCACGAAGCTGGGCTGGGAGGAGGTGGTCACCCGCACCCTGCGGGACGGGATCTCCGGCTACTGCGGCATCGAGGACGCGACGGTGCACCTCGTGTACGACTCGCTGACCGTGGGCGACGGCGCCCTGGCGGAGGTGGACACGGCGCTGGCGGGTGTGGCGTAGCAGGTGCGCGCGCTCCCCGCGGCCACCTGCGCGCAACCGGGCCGGGGCCGCCGCGGGGGCCGGTCCGGTTCAGGGCCCGGCCGGCCCGGGCAGCAGCCGGCTCAGGACCTTGCCGAGCCGCTCCTGCCTCGTCCGCGGCGTGAGCGCCTGGAGCACCGGCAGCATCAGCTGGTAGCGCCCGGACTTGTCGAGCGCCTCGAACGCCTTCCTGGCCTCGGGGTTCGCGTCGAGCAGGGCGTCGAGGTCCGGCGGGACCGTCGCCGTCCGCTGCGATGCGTACGCGGCCGCCCAGCGCCCGTCCTCCTGCGCCTTGCGCACCTCGGCCAGGCCCGGTGCGCGCATCCGCCCGGCGGCCGTGAGCGCCGCGACCTTGTCGACGTTCACTTGCGACCACAGGCTCCGGGGCCGCCGCGGCACGTACTTCTGGAGGTAGTACGGCCCGTCGGCCGACCGCCGCTGCCCGGAGATCCAGCCGTAGCACAGCCCGGCGTCGACGAGTTCGTCGTCGGTCACCGACGGAATGCCGGAGTTCCGCCGGGCCACCTTCACCCACACGCCCTCCTGGCGCGTGTGGTGGGCGGCCAGCCAGTCCTCGAACGCCGCGGCGTCCGCGAAGGTGATGATCTGCACTCCGTCGAGCTCGTCCATGGGGCTCAGGCTACGCCGGACGCCCCCGGGCGCGCCGCCCTCGTGCACCATGGGCGCATGGAGAGGGAGACGCGGGCGGAGAAGTACGGGGAGACGGCGACGTCGGAGTTCGCCGGGCTGGAGCGGCGGGCCCGTGGGCTGGCGGCCGCGGGCGGCCGCCGGATCCTGGGCATCGCCGGGCCGCCCGGCGCCGGGAAATCCACCCTGGCCGCACGACTGGCCCGGGCGCTGGGCCCCGCGCTGGCCGTCGTCGTACCCATGGACGGATTCCACCTCGCCCAGGCCGAGTTGGTCCGCCTGGGGCGGGCCGACCGCAAGGGCGCGCCGGACACCTTCGACGCGGCCGGGTATACGGCCCTGCTCCGCCGGCTGCGCACGCCGGGGGCCGGTGTCGTCTACGCCCCGGCCTTCGACCGCGCGCTGGAGGAACCGGTCGCCGGAAGCGTCCCGGTGGGCCCGCAGGTGCCGCTGGTGATCACCGAGGGGAACTACCTGCTGCACGGGGCGGGGGAGTGGGCGGAGGTCGGGCCCCTCCTCGACGAGGCCTGGTTCCTGGCTCCGGACGACTCGCTGCGCGTGCGGTGGCTCGTGGACCGCCATGTCCGCCACGGCAAGGAGGAGGCGTACGCCCGGGACTGGGTGACCCGCTCGGACGAGGCCAACGCCCGCCTGATCGCCCCGGGACGCGCCCGGGCGGACCTCGTGGTCCTCGCGGTGGACTGACCGCCCGCCGGCCCGGCGGCGTACCCCGGTCAGTCCCCGCCACTCCCTGCGCCCCCGCCGGCCGAGAACCCCCCGTCCCCGTCCCGCCCGCCGTGGTCGCTGGTACCGCCCTTCCCGCCGTCCTCGTCGTCGAGCGCCTTGCCAGTCCGCCGGAGGGCCCCGCCCAGCCCGGATGGCAGTGACGCACGGAGGACGACCCGGCGGAACATCCGGTCGGTGACGGCGCCGGGTCCGTCGAACACGTACGCGGGAAGCGCGCCGGACCGCCGGGCCGCCTCCAGGCACCGCCGGCCGCGCCGAGTAGGACGCCGCCGCAACGGGCCGAGCAGGCCACGGGCCGTCAGCTGCCGCTCGGCCAGTGCCACTTCGCCGCCGAGGCGTACGGCCTCCAGTACGGCGGCCACACGCGCACCGCGCGGCGGACACGCCGCCAGCAGCGCCCGCTCGACCGCGTGCTCACCGCGGCCGTCACCGTCGCCGGGGACGTCGCCGGCCCGTGCCGGCCCCGCCGCCGCAAGCAGCTCCGATGATGCCCGACGAAGCCCGATGGCGTTTCGACGGCGCTTCGACGGTGCCCGGTCGCGGGCCGGGGGTCACGCGGCGACGGCTTCCGGCTGCCGGCCCCACGCGGTGATCAGGCCCGGCGAGAGTCCGGCGCAGTCGGGCGAGTCGAGGTAGCGGATCGCCTCGTCGATCGCGGCGTCGTCGACCAGCTCCGTGGCCACCATCGCCGCCCGTACCCGGTCCCAGGTCTCCGCCCAGAACCGGCTGATGGGACTGCCCGGCAGCAGCGGCGGAACGTGGATCTCGGCCGCCACGGAGCGCAGCCCGGCCGCGCGCAGCAGCTGCGGGTACTGCGGTACCCAGGAGACGTCGGTGCCGATCGTGTCCCGCAGCGCCTGCCACATCGCGCGCATCGCCCTGGTGTACGGGGTGACCGGGGCCGACGCCGTGGTCAGGTCGACGGCGTCGCCGAGGACCAGGACCCCGCCGGGCGCCACGAGCGAGGCCAGCTTGGCCACCTCGAGCCGCGGCCGCAGGTGCATGAGCACGAACCGGGCGTGCACCAGGGCGAACCGGCCGGGGTCGAAGTCCGGGTCGGTGATGTCGGCCTCCACTGCCGTGAGGCCGGGCAGCGGGCGGGAGGTGAGGAAGCGCGTGTCGCGGTCGACGGCCAGGACGGAGGCCACACGGGCCCGGCGCAGGAGCTGTCGCGCGACGGTACCGGTGCCCGCGCCCAGGTCCAGGCAGCGCCAGCCCGGGCCGGCGCCCAGCCGCGTCAGGCGGGCCAGAGTGATCTCGTCGTACGCGAGGGCGCCCAGGTCGATGCGTGCGTCCTCGCCGGCCTGCTGCGGCCGGAACGCCGCCTCGCCGTACCGGCCGCCGCCGTCCGGGGCGGACTCGGGCGGCTGTTGTTCCGGCTGGGTGGGCATGGGCACCTCACCGCCTCGACCACTGTGGGGGCCGCGGACCGCGGACCGGGGGCCACGGGTCGGTCCTTCCATGGTGGCGCAGGGCTTCGGTCGGCACGACAGACGGCCCGGTTCCGGCGGGCGCACCGAGGCGGTTTCTCGACGCGAGAAAGGAACGGAAAGGTGGAAATCATCTGAAACGGAAAGACCCGACTTGATGCAAAATCGTGACAAAGTGCCCCGTGTCCGTTGGTGACGGCTGCATGGCGGCGGAGAAAACTGGGCGGCCAATGAGAGCCGAGAGGCGTGCCCCGAGAATCAGGATCTCCCCAGCGATCTGACAGTTGCCTGCAACCGATTGCGGAGGTAGCACGATGCCCTGCTTCACGACGGACTTCCGAGAGGCCCTCACGGGCCGTCAGCCTGTGCGACGCTCCCCCGGAGCATTGACGTTTCTCCTCCTGCCGCTCCTGACCGCCGGCATGCTGGCCGGGCCCACCACACCAGCCCACGCATCCGCCCCCTACGGCGCCAAGGCCGTCGAGGTGGCGGCCTCCAAACAGGGCTCGCCGTACCAGTACGGCGCGACCGGCCCCAAGCGCTTCGACTGCTCGGGCCTGACCCTCTACGCCTTCAAGAAGGCGGGCCGACGCCTCCCGCGCACCGCCGCCCAGCAGTACGAGCACACCCGGCACATTCCCGAGGCCGATCGCGTACCCGGTGACCTGGTCTTCTTCCCCCGCGGCGGGACCGTGGGCCATGTCGGCATCTACGCCGGACACGACCGGATCTGGCACGCCCCGCGCCCGGGTACCTATGTACGCCTCGAACGCATCTGGAGCGCGGCGGTCCGCTACGGCCGGGCCCTCTGAACGTGCCCGTCCCGCGGGTGTCCGCCGGCCGGTTCCCGGCCCCGGCGCACCGCGGTCAGTGGCCGGCGGCGCTCTTGACCAGGGCGACGGCGGTTCCGATGATCGCGTCGAGGGCACCGGCCAGCAGGCCGAGGAAGGTGCCGGCGCCCATCCGGATGCCGCCGTACCAGCCCCATCCGAACAGGGTGGCGACGTTCACCCCGGCCGCGGTGAGCAGCGCGGTGTCCAGGTCCATCACGTCGAGTGCCGCCACGGCGATCAGGATCAGGGGACCCACGGCGGACAGCAGCAGCGGGCCGCTGACCAGCAGCATCGCGCGCAGATCGCGGCCGGTCGCCAGACGGCCGTGCACGACCCGGTGGGCCTGCTGGTCGGCGACGAGCGCGGCCAGCCACAGGCCGACCGCAGCGGTCAGCACCGTCGCGGCGGCCGCGGGGGCGTCGGTGTGCGTGGCGCCGGCGAGCCCGACCACCACCGAGATCATGGTGATGGAGGCGTAGAGGCGTTCCTTGAGCCGCGCGGCGGCGAACCGGGGATCGCGCTCGAGGTCCTCGTCACCGATGCCGCCGCCGACGCGGCCGACACCGCCGGGGGATCCGGCGGACCCGGCCGCGGGGGTCTCGTCGTGGGCCATACGCACACGGTAGGGGCGCCCGGGGGACACGGCCCGCAGGCCCGGGCCGTGTCCCCCGGGCGGTCCACCCGTCGACGAGCGGGGGACACCACGCCGGCCTGCGGACGACCGGGGGAATAGCCGTCGGCCGACGAGCGGTTGACATCAGACATGACCGATACCGATGCCGATGCCGTTACCGATGCCGACGCCCCGTTCGACCCGCGTACGCTGCTGGCGCGGGCCCGGCTCGGTGTCCTCGCCACGATCAAGTCGGACGGCCGTCCCCAGCTGTCCCCCGTCATGCCCTTCTACGACGAGAAGACCGGCCTCCTCCACGTGTCGATGACCGAGGGCCGGGCCAAAACGGCCAACCTGCGCCGGGACCCGCGGGCTGCACTGGAGGTCACCAGCCCCGAGGGCTGGGCCTGGGCCACCGCCGAGGGCACCGTGACCCTGACCGGCCCGGGCACGGACCCCCACGGCCCGGAGGTCGAGGCGCTGGTGCGCTACTACCGGCTCGCCGCCGGGGAACACCCGGACTGGGACGAGTACCGCGCCGTGATGGTGGCCGACCGCCGGGTCCTGATGACGATGGCGGTCGACCACGTGTACGGCGCGAAGCTGCGCTGACGCCCCCGGCTCCGCTGACGCCCTGGGCTCCGCTGACGCGCCCGGCTGTCAGCAGCCGCCGCAGTTGTAGAAGATCACGTCCCAGTGGTTGCCCTCGTCGGCGTAGACGTTGCCGGCGCCGGAGCGCCACTGGGGGGCGCCGTCACCGCGCACGCCGATGTACGTGAAGGTGTTCTTGATGTAGGAGCCCAGGCACGCGTACTTGCTGAAGTCCAGCTTGTAGCCGTTCCAGTGCGAGTACGTGCCGCCGGCGTGGCCCGTCTCCGTGCCGCCGGTGATGTTCAGTGCGCACCCGCTGGCGCTCCTGAGGGTCTGGGCGCCCTGTGCCGTGGCCCGGTTCAGCTGCTCGAACGACGTGCACGTGGGGTTGTTCCGGGCGGAGCAGCCGCCCGACGAGGACCAGGTGATCCCGGCGGCGCGGAACATCGAGGTCGCGGTGGCGTGCGAGATCTTGGTGGCCGCGTGCGCTTCGGTGGCGCCGGCGAGCACGCCGGCACCGGGGGCGAAGAGCGCGCCGAGGACGAGGGCGAGCACGGTGAGGAACGGGCGGATCTTCACGGGGAATTCCTCCTGCGGGTGGCCGTGACCGTGCATGGGGACACGGGTACGGGTGCGCGTGCGTGGGTGGTTGCGCGTGGGTGTGCAGGTGGAGCAAGGAGATGGTGCCCGAGCCCTCCCGGGGTCCGCCAGAGGGGAGCGGGACGAGACCGGTCGTGCCGCCGGACGGCGCCGGGCGCCCCGTGCACGGCCCGCCAAGTGACTCGTGCGTACTGCACACCGCATCGGTGACAGGGGTGACTGTCGTCCGGCCCGCCGGGCGTGACACCGTCGGACCTGCCGCCGAACGAGGGAGCAGGTGTGAACAAGGGGTACGCCGCCTACTGCGACGCCGACCGCTGGTTCTACGACGCGCCGTACCGGCGGGCCGAGAAGAGCTACCCGCAGGCGCTCGCACCGGTCCCGTCCGGATGGCGCTCCCACCGCAGCGGGGACTGGCTCGCCCTGCGCCCGCAGGCCGTCGAACTGCCCGCCCAGGGCTGGAAGATCCACGTGTCGGCCGGCCTCGACAACGCCGAGCAGGTGCTCGCCGCCGTGTACGCCTACTGCGTCGACCGGCGGATCGCCTTCAAGTTCGTACCGAGCCGCTACCTGCTGCACCTGCGCAACGCCAAGTACGCCGACCGGGCGGCGAGCGGGAAGTTCCTCACCGTCTACCCGGCCGACCCGGAGCAGTGCCGCCGGATCTGCGAGGACCTCGACGCCCTGCTCGCGGGCCAGGCGGGCCCGTACATCCTCAGCGACCTGCGCTGGGGCGCCGGCCCCGTCCACGTCCGCTACGGCAGCTTCACCCTGCGGCACTGCTACGACGAGCACGGCGAGCTGGTACCGGCCGTCGAGACCCCGGACGGCCGCCTGGTCCCGGACCCGCGCGGCCCGGTCTTCCGGCTGCCCGACTGGGTCGAGCCGCCCGCGTTCCTCACGCCGCACCTCGCCGCCCGCGCGGCCGTGAACCTCACCGACGTGCCGTACACGGTGGAGCAGGCACTGCACTTCTCCAACGGCGGCGGTGTGTACGCCGCCAGGGACAGCCGTACCGGCGAGCGGGTCGTCCTCAAGGAGGCCCGCCCGTACGCCGGCCTCGCCGCCGACGGGGCCGACGCCGTGGCCCGCCTCCACCGCGAGCGGACCGCACTGGAACGGCTCGCGGGGCTCGACTGCGTCCCGGCGCTGCGCGGCTCCTTCACGGTCGGAGACCACCACTTCCTGGCGATGCAGTATCTCGAGGGCAAGCCGCTCAACACCTACTTCGCCCGCCGCCACCCGCTCATCGAGGCCGACCCCGGTCCCGCGGAACTGGCCGCCTACACCGAGTGGGCCCTCGCGGTGCACCGGAAGGTGACCGACGCCGTCGACGCCGTCCACGCCCGCGGGGTCGTCTTCAACGACCTCCACCTCTTCAACATCATGGTCGCGGAGGACGACGGCGAGGGCGGCGGCGCCCGCGACGGCCGGGACAGTCGCGGCGGTCGCGACGGTCGTGCGGCCGGCTTCGGTGAACCCTCCGTCGCGCTGCTGGACTTCGAGGCCGCCGCGCACGTGGACGAGGGACTGCGCCAGACCGTGGCCAACCCGGCGTTCGTCGCCCCGCCCGACCGGCGTGGTTTCTCCGTCGACCGCTACGCCCTGGCCTGCCTGCGCCTGGCCCTGTTCCTGCCGCTGACCAGCCTGTTCGCCATGGACCGGGCCAAGGCCGCGCACCTGGCCGCCGTCGCCGCCGAGCAGTTCCCCGTACCGAGGGACTTCCTCGACGAAGCCGTCGAGGAGATCCTCGCCGGTACGGAGGACAGCCCTGCGGAGGACAGCCCTGCGGAGGCCGGGCCTGCCCGGTCCGGGTCCCGGTTCAGGACGGCGTCCGGGTCCGGACGGCCGTACCTGCCGGTGGCGCCGGGGGACTGGCCCGCCGCCCGTACGTCGATGGCCTCCGCGCTGCGCGCCGCCGCCACCCCGGACCGTGAGGACCGGCTCTTCCCCGGCGACATCGCCCAGTTCGCGACGGCGGGCGGCGGCACCTGTCTCGCCAACGGAGCCGCCGGTGTCCTCCTCGCCCTCGCCGAGACCGGTTTCGACCCCTGGCCCGAGGCCGAGGAATGGCTGCTGGCCCAGACCAAGGAACCGGCTTCCGGTACCCCGCTCGGCTTCTACGACGGCCTTGCCGGCACCGCCTGGCTCCTGGACCGGCTCGGTCACCGCGACCGCGCGCTCGGTCTCGCCGGCCAACTGCTGGGCCAGCCCTGGCAGGAGCTCGGCCCCGACCTGTACGGCGGGCTCGCCGGCGTCGGCCTCGCCCTGGACGCGCTCGGCACGGCCACCGGCGAGGGCGAGCTGCACGCCGCGGCGCTGCGCTGTGCCGAACTGGCCGTCCGTTCCGGGCCGCGGACCGCCCGCGCCGGGCTGCTGCACGGCAACTCCGGCCCCGCCCTGCTCTTCCTGCGGCTGTACGAGCGCACCGGCGACGGGGAACTGCTCCGGCACGCCGCGCACGCCCTGCACCGCGACCTCGACCACTGTGTGACCAGCGCGTTCGGCACCCTCCAGGTCAACGAGGGCTGGCGCACCATGCCGTACCTCGGCGAGGGCAGCGCCGGCATCGGCATGGTCATCGACGACTGGCTGGAACACGGCGGCGACGAACGCTTCGAAGAGGCCCGCCGCGGGATCGTACGGGCGGCCCAGGCGACCTTCTACGCGCAGCCCGGCCTGTTCCGCGGTGCCGCCGGGATGATCCTCCACCTGGCCCGCACCACGACGCCCGGACCCGGCACCCGGCCCGACGACATCACGCGCCAGATCGACGCCCTGGCCCGCCACGCGGTGCCGTACCAGGGACATCTGGCCTTCCCCGGCGAGCAGATGATGAGGCTGTCCATGGACCTCGCCACCGGCACGGCCGGCGCCCTCCTCGCCCTCGGCGCCGCGGCGCCGGGCGGGCACGCGCACCTGCCGTTCCTCCCGCCGCCGCGGTCCGCCGCGGCGCGCCCCTGAACCGGTCCCGCACCACGGGACCGTGACCCATCGGAACACTCACAGAGAAGAGGAATCAGACATGACGCTCCTTGACCTGCAGTCGATGGAGACCCCGAAGGACGAGACCACCGACGCCGCGCTGACCGGCGGTGGCGGCGGCAGCCGCGCCAGCCTGCTCCTCTGCGGGGACAGCAGCCTGAGCATCACGACCTGTAACTGACAAGGTCCCCTCCGGGCCCGGACGGTTCGCCGTCCGGGCCCGGACCCGTACCCGATCCCTGGAGGCGAACGCGGATGACCCCGCCCTCCCCGCCCCCGTCCGGGTCGGTGCCCGGCGCCGCGCCGGACGACGCGCACGCGGAGGAACGCCGGTGCGCCGACCGGGCGTTGCTGTCGGCCGCCCGGCACAGCGGCGGCCGAACCGCCGCGGTGCTCGGCTGCTCGCTGGCGGCCGCCGTCACCGCGCTCGCGGAACCGGCCGTACTCGGCCACACCCTCGACCTGCTGCTGTCCCGCGACCCGGCGGCTACCCGGTGGACCGTGCTGTGCGCCGCGCTGATCGTCGCCCAGGTCCTGCTGGAGGCCGCCGCCCTGCGGCTGACCGGCTCGGTCGACGCCCGCAGCACCGCGTGGCTGCGCCGGCTCGGACTCGCCAGGCTGCTGGGCACGGCCCCGCACCACGCGGCCCGCCACGCGCCCGGAGACCTCGCCGCACGGCTCACCGCGCACGCCGCGGAGGCCGGCACGGTCCCGTCGGCCGTCGCGGCCGGAGCCGCCGCGCTGCTGCCGCCGCTCGGGGCGCTCGTGGCCCTCGTCGTCATCGACGTCTGGACAGCGCTCGCCTTCCTCGCCGGACTCCCGTTCCTGGCGCTGCTGTTACGCGTGTTCGCCCGCGACTCCTCGGCGAGCGTGGGCCGTTACCAGCAGCTCCAGCTCGCCACCGCCGGCCGGCTCGTCGAGGCGCTCGCCGGGGCGCGGACCATCGCGGCCGCCGGCACCGTCGACCGCGAACGGGCCAGGATCCTGGCCCAGTTGCCCGAGCTCCACGCCGAGGGGCGCCGGATGTGGCAGGTCTACGGCGCGACGATGGCCCGCTCCACCGCGCTCATGCCGCTGCTGCTGTACGCGGTCCTGGCCGTGGGCGGCGTCCGGCTGGCGGCCGGGGCGCTCGGCGTCGGCGACCTCCTGGCCGCCGTCCGCTACGCCGCGCTCGCGGCCGGGGTCGGCGCGGTGACCGGCCGGCTGGCGGCCGTCGTACGCGGCAGGACGGCCGCCCGGCGCACCGCGACGCTGTTCACGCTGCCCGCGCTGGAGTACGGGCGGTCGGAGCCGCCGGCCGGCGGTCCCGGCACCCTGGAGCTGCGCGACGTCCGCGTGGTGCGCGGCGGGACGGCGGTCCTGCGCGACGTCAGCCTGCGGATCCCCGGCGGCACCACGGCTGCCGTGGTGGGCCGTTCGGGCTCCGGCAAGACCTTGCTCGCCGCCGTCGCGGGCCGCCTGACCGACCCCGACGCCGGTGAGGTGCTGCTGGACGGCGTACCGCTGCGCGACCTGACCGCCGAGGCCCTGCGCCGAGAGGTCGGCCACGCCTTCGACCGCCCGGCACTGCTGGGACGGACCATCGCCGACACGATCACGTTCGGCACGGGCGGGGTCGGCGGGGGCGGGGGCGCGGCTTTGGCCCCGGGCCCCGGGGCCGCCCCGGGCGGCGGCGCCGGCCCGGGGGGTGACGGGCCCGCACGGGTGCGGGCGGCCGCCCGGGTGCGGGCGGCCGCCCGGGCGGCGGGTGCCGAGCCCTTCGTACGGCGCCTGCCGTACGGCTACGACACCGCCGTCGCGGACGCGCCCATGTCCGGGGGCGAAGTCCAACGCCTGGGTCTGGCCCGGGCCTTCTTCGGCGCCGGCCGGCTGCTCGTGCTCGACGACGCCACCTCCAGCCTCGACACCGTCACCGCACGCGAGGTCGAGCGGGCCCTGGCCCGCGAGGTCCGGCCCGGCACCCGCCTGGTCGTCGCGCACCGGCTGTCCACGGCCGCCCGCGCCGACCTGGTCGTCTGGCTGGAGGACGGGCGCGTGCGGGCCACCGGTACGCACGCCGGACTATGGCGGGACCCGCACTACCGGGCCGTGTTCGCCGTCACCGCCGAGGCGTCGCCGGAGCCGGGGTCGGGGTCGGGGTCGTGGCCGGAGCCGGGACGGGATCCGGAGCCGGCGTCGCACCGGGGGCAGGAGGTGGCCCGGTGAGCGAGTACGGGGCCTGGCAGCGGGTGGCTCCCGAGGGCCGGCGGTTCCTGCGTGGCCATACCGGCGCCCTGCGTCGGCTCGCGGCCTGGTCGTTGCTGGAGGCCGCGCACACCTTCCTCGGCGGCTATGCCGTGGCCCGCGCGCTCGACGACGGGTTCCTGGCCGGCCGTACCGCGACCGGACTCGGCTGGCTCGCCGTGGCCGGCGCCGGGGCGCTGGCCGGCGCGCTCGCGCTGCGCGGCGTGTTCGCCGGACTCGCCGACCTCGTCGAGCCCCTGCGTGACGGACTCGTGCGCCGAGCCGTGCGGCAGGCCCTGGACCGCGCCGTCGCCGACCCGGCGAAGGCCGCCGACGCGGGCGTGGTCTCCCGGCTGTCGCGGCAGACGGAGATGGCCCGGGACTCGTTCGCCGGCCTGGTGCTGACGGGGCGTTCGTTCGTCTTCACGGCGCTCGGCGCGCTGGCCGGCATGGCCGCCCTCGCCCCGTTGCTGCTGGTCGTCGTCCTGCCCCCGCTGCTGCTGGGCCTGGCGGCCTTCGTGGCGACACTGCGCCCCATGGCGGCCGTCCAGCGCGGCTGCCTCGACACCGACGAGGCGCTGTCGGCCGGGGTCGGGGCCCTGGGGGCGGGCCTGCGGGACATCGTCGCCTGTGGTGGCGCGGCGCAGGCGGCGGCGGGCGTGGAGCCCCTGATCGCCGCGCAGGAACGGCTGACCCGGCGGCTGTCCCGGTGGGCGGCCCTGCGGACCCTGGCCCTGGGCACGGCGGGCCAGCTGCCCGTGGTCGCGCTCCTGGCGGCGACGCCGTGGCTGCTCGGGCGGGGGGTCACCGCCGGCGCCCTGGCGGGCGCGCTCACCTACCTGGCCCAGTCACTCCTGCCGGCCCTCAACGCCCTGATGGCGGCGCTGGGTACGGCCGGAACCCGGCTGCTGGTCGTCCTGGACCGCTTCTGCACCCCACCCGCTCCCGCCCCCGCCCTCCCACCCCAGCCCCCGGTCCGTGCACCGGCTCCCGCGGCGCCGACCGCCGTGCAGTCGGCCGCCGTAGCGCCGGGCGCCGGGGCGTCGGCCCCCCTAGCGCCGGGGGCTGTGGTGCCGGCGTCTGTTGCGTCCGGCGGGGGCGGGGCGGGCGGTGCTGGGGTGCCTGCCCTGGAGTTGCGTGCTGTTGGCTACGCGTATGGGCCGTGTGCCGCGCCCGTGTTCGACCGGCTCGACCTGGTGGTGCGGGCGGGGGAGCACCTTGCGGTGGTCGGGCCCAGTGGGATCGGCAAGTCGACCCTCGCCGCCCTGCTCGCCGGGCTGCTGACGCCCGACCGGGGGACGGTCCTCGTCGCCGGCGCGGCGGCCCGGCGGGCGTGCGGTGCGACCGGGCGGCCCGACCTGCGGCGTACCCTGCTGCCGCAGCAGGCCTACGTCTTCACCGGCACCGTACGCGAGAACCTCACCCACCTGTGCCCCGATCCGGCGGACGCCGGGCCGGCGCACGTGGAGCGGGCCGTGGCCGCCCTCGGGCTGGACGGGCTCGTGGACCGCCTGGGCGGGCTGGACGCCGTACTCGACCCCGGCCGGCTCTCCCGGGGCGAGAGCCAGCAGCTCGCCCTCGCCGCCGCCTACCTCTCGCCCGCCCCGCTGCTCCTGCTCGACGAGGCGACCTGCCACCTGGACCCGCGGACCGAGGAACGCGCCGAACGGGCGCTCGCCGCCCGCCCCGGCACGCTCGTCGTGGTGGCCCACCGGATCTCCTCGGCGGCCCGCGCCGACCGGGTCCTCGTCCTGGACGGGACCCGGGCGGTGTGCGGGACGCACGCGGAGCTCCCGGCCAGATCGCCGCTGTACCGGGAGCTGGTCGGGATGTGGAACCACGGCCTGGACACCTGACCCGGTCGGACGTGACCGGACCACTGTCCAGGACGGGACGGGACGTGACGGGACGTGACGGGACGTGACGGGACGGTCAGACCCAGCCCGCCCGCCGCGAGATGCGGATCGCGTCGACGCGGTTGCGGGCGCCGGTCTTCCGCGTGACGGCGGCCATGTAGTTGCGCACCGTGCCCGTGGCCAGGTGCAGCGCGTGCGCGATCTCGGAGATCGAGTCGCCCTCGGCCGCCCGCGCCAGGACGCTGAGCTCACGCGGACTGAGCGGCACCGGCTCGGCCTCCATGAAGGCGGAGGCCAGCGACGCGTCGATGAAGCGCTGCCCCTCCGCGACCTTCCGTACGGCCCGTACGAGCCGCCCGGGCGAGCCGTCCTTGTCGACGTAGCCGAGGGCCTCGGCCTGGAACGCCCGGCGCAGCGGACCCGGCGTCCCCGTCGAGGCCAGCACCAGCACCGGCGTGGGCGACGACAGCACCTGGCGGTCGCCTCGTCCGTCCCCCGCCAGGGCGGCGGCCGCCCGTGGACAGTCCAGGTCGACCACGGCCACGTCCGGGCATAAGGACTCCGCCTGGCGCGCCGCGGACCGCCAGCCGGCCGACGTGACCTCGAAGGGCCCTTCGGATCTCAGCAGGGCAGCCAGCGCGGACCGCACCAGGCTGACGCTGTGCAGAACGAGGACCTTCGTCATTGCGTGCTCTCCTTCGGTGACGAACCATCAGCACCCACCCGGCTGCCCCGGGGACGGGATGATGGAACGTCACTGCGGGGGCGCGCGGGCGCACATCGCAACGATTGGCCGAGATGCTCCGGGCACCGATGTCCTCTTTGGCGGGGAAGGCGCTTGAAGGAGGGGCGTATTCCGCTGTCGCCCGGGGCTCGCCATGCGGCGCGGCGCGGTGCGTACGGTCCGTCGCCTACCGCCCGTACGCGGCCCACCGCCCGAGGCGGAACCTGTCGCCCGTCCCCGCCCGCCGCACCTCCACGGCCCCCGCCCCGCCGAAGTGGGCGGGTACGACCAGCTCGCCCAGGTCGGCGGCCCGCCCCAGGATCCGGCGGCGGCTCACGGCCGCCTGCCGCGCGTCCAGGCAGAAGCAGCTGTTGCAGGAGGGCTCGACGATCTGGACCGGGCTGTGCAGGAGGTCGCCCACGAACACCGCCCGGTCGCCCCCGGACGCCAGCCGCAGCACACACGAGCCGGGCGTGTGCCCCGGCGCCGGCTCCAGCGTGAGGTGCTCGTCGATGCGGTGGGACCCCTCCCACAGCACGGCCTGCCCCGCCCGGTGGACGGGCGCGACGCTGTCCTCGTAGACCAGCCGGTCGTCCACGCTCCGGCCGCCGCCGTACGCGCCCCGCGGGCCGAAGTGGAAGTCGTCGGCCGCCGGGATCAGATACGTGGCGTTGGGGAAGGTCGGCTCCCAGTCACCGCCTGAGTCCTGCGCGTTGCGGGTGTTCCAGCCGACGTGGTCGGCGTGCAGGTGGGTGTTGACGACCACGTCGACGTCCTGCGGCCGGACGCCCGCCCGGGCCAGCGCGCCGAGGTAGTCGCCCTGCCACTGGTGGAAGGCCGGCGAGCCGGGCCGCTCACGCCCGTTGCCCACCGCCGTGTCCACCAGGACGGTACGCCCGCCGCTGCGCAGCACCCAGGACTGCAGTGCCATCACCGCCGCGCCGCTCGCCGCGTCCACGTGCTCCGGTGACAGCCAGCGGGCGTTCTCCCGCCACACCTCGGCCCCCACCCCCGGAACCAGCTCCGCCGCCGGCGCGAACGCGCCCCGCCATTCCACGACCCGGACGATCTCGACGTCCCCCAGCACGATGTTGCTCTGCTCGCTCGTGTTCTCCATGGCACCGACCCTAGGAACCACGGGTGAGCATCTCCATGCTCCTGTGGGTCATCCCCATACGTGTGCGGCTCACCATCGAGGCTGCCGAGGCCGCCGCGGGGATAGCCTGGCCCGCATGGATGTGGTGAGCGACGCGATCTCGGCCGTACGCACCGGACGTCCCTCCTCGGAGCGGGTACGGGTACGGGTACCGGTGCGGGCGGGGGCGGGGGCGGGCGGGAGCGGCTGGTGCGTGCGGTTCGGCGCCTACGAGGGGGCGGGCTTCCACGTCGTACTGGAGGGCGGCTGCCGGCTGTTGCCCGACGGCGGCGAGCCGGTCACCCTCGGCCCGGGCGACGCGGTGCTCCTGCCGCACGGCACCGGCCATGTCATCGCGGACGGCCCCGCCGACGCGGCCGCCGTGGCGCGGGCGGTGCCCTTCGAGGCGTGGCGGGACGGGTGGGCGGGCGCCTCCGCCCTGCCCGCGGATCCCGGCGCGGCGGCGGTGGAGATGCTGTGCGGCAAGTACCGGCTCGACCACAGCCGGGCCCACCCCCTCATGCGCGAGCTGCCGCCCGTCGTCCACCTGCCGAACCGGGTCGGCAGCCACGGCGAACTCCGCTCCGCCATCGGCCTGCTGGGCGGCGAGTTGGGCGGTGAGCCGGGCGGCGGGCCGGGCGCACGGCGGCCCGGCTCCTGCGTGGCGGTGTCCAGCCTGCTCGACCTGCTCCTCGTCTACATGATCCGTTCCTGGATGGCCGAGGCCAGGACGGGCAGCTGGCCGGCGGCGCTCAGCGACCCGGTGACGGCCGAGGCGCTCCGCGCCCTGCACTCCGACCCCGCGGCCCCCTGGACCAACGACCGCCTGGCCCGGGAGGCCGGCGTCTCCCGCCCGACCCTGGCCCGCCGCTTCACCGCCCTCGTCGGCCGCCCGCCGATGGCCTACCTGACCTGGTGGCGGCTGAACCTCGCGGCCGCCCAGCTCCGCGACACCGAGGCCCCCCTGGCCACCATCGCCCGCCGCGTCGGGTACGGCACCCCGTACGCCTTCTCCCACGCCTTCACCCGGCAGTTCGGCACCCCGCCCAGCCACTACCGTGCCCGGACCGCCCCCGGGTAGCGGTCAGCCGAGGAGCTTGTACGTGACGTCCTCGGGGACCGGGTGCGGAGCCGTGTCGGTGTACAGCAGGCGGATGGTGGTGAACCGCTGCACGTCCGGATGCTCGGCCCACGGCTTCGGGTTGGCCAGGGTCACCGTGACCGGGTACGCGTGGAAGCGGCCGGCCGCGCAGTAGGGGCGGCAGTCGTTCACCAGGTCCGTGCCGGTGGCCGTCGCCGTCTTCGGCCCCCAGGTGTCCCAGTCCAGCCGGACGAGCCGGTTGTTGCCGTCGCCGCAGGCCAGCAGGTACTCGTCGGGCCGTACCTGCGCCTCCGAGAAGCAGTCGACGAGCACGACGGGGTCGGGGGCGGGATCCTGCGCCGGAGCCGTGGTGGCGGAGGCGGACACCGTGCCGCCCGCGAGCGCGGCGGCCGCGCACACCAGGACGGCCGTCCGCAGCCTCGTACGCCGCGTACGGGCCGGGGGAGCGGTCCTGCCCTCTCCTGAAGCGTCCACGGGACCTCCTCGCGCCGTCCGTCGTCGCCGTACAGTGCAGCCTCGCCCAGCTTCCCCCATCCGGACGCACCCCGCACCCGCTGGGCCGGACGGGGCCCGGTGGCGAGGCTGTGCATACTGCTGGGTATGAAGCCGCCGGTAGCCACCCGTATCCACCTGATGATCAGCTTCGTCCTGGTGACCTGCGGGGTCGTGGGCGGGGCCTGCGCGGGCCTGCTCGTGGGCGGCCGGACCACGGCCCTGATCGCCGCGGCGGCCGCAGGCCTGGGCGCGGGCGCGGGCTCGTTCCTCGCCCGGCGCCAGGTGAAGGCGTACCTCCAGCCCGATCCCGTACGCGTCGACGGGTACGCGGAGGGCATCGCCGACGCGGTCCTCGTGAGCATCGCGACCTACCAGGCCGCCGTCTTCCCGCTCACCGCGGACGGCGTGAGCGACGAGGAGCGGGCGGCCCGCCGCACGCTCGCCTACCGGGTCTCCGCGTACGACGGCCTGCCCCTCGCCGTGCGCGTCTCGGCGGCGGCCGCCCTGGAGGCCATCGACGAGGCCCTGGACAAGCACCGCGCCCAGGCGGCGGTGAAGGCCCTGTCCCTCACGGTCTACGAGCACCGCGCCGGCCGCTGACCCCCGCCCGCGCGCGGCCGCGGGTCTCTAGTCCGCCGTCTGCTGGGCGCAGGTCCGGTCCCGCTTCGGCAGCGTGCCGGTCGCCAGGTACCGGTTGACCTGCTCGTCCACGCACGCGTTGCCGTACAGGCCGTAGATCGCGTGCCGGTTGGCGCCCTCCAGCGTGATCAGCCGCGAGCTCGGCAACTGCCGGTGCAGGTCGACGCTGCTGCGGTACGTGGTGCGCGGGTCGCCGGTGGCGGCGACGATCAGCGCCGGGGTGTCGCGCCGTACGCGCGTGGGCTCCTCGCGCGGCCGGTCCCAGAACGCGCAGGGGTTGATGTTGTGGGTCATCGGGCCGAAGAGCGGGTGCGCGGCGCGGACGCGCTCGATGTCGCGCCAGTAGACCTCAGGATCGCGCGGCGCGGCCACGTCCCCGCACATGATCGCGGCCTGCACGCCGCCCGAGGCCGCGTTCTCGCCGCGCAGCCCGTACCGGAGCAGCCCGGCGAACTCCGGCGACAGCCTCGTCGGTTCGCCCCGCGCCGCCCGGGACAGTACGGACACCTGCTCGCCGAGCGCCGCCCGCGCCGCGTCGGTGTCGTCGGCGAGGCCCATGAACAGCAGGGTGGGCACCTGGCTGTCGTCGACCTCGAAGACGTCGGGGGCGGTGCCGAGGGTGAGCGGGCCGCGTGCGGCCGCCGCGACGGTCAGGTCCACGGCGGCCAGCACCTCGGCGCGGGTACGGCCGAGCCGGTAGGTGTCGTGGCGCTGCGCCGCCCAGGCGGCCCAGCCGGCGAGCGCCCGCTCGTTCTCGCGCAGGACGCCGGTCAGCATCCGGGGGCCGTAGTCGCCCGGCGCGAGCGCCCCGTCGAACACCACGCGGTCGTAGCGGCCGGGGAACATCTGGGTGTAGACCGTGCCCAGGTACGTGCCGTACGAGTAGCCCAGGTACGAGATCTTCCGCTCGCCGAGCGCGCCACGGATCACGTCCATGTCCCGGGCCGTGTTGCGGGTGCTGACGTGCGGGAGCACCGAGGCGTCGGCGGCGCGGCACTTGTCGGCCAGCCCCTTCTGGAGGGCGATCTGGCGGTCGAAGCCCGCCCGGTCGGCGCCGGCCGAGAACCAGGCCGTGCCCACCGGCCAGCCGCAGTCCAGCGGGGTGCTGCGGCCGACGAAGCGCGGGTCGAAGCCGACGATGTCGTACCGCGCGCCGACGTCCTTCATCGCCGCGCGGGTCTCGGGCGGCGACTCGACGGCGCCGCCGCCCGGTCCGCCGTTGTTCTGCAGGATCGCGCCGATGCGGTGGCGGGTGTCGGTGGCCCGCAGCCGGGAGACGGCGACGGTGATCGTTCGGCCCCGGGGGTCGGCGTAGTCGAGCGGGACGGTCACGCCCGCGCACTGGACGCCGGCCTTGTCGAGGTCGCGGCCCTTGGTGTCGTCAGGGCCCTGCACGCAACTGCCCCAGGCGAGGCGCTGCTGGTAGTAGCGCTCGAGGCCGGGGGTGCCGGCGGGGGCGGCGTCCGGGCCCGGGGGCGCCGCGGGCGCGGCGAGGGCGGGGGTCGCGGTCACGCAGGCGGCGAGGGCGAGGCCCACGGCGGCGGAGCGGCGGGCGGCAGGGCGCAGGGGGGTCACGGGGTCTCCTCGTGCTGGTTCGCGGGATGGTGGTCGGTGGCGCGGAAGCCGGTTCCGGCGCGCAGGGCGCCAGGTACGTCGGTGCGGGTGCGGGTGCGGGTGCGGGTGCGGGTGCGGGGGAGGGGGAGGGCGGGGGCGAGGGCGGTGCCCGGGCGGCCGGGGCCGCCGGGACCGTCCGTCGGCGATGCGGCCGCCGCCGTCACCGCGGTGGCCGATGCGGTGACCGCCGACCCGCCCGTCGGCGCGGTCGCCGATCCGCCCGCCGGCACGGCCGCCAACACGGCCGCGGCCACGGCCGGTTCCGCCGCGCTCCGTGCCGGTCGGCGACTTCCCGAAGGGGAGCGCTGCCTGTCCCGCCGTACGTGTGTCATGCAGCTAGACGTTAGGAGAGCGGCCGTCCCCGCTCGATGGGGCTGTCCCCCGAACCGTGGTGGGGCCACCGCCACCCACCGGATCCCGCCACCCTGACCAGCCGTCAAGAAGCCTGCCCCGCACCGGACTCCCGGCCCGCGCTCCGGCCCGCCGACCGGCCCGGTTAGAGTGCCGGGCATGGCGATCGACGCGGATGTGGCGGTGGTGGGGGCCGGGCCGGTGGGCCTCGCCGCCGCACTGCTGCTCGCGCGGGCGGGGCTCGACGTCGTGGTACTGGAACGCCGTCCCGGTCCGGTCACCGAGTCCCGCGCGACGGACGTGCACGCGCGGACGCTGGAGGCCCTGACCCCGAGCGGGCTGGCCGAGGCGCTGCACCCGCTGGGACGGCGCGTGGACACCGTCGAGATGTGGTCGCGTGGGCGCCGGCTCGGCGGCTTCGACCTGACCCGGCTGTGCTCCCCGTACCCGTACATCCTGACCGTCCCGCAGTGCGCCACCGAGGGCCTGCTCACCGAACGGGCCACGGCCGCCGGCGTGCGGGTGCACCGCTCGGCGGCGGTCCGGTCGGTCCAGGAGGACGCGGACCACGTCACCGTGCGCACGGACGCCCTCGACCCGCTGCGCGTCCGCTGGGTGGTCGCGGCCGACGGCGCGTCGAGCACCCTGCGCGCCCTGGCCGGTACGGCGTTCCGGGGCCGGACCTACGCCGGTACGTGGCAGCTCGCCGACCTGCGCGTCGAGGACCCCTCGCTGGACCCGGCGCGCGTGCACATGGTCGGCGGGCCGCGCGGCCTGCTCGTGGTGCTGCCGATGCACCTCGACGGCTGGGCCCGCGTGGTGCTGCACCTGCCGCACGGGCCCACGCCCGGCCCTCCGCGGGACGCGGGCCCCACGGAGGACACGGCGGCGCTCACCGCCGAGGCGGCGGCCCGCGGCTGGACGGCGACCGTCCGCGAATGCCGCTGGACCAGCACCTTCCGTACCCACCGGCGTCTCGCCGCGGGGCACGGGAGCCGACGGGTGCTGCTGATCGGCGACGCCGCCCACGTGTGCAGCCCGGTCGGCGGGCAGGGCCTCAACCTCGGCCTGCGCGACGCCGTCTCACTCGCGGCCGTCCTGCCCGCCGCGACCGCGCGGGGCGGCCCGGGGGCGGACGCGCTCACGGCCTGGCGCCGCTCGCGGCGCGCCGACGCCCTGGGCGTGCTCACCCGCACCGATCTCGCCACCCGCGCCTGGACGCTGCGCTCGGCACCCGCCCGTGCCGTACGGGACACGGCCCTGCGGGGTGTCCTCACCACGCCGGCCGGCCGCCGCATGCTCGCCGAGGCCGTCGCAGGCCCGCGCCCGGCCCGCGCCCGCGCCTGACCTGACCAGCGGTGCCCGACCCCCGGAGCCGGGCGGCGCGGCGCCGGATCCTCGCCGCCGGTGCCTGCCTTCGGGGTCCGGGCCGCGCCGTGTGACCATGTCCCTCGGCACATCCGCACCACATGGGGGGGACCATGCGCACGACCCGTACCACCGTCGTCAGGGCCGGCCTCGCCGCCGCGCTCGCGGCCTCGCTCGTCCTGACCGGCTGCACCGCGGCCGGGGACGGCCCGCGGCAGGACGGGAGCACCGCCGCGGCCCCGGCGCCGGCCGCCGGCTCCGGCACCGGCTACGAGGGGCCGCGGCCGCAGGACCAGAACCTGCTCGCCTGGACGGGCGACCCCAACGACGCGGGGCACGTCACCGCCCAGTCCGCCGCCGGCGTCGGCGGCCGGGTCACCCTCGTGCGGATCGTGCTGCGCGAGGAGATCACCTGGTCCAACATCTGGCTGGGGCTGGCAGGCCTGGATCCGAACGCCCAGCTCGCGAACTGCTACCTCGGCGTCTATGACGCCAAGGGCACCCTGCGCGCGTCCACCGCGGACATATCACCGCTGCTGATGACCGAGCCGATCGCGAAGCCGCTGCCGCTCGCCAAGCCGTTCACCGCCGCCCCCGGAACCTACTTCGTCGCCCTCCTGCTCAACGGCACCTGGGCCACCAACGCCCTCACCCTCAAGGCGACGGGCGCCGGCATCTCGGTGAACGCGGGCCTGACCCCGCCCCATCTCCGCTACAGCACGCTCCTGACCGGCCAGACCTCCCTGCCGGCCACCGTGAACCTCGCCGAACAGTCCACCAGCACGATCAACACCGGCTGGGCCAGCCAGTGGTACGGGATCTCCTGACGGGTAGGAGCGGGACATCCGGTCCCGGTCCCGGTCCCGGTCACTGTCCGGGTCCGGGACGATTCCCGGACCGCGCGAACACACACGGAAGTGGGGAAGCATGACCGTTCTGCTGCTCGGAGTCCTGGCGCTCGCCGTGGGCGGATGCGTCTGCGTGGTGTGGGCCGAGCGTGGCGGCCCCCGCTGGGTCCGCGCTGTAGCGGCCGTCACCCTCGCCGCGGGCGAACTGGCCCGCCGCCCCCGTCGCCGCCGTGTCACCGGCGGCGACGGGGGCGGCGGGGCCGACGACTAGGTCGCGGCCGCCGCGACCGGCCCCCCGGTGGACGGGGTGGCGGTGTGGCGTGACGATGAAGGGGCAGGGCCTTGCGATCCGGTCATTTCCCCCAGGCCTGGAGCAGGCGGTTGCGAGGTACGGCGATGCGATGGCGACGTACAGCGGCTCTCACGGCGGTGGTGCCGCTCACGGTGTGGTGCGTGTGGTCGGCTCCGCCGGCCGCGGCGGCCCCTACGCACACCATCACCATGAAAGGGACCCTCACCGTGTCGAACGGCCCGGGTCTGTTCTCGAGCCGGACCACGACGAACACCCCGTTCGACCGGCTGGTCAGGCTGAGTCACGACCGGCCGACCGACACCCTGACGGCGTCGGCGTGCGCGGGCGGGGAGAGCCGGGGCGAGCTCACCGTTCACGTCGAGCTCAGGTCCAACGAGATGGTCGTGGCCACACCCACGCTCCGTCTCTTCGAGGGGTCCACCTGCCGCTCCAACGACCTGGACGGCACGGACGAGGGCATTCAGCAGGGCTTCAGGCCCAACAAGTCCCTGACCAACTGGCGGCTGTCCGTCGACAGCGACGAGGTCGGCTCCGACGACTCCACCCGGGTGACCTTCAGCCTGAAGCACTCCACCGGCCCCGGGATCGGCATCGGCCGGCCGGCCGAACCGTCGAACGTGATCGTCACCCGGGACGCCGCCGACCCCACCACCGTGAAGGTGGAGTGGACCGACACCGCGGCCGACGAGACGGCGTACCACATCTTCAACAGCTCCCTCCAGCAGACCAAGGGCGTGAAGGCGAACAGCGAGTCGTTCGTCTGGACCGGACTCCCGCTGGGCAGGCAGTGCTTCCAGGTACGCGCGGTCAACGATGTCGGCCCGTCGGACTTCACCCCGGTGAACAGGGGCGAGTGCGTCTGACCCGGCCGCCGGCTACGCGGCCCGGATCGCCCTGACCAGCCCGGCGACGAGGTTCGCCCGCTCGGCCATCGCGTCGATCACCACGTACTCGTGGTCCGCGTGCGCGCCGCCCCCGACCGCTCCCAGGCCGTCCAGCGTCGGAACCCCCAGCGCGGCCGTGAAGTTGCCGTCGCTGCCGCCGCCGACCGCCTTGCCCTCCAGGCCGGGCAGCAGCCGCCGGGCCACCGCGAAGAGTTCGGCCGAGGCCGACTCGGGCATCGGGGGCCGGCCGATGGCGCCCTGGACCGTGATCTCCGCCTCGTCGAGATGGGGAGCGAGTGCCGCGAACGCCGCCTCGACGCGTTCGGTCTCGGCGGCCGACTCGACCCGGACGTCCACGATCACGGTCGCCTCGGCCGGCACCACGTTGTCCAGGGTTCCCGCGGACGCGACGGTCGGAGTCACGGTCGTCCCGGCCTCCGCGCGGCCCAGCGCCGCGATGTCCAGGACCTGGTGCGCCGCCTCGATCAGGGCGTTGACCCCGGCTGCCGGCTCCAGGCCCGCGTGCGAGGCCCGGCCGGCGATGGAGACCTGGTACGTCCCGCAGCCCTTGCGGCCGGTCTTCAGGGCTCCGCCGTCGGCGGCGCCCTCCAGGACGAGGACGGCGCCGCAGGCCAGTGCCCGCTCCTCGATGAGGGCGCGGGAGGAGCGGGAGCCGACCTCCTCGTCCGCGGTCACCAGGATCTCGACGCCCGACAGGTCCTCCAGCGACGCCAGACCGTGCACCGCCTGCACCAGACCGCCCAGCATGTCGAACACGCCGGGTCCGGTCACGTGTCCGTCCGCGACCGCGAACGGCCGGCGCTCCAGGGTGCCCAGCGGGAACACCGTGTCGTGGTGACCGAGGACCAGCACCCGGGGAGCGCCGCCGGCCGACCAGTGGACGTGCGGCCCGGCCTCGCTGCCGATGAGGACGGCCTCCCCGCCGAGGCGGCTCTCGATGACGGCGGCGACCGTTTTGGCCGAGGTCGCCAGGGCGTCGAGATCACGCGAGGGCGACTCGACCTCCACGAGCGTACGGAGGTCCTCGATCATCGCGTCCACACTCACCTGGGCGGTCTTGCGCAGCGTCATGCCCGCAAGGGTAGCTGGCCCACCGTCACCAGCCGTCCGCCCGCGAGCCCGGCGATCCGTCGCAGCGGTATGAACACGCGGCCCAATGCGCCGAGTTGGGGGCCGTGACAAGCCACTCGGAGTCCCCCGGGCGAGGGTTCCCGCGCGGTCACCCGTACGGGCGGCGGTCGGCGGGCCGCCCGGGGTGGGGCATGATCGGGGGATGTCTGATCGCATCATTGCCGCCTGCGACGGGGCGGCGAAGGGGAATCCCGGACCCGCCGGCTGGGCGTGGGTCATCGCCGATGCCCAGGAACGGCCCCAGCGCTGGGAGTCCGGTCCGCTGGGGCGCGCCACGAACAACGTGGGCGAGCTCACCGCGCTGCGGCAGCTGCTGGAGGCGCTCGATCCGGGGACCGCCGTCGAGGTGCGGATGGACTCCCAGTACGCCATGAAGGCCGTGACCCAGTGGCTCCCGGCCTGGAAGCGCAACGGGTGGAAGACCGCGGCCGGCAAGCCGGTCGCCAACCGGGACCTCGTCGAGAGCATCGACGCGCTGCTGGCCGACCGGGAGGTGGAGTTCCGCTACGTACCCGCCCACCGCGAGGACGGTGACCTGCTGAACGCCATCGCCGACCAGGCCGCCAGCGACGCGGCCGCCGGCCAGCGGGCCGCCGGCACGGCCCTGGGCGACACCGCCGTGCCGGTGCCGGCCCCGGCCCGCAGCGCTCCGGCCCGCAAGGCTCCGGCCCGGGCCGGGGCGAAGAAGGCGGCGGCGCCCGCGCGCGGGCGCGTCTCGCTCAAGGCGAAGTTCCCCGGCACGTGCCCGTGCGGCCGGTCGTACGCGGCCGGTGAGACGATCACCAAGGTCGGCACCCGCTGGGGACACCCCGACTGCGACGCCTCATGAGGTCCGGCGCTTCCTGAGGTCCGGCGCTTCCTGAGGCCCGGCGCTTCCTGAGGTCCGGCGCCTGCGGAGGTCCGGCGCCGGGCCCGGGTCAGTAGCCCGGGCCGTACCCCAGCTGGAAGGCCAGGTGCGTCAGCTGGGTGCGGTTGACGGCCCCCGTCTTGTTGCGCAGGCGCCGCAGGTAGGTGTCGACGGTGTGCGGGCTCAGCCCCATCCGCCGGGCGATCATCCGGTACGTGTCGCCCTGCGCCAGGTGGGCGAGGACTTCCTGCTCGCGGGGGGTGAGAGCGGCCGGGGACAGGGTGGGGGTGCTCAGGGTGGTGTGGGGCACGGGGGGCTCCGGGAGGTCGTGGTCGGGTGGTGCTGCGTAACGGTGCTGCGTGACGATCAGTTGGTGCCGGGAGGGCGCCGGCGGGGCGCGACACGGCGCGTCGCGCCCCACGTCCCGCGCGTGGCTCGATGCCGCTGTCCGAATCGCCGCGCCCGATGGGATCCCGCCGTCGTGGCCGGGACGGCGGGCGCCGTCACCGGTACGGCCGCGACCTGCGTCGAGGCGAATTCCTGCGGGATGCGGGCGTGTTCCAGCGTGTTCCTCCAGCCGTCGGGGCGGTCGGCGACGGGCTGACATCCCGCCGACGTTCGCCCGCTGTTCGCCGGGAACAGACTTTCGCCCTGCTTATGCTGACGCCAGGGGGCGGGCACCTCACCAAGGTGACTGGCAGCAAAGCGACCCGGGGCGAACAGTGCAAAATGGGGCAAGAGTGTTGTCTGATCTGAATGACGTGGATCTCGATGTCTATGGCTGGGTGCTCGAGCACCGGATGATCGGAGCGGACGCCGTGGCCGCCGGCACCGGGCGTGACCCGGAGGAGGTCCGGCGCAGCGTGGAGCGGCTGCTCCAGGCCCAGTTGCTGCACCTGAGCCCCGGCGACCCCGCCGTCGCCTACGCGGTCGCACCGGACACGGCCGCCTCGCGGCTGGTCGCCCCGCTGGAGGCCCAGATCCGGGAACGGCAGCGGGAGATCAGCGGCATCCGCGAGGACCTCGGCCGCTTCGTCCCGTACTACCTGGAGCGGCGCACCACCGGCGAGGCGCTGGAGGTCCTGGAGAACGTCGAGGACGTACGGGGCGCCCTCAACCGGGCCTCGGACCAGTGCACCCGGGAGGTCCTGACCTGCCAGCCGGGCGGCGGCGGCCGGGTCCCCGAGGCGATGCAGGAGGCGCTCAAGCGGGACGAGATCATGCTCCGGCGCGGCATCTCGATGCGCAGCCTCTACCACCACACGGCACGCTTCAACGGCCCCAGCCAGGCGTACGTCGCCGCCGCCTCGGCCCTCGGCGCGCAGTACCGCACCGCGCACGAACTCTTCGGCCGGCTCATCGCCTTCGACCGCGAGCTGGCGTTCATACCGGTGAAGGACGGCAGTTGGGGCGCCGTGGTCATCCGGGAGCCGTCCACCGTCGCCTACCTGTGCGACATCTTCGACCAGACCTGGGACCTGGCCACCCCGTTCTCCAACGCCGTCGGGCAGGGGCTGGAGGAGGTGGCCCGCGAGATCCACGAGACGATCATCCGGCTCCTCGCGGCCGGGCTGAAGGACGAGGCCATCGCGCGGCGGCTGGGCATGTCCCTGCGTACGGCGCGCCGGCACATCGCCGACATCATGGAGGAGCTCGGCGCCGGCAGCCGCTTCCAGGCGGGCGTCGCCGCGGCGGCGCGCGGGCTCTTCGACCCGGATCCCGCCGCCGGCCCCGAGGCCGGTCCCGCCGCCTGATCCGCCGGACGCCGCACACCCCCTCCCCGCCTCCGGCCGCGCGGACCTGACGTGCGAGTGTCGTGCGTATGTCGCGCGAGTCCGGGAACGTGCTCTCGTGACTGGCACGCCGCGCGCCGGGTGCACGATGCTTCCCCGGGCGGGGGGCTGTGACCCCGGTCCCCGGTGTGCGCACGCACGGTGCGTCGGCCAACGGCAGCAAGGGGAGAGGCGTCTTGATGATTCCGCCGGACGACGGACCGGGGGGCGACCGGGCCGACCGGCACCTGCGGGAACTCGCCCTGTTCCTCTCGGTCCACCTCGACCGGGCGCCGGGCGTCCTGTGGCCCGAGCACGAACACCCGGTCTTCGACGGCGGGACCGGCCCCGCCGATCCGGGGGTCCGCGCGTCCCGGCTCGCCTCGCTGGCCGCCGGACTGGGCCGGCTGACGGGCCTGCGGACCCGCGCGGTGCCCGTCGGCGCCTTCGACACCGAGGGCACGGGACATCTGCTGGTCCATCAGATCGCGGGCGCTGCCACCTGGTTCCTCACCGGGAACGGCGGCGCGGGGACGGCCCCCGCGCCGTCCCTGCGCTACCGGCTGCGCCCCGGCGAGGTGCTGTACGTGCCCGCCCGCTGGAGCCGTCGCGCCGAATGCACCGCGGCTGCCAGCTGGACGGTCGTCTGTCTTTCCCCCGCATGACGAAAGGAATGAGATGCCTCCCGCGAGGCGTCTCATTCCTTTTGGTGTGTCAGCGGTCAGCGGTCAGCGGTCAGGGGTCAGCAGTCAGTGGGCAGTGGTCAGCAGTCGGCGTGCAGTGCTCAGCCGCCCCACGAGGTGTCGCCCTGGTCGCGCAGTCCGCCGGACGCGCCGAGGTGGGTTCCTCCCGTGAGGACGACACGGGGGTGGCCGGTGCCGCCTGCCGGGCCCGTGGTGCCGCCCTCCTCCGCGTGGGCGGCGGTGGCCGGCATGAGCAGAGCGGCCGTCACGACGGACAGGGCCAGTACGAAGCGCTTCAGCATGGTGTCCCCCCAGGGATCCGGTGGTCGGCGTGGCGCGGGCTGCTTCGTGGGCGACCCGCGCCGGTCGTGCCTTGCGGAACCAACCCTGCCGTCCGCGGTGAACCGCTGCGACGGGTGCGGGCGTTCATCAAGCTGCCTGGCGCTAAAGTGAAGGGCGGCAGATCACCCCAAAGCGGATGTTCCGGACGTCGGTCGATCCAGCTCCCGCCACACCCGGAACACCAGCGGCGCCAGGGTGACCCCCAGATAGACCACGGCGATCCCCAGGAGCGTCGACGTCAGACCCCAGTGGTCCAGCACCAGACCCGCTCCCAGCATCCCCAGCGGCGTCGCCGCCAGCGCGCTGGCGACGAGCAGGCCGAACACCCGGCCGCGCACGGGCCCGGGCACCCGCTCGTACGCCACCGACATCATCAGCGGGCCCACGATCCCCGACCCGATCCCCGACAGGGCGAGCAGCCCGAGCAGTACGGCGGGCGGCGGCTCGGCGGCCAGCGTCGCGCACCGCACCGCGCCCACCAGGGTGAACGCCCCGACGAACAGCGCCCTGCGCGGCAGGCGGTGCCCGGTCCAGCCGTACAGGCCCGCACCGAGCAGGGCGCCGGCCCCGATGGCGGTCACCATGGCCCCGAACAGGGCGCTGCTGTGCAGGACGCGGGTGCCGTACGCCGGGTAGAGCACCCCGTTCAGCGCGCCGTCCAGGGCGTTGGTCACCAGCAGGACAGCCGTCATCGCGCGCACCAGCCGGTCGCCGTACACGTACTGCCGGCCCACCCGCAGATCCCGCAGGTACGACGATCCGCCCGCGGCGTCGGCCTCCGCGCCCGCCTCGCCGCCCGTGTCCGCCTTCGCGTCGGTCTTCGCCGCCGGTACCAGCAGCGCGACGAGCAGCGCCGAGACCAGCATGGCCGCCACGTCCGCGCACAGCGTCCGGACCGGGCCCGCCGTACCGATGAGCAGGCCGGCCAGCGGGGCGCCCGCCATCAGGCCCACCCGGCGGGCGCCTTCGACGGCGCTGGTGGCACGCTCCGCGCCGACGCGGGCCCGTGCCATCGCGTCCGACAGCAGCAGCTGCTTGGCGGTGTCCGCCGGCCCGCGTGCCGCGCCCACGACGAAGACCAGGACGAGCAGGACGGGCGGGGCCAGCAGGTCCACGGCGTGCAGCAGCGGGATCAGGCCGAGGGCGGCGGCGGTCAGGCAATCGGCGCCGATCCCGGCGGCCCGGGCGGGCAGCCGGTCGATCACGGGCCCGGCCAGCACGGCCGAGCAGAGCAGCCCCAGCATCTCGGCCGCGGCGACGAGCCCGGTCCGGGTGCCGCTGCCGGTGCTCTGCAGCACGAACCAGGGCACGGCGATCAGCGTCATCGCCACGCCGAGCGAGGTGATGCCGGAGACGGCCACGAGGGTCAGCAGCGGCGTCAGGCTGCGCGGCCCGCTCGCCTCCGCCGCCGCGGGTGCTTCCGCTTCCGGCGGTTCCGCCACTGCGGTCGCTCTGGTCACAACGGTCATTCCTTTCCCGGCACTCCGCGGGCCGCCCGGCACCCCATGCGGGGCGCCGGGCGGCGTACGGTGCGTGCCGTGCGGGTCGGTCGGTGGGTCGGCCGGGTCAGCCGGCCATGCTCAGGCGCAGGCTGCGCGGACGCATGTCGGTCCACACCTGCTCGATGTGCGCCAGGCACTCCTCCTTGCCGCCCTCGAACCCCTGAGGGTGCCAGCCCAGCGGCAGCGGCCGGCCGGCCTCCCAGAGGGAGTACTGCTCCTCGTCGTTGGCGACGACGAGGTAGGTCAGCTGCGTCGTGGTGTCGTTCATCGTTCTCTCCTTGAGGTGTCGAGGTGTCGAGGTGTCGAGGTGTCTAGGTGTTGACGTGGTGCCGTGGTGCCGTGGTGCTGGTTCTCGGGTCAGACGGTCCGGTGACCGTCCGGTGCCGCCGCCGCGAGGGCCTCGGCGAGCCGCTCCGCCAGGACGGCGGCGTACGGCGGGTCCATCAGGGTGTGGTGGTTGCCCGGGATCGTGGCGTGGCGCACCGTCGCCCGCGTCCGCGCCTTCCAGGGCGCCGGATCCACCAGCGGGGTGGCGAGCTCCGCGTGCCGCTCCGTCACCGTGAAGAGGTGCAGATCCGTGGCGAGCACGGCCTCCGTGCGGTACGCCGCGGACGCCGCCCCGTTGGCCTCGGCGACCCGCAGCATCCGCCGCAGCGCCGCCACGGCCGTACGCCGGGGCAGGCTGCCGTTCTCGCGGCCCCGCCGGACCAGCGCGTCGAGCAGGGCGTCCTCGTCCAGCTCCCGCGCCTGCCGCGCGTCGAGCCCGGCGGCGATGCCGTAGCGCAGCAGATCCGGATCGCCCGCGGTGGCGTCCGCGCGCGCCGCCGGACCCGGGGCGGCGGTGTCGACGAGACCGAGGAAGGCGACCTCCTCGCCGGCCGCCTCCAGGCGGGCCGCGATCTCGTACGCCACCGTGCCGCCGAACGACCAGCCCGCCAGCAGGTACGGACCGGCCGGCACCTCGTCCCGGATCGCCGCGAGGTAGCGCTCCGCCATCTCGGCGACCCGCTCCAGCGGCACGTCCGCGGTGTTGTAGCCGACCGACTCCAGCCCGAGCACCCGGCGGGACCCGTCCGCCCCCGCGCCCAGCTCGCGCACCAGGTCGCGGTAGCAGACCACGTCGCCGCCGCGCGGATGGACCAGGATCAGCGGCGGCCGCGACGGATCGCCGTCGGCCAGCGGCACCAGCAGCCGCGCCGAGGCGGCCGCCGCCTCCGGCAGCGCCTCGCACAGCAGCTCCACGGTGGACTTGCGGAACACCAGGTTCAGCGGCAGCTCCACGCCGAACTCCCGGCGTACCGCGCCCATCAGCTCGAAGGCCTTCAGGGAGTGCCCGCCGAGCGTGAAGAAGTCGTCGCGCACCCCGACCGGTGCCGTGCCGAGGACCTCCTCCCACAGCCGGGCCATCCGCAGCTCCGCCGCGTCGCGCGGCGCCACCACCGGCGTGCCGCCGGTGCGGGCCGCGTCGGCCGACGGAGCGGGCAGGGCCCTGCGGTCGAGCTTCCCGTTCGGGGTGAGCGGCAGCCGGTCCAGCGCCGTCAGCACGCCCGGCACCATGTACGCCGGCAGGTCCTCGCGCAGGAAGTCCCGCAGGGCCGCCACATCGCCGGCCCCGGCCCGCCAGGTCACATAGCCCACCAGCGTCGCCCCGACCCCCTGGCCGTGCACGGCCACGGCGGCCGCGAGGACCTCGGGGTGACGGGCCAGCGCCGCCTCGATCTCGCCGAGCTCGATCCGGTGCCCGCGCACCTTGACCTGGCCGTCGGCCCGGCCCCGGTACTCCAGGGAGCCGTCCGGGAGCCGGCGCACCAGGTCCCCGGTGCGGTAGAGCCGGCCACCGGCCGTGTACGGATCGGGGACGAACCGCTCGGCGGTCAGCCCCGGCCGGCCGTGGTAGCCGCGGGCCACCCCGTCGCCGCCGATGAACAACTCGCCGAAGACGCCGACCGGTACGGGCCGCATCCGCTCGTCGAGGACGTACAGCCGGGTGTTGGCGAGCGGCGAGCCGATGGACACCGGAGCGTCGCCGTCGCCCGCCGTCAGCCGGTGGGCCGTCGACCACACGGTGGTCTCCGTCGGTCCGTACACGTTCCAGACCTGGCCCAGGGCGGCCCGCATCCGCGCCGCGAGCGCCGCCGGCAGGGCCTCGCCGCCGCACAGGGCGCGTACGTGCGGGGCCTGCCAGCCGCTCTCCATCAACTGGTGCCAGGTGGCGGGCGTGGCCTGGACGACGGTGACGCCCGCCGCGTCGAACTCCTTGGCCAGCAGCGTGCCGTCGCGCGCGGTGTCGCGGTCGACGACCCGGACGGTGGCGCCCCGGGTCAGCGGCACCAGCAGTTCGAGCACGGCGATGTCGAAGGAGACCGTGGTGACGGCGGCGACCGTGTCACCGGCGGTCAGCCCCAGGCGGTCCGCCATGTCCCGGGCGAAGTTGGCCAGCGCCCGGTGCGGCACCATCACGCCCTTGGGGCGGCCGGTCGAGCCCGAGGTGTACAGGGCGTACGCCAGCTGCTCCGGAGCGGCCGCGGCCGCGGCCGCGGCTTCGTCCGGGTCCGGGTCCGCCTCCGGGTCCGCCTCCGGGTCCGCCTGGCCACCGTCCGGTACGGCGAACAGCGCGTCGAGGTCCACCACCCGTACGCCCTCGGGCACCGGGAGCGCCCCGGCCGGGCCCGTGGAGGCCACCAGCACCCGCGCGCCGCTGTCGTCGAGCATGTACGCCACCCGGTCGGCCGGGTACTCCGGGTCGAGCGGCACGTACAGCCCGCCGCCGCGCAGCACGCCCAGCAGGGCGACGGGCAGCAGGGCCGACCGCTCCACGCTCACCGCGACCGCGGTGTCCGGCCCGACACCGAGCGCGGACAGCTCCCCGGCCAGCCGGCCGGCGAGGTCCCACACCTCGGCGTAGGTCAGCTGCCGCATCCCGTCGTCGAGGGCCACGGCGTCCGGCGTACGGGCCGCCTGCTCGCCGACCAGCGCGTGCAGCGGCAGCGCCGGCACCTCCTGGGCGGTGTCGTTCCACCGGTGCAGCACCTCCCGCTCCGCCTCGGCCCCGAGCAGGGCCAGCGAGCGGACGGGTGCGTCCGGGGCGGCGACGGCCGCGGTGAGCAGCTCCACCAGGGCCGCCGTCATCCGCGCGACGGTCTCCCGGCCGAAGAGGTCGGTGGCGAACACGGCCTCACCGCGCAGCTCGCCGTCCTCCTCCGCGAAGTACAGGGAGAGGTCGAACTTCGAGGCGCCGCTGCCGAGTTCCACCGGCTCGGCCGCGAGGCCCGGCAGTGCGGGCGCCGGCGGCTGCTCCTCGCCCAGGACCAGCATCACCTGGAACAGCGGGTTGCGGCTGAGGTCGCGCTCCGGGCGGACCTCCTCCACCAGGCGCTCGAAGGGCACGTCCTGATGGGCGTAGGCCCCCAGCGCCGTCTCCCGGGCCCGGCCGACGAGCGTGCCGAAGCCCACGTCGCCGGACAGGTCGGTGCGCAGCACCAGGTTGTTGACGAAGAAGCCGACGAGCGGCTCCAGTTCGGCCCGGTCCCGGCCCGCGACCGGCGAGCCCACCGTGATGTCGTCGGAGCCCGACCAGCGGGCCAGCAGCGCCTGGACGCCGGCCAGCAGCACCATGAACAGCGTCGCGTCGTGGCGTCGGCCCAGCGCGCGCAGCTCGCGCAGCAGCGGCGCGGGCAGGACGAAGGGCAGCTGGTCGCCGCGCCCGGAGGGGGTGGCCGGGCGCGGCGCGTCCGTGGGCAGGTCCAGCGGGGCGAGCCCCGCCAGCCGCTCCCGCCAGTACGCGAGCTGGTCCTCGACCAGCTCGCCCGTCAGCCGGTCGCGCTGCCACGCCGCGAACTCCCGGTAGGAGACCGCGAGTTCCGCGAGCGGTTCGGCGCCCGGTTCGGTGCGGGCGCGGTAGGCGGCGAAGAAGTCCTGCCAGAACACCCCCACCGACCAGCCGTCGAACGCGATGTGGTGGGCGACGAGGACCAGCAGGTGCTCGTCCTCCGTGATGCGCACCAGGCGGGCGCGCAGCAGCGGTGCGGTGGCGAGGTCGAAGGGCCGGGCGGCGTCGTCCGCCGCCAGCTCCCGGGCCCGCGCCGCGGCCCGCGCGGAGCCCAGCGCGGCCAGATCGGTGTACGCGGGCGTGAACACGGCCGCGTCCTCGGGCACCAGCCGGGTACCGGCCCCACCGGCACCGGCACCGGCACCGTCGCCGCCCTCGCCGCCCTCGCCGCCTTCGCCGTCCGCGGCGATGCGCGAGCGGAGCACCTCGTGGCGCTCCACGACGTCGCGCAGCGCACCCAGGGCGGCCCCGGTGTCCAGCTCGCCCCGCAGACGCATCGCGCCGGGCATGTTGTAGTCGGGGCGGCCCGGCTGGAGGCGGTCCAGCAGCCACAGCCGCTGCTGGCCGAAGGAGAGCGGACCGGGGCCGGCGGGCAGTGCCGGGATGGCGGCCCCGGCCCGGGTGTCCAGCGCGGCGAGCGCCCGGGCGAAGTCCTCGGCGACCGGGTGGCGGAAGAGCAGCTGCATCGGGATCTCCCGCGCCAGCCGCGACCGCAGCCGGGAGACGACCCGGGTGGCGCGCAGCGAATGGCCGCCCCGCTCGAAGAAGTGGTCGCGCATGCCGACCGTACCGCTGCCCAGCACCTCCTCCCAGACCTCGGCGACCGTGCGCTCCAGCGGCGTCCGCGCGGGGACCGCGACCCGGTCGCCGGCCCCGTCCGCGCCGGGCGCGGGGGCGGGCAGCGCCCGGCGGTCCACCTTGCCGTTGGGCGTCAGCGGCAGCGCGTCCAGCACGACCAGCGACGAGGGGACCAGCGCGGCGGGCAGGACCTCGCGTACGGAGTCCAGCACCGCGCCGGGCCCACCGGCCGTACCGGCCGCACCGGCCGTACTACCGCTGGTGGGGGCCCCGCCGCCGTCCGCCGCCGCGCCCCGACCGCGCCACACCACGTACGCGACCAGGGCCTTGTCCTCGCCCTCGCCGTGCGCGGCCACCACCGCGCGCGCCACGTCGGGGTGGCGCAGCACGGCCGCCTCCACCTCGCCGAGCTCGATGCGGTGGCCGCGTACCTTGACCTGGTTGTCGCGGCGCCCGTGGAACTCCAGCACCCCGTCGGCCCGCAGCCGCACCAGGTCGCCGGTGCGGTACATCCGGCTGCCGGGCGGACCGTAGGGGTCCGGCAGGTATGCCTCGGCCGTCCGGACGGGATCGCCGAGATAGCCGCGGGCGACCCCGCGCCCGGCGATGAACAGCTCGCCGATCGCACCGAGGGGGAGCGGTTCGAGGTGCACGCCGAGGACCAGGACGCGGGCCCCGGGCAGCGGCCGGCCGATCGGGATGCGACCGGAGGCGATGTCGGCGTCCGTGACCACGTGGTAGGTGGTGGTGTTGGTGCACTCGGTGGGGCCGTACTGGTTGACCAGCCGCAGCCGGTCCGCCGGCCCCAGGGCGCGCGCGGCGCCCGCCAGCCCGGCGGTCAGCGCCTCCCCGGTCGTCATCACCAGCCGCAGCGCCGGGCAGGGCTCGGCCACCGCGTCGACGAGCGGGGCCAGCATCGAGGGGACGATGGACAGGACGGCCGTGACGTGCTCGGTGCGCAGCAGCCGGGCCAGCGCGTCGGGATCGGCGGCCTCGTCCGCCCCGGCCAGTACCACCCGGCCGCCCGTCGTCAGCGGGGCGAACAGGTCCCGGACGGACGGGTCGAAGGTGAGCGCCGTCCGGGCGAGCACCGTGTCGTCCTCGCCCAGACCGAACGTCGCGGTCAGCGCCGCCAGATAGCCGGTGATCGCGGCATGCGGCACCGCCACGCCCTTGGGGCGGCCGGTGGAGCCCGAGGTGTACAGCAGGTACGCCAGCCCGCCGGGCCCGGCCGCGCCGGCCGCCGCGTCCGGCAGGGGCTCCGGGGACAGCGCGTCGATCCGCGGCTGCTCCCGGTCCAGGTCGAGGACGGGCACGGCGGCCGGCAGGCCGTCCGGGACCCCGTCGGGCAGCCCGCCCGTCAGCACCAGCCGCGCCCCGCTGTCCGTCAGGACCGTGGCGATCCGCTCGGCCGGGTGGCCGGCGTCCACCGGTACGAAGGCACCGCCCGCCTTCAGCACGGCCAGGACGGCGACCACCATCCGCGTGTCGCGTCCCGTCATCACGGCGACCGGCGCGCCGGGGCCGACCCCGTGCTCCCGCAGCCGCCGCGCCAGCCGGTTGGCCGCCGTGTCGAGCTCCGCGTACGTGGTGGAGCGGCCCTCGCAGGTCACCGCCACCGCGCCGGGCCGGCGCCGGGCCTGTGACTCGACGAGCGAGTGCAGCGTCGTCGCCGGGGGCTCGGGCGTCGTGTCCGGCACGCCGCGCAGCGCCGCCCGCTCCTCCTCGGAGAGCACCTCCAGCCGGGACAGCCGGTCCTCGGGCCGGTCGGCGGCCGAGCCCAGCAGCCGCAGGTACGCGGCGCCGAAACGGTCCATCGTGGCGCGGTCGAAGAGGTCGGTGGCGAACTGCAGCGTGCCCGTCAGACCGCCGGGGTGCTCGGTCATCGCCAGACTGAGGTCGAACTTGGCCGTCCCGTTCGCCGTGTCCAGCGACTCCACGCGCACCCCGTCCAGCGGCAGCGCGTCGAGCTGCTCGGGGTGCAGCTGGAACAGCACGTCGAAGAGCGGGTTGCGGCTGAGGTCGCGCTCCGGCCGCAGCTCCTCCACCAGCCGGTCGAAGGGCACGTCCTGGTGCTCGTACGCGGCCAGCGCCGTCTGCCGTACGCGGCCCAGCAGTTCGGTGAACGCGGGATCGCCCGACAGGTCGGTGCGCAGCACCAGGGTGTTGACGAAGAAGCCGATCAGCGGCTCCAGTTCGGTCCGGTCACGGCCCGCGATGGGGGAGCCGACCGCGATGTCGTCCTGCCCCGTGCAGCGGGCCAGCAGCGCCTGGAAGCCGGCCAGCAGCACCATGAACAGCGTCGCCCCGCGCTCCCGGGCCAGGGCGCCCAGCCGCGCGGCGAGCTCCGCCGGCACCTCGAAGGTGATCACGTCGCCCGCGCCGGAGCGCGCCTGCGGGCGCGGCCGGTCGGTGGGCAGCTCCAGCGCGGCCAGCCCCGCCAGCGCCTCGCGCCAGTGGGCGATCCCGGCGTCCGCCGCGCCCTCGCCCAGCCGCCGCTGCTGCCAGTGCGCGTAGTCGCCGTACTGGACGGTGAGCGGAGGCAGGGCCGGGCGCTCGCCGCGCCGCAGCGCGCCGTACGCCGCCGACAGCTCCCGCCACAGCACCGGCATCGACCAGCCGTCGCCGACCGTGTGGTGCAGGACCAGGACCAGCAGGTGTTCGTCCGCGCCCATCCGCACCACACGGGCCCGCAGCAGCGGGGCGGCCGTCAGGTCGAACGGCGCGGCCGCGTCGGCGTGCGCGAGCCCGAGCGCCCGCGAGCGCGCCTCCTCCGCCGGCAGGTCGCCGAGGTCGGTCAGCAGCGGTACGAACACCTCCGCCGGCGCCACCCACTGCACGGGGCCGTCGGGGCCCTCACCGATCCGCGAGCGCAGCACCTCGTGCCGCGCCACGACGGTGCGCAGCGCCGCCAGCAGCGCGTCGGCGTCCAGTGGCCCGTCCATACGGGTGACGACGGGGATGTTGTAGTCGGGCCGGCCCGGCTGGAGCTGGTCCAGGAACCACAGCCGCTGCTGGGCGAAGGACAGCGGAGCCGGCTCCCCGGCCGGCCGCGGCGTGATGACGGCGCCGGCGGACCCCGCGGCGGAGCCCGAACCCGCGCCCGGCAGGATGTCGCCGTGCAGCGCGTCCAGGGCAGCGGCGAACCGCTCCAGGACCGGGTGCTCGAACAGCAGCCGCAGCGGCACCGCGCCGCCGAGGCGGGCCCCGAGCCGGGAGACCACCCGGGTGGCGCGCAGCGAATGACCGCCCAGCGCGAAGAAGTCGTCGTGCCGGCCGATCCGGTCGACGCCGAGCACCTCGCCCCACACGGCTGCGGCCAGTTCCTCGCCGGCCGTCGCGGGCGCGGCGAACTCCGCCCGGCGCACACCCTGCCCGGCCGGTGCCGGCAGGGCACGCCGGTCCAGCTTGCCGTTGGGCGTCATCGGCAGCGCGTCCAGCGGCAGGATCGCGGCGGGCAGCATGTACGCCGGCAGCCGGGCGGCCAGCGCACGGTGCAGCGCGTCCGGGTCGGCGCTCTCGCCGGGCACCGGGACGACGTACGCCACCAGCAGCTGCTCGCCGGGCGTGTCCTCGCGGACCACCACCGCGGCGCGCCCGACCTGCGGGCAGCGCGTCAGCTCGGCCTCGATCTCGCCCGGTTCGATCCGGAAGCCGCGGATCTTGACCTGCTGGTCGGCGCGGCCCAGGTAGTCGACCGTCCCGTCGGGGCGGCGCCGGGCCAGGTCGCCGGTGCGGTACATGCGCGCGCCGGGCGGGCCGTACGGGTCGACCACGAACTGCCGCGCGGTCAGCCCCGGACGGCCCAGGTAGCCGCGGGCCACGCCCGTGCCGCCCACGCACAGCTCACCGACCGCGCCCTCGGGCACCGGACGGCCGCGGCCGTCGAGAACGTACAGCCGGGTGTCGTCCAGCGGGGTGCCGATGGGCACGCGCCCCTCGACACCGTCCCCGGCGCGGGCGTCCAGCCGGTGCCGCAGCGCGAACGTGGTGGTCTCGGTGGGACCGTACGCGTTGGTGAGCAGCGTGTCCGGGGCCGCTTCCAGGGCCCGGCGGAACGCCTCGGGGGAGGCGGCCTCACCGCCGGTCCACACCTCCCGCACCTCGGTGAGCAGCTCCACGCACTCGTCGACCACCAGGTTGAACAGGGCGGCGGTCAGCCACAGCGTGGTGATCCGGTGCTCGCGCACCAGCCGCGCGAGGGCCGCGGTGTCGATCCGGCCGGGCGGCGCCATCACCACCTGGCCGCCGGCCAGCAGCGGCACCCACAGCTCGTACGTGGAGGCGTCGAAGGACAGCGGGGAGTGCGCGAGCACCCGGCGGTGGGCCGGCCCGAACGAGGCGTCGCGGGCGAGCGCCGCGACATTGGCGTGCGTGACCGCGATGCCCTTGGGTTCACCGGTCGAGCCGGAGGTGTACATCACGTACGCCAGCTGGTCCGGGGCGCACGGTGCGGGGGTGTACGCCGGCCCCTCCGGCCCCTCCGGCCCCTCCGGCCCTTCGCTCGCGGTCGCGTCCAGCACCGGGACGGGCGAGGCGGCCACCGCCGCGTGCGCCGCCGTCGCCGGGTCGGCCAGCAGCAGGCGGGCGCCGGTGCGCTCCACCATCCAGTGCAGCCGCTCCACCGGGAAGGACGGGTTCAGCGGCACGTAGGTGCCCCCGGCCTTGAGGACGCCCAGCAGCGCCACGGGGACGTGCACCGAGCGCTCCATCAGCAGCGCCACCGCGCACTCGCGGCCCACGCCGGCCCCGGCGAGCCGGGCGGCCAGCCGGGAGGAACGGGCGTCGAGTTCGGCGTACGTGAGCCGCTCCGCGCCGCACACCACCGCATCCGCGTCCGGGGAGCGCCGTACCTGCTCGGCGAAGAGGTCCACCAGCGTGGCGGGCGCCAGGTCGGGGCGCGGCGCGCCGTGGCCCCGGCCCACCAGCCGGGCCGCCGCGCCGTCGGACGGCAGCAGCTCGGCCAGCGGCCGCTCGGGGGCGTCGGCGGCCGCCGCCAGCAGCTCCAGGTAGTGGCCCAGCAGCAGTTCGGCCGTGGCGGTGTCGAAGAGGTCGGTGTCGAAGACCAGCGAGCCGGTGCACCGGTCGGCGCCCTCCGCGACGAACACGCTCAGGTCGAACAGGGAGCCGCCGAAGTCGGTGCCGACCGGCTCGGCGGACAGGCCCGGCAGCCGCAGCCCGGCGGTCTCGTCCTGCGCGGACGCGAACATCACCTGCACCAGCGGGTTGCGGTCGCCGACCCGCTCCGGGCTCAGGTGTTCCACGAGCCGGTCGAAGGGCACCTCCTGGTGGTCGTACGCGTCCAGCGTCACCCGGCGCACCCGGCCCAGCAGCTCCCGGAAGCCGATCTCGCCCGACAGGTCGGTGCGCAGCACCACGGTGTTGACGAAGAAGCCGATGAGAGGCTCCAGTTCCACCCGGTCGCGGCCCGCGACCGGGGTGCCGACCGCGATGTCGTCGCTGCCGCCGCAGCGGGCCAGTACGGCCTGGAACCCGGCGAGCAGGGTCATGAACAGGGTGGCGCCCTGGGCCTCGGCGAGCCGGCGCAGCCGGTCGGTGAGGCCCGCGTCGAGGGTGAAGCCGAGGCTGCACCCGGCGCCGCTGCGGCGGGTGGGCCGGGGCCGGTCGGTGGGCAGTTCGAGTGGCTCCAGCCCGGCCAGGCACCGCTCCCAGTGGCGCAGCTGCCCGTCCATGGCGCCGCGCTCGAAGCGCTCGCGCTGCTCACGGGCGTAGGCCTGGTAGTCCAGCCGCAGCGGCGGGTCGGGCAGCGGCCGGCCCTGGACCAGCGCCGTGTAACCGGCGGAGAGTTCCTGCCACAGCAGGGTCATCGACCAGCCGTCGGTCGCGATGTGGTGGACCACGAGCACCAGCAGGTGGTCGTCGTCGGCGAGCCGGATCAGCAGGGCGCGCAGCAGCGGGCCGGCCGCGAGGTCGAACGGCTTGCGGGCCTCGGCGCGGGCCAGGCCGAGGGCCCGCCGCTCGCGCTCGGCGGCGTCGCCGCCCTCCTCCGGTGCGGGGGTGCCGAGGTCGAGCAGCGGGAGCGGCACGGCCTCGGGGGCCGGCAGGACGACGGGGTACGGCGATCCGTCGCGTTCCTCGAACACCGTGCGCAGCGGGGCGTGCCGGGCCACGACGGCGGTCAGGGCGCGCCGCAGCGACTCGGCCCGCAGCGGGCCGCGCAGCCGGACGACCTCCGGTATCGCGTAGCCGGGCGTGCCGTCCGCCATCCGGTCCACCAGCCACATCCGCTCCTGGGCGAAGGAGGCGACGGGCGGGGCGGGTTCGGCACCGGTGCCGGGAGTGTCCCCGGCGGTGGCGGGGGCGGTGGTGGCGGCGGTGGTGGCGGCGTCGGGATCGGTGCTGCCGGGCGCCACCGCGTCCGAGGACGCGGCCAGCGCCTCCCGCACACGGCGGCGCAGCAGCTCACGGGCGGCGGCCAGGCGGCTGTCCACCGCGGCCGGCCTGCTCTCCTGGGTGGTCACGAGGTCTCTCCCTGAGGTACGAGTGACAGCGCGTCATCGGCCGTGGCGGCCGCGATGTCCGCGAAGAGGGCCGTCTCGATCGCGACGGCGAGCTCGGCGACGGTCCGTTGTTCGAAGAGGGTGTGCAGGGGCAGTTCCAGGCCCAGCGTCTGGCGCAGCCGGGCCGCGACGCGCGTGGCGCTCAGCGAGTGCCCGCCGAGGCCGAAGAAGTCGTCGTGGCGCCCGATCTCCGTCACGTCCAGGACCGACTGCCACACCAGGGCGACCAGTTCCTCGGTCTCGCCCTCGGGCGGTTCGTGACCGGTGGCCGCGGTGGCCGGGGCCGGCAGGGCCCTGCGGTCGAGCTTGCCGTTCGGCGTGACCGGCAGCTCCTCGACGAGGACCACCAGCGGCACCATGTACTCGGGGAGCGTGCGGGCCAGTTCGGCGCGCAGCTGCCCCGGGTCCGGGTCCGTCCCGGGCGCGGGCACGACGTACCCGACGAGCCGGCGCTCGCCCGGGGTGTCCTCGCGGACGACCACCGCCGCGCGGCCGGAGCCCGGGAGCCGGGACAGCGCCGTCTCGATCTCGCCGAGCTCGATCCGGAACCCGTGGATCTTGACCTGGTCGTCGGTGCGGCCGAGGTACTCCACCGCCCCGTCCGCCCGGAACCGGGCGATGTCGCCGGTGCGGTACATCCGCGACCCGGGCGGCCCGAACGGGTCCAGGGGGAAGCGCTCGGCAGTCAGTTCCGGCCGCCGCAGGTAGCCGCGCGCCAGCCCGGCACCCGCCAGGTACAGCTCGCCGGGCACCCCGATCGGGACGGGCCGCCCCGCCGGATCCAGCACGTACAGCGCGGTGTTCCAGATCGGCCGTCCGATGGGCACCGGTCCGGTGTCCGCGCGGCGGCACTCCCAGTGGGTGACGTCGACCGCCGCCTCGGTGGGCCCGTACAGGTTGTGCAGCGGCACGTCGAGCACATCGAGGAACCGGTTCTTCAGCGCCTCGGGCAGGGCCTCGCCGCTGCAGATCACCCGCCGCAGCGACCGGCACGCGCCGGCCGCCGGGTCCTCCACGAAGGCGGCCAGCATGGACGGCACGAAGTGCACCGTGGTGATCGACTCGCGCCGGATCACGCCGGCCAGGTACGCCGGGTCCTTGTGGCCGCCGGGCTCGGCGACGACCAGCCCCGCCCCGGTCAGCAGCGGCCAGAAGAACTCCCACACCGAGACGTCGAAGCCGAACGGGGTCTTCTGCAACACCCGGTCGTCGGGCCCGAGTCCGTAGCGGTCCTGCATCCACAGCAGCCGGTTGACGATCGCCGCGTGCTCCACGACGACGGCCTTGGGGCGCCCGGTCGAGCCGGAGGTGTAGATCACGTAGGCGGGGTGGGTCGGCCGCGGCGCCTCGCCGGGATCGCCCTCGGCGCCCCCGGCCGGGCCGTCCGCCGTGTCGGGGTGCACCCGGGGCAGGCCCGGCGCGGCCGGGAGCCCGGCGTCCACGTCCGGTGTGGTCAGCAGCAGCACGGGTGCGGCGTCCTCGAGCAGGTAGGCCACCCGCTCCGCCGGCAGCGAGGGGTCCACCGGCAGGTACGCGGCGCCCGCCTTCAGTACGGCCAGCAGCGCGAGCACCATCTCGGTGGAGCGGTGCAGGGCGACCGCCACGATCGTCTCCGGACCGGCGCCGCGCGCCCGCAGCACCCGGGCCAGCCGCCCGGCGCGCGCGTCGAGCTGCGCGTACGTCAGCCGCTCGGCGCCGAAGACGGTGGCCAGGGCGTCCGGGGTCCGGGCGGCCTGCCGCTCGAACAGCTCCACCAGGGTGGTGGCCGGGACCGGGACCGCCGTGCTGTTCCACTCCTCCAGCAGCCGGTGCTGCTCGGCGGAGAGGAGGTCGACCGAGCCGACCGGGCGGCCGGGCTCCTCGGCCACCGTGGTCAGCAGCCGCTCCAGACCGTCCGCGACACTGCGCGCGGTCCGGGCGTCGAGCACGTCGGGCCGGTGGTCGAGGTGCAGCCGCAGCCGCTCGCCGGGCAGGACGATGAGGTTGACGGTGTAGTGGGTGGCGTCCGCGCCCTCCACCCCGCTCAGCCGGACCCCTCCGGCCAGGTCCCGCAGGGACTCCAGGTCCAGCGGATAGTTCTCGACGACGACGGTGGTGTCGAAGAGCGTGCCCAGCCCGGCCGCCCGCTGGATGTCGGCCAGCCCCAGGTGCTGATGGTCCATCAACTGGGCCTGCTCGTCCTGGAACCGGGCGAGCGCGGTCAGCAGCGGCTCCTCGTCGCGGATCCGGAAGCGTACGGGCAGGGTGTTGATCAGCAGGCCGACCAGCCGCTCGATCCCCTCGACCTCGGCCGTGCGGCCCGAGACGGTCCCGCCGAACACCACGTCGTCACGGGCCGTCAGCCGGCCCAGCAGGACCGCCCAGGCGCCCTGGACCACGCTGTTGAGGGTGACGCCCGCCGCCCGGGCCCGCTCGGTGAGCCGGGCGGTCCGCTCCGGCGAGAGCTCCAGCGTGATCCGCTCGGGCAGCGCGTCGAGCCGGTTCGGGTCGGCCGCGCCCAGCAGGGTGGGCTCGGCCAGGCCCGCGAGGGCCTCGCTCCAGGCGGCCGCGGCCGCGTCCCGGTCCTGGCGTCCCAGCCAGGCCAGGTGGTCGCCGTAGGCGACCTCCGCCACGGTGGCGGAGGGCCCGGCGCCGGCCGAATCGATACCGCCGGCCGACTCGGCGTCCACCGACGCGCCGCCCACCGACGCGGCGTACGACGTCAGCAGATCGCGCAGCAGGACGGCGGACGACCAGCCGTCCCACAGGATGTGATGGTTCGTCATCACCAGCCGGTGCCGGTCCTCGCCGACCTTGACCAGGGTGAAGCGCACCAGCGGCGGGCGTTCCAGGTCGAAGCGGCGCATCCGGTCCTCGGCCAGCAGCCGCTCCCAGGCCGCCCCGCCGTCCCCGCCGTCCCCGCCGTCCCCGCCGTCCCCGGCGGAGGCCGGAGCGGTGAGGTCCACCACCTCCCAGGGCGTGTCGACCGCGGCGGGTACGACCTGCACGGGCCGGTCCAGGCCGCGGTCGGTGAACGCGGCCCGCAGCGCGCCGTGCCGTCGCAGCAGCCGTCCGCAGGCCGCGCGCAGCGCGTCCGCGTCCAGCGCGCCGTCCAGGGTCAGCACGATCTGCCCGGTGTACGCGTCCATCCCCTGGGCGTCGTACGCGGCGTGGAAGAACAGGCCCTCCTGGAGGGGCGAGAGCGGCAGGACGTCCGCGAGCCCGGGATAGCGCTCCGCCAGGCCGTCCACCTCCGGCCGCGTCAGCCCGACCAGCGGCAGGTCGCGCGGGGTCAGCCGGGCCGGACCGGCCGGGGCCGACCAGGCGGCCAGCGCGCGCAGCGCCGCCTCCCAGGCCGCGCCCAGGGCTTCGGCCTCCGCCGTGGAGACGAGGGACTGCGGCCAGGTCAGGACGGCGGTCAGGGCCGGGCCCGCGGGGCCGTCCACCGCCAGTGCGTCGATCTGGAGGCAGTGGTCGACCGGCATGGCCGGGTCGGCGTCGGCGCGCAGCCCGCCCGCCTCGGGGGCCGGGGTCCAGGGCGCCTCGCCGGAGCCGTCGAAGCGGCCGAGGTAGTTGAACAGCACCCGGGGCCGGGGGAGTCCGGCCAGCGCCGCCGCCGTGCCGGGGCTGAGGTGGGCCAGCAGCCCGTAGCCGGTGCCGTGGTCCGGCACGGCGGCGAGGCACTCGTGGACCCGCCCGACCAGCTCCGCCACATCGGGACCCGGCGCGGCCGGGGCAGGCGTGCCGCACTCCTGCGCGCCCGGGGCATGCGGGCCGGACTCCGGCGCGTCGAGGCCGCGCAGATCGAGCCGGACCGGGTACTGCGTCGTGAACCAGCCGACCGTCCGCGACAGGTCGTGCACTCCCGTACGGTCCGCCCGCCCGTGGCCCTCCAGGTCGACCAGCAGCGCCTCGGGACGGCCTCCCGGCACGGCGGGGTCGTGGGCCGCCAGGGCGAGCGCCGCCAGCAGCACCTCGGTGGGCCCGGTACGCAGCGCCGCCGGTACCTCGGCCAGCAGCGGACCGGTGACCTCGGCGGGCAGGGTCAGCGTCAGCGTCCGGGTCGTGGCCACGGTGTCCCGTACGGGATCCGGCACCCGGTCCCACAGGGCCGCGACGGTACCGGCGCCGGACGGGGCGGCGAGGGGCGCCAGGGTCCGCTGCCAGAAGGGCAGTTCGGCCAGTACCTCGGCGGAGCCGGCCTGCCGCTCCAGATGACGGGCCCAGTCGCGGAACGAGGTCCCGGTGGACGCGAGCGTCACCGGCCGCCCCGCGGCGACGGCGTCCCACGCCTCGGCGAGGTCCGCCATCAGGATGCGCCAGGAGACGCCGTCCACGGCCAGGTGGTGCACGCACAGCAGCAGCCGCCCGGGGACATCGGCTCCGCCGTCGAAGTGGACCGCGCGCACCATCCGCCGCTCGGCGGGATCCAGTTCACCGGCCGCGTCCGCCGCCGCCCGCTCCAGGAGCGCGGCGCGGGCCGCACCGTCGAGTCCGGCCGTCCCGATACGGCGCAGCAGGCCGGCGGCGTCCACGCAGCCGGGCTCGCCGACCGTGCACAGCGCGCGCCCGTCCGGGCCCTCGGTCACCCGCATCCGCAGGGCGGCATGCCGGTCCAGGACCGCCTGCAGGACACGGACCAGCCGCTCCTCGTCCGCCCCCTCGGGCAGGGTGAGCACCAGGGACTGGCTGAAGCGGCCCACGGGCCCGGGGCCGTCCAGCAGCCAGCGCATGACGGGCGTCGCGGGCAGCTCGCCGTACTCCTCGGGGATGTCGGCGGCGTCCGCCGCCGGGGCGGCCTCGCCCGCCGCCGCCGCCAGGGCGGCCGCGGTCTTGTGAGCGAACACCTCGCGCAGCGTGAAGGCGAAGCCCTGCGCACGGGCCCGGCTGACCAGCGTGAGCGCGGTGATGCTGTCCCCGCCGAGCTCGAAGAAGTTGTCGTCGGGCGTGGCGGGACGGCCGAGCGCCTCGGCGAACAGCGCGCCGAGCCGCTCCTCGACGGCCGTGTACGTCCGCCCCGGCCGCGCCGGAGCCGCCCCGTCCGCCGGCGCCTCGGGCACGACCAGCGCCTTGCGGTCGACCTTGCCGCCCGCGGTCAGCGGCAGCCGGTCCAGCGCCACGAAGGTGTGCGGCACCATGTACCGCGGCAGGGCGTGCTCCAGATGGGCCGTCAGGACGTCCGCCCCGGCCACGGACCCGCCGGGCACCGGGGCCACGAAGGCGACCAGCCGGCGGCCCGCGTGCGCCGCCTCGTGCACGACGACCGCCGCCTGGCCGACCGACGCGTGCCGGGCCAGTACGGTCTCGATCTCGCCCGGTTCGATCCGGTGGCCGTTGACCTTGACCTGCTGGTCGATCCGTCCGAGGAACTCCAGCTCCCCGCCGGACGTCCAGCGCACCAGGTCACCCGTCCGGTACATCCGGGCCCCGGGCACGGCGGCGAACGGATCGGGAACGAACCGCTCCGCGGTCATCCGGTGGCGTCCCGCGTACCCCTGGGCCAGCCCGTCGCCGGCCACGCACAGCTCACCGGCGGCCCCCGGCGGCAGCAGTCGCAGCCGGGGATCCACCACGTACGCCCGGTGGTTGACCATGGGCCGCCCGATCGGCGGCACCCGGCCCGCCGACGGCGACGCGCACCGGTGCATGGTCACCGAGACGGCGGCCTCGGTCGGCCCGTACGCGTTCCACACCGCGCGCCCGCCGGCTGCCCACCGCTCGACGGCGTCGCCGGACGGCGCCTCGCCGCCCGTGGACAGCACCCGCAGCGCGGGCAGCGCGTCCGGGTCGAGCAGCGGCAGCAGGGCGGGCGGCAGGTCGGCCACCGTGACGGCGCCGTCGGCCAGCAGCGCCTGGAGCCGGTCCACGTCCACCCGCTCCTCGTCGGTGGCCAGCACCAGCGTGCCGCCGCTGAGCAGCGCGCCGAAGACGTCGAGGACACAGACGTCGAAGGAGAGCGAGGCGAAGCCGAGGAACCGCTCGCCCGCGCCGACGCCCGTGAGCGCGAGGTGCCCGAGGACGAAGTCGGCCGCCGCGGCGTGCGACACGAGCACGCCCTTGGGCTCGCCGGTGCTGCCGGAGGTGTACAGCAGGTAGGCGGGCGCCGCGGCGGGCAGCGGCGGCGGCGTGAGCGCGGCGAGGCCGGCGTCGGCGCCCGCGTCGCCGGCATCGCCCGTGAGGCCTGCGTCGCCCGCACCGTCGGCGTCGCCCGAGCCGTTCGTACCACCGGTACCGTCCGTACGCCCGTCGCCCGCCGGACCCGCCGGACCTGCCGGACCCGCCGGACCCGCCGGACCTGCCGGACCCGCCGGACCCGCCGGACCCGCCGGTACGAGAGCCGGCCCCACAGGTATGCCCGCCGGTACGACCGCCGGCCCCGCCGGCAGGCGGCCCGCCGCGGCCTCCCCGGCCACGACCGTCCGGATCCCGGCGTCGGCCACGACGTACGCGATCCGGGCCTTCGGCAGCCCGGGATCCAGCGGCACGTAGGCCGCGCCCGCCTTCAGGATCCCGAGCAGCGCCGCGACCATGGCCGGCGAGCGCTCCACGCTGATCCCGACCGGCTCCCCGGGCGCGGTCAGCGGCCGCAGCCGGGCCGCGACGTCCCGCGCCCAGGCGTCCAGCGCGCCGTACGTGAGCTCCTCGCCGTCGCAGACCACGGCCACGGCGTCCGGCGTCCGGGCCGCCTGCTCCTCGAACAGGTCGTGCAGGCAGCGGTCCACCGGGGCCCCGCCCGTGCCGCCGTCACCGAGGACCGCCAGCCGGGCGCGGTCGGCCCCGGTGAGCAGGTCCGGCGCGTCGACGGGGGCGTCGGCGCCCGCGGCCGCGAAGCCGACCAGGAAGCGAGTGAACCGCTCCAGGTGGCCCGCCAGCTCCGGGGCGCCGGCGTCGGCGACGTCCACCTCCGCCTGGACGGTCAGCGGGCTGTCCCCGCCGCGGTCGTAGACGTTGAGCGACAGGTGGTCCACCGGACCGACCGACAGGTTGTGCGCGGTCGCCGGGGCACCGGCGAAGGACAGCGCGTAGTCGAACGACATGAGGTTGACCGCGGCGTCCCACAGCCGGTCGCCGGACACCTGCTCCTCGATGCGGTACCGCTGGTGCCGCAGCACCTCCTTGATGCCGGCCGAGGTACGCCGCACCAGCTCACCGACGTTCGTCGCGCCGGTGACGGTCAGCCGCAGCGGAAGGACCTTGGAGAACATGCCGATGGTCCGGCGCGCCGCCGGGGTGACGCGGCCGGTGACCGGCAGGCCGAGCACGATGTCCTCGGCGCCGTTCATTCGGTGCAGGTACGCGGCGGCCGCGGCCATCACCAGCGCCGACCACCGGGTGCCGTACCGGCGGGCGGCGTCCCGCAGCGTGCGGGCGTCCTCGTCGGTCAGGTCGCGCCGGACCCGTACCACCTCGCCCGTCGGCCGGGCCGGGGCGCTGCCGGTGAAACCGACGGGCTCCGGGGCACCGGCCAGCTTCGTACGCCAGAACGCACGGTCGCGCTCGTACTCCGGCGACTGCCGGTAGGCGTCCTCCTCGGCCACGATCTCCTGCCAGGGCGCGGAGCCGGACGCGGGTACGGGGGTGCCCGCCACCAGCGCCGAGTAGACCTCGGCGGTCCGCCGGGCCACCAGGGAGCCGCTCACGCCGTCCATGACGATGTGGTGGTAGCCGTGCAGCCACGCGTAGGCCTCCGGCCCGGTCCGCACCAGCAGGTTCCGGCACACGTCACCGGTCGCGAGGTCCATCGGCCGGGCGAGCTCGGCCCGCATCCGCGCCTCGGCCTCGGCGACCGGATCGGCGGATCCGCTGACGTCGACCGTCTCGAGGACCATCGGGGCCCGGCCGGCGGGGACCTGCCGTACGGAGCCGTCCACTTCGGCGAAGCGCATGCCGAGCGCGTCGGTCTCGTCCCGGACCCGGCGCAGCGCCTCCTCGAAGAGCGCCGGGTCCACGGCGCCACGGATCTCCAGGTACTCGCCGATGGTGTAGTCGCCACGGGTGGGGTCGAGTTGCTGCGCGAACCAGACGCCGGCCTGCGGCGACGTCAGGGGCAGGAACCCGCGGTCATCAGTGGACATGCGGTGCTCAGTCTCCTCGGTCGGATCGGTCGGATCGGTCGATCAACGACGACGTGAGCCACCTTCCGCGACGGCCGGACCGCCCCGACAGTCACACAAACACGCCCCTTGACAGGGGCCGCGGAAGGAAGGGGCGGCTCCGGTACCGGATTGTCGTGACGGGGGACGGGGAACCGGCGGCTACGCCGCCTCCGACCCGGCCTCCCGCCTCCGGCCGTCGCCGGCCGGCCGGCGACGGGTGGCCGCCCCGGAGGCGGCGTAGCCTGGTCGGAACGCCGTATCCGCCCCGCGAGCCAGGGAGGCGGCGCATGACCGACCCGCACGGCTTCCTCCGGATCCCCCGCCGCCCCGTACCCGCCCGCCCCGCGGCCCTCCGCCTCGGCGACTGGCGGGAGGTCTACGCCGGCCAGGCACTGCTGCCCCTGGTCTCCGAACAGGCCGACCGCTGCATGGACTGCGGTCTCCCCTTCTGCCACCACGGCTGCCCGCTGGGCAACCTGATCCCCGAGTGGAACGCCTACGCCGCGCACGGCGACTGGCGGGCGGCCGCGGAGCGGCTGCACGCGACGAACAACTTTCCCGAATTCACCGGCCGGCTCTGCCCGGCGCCCTGCGAGGACGCCTGCGTCCTGGCGATCAACGCCGATCCGGTGACCATCAAGAACGTCGAGCAGACGATCGCCGACCAGGCCTGGGAGCGCGGGTACGCCGAGCCGGCGCCGCCCGGGCGGCTCAGCGGCAGGACGGTGGCCGTCATAGGTTCCGGCCCGGCCGGGCTGGCCGCGGCCCAGCAGCTGACGAGGGCCGGGCACACGGTCGTCGTCTACGAGCGCGCCGACCGCGTCGGCGGGCTGCTCCGCTACGGCATCCCGGCGTTCAAGATGGAGAAGGCACACCTGGAGCGCCGGATCGCCCAGATGCGGGCCGAGGGCACCGCCTTCCGCACGGACACGGACGTCGGCGGCGGCGTCGACGCCGCCGACCTGCGGCGCCGCCACGACGCGGTGGTCGTCGCGGTCGGGGCCGGAGAGCCCCGGGAACTGCCCGTACCGGGCCGCGAGCTGCACGGGATCCACCAGGCCATGGACTACCTGACCGGTGCCAACCGGGTCGGCGAGGGCGACGTCGAGGCGCCCGCCGTCACGGCCGAGGGCGCGCACGTGGTGATCGTCGGCGGTGGGGACACCGGTTCGGACTGCCTGGGCACGGCGCTGCGACAGGGCGCGACGTCGGTGGTCCAGCTCGACATCCGCCCCGAGCCGGGACCGGGCCGGCCCGATGCCGAGCCCTGGCCGCTGGTGCATCCGCAGGTGTACCGGATCTCCCACGCCCACGAGGAGGCGCGCGGCCGCCACGGCACCGATCCCCGGGTCTTCGCCAGCGCGACCCTGCGCTTCGAGGGCGACGCGGCGGGCCGGGTACGGGCGCTGCACCTGTCCGAGGTCGAACCCGCGGCGCGGCGCCCGCTGGCGGGCACCGAGCGGGTGATCGAGGCCGGTCTGGTCCTGCTGGCGCTCGGCTTCTCCGGCCCCGAGCGGGCCGGTGGCCTGGGCGAACAGCTCGGTCTCAGCCGGGACGAGCGGGGCAACTTCGCGCGGGACGCGGGCTTCGCGGCCCTCGGCACACCGCCGGCCCGCACGGACGGGGTGTTCGTCGCGGGCGACGCAGGGCGCGGCCAGTCCCTGGTGGTGTGGGCCATAGCGGAGGGCCGCTCGGCGGCCGCCGCCGTGGACCGCTACCTGACGGGCCGAACCCAACTCCCGGCCCCCATCGCCCCCCACGACCGCCCCCTGTCGACCTGACCGCCCCCGGGGCGCGGCTCTGCCGACCCGGACAGCCGTGCCGGCCCGGACAGCCCCTGGACAGCCCCTGGACAGCCCCTGGACAGCCCCTGGCCAGCCCTGACGGCTTGGCCGGCCCGGACCGCCGTGCCGGCCCGGGCAACCCGGACAGCCCGGATGGGGCCGGGCCCTGCCGGCCCTGCCGGCCCCGACAGGCCGGACGGCCAGGAGGATGGCCCGGACCGTCCGAACCGTTCAGGGCGCCCGGGTGCCCGGCCGATCCGGATCCCTTTCCGGGGCCGCTCCGGGCTTCGTGGGGGCTGCCCCGGAAGGCCGGTGAACCGCTCGCCGGGGCCAGGGCAGGCCGACCACGTCGGGCGTGCCGGGTGTGCCAGCGGCGTCGGGGACGCCGGGAACGCCGACCACGTCGGGATGTCGAGGACGCTGGCCACGTCGAGGACGCTCAGCCAGGCCAAGGGCGTAGGGAAGGCAGCGGATGCTGGGCATGCCAGGCACACCCGGGACACCGAGGACGCCGGTCATGCCAGGAACGTCGGGCACGCCGGCTACGCCGGGGCCGCCGGCTTCGCCAGGGGCGCTGGCCATGCCGTGGGCGTCGGCCACGCCAGGGGCCTCGGCCACGTCGTGGACGTCGGCCACGCCAAGGACGTCGGGCACGCGGGGCTGGTCGAGGACTCGATCACGCCGGGGCGCCGAAGTCACGTATGTCGATCGCGGTGATCGCGGTGATCGCGGTGATCGCGGTGATCGCGGCGATCGCGGCCAGCGGGCCGCGGAGGCCGTCGGGGCCGGGAACGGCGGGCGAGACCACCGGCACGGGCGCCGGTGGTCTCGCCCCCGGGCCCGCCTCACGTCCGCCGGGCCGGCCCCCGCGGTCAACGGCCCGGGCCGGGGTCGTCCGGGACGTCCGCCGTGCCGGGTCGGGCGCTGTGCGTGATCCTGGTGCCATGGGCGCTGATCGCGGCCGTACCGGCTTGCGGGGCACGGGGGCGTATGCCGCGGCGGGCCGCCGGTCCGCCCGCGTCACGCTGGCCGCGTGTGCCGGGTTCTACCTCTTCCGCTACGGCCTGGACCAGCGGACCGCCGCGACGTACGCGCTCTTCGGCGCCGTCTCCATGGCGGGCCTCTCCCGGATCCCGGGCACCGGACGCCAGCGGGCCGCCGTGCTCGTCCGGCTGCTGCCCCTGGCCTGGTTCCTGATCGCGGCCGGCACCCTGCTGGCCGTACACACCTGGACCGCGGTCCTCGGCATGCTGGTCATCGGCTTCACGCTGGCGTTCGCCGCCGCGGCGGGGCCCCGGCCCGCGGGGGCCGGTCCCGGGCTCCAGCTGCTGTACATCCTGCCGAGCTTCCCGCCGTACGCCCCGGACACCCTCGACGAACGGCTCATCGGAGCGACCGTCGGCATCGGCCTGCTGATCGCCGCCGAGGCCTTCCTCTTCCCCGATCCGCCGACCGTCCCCTACCGGGAGATCGCCGCCCGCGCCGCCGGTACCGCGGCACGGTGCGCCGCGGCGGCGGACACGGCCCCGTACACGGTGGGCGGTGCGCTCCTGGACGAGGCCCAGCGGGTGAGCCAGTCCCTGCGGCCCTCGCAGGTCGCCGAGGCCGACCGGCCCGCCGGCCCCTCCCTGCGCGAACGGGCACTGGCCCACACCGGACTCGCCACGCGCACCCTCCTCAACCGCCTGACCCGGCTGCCCGCCGCCCCCGCCGCCCCCGGACAGCATGGGCAGCCCGTCGCGGATGCCGGGCCGGACCTGCTCCGCTCCGTCGGACGGGTCTGCGAGGAAGTCGCCGCGCAGTTGCGCGGAGCGGGGCCCGGGCGCCCCCGGAAGCGCCCCGAGCCCGACCCCGGCCCCCAGTCCGACCCCGGCCCCGAGTCCGAGCACCACTCCGCCCGGACCCGACTGGCACAGGACCGGGCCGCGGCCGCCGGGACGGACGCGGGGGACCCCGACACGCTGCGCCGCCGGGCCGCCCTCATCGAGGTGGCCGACGCCGCGCTGGCGATGGGCACCGGAGCCGACCTCGCCGTACGCGGCCGCGCGGCGGGGAAGGAACTCGTGGACACCGGACGGTTCTGGTACGCGCACCACACCGCTCCCGCGCTGTGGTGGTACCGGCTCCAGGGTCACGCGGCCGGTCGGTCGGTGTTCTTCCAGAACGCCGTACGCCTCGGCCTCGCGCTCGCCGCCGCCCGCACCGTCGCCGGGCTCGACACCCTGCCGCACGGCTTCTGGGCCATGCTCGCCACCCTCTCGCTCACCCGTACCACCGTCACCGAGACCCGTACCTCCATCCGGCAGGCGCTCACCGGCACGCTGATCGGCGCCCTCGCCGCCGGCACCGTGCTCGCCCTCGGCGGTACGGACCTGCTGTTCTACGGGATCGTGCTGCCGCCGCTGATGCTGTTCACCTTCACCGTGGGGCCGGTCCGCGGCATCGGCTGGGCGCAGGCGCTGTTCACGCTGGTCGTGGCCCTGGTCTTCGCCCAGCTGGCCCCGGCGACCTGGAGGCTGGCCGAGGTCCGGCTCCTCGACGTGCTCATCGGCAGCGCGATCGGCGCGGTGTTCGGCCTGCTGGCCTGGCCCCGGGGGGCGCACGACGAGCTGGGACGGTCGGTGGCCGTGCTGCTGCGCGGGGCCGCCGAGGTGGTCGTGGCCACCGCGGCCGCGCTCGCGGCGGGCGGCACGCGGCAGACGGGGCCGCAGCCGGGCCATGGCTCGCTCCAGCACAGCCTGGCGATGGCCGAATCGGCGTTCGCGCAGTACCAGAGCGAGGGGGTGCGGCCGGCCGATGACGCCGACCGGCCCGCCGTGGACTGGCAGAACGCCCTGATGACCGCCCACCACACGCTGTGGGGGGCCCGGCGGCTCCTGGAGCCGGCCCCGGGCTCACCGGCCACGGCGCCACCCCTGGGCACGGCCGAGGCCGAGGCCGTCCTGCGGCTCGGGGACCGGGTCGCCGGGCGGATGCTGGTGGCGTCGGCCCACCTCGACCCCGGCGACGACACCCCCAAGGCCCCGGTCGGCCCGCGCCCGCCCGCGCCGCCCCCGCCGGAACCGCCGGGCGCCCCCGCCACGTACTACGCGGCCGTCTCCTGGCTGGAGTCGCTGCTGGCCGACCTGGACCGCGTCACGGCGGGCGCGTCGGCGACCGCCCCGCCGCCGACACGGGTACCGACGCCGGACAGGCCCTAGTTGCCGCGGGCGTACGGGCCGATGCCGACCAGGCAGTACACGTACTCGTTGACGGTGATCCCGCCCCGCGTGTAGCGGTGGGAGAAGGAGTACTCCGTCCTGGGGTTGGAGTTGCACCGGTTCAGGTCGGAGGTCAGCGGGATGCGCTCGATCACCCGGTAGTGCGCGTCGGACGCCGAGCAGGGGACCTCGTGCATGCCCGTGACGCGCTGCGCCGTCGACGAGTTCGGCTTCGGTCCGTTGAGGCAGGTGCCCTGGTCGAACGGGTCGGCCTCGGTCTCGGAGGGCAACGGGCCGGGATAGGCCGGGACGGACGGCGGGGCGGGCTTGTCGGTCGCGGCGGGTGTGTCGTCCGCCGTGGGCATGTCGGAAGGGGTGGGCGTGTCGGTCGCGGTCGGTGAGTCGGACGGGGTGGGGTACGCCACGGTGTCGCCGTCGCTCCAGCCGGCGTACAGGACGAGGGCGATCACCAGCGCGGCGACGACGGCGAGCGGCACCAGCCACCGCCGGGCCCCGGTCGTGCCCGCCGGCCCGGGCTGCCCCGGACCCGGCCCCGGCCACGCGGCCGCGGGCACCGCCACCCGGATGCGCAAGTGGACCTCGGCGTCACCGACCCGGGCCCGGACGAGGGCGCCGTCCTGGGCGGGCGGAATTCTGAGACGGGCGGTGCCGGTGGGCAGATCCACGGTGAGGATCACCCCGTAGGCGGCCTGTTGCGGGGTCAGGGTGACGGGGATCTCGTGCGACGACACCGGCGGCTCCAAGGGGTGACGGCGTGCGGGGCGCTGCCCGGGTGAACCCTCACGGATTGTGCCCGCTGCGCGCGGGCTGACGCAGCGGTTCCGCCGTATCGCCCGGCCCCGCCCCGGCGATCACCGCCGGCCCCCGCGCTAGTGTTCGTCCGTGAGCCTTCATGTCGTCGTAGGATTCGGGCCCGCCGGGGCGGCCACCGCTCGACTGCTGGTCGGGCAGGGGCACTCGGTACGGGTCGTGACCAGGTCGGGCCGTGCCGCGGAACCCGGTATCGAGCACGTCGCGTGCGATGCCACGGACCGCGAAGGGCTCGCCGCGGCCGCGCGGGGCGCGGACGTCATCCACCACTGCGCCGCCCCGCCCTATCACCACTGGGTGGGCCAATGGCCGGCGCTGGTCTCGTCGGTCTGCGCGGCGGCCGAGGCGACCGGGGCCATCCTGGTCATGCTCGGGAACCTCTACGGCTACGGTCCGGTGGACGGGCCCCTGACCGAAGGGCTGCCGCTCGCGGCCACCGGGCCCAAGGGGCGGGTGCGCGCGGCCGGTTGGGAGCAGGCGCGCGCCCTGCACGAGGCGGGCCGTATCACGGCGGTCGAGGTCCGCGCCTCGGACTTCTTCGGGCCCGGCGTGACCGCCGGCGGCCACCTGGCCGAGCGCGTGGTGCCCCGGCTGCTGCGCGGCAAGCCGGTCTCCACGCTGGGCGACCCGGACGCCCCGCACAGCTGGACCTACCTCCCCGACGTGGCCCGGACCCTGGCCGAGGTCGCGGGGGAGCCACGGGCCTGGGGCCGGGCCTGGCACGTCCCGACGCAACCCCCGCTGTCCGTACGGGAGATGGTGGACCGGCTGGCCGCGCAGGCGGGCACGGGACCGGTGGCGGTGCGCCGGCTGCCGTCCGCCGTCCTGGGCGTGGGCGCCCTCGTCTCGCCGCTGCTGCGTGAACTCAAGGAGATCCGCTACCAGTTCGACCGCCCGTTCGTCCTCGATACGACCGCCTACGAGGCCGAGTTCACGGTACGGGCGACCCCGCTCGACCAGCAGATCGAGTCGACGGTGGCCTGGTGGCGCACCCGCCTGGCCACGCCGACGGCCACCCCTTAGTCTGTTCTCCAGCCTCGCGCCGCGTCGGACGGTCACGCGGTGGGGCAAAATTCGGTGCGTGTCGGGGGCAGGTTAGTCAGACTCGTGGCATGACAGCGAAGATCAGCCGCATCAACCCCGATCAGTTGCACGAGACGCCGGGCTACCACCACATCACCGTGGTGGAGACCGGCCGAACGGCCTATCTGGCGGGGCAGTGCCCTCTCGACAAGGGCGGCTCTCTCGTCGGCGCGGGCTCCCTCGACGTGCAAGTCCATCAGGTCGTCGTGAACGCACTCGCTGCCCTTGCGGCGGTGGATGCTCAGCCGCAGCACGTGGTGCGTTCGGTGATCTACGTGCGGAGCGATGACAGGAAGGACCTGGGCCTTGCCTGGCACCGGCTTACCGCTTCCACCCTCGGTCCGGCCTTCACGTCCGCCAGCACGCTCTTGGGGGTTGCGCAGCTGGGCTTCGCAGGGCAGCTGATCGAGGTGGACCTCACCGTCGCGCTGCCCGACTGAGCGCCCTCACGCCTCGAACGGGGTCTCGAACTCTTCGCCCACATGGCCTGCGGTGTGGCCGGCTCCGTGGCGGTCGGCGGTCACACACCTGAGGAAAGTCGGTTCTCCAGTGGCGGGGGCAGTGGGTAGGCACGCTCCGTGGGAAAGAACCGCTGGGCTTTTGCGGCATGCCCGGTCTGTATCAGGGAAGCAGCCTTGCGGACCTGCGGGGTGAGGTCGGTGAGGCTGACAATCCAGTCGTCGGTGAACGTGCGCATCAGATGGCGGCCGATGCCGACTTGGATGCTGTAATGGTTGAGCGCTGCCCCGCGCGGTGAGCGCTCCGGGTCCCATTGGACGTGCACGGCCGCCTGGGCCACGGCCGCTGGGTCTGCGGTCGTGAGCACGGCCTGGGACAGGGCCTCCTCCCAGCCCTCGCGCGTTATCCGCACCGCGAGAAGGCGCTCCTGACCGGGTTTGCGGGCCCAGTTGCTCCGGTGCATCAGCCACATGAACGACGGCTTGATCCACGTCATCCTGTGGAATGAGAACGGTGCAACGAAGCGGCCTGCCTGCAGGGCCGCGTCGGCGATGGCAGGCGCATACGCCTGGTAGACCACGATCGTGCGAGCGTCGTAATCGGCACGAATCTGATATTGGGGGGCCATGCGCCGCACCCTGCCATCCGCCCCATGCGCCTCGCGAGCCGATTTTCTCGCACTGGCCGCGCAGCCGGTTACGAAAGGGCTCGTCACAACCACTCGTTGAGAGCCGCGACAAGGACGGTTGATGCCGCACTCCACCGCGTGGCGCTCGCGACAGTCGTTACCCGCCTCAGGGCCGGTTCGGCGGAGCAGCGTCGGTTCCGGCGGCGAGGGTGACGTGAGCCGTCCATGCCCCGGGCTTCAGAGGAGGATTCCAGCTCACCTCGACGTCGGTGTCGTGGAAGTCGCGCGCGAGTTCCGTCACCATCCGGGCCGCCGCGGCTCGCGCGTCCTGTGGGTCGGTGTCGATCGGCACATCCAGACGCCCGCAGAGCATGCCGCCCTCCATAGTGAGGACGCTGTGGCGCCAGCCCTCCGGCGTCGCCAACAGCACGATCCCCTGCGGGATGCCCCAGTCGGGCCGCTTCCTCTTCTCCCTCCTGCGTCTCACGATGCGGTGCCGGAGCCGGTGTCCCCGTCCAGGGGGACCGTCAGCCCGATGCTCTCGGCCGTCACGGCGATCGCGAAGTCGAAGTACGCGGACTCGTTGCGGACGCTGTCGTGGGTACGGCTGAACACCTGGAACACCAGGAGCCCGATCAGGTTGCTCCACAGCACGATCCCGCGCTCGACGAGATCCGAGAACGGCGCCCCGGGCGCGCCGCCGAACAGCGCCACCGCGTCCGGCAGGAGCAGCGGCGGCCCCGGTATCGCCCGCCGGGGCGGGGTGAGTTCACCGGCCTCCAGCGCCGAACGCACGATGGCGGCCAGTGACGCGGGCGTGCGCGCGGCGGCCGGGACCGTGTCCTGCGGGGCGTGGTACCCCGGCACCGGGGAGCCGTAGATCAGTGTGAACTCGGCGGTGTGGGCGAAGGACCACGCCCGCAGCGCCCGCGTCACCGCGAGCAGCCGCGCGCCGGCCGACGCGCCTGCGTCCAGGGCCGCCCGGTCGGCCTGCTCCATCGCGGCGGCGGAGGCGTCGTAGGCGTCGATGATCAGCGCGGTCAACAAGTCGTCCCGGTGCGGGAACACGGCCGCCACGTCGGCGACGGCGAACCCGCCCGCCGCGGCCACGGCCTCCGGGGTCAGCCCGAAGGCCCCCGTCGTCGCGAGCAGTTGGCGCGCGGTGTTCTTGGCGGTGTTCGCAATGGCCGCCGCGCGCGTGGTGGTGTCCTCGTCAGCGTGTGCTCCGGAAAGATCCATGGCCGAACCGTACCGGTCCGCTGCCGCACCACCGCGTGGACCGGGTGGTGTGCAACCGGCTCCGACCGCTAGAGCCTGTCTTCTTGATCCGCGCACATCTGGTTCGCGCAGTTCGACCACCAGGTGGCAGGGTGCCGTTATGGATCAAGCAGAGGTATTGCTCATCGGAGGGCGCGCGGGCGTCGGTAAGACGACAGTGGGGTGGGAGGTCTCAGCGCGTCTGCGCGCCGCGATGGTTGCTCACTGCGTAGTCGAAGGTGACTTCATGGGGCAGGCACATCCTGCTCCGGAGGGGGACCCCCGGCGCAGAAGAATCGCGGAGCGCAATCTGACGGCGCTCTGGTCGAACTACGCCGAGCTCGGGTACCGCCGCTTGATCTACACGCACACTGTGAGCGTGCTGGCTGAGAACGAGGGCATGTTCCAGCGCGCCATGGGTGCGAATGTCAGGATCGTGCGGGTTGTGCTCACCGCCTCCGATGCCACCGCTCGTGAGCGCCTGACCGGTCGGGAACTGGGCTCGGAGCTGGAGCAAGAACTGGAGAGCAGCGCCCGGAAGGCGCGGATTCTGGATGAGCAGACGCCTCTGGACACGGTGCGAGTGGCGACCGACGGTCGTTCAGTGGTGGACATAGCTCGTGAGGTGTTGGGCGCTACCAGCTGGCTGCCCAGCACCTCCGGTTAGTTCTGCGTCGCTCAGCGTCGGGTCAAGATCAGGATGGCAGCGAGGTGGAGTGCGGCCTGGTCGGCGATGGCGAGCTTGTCCGTTCGCATGGCCAGGCCGCGCCATTGCTTCAGCCGGTTGATGCAGCGTTCAAGTGAGTTGCGCTGCTTGTATGCCTCAGCGTCGAAGGCGGGCGGGCGGCCTCCAGCGCGGCCTCGCTTCAGCCGGTGGCCGACCTGGTCGGAGGGCTGGGGGATGACCGCGCGGATTCCGCGTCGGCGGAGGTGACTCCGGATCGCGCGGGATGAGTACGCGCGGTCCGCGAGGACGGCATCGGGTCGATTCCTCGGTCTTCCGGGTCCGCTTCGTGGAACACGGATAGCGGCCATGACGGTTTCGAAGGCCGGGGCGTCGCCCGCCTGGCCTGCGGTGACGCGGAGGGCCAGGGGTCGTGCACGGCCGTCGCTGGCGAGGTGGACCTTCGTGCTCAGGCCGCCACGGGAGCGTCCGAGCGCATGGTCGTCGGGTTCGGCCCGGCCTGGAGCCCCTTTTTCCTGGCTCCGGCGGAATGCTGGTGAGCCCGGCAGACGGTGCAGTCCACCGGCAGGGTCCAGCCGATGTCGTCACCGGCATCGGCCGCGGCCAGCACCGCTGCAAAAACGCGTTCCCAGGTGCCGTCCACGGCCCATCTGATCAGCCGTTTGTGAGCGGTCTGGAACGAGCCGAGCTCTTCCGGCAGGTCTCGCCAGGGCGAGCAGGTTCGGTACTTCCACGCGATGGCCTCCAAGGTTCGGCGGTGATCGGCCCATCGCCGACCGCGGACCGGATCGGCCGGCATCAGCGGCTCGATCCGGTCCCACATCGCATCAGTGATCACTAACCGGACAGACACGTCCGATCAACTGACCAACCGATCAAAGAGACACGCTCTAAAGGGTGTTGCAGAAGGTCCGTCGTGGGTAGGCCGGAGTGGCGCTTGACCTGTGCTTTCACCGTGCCAAGGCGAGGTTGTGCATGGTGGCGACGGCCTGGACGGCGTGGTGGAGGCCGTCTCCTTCTGGCGGCAGTCGCGGAGGATCTTCCAGTTCTTCATGCGGGCGAAGGTGTGCTCGACACGGGCGCGGACGCGTCGGTGTTCGGCGTTGTCCTCCTCCTGCCCGCGCAGGAGAGGACGGCCGGCTCTTCTGCGGTGCGGGACGATCAGCCCGGTGCCGAGGTAGGCGCCGTCCGCGATCACCGTCGTCCCGGCCGCTGCGGCGGGCAGGTCCGACTCCCGCCAGACGTGGGCATCGGCCTTGTTGCCCGGCGCCGGCCGGGCGGATGCGATCACCAGACGGGTGTCGGCGTCGATGAAGACCTGCACGTTCGCCGAGAACCGGTAGTTCCTCGACGAGGCCCCCACTTTCCGGTCGCGGACAGGGATGAGGGTGCCGTCCACGATCCACAACCGGTCCGTGTCGGCGACGGGCCGGGGGGGGGGGGGGGGGGGCGGCTCGAGCGCCAGGAGCGGACGCAGACGCTGGATAATCCGGCAGACGGTGGCCGGGGAGATCCCGAAGAGCGGGGCGAGCTGCCGCATCGTGAGGTTCGTGCGGTAGTACACCGCCACCAGCAGCACCCGGTCCGCCAGCGGCAGACACCACGGCCGACCACCACCGGGCCCGTTCCCACCCCCCTCCCGCACCACCCTCACCAACTTCACGAACCGGTCCATCCGCAAGCCCGTGAACGTCTCCACCCACACCAGCTCAGCCCGCAACACCCCACCCATACAGGGAAAATGCCCCAGCCTGAGTCTTCTGCAACACCCTTGAGGGGAGCGCGAGCACGGCGGCGATCAGGGTGCGGATCTCCTCGTCCTGGAGGAACGCCCGGTAGTCGACGTACGCCGTCAGCCGGCGGTTCGCGTCCCGCAGCGCCGTCAGTGCCTCCCGGGCCGGCGGGGTCACGTGTCCGTGGTGGGCGAGTGAGAGCAGCGCGGTGTACAACGACCCCAGGTGCTCCCGGTCGGCCGCGTACGTCAGCACCGCGGCCTCCGCCTCCGCCGGATCCATCAACGGCGGTTCCCACGGCGGCGGGTACGGATCCGTCTCCCCGGGGAGCAGCGGGTCCTGCCCCCAGGACCGGAGGACCTCCCGGAGGTCGCGGACCAGCCAGCCGGAGCGGGCGACCTCGTCCCGCAGCGCCTCCCGCACCGCCGGCAGCAGTACGCCGGCGTGCGCGGCGAGCGGCCGGAGCACGTCGGCGACGTCCGGCGGCCGCGGGTCACCGAGGACGTAGCCCCAGCCCTGCAGGTCCCGGTACGGTGCCACGAGCCGTTCGACCAGATCCGGCAGGGCGCGCGGGTCGCCGATCCGGGTCAGCGCCCACCGGGCGTGGTCGCCGACGGTGCCGTCGAAGAACTTCGCCGCGCCGGTGTCGTCGAGGAGCCCGGCGAGCCGGTCGGCGTACGGGGCCGACCGGCGGCCGAGCACCGCCAGCAGGTGCGCGGCCTTGTAGCGCACGTCGTCGTCCGGGTCGGCCAGCAGCCCGGCCGCCAGGGACAACAGGGCGTCGGCCGCCGACGGCCGGTCCACGAGGATCCGCCATCCCACGTCGAGGGCGCACCGGCGCAGCTCCGCGTCGTCCGTGCGGCGCCCGGCCGCGGCGAGGGCGGCCACGAACGAGAGCGCCACCTCCGGGTCCCGGCCGAGCAGGTCGACGACCCAGGCCGCGACGTCCTCGCGGCTGTACGGGTATTCGCTGTGCGGGGCGTACCAGACCTGTTCGAACTGCGGGGCGAGCGCCGGGTCGGTGAGGAGCTCCAGCAGCATCGCGTACGCGCGCAACGGCGCCCGCGGATCGATGGACGCCGTGGCCACCACGGCCGCCACCCGCAGCACCGGGTCCGCCCCGCGCACGACACCGTCCAGCACGGCCCGTATGCCGGCGGCCGTCGTTCCCTCGGCGTCCTCGGCGTCCTCCGGGGCCTCGGCGGCTCCCGCCCCCGCCCCTGCCTCGCCCAGCGTCAGCAGCAGGGTCACCCGCACCGAGCGGTCGGTCTCCTCGCGCCACCGCTCGAGCAGATCGGCGGGCCGGCCGGCGATCAGATGGAGGGCGCTGCGCCGCACCTCCCGGTCCTGATCACCCGTCAGGGTCCGTACGCGGGGCCACTGCCGTCGCCAGGCCGCCTCCCACGCCGGGTCCACGGCCCCGGACCTGGCCCCGGACCTGGCCCCGGCCTCGGACCGGCCTCGGACCGGCCTCGGACCCGGTCCCGTCGGCCGCGCCGTTCTCCGCGAGCTCGGCCAGCAGGAAGGCGAGGTCGGGCCGGGCGACCGTGCCGGGGGCGAGGGCGAGCTCCACGAGGAACGGCAGCGCGGCCGTGCCCGCGTCGGTGATCCGTCCCGTGGCCAGTACCAGGTCCTGCACCGCGCAGTACGCGCGCTCCACGGCGTCCTGGCCGGTGGTGGCGTCCGCCCGCGCGAGCCGGTGCAGTGCCCCCCCGCCGTCCCGTGTGTCCGGGGCACACTGCCATCCGGCGGCGGGCCCGGCGCAGAATTTTGCGGTCACGCCGATGAGTTCCGGGCGCGGCCCCGGTCTACCCCTGTGACCGGCGGCGGAGCGGATGTGAACCGTGTGGTGGATCACCTTCACCTCGGCCGCCGGAATCAGACAGAGTGGGCGTGCCCACGAGTGATCCGTTGGTCAATCAGATCTGAGGGACAGACACATGCGCATCGTGATCAGTGAGTTCATCAGCCTCGACGGCGTCGTCCAGGCTCCGGGCGGCCCGCAGGAGGACATCGACGGCGGCTTCGCGCACGGTGGCTGGTCCCACCCCTTCTTCGACGCCGAGGTCATGGGCGACGCCATCGGCGAGGCGATGAAGACGTGCGGGGCGCTGCTCTTCGGCCGCCGCACCTGGCAGACGATGGCCGGGGCGTGGCCCGAGCGGGCCGGCGACCCCTTCGCCGACCACATGAACTCCATCAAGAAGTACGTTGTGACGCGGACCCTCGGCGAGGACGAGCTGACGTGGCACAACACCACGGCCATCCCCGGCGACCGGGCGGTCGACCGGATCCGCGAGCTGCGCGCGACCGAGGGCGGCGACCTCGCGGTCATGGGCAGCCCCACGCTCGTCCGCACGCTCCTCGCCGAAGGCCTGGTCGACGAACTCCGGCTCATGATCATGCCGGTGCTCCTCGGCGGCGGGAAGACCATCTTCCCCCACGACGGCACGCTGCGGACGCTGGAGCTGGTCTCCACCGTCACCAGCAGCACCGGCGTGCACGTGTGCACCTACCGTCCGGCCGCCCACGGCTGAGGGCGGGTCCGGGAGCGGAATGAGTGGCTCCCGGGTGCTGCTAGGGTGACGTGCGCCCGTCAAGGCGGGCCTCTTTCAAGTCATTGGTACTTCAACGGGGGTTGAACGTGAAGCTCCGCCATGTCCGCGCCGTCGCCGTCTTCGGTATCGCCGTCTTCGCCCTGACGGGAGCCCGCGGCTCGCACGGGGGAAGCTGCGGCGGTGGCAGCAGCAGCTCCGGCTCCGGTTCGAGCGGCGGCTCCAGCGGCTCCAGCAGCTCCAGCGGTGGGAGCACCTCCGGCGACACCACCTCCGGTGGCAGCACCTCCAGTGGCACGAGCGGCACCAGCGGCAGTGACAGCAGCAGCACCAGCGGCAGCACGTCGAGTGGTTCCTCGGTCCCCGGCGGTTCCAGCAGCAACAAGGCCGAGCGCGACATCAAGATCGACAAGTGCCGGCTGGACGCCACGGGCAAGAACCTCGTCGCCCGGCTCACCGTCACCAACAGCGGCACGCTGGACCAGACGTACAACATCACCGTGAAGTTCCGCGGGGACGCCGCCTCGAGCGTGATCCCCGCCACGGCCCGCGTCTCCGGCCTCAAGGTCAAGGCGGGCGCGACCAGTCAGACCGAGGCCACGACGGCGTACACCGGCAAGGGCGACGGCAGCGAGTACAAGGAGTGCTCCGTCTTCACCGCGTCGAAGAGCAGCCTCTGACGTACGACCGAACGGCCCGGGCGCACCGTCAGCGGTGCGCCGGGGGAACGTGAAGAGTGCCCGTGAACGGCAGCAGCGCAGGCGTCAGCCCGCTGCTGCCGACGCGTTTTCCGGGCCCTGCCGGTCCGCGGGCGCGGCCGCGGCGAGGACGGCGTGGATCGCCACCTCCATGGCGCGCGACGCCGCGCGCTGATCCAGCCCACTGGTGCGCCAGTGGTGCCACGCGCCCCATGTGGCCACCCCGTCCAGTGCGTTGACCAGGTCCTGGCGGCGCTCCCGCGGCAGGGGGTCGAGCTCCTGGGCGAACACCTCGGTCAGCCGCTGCCGGGCCGTGTCGAAGGCCTCCCGGGTGACCCGCTCGATCCGCTCGGACGGATGGTCGAGCCGCATGATCGCCAGCCGTGCCGGCGTGATCCACTCCAGGATCCGGGCGCGCTGTTCCACGAGCGCGGCGACCCGCAGCTCGCGCGGCCCCGTCGTCGGCAGGGGCTTGATCCGGGCGTCCAGTTGCTCCAGGCGGCGCGTGATCGCGGTGTCGACCAGCTGCGCCATGTCGTCGAAGTGGTGGAACACCGAACGCCGTGACACGCCGGCCCGCTCGGCCACCCGGTCGGCGGGGAACTGCGACTCGCCCTCGTCCAGCAGCGACAGGAGGGCGTCGGCGATCTTCTCGCGGGTCCGCCGCCCCCGCTCCGCCCGGCCGTCCGGCGCGCCCGCCGTGCCGGACGTGCCCGCCGTGCCGGACGTGCCCGCGGCGCCGGACGTGCCCGCCGTGCCCGCGGCGCCGGACGTGCCCGCCGTGCCCGCGGTGCCGGGCTCCGCATCCTTCACCTGGACTCCTTCCCTCGGTTGACATTGTTGCACTCCCGATGCAAGCGTAAAGCTGCACGCCGAGTGCAATATGTTTCAGGTCGGCGCGCGGGGCACGCGCCGTGCGGCCGCGGCGCCGCGCGAGAGGAGCGGACGACGCCGATGTTCGTGACCGTGGGGCGCTGGTGCGCCCGCAGACCCAAACGGACCGTGGCCGCCTGGCTCCTGCTGCTCGTCGCCCTGGCCGGCGCGCTGGGCGCGGTCGGGCGGGTCACCTCCGAGGCCGTCTCGATCCCCGGCAGCGACAGCCAGGCCGCCGCCGACGCGGCCGAGGCCTTCCACGGCCCGGCCTCCGGACGCCAGCCCCTGGTCCTGCACACCGCCGCCGACGCCCCCGCCCTCACCGCGCCACAGCTGGTCCGGGCCGTCGAGGAGGCCGCGCGCGCCATCGCCGGCGTGGACCACGTGGTCGCCGTCACGACCCCGTACCAGCCCGCCGGCCGCGCCGCCCTGGCCGCGGACGGGCACACCGCGTACGTGTCGGTCGAACTCGACCTGTCGGGACGGGACATCACCGCCGACATCACCCGCGAGATCGTGGCCGCGGCGGCCCCCGCCGAGGCGGCCGGGATCGAGGTCACCCCCGGCGGCGACCTCGCCGCGGCCCTCGGCAAGGGCGCCACGCGCCACAGCGAACTCATCGGCCTCGCGGCGGCCTTCGTCATCCTCGCCGTCGGCTTCGCCGGCGTGGTGGCCGCCGGCGTACCGCTGGTCGTCGGCGTCCTGGGCCTGGGCGTCTCGCTCGCGGCGATCGGTCTGGCGGGCCACCTCATCGACATGCCGTCGTCCGGCACCACCATCGCGGCCATGATCGGCCTCGGTGTCGGCATCGACTACACCCTCTTCTGCCTCACCCGCTTCCGGACGCTGCGGGCCGAAGGCGTCGGCGTCGAGGACGCGGCCGTGCGCACCATGGCCGGCTCCGGCAAGGCCGTGGCGTTCGCCGGGTGCGCGGTCGTCACGGCACTGGCCGGACTCGCCCTCGGCGGACTGCCCCTGCTGTACGCGCTGGCGCTGGCCCCGGGCATCGCCGTCCTGACCGCCGTCGCGGCGGCCCTCACGCTGGTCCCGGCCCTGCTGGTCCTCCTCGGCCGCCGACTCACCCCGAAGCCGAAGCCGAAGCCGAAGCCGAAGCCGAAGCCGAAGCCGAAGCCCCCGGCCGCCGCGTCCGCCGCCACCCCTGCCGCGTCCGCCTCCGTCGACGCCGTGCCGGCCTTCGCAGCGTCCGCCCCCGAGGCGTCCGCGTCCGCCGCGCCTGCCCCGCTCGCCGACGCCGCGCCTGCCGCGCTCGCTGACGTGGCGCTCGCTGACGCGGCGCGTGCCGACGCCGCGCGTGCGTCCGCCTCCGTCGACGCCGTGCCGGCCTTCGCAGTGTCCGCCCCCGAGGCGTCCGCGTCCGCCGCGCCTGCCGCGCTTGCTGACGCCGCGCCTGCCGCGCTCGCTGACGTGGCGCTCGCTGACGCGGCGCGTGCCGGCGCCGCGCGTGCGTCCGCCTCCGTCGATGCCGTGTCCGCCGACGCCGTGTCGGCCTTCGTCGGTTCTGCCGGCGCAGCGTCCGCCCCCGAGGCGTCCGCGTCCGCCGCGCCTGCCCCGCTCGCCGACGCCGCGCCCGCCTTCGCCGTGTCTGCCGCCCGCGCCGACGCCGCGTCCGCCGGTCCGCGGGCCCATGGGTGGGCGCGCGTCGCCGAGCGGGTGGCCGCTCGGCCGTGGCGTCATCTCCTCGCGGGCCTGGCCCTGGTCGGCGTTCTCGCCGCGCCCGCCGCCCAGTTGGCCTCCGGTCAGCTCGACGCCGGCACCAAGGCCCCCGGTACGGCGGCCCGCACCGCGTACGACCGGCTCGCCGACGCCTTCGGGCCGGGCGTCAACGGCCCCCTCCAGGTCACCTACACCCTTCCGGCCCCGGCCGCCGGCCCCACCGACCCCCGGATCGCCGGCGTCACCGCCGCCCTGACCCGGACCTCCGGCGTCGCCTCGGTCAGCCCGGCGCAGCTCAGCTCCGACGGCGTCCAGGTCCGCTGGCAGGTCACCCCCACCACCGCCCCCGCCGACCCGGCCACCGCCGCCCTGGTCGACCGGCTGCGCGACACCACCCTCCCCGAAGCGACCGGCGGCACCGCGGCGACCGCGCACGTCGGCGGCGCCCCCGCCGTGCAGGCCGACCTCAACGAACGCCTCGCCCAGCGGATGCCGCTCATCGTCGGATTCGTCCTCGCCGTCGCCGGCCTGCTGCTCCTGCTCGCCTTCCGGTCCCCGGTCCTCGCGGTCAAGGCCGCCGTGATGAACCTGGCCTCCGTCCTCGCCGCGTACGGCGTCCTCACGGCGGTGTTCCAGTGGGGCTGGGGCGCCGCACTGATCGGCCTGGAGGGACCGGTCGCCATCCCGGGCTACGTCCCGCTGCTGATGTTCGCCGTGCTGTTCGGCCTGTCGATGGACTACGAGGTCTTCCTGCTGACGGCCGTCCGGGAGTCGTACCTCCGCTCCCGCGACAACCGTGCCGCCGTGATCGACGGGCTCGGCACGACCGGACGGATCATCACCTCCGCGGCGCTGATCATGGTCAGTGTCTTCCTGAGCTATCTGCTGACCGACGACCCCGTCGTGAAGATGTTCGGCATCGGCCTGGCCACGGCCGTCGCCCTCGACGCCACGGTCGTCCGCGGCATCCTCGTCCCCGCCGCGATGATCCTCCTCGGCCGGGCCACGTGGTGGCTGCCGGCCTGGCTCGACCGGCTGCTCCCCGACGTCGACATCGAGGGCGAGGGCAACGGCGAGAGTGGGGCCAGGCCCGAGGGAGCGGCCGAGGGCGGCTGCACCGGGCCGTACGCCGCCGCCCCCGCCCCCGGATCCGGCTCCGCCCCCGTGTCCGCCACCCCGACGCCCCGGAGGAAGTCATGACCCCACCCACCCCCCTGCGTACGCCCCGGCCTGCCACCACCGCCGCCGGTGGACCCGGCGGACCCGCCGGCCGGCGCCCGCGCCCGCGCCCGCGCCCGCGTCGGCGCCGGGTGCTGGCCGTGGTGTCCCTGGGCGCGTCGGCGGTGCTCCTCCTGGCGGCCGACCTCGCCGCCGCCGCGGTCGGCGAGCACCGGATGGCCGACCGCATCGCCGAACGCCACCCGCGCCTGACCGCCGCGCCCGAGGTCGGCATCGACGGCTTCCCCTTCCTGTACGACCTGGCCCGGGGGTCCCACCCCCGCGTACGGATACGCGCCGCGGCCACCACCGCGCAGGGGCAGCCCGTGAACGCCTCGCTCGACCTCACCGACGTCTCCGAGCGGCCCGGCGGCACGTACACCGCGGCCACGGCGGCGGGGGACTTCACCGTGCCCTACTCCGCCCTCGGTACGCGGCTCGGTCCCGGCACCACGCTGTCCGCCGCCGACGGTCGGCTGAAGATCGGCCGCAGCTTCTTCGGGTTCCCCGTGACGGTCCTCGCCGAGGTCGGCCTCGACGGTGACACGGTCACGGTGCGCCCCGTCTCCGCGTCCGTCGCCGGCCGCGCCCTCGACCCGTCCGACCCCAGGATCGCCGAGGCCTTCCAGGGGCAGGACCGCACGCTCCCGGAGCTGCCGATGGGCATGGAGCCCGACGGTGTCTCGGTCGACGCCGACGGGATCACCGTCCACGCCCGGGCGGAGCGCGTCGCACTGGACTGATGCCGCCGTGCGGGGCCCGCCCGTGGCGTGGCAGGCCCCGTACCGCCGTACCGGGGAGCAGAATGGACGGCATGTGCGGCCGTTACGCCTCCTCGCGCGCCCCCGGTGACCTCGCGGACCTGTTCCGGGCCCGCTGGGACGGCCGGGAGACCTTGGCGGCGAGCTGGAACGTGGCCCCCACCGACCCGGTGTGGGCCGTCCTCGAACGCCCGGACCGGGAGAGCGGCGAGGTGGCCCGCCGCCTGCGGGCCCTGCGCTGGGGGCTGGTGCCGTCGTGGGCGAAGGACCCGGCCGTCGGGGCGCGGATGATCAACGCCCGGGTGGAGACCGTCCACGAGAAGCCGGCCTACCGCCGGGCCTTCGCCAAGCGCCGGTGCCTGCTGCCCGCGGACGGCTTCTACGAATGGGTGCCCGTGCCCGCCACCGGCACGGCGAAGGCCTACAAACAGCCGTACTTCATCGCTCCCGCCGACGGCACGGTGATGGCCATGGCCGGTCTGTACGAGTTCTGGCGCGACAGGACCGTCGCCGCCGACGACGACCCGGACGCCTGGCTGATCACCACCACGATCATCACCACCGAAGCCACCGACGCCGCCGGCCGCATCCACCCCCGGATGCCGCTGGCCCTGGACGCCGACGACTACGGGGCCTGGCTCGACCCCGGCCACGACGACCTGCACGCCCTGCGCGCCCTGCTCCACACCCCGGCCGGCGGGGACCTGACCGCCACGGCGGTGTCCACGCAGGTCAACAGCGTCCGCAACAACGACCGGCACCTGCTGGACCCCGTCCCCGACCCGATCCCCTGACGGTGCGCCGGGTGCGTCGCACGGCGCGGGCACACATGGTTTCGCCCGGACCCTGACCCGCCGGACGGACCCTAACCGTGTCCCATCCCCGCCTTAAGCCCGCCTCAAGATCCCGGCGCTCGGCTCCGTACCGCCCTTTTGTCCGGTTCCGGATCACTAGCGTGCTGCCCGATCCCCCATCCCCGCACCGATGAGGCAGGCAGTCATGGCGCGCAACTCACACCGTCGCAAGGCCGGCGTTCCCGCGAAGGCGGCGGGGGCGGTCGCCCTCGCCACGGCCGTCGCCGGCAGCGCGATCGCCCTGACCGGGACGGCTCAGGCCGCCTCCGTGGGCGCCGCCTTCACCAAGTCCAGCAGCTGGTCCACCGGTTACACCGGCCAGTACGTCATCACCAACCACGGCGACAAGCCGCTGAAGGGCTGGACCCTCGAATTCGACCTGCCCGCGGGGACGGCCCTGTCGTCGCTGTGGAACGGCGAACACACCGTCAGCGGCAGCCACGTCACGGTGAAGCCGCCCCGCTGGGCGGACACCGGGCTCGCCCCCGGGGCCTCCGTCACCGTCGGCTTCGTGACGTCCGCGCAGGGCACCCCGGGCACTCCCACCGGCTGCCTCATCGACAAGGTGAAGTGCTCGGCCGGTACCGGGCCCGCACCCGTCCCCAGCGGCCGCCCCACCGTGCGGCCCACGGCGACCGCGCCCACCGCCCCGGGTACGCCCACGGCCCCGCCGCGGCCGACCGCGCCGCCGACCGGCACGACCGCTCCGACGGCCACCGCGACCCCGACGCGCCCGCCGGGCGGCGGCACCACCACGGCCGCGCCCTTCGCCCCCTACGTGGACACCTCGCTCCACCCCGCCTACGACATGCCGGCCACGGCCGACCGGACCGGGGTCAAGGAGTTCAACCTGGCGTTCATCACCTCGGGAGGCGGCTGCGAACCGCGCTGGGGCGGGGTCACCCCGCTCGGCTCCGACCGGGTGGCCGCGCAGATCGCGGACCTGCGGGCCAAGGGCGGCGACGTCCGGGTGTCCTTCGGCGGCGCCGCCGGCTCCGAACTCGCCCTCGCCTGCTCCTCCGCGGCCGATCTGGCGGCGGCCTACGGCAAGGTCGTGGACGCCTACGGGCTGACCAAGGCCGACTTCGACGTCGAGGGCGCGGCCCTGCCCGACACGGCCGCCAACACCCGGCGCGCGCAGGCCATCGCATTGCTCCAGCGCCGGCACCCCGGGCTGGACGTCTCCTTCACCCTGCCCGTCATGCCCGAAGGTCTGACCCAGCCGGGGGTCGACCTGCTGGCCGACGCCCGGCGCAACGGGGTGGCCGTCTCCGCCGTCAACATCATGGCCATGGACTACGGCCCGGCGTACAGCGGGGACATGGGCGGTTACGCGATCCAGGCGGCCACCGCCACCCAGGCGCAGCTCAAGGGGGTCCTCGGCCTCTCGGACACCGCGGCGTGGAAGACGCTCGCCGTGACCCCGATGATCGGGGTCAATGACGTGGTGAGCGAGATCTTCACCGTCGAGGACGCCGGCCAGCTCGCCGGCTTCGCCCGTACGAAGGGCCTGGCCTGGCTCTCGATGTGGTCCGGGGCCCGCGACCAGCAGTGCCCGGGCGGCGCGAAGAACAGCGCCGACGCCACCTGCTCGTCCATCCTCCAGGAGCCGCTCGCCTTCACGAAGGCCTTCGCCGCCCGTTCGTGACGGCGTCGTCCCGCGCGCGGGAGGCCCGGCCGGCGGAAGCCGGGCCGACAGCTCGTCAGAACGCGAAGACGGCGTTGCCGTTGAGGGTGGCGTTCATGGCGCAGGAGTTGCCGAAGGTGTGCTTCCACGAGACGCGGCTGCCCTGCCAGACGCCGTCCGCGGTCACCGTGACCGGGTCGTAGTGCATGGGGCACGCCCGGTTCTGGTTCGGGGAGGCCAGCAGCTGGTCGAACGCCCCGTCGGTGGCGTTCAGGGCGGCGCAGGCGGCCTCGGGGTCGGGGTGGGTGCCCTGGGCGGACGGCGCGCAGCTGAGGGTGGAGGCCCGCAGGACGGTCGCCGTGTCGCCGTCGCCCTTGGCGACGGCGAAGACCATGGCGGACGGGGCGTACAGGCTGGTGGGCTTGGCTTCCGCGATCCCGGTCGCGCCGGCCAGGCAGAGGAGGGCGGCGGCGGAGACAGCGGCGAAACGGTGACGCACGACGGAACTCGCTTTCGATTCAAAGGTTGAACGCGTAAATGTTTTGCGTTCCTTCGGTTTGACCTCGATGAGTCTGTCCGATGCGAAGGTGCCTCGCACATCGATGACCGATTTACGGACACTCCGTTCGGATAGCGGGCACCGCATGGCCGTTCGAGCAGCTCACGCGGGACGTACCGCACGGTATCCATGGGGAAACGGGGAGTGAGCGCGCTCGCGACGTGCCTCCTTGAACCCGCTGACCAGCGGCCGGTGGAGCGGCGTTCATCGAACGGCCATGCAGCTTGACCGGATACCGCCGCTCAGGCGGTCGTGCGCACCGCCCCGATCCGTCCCGGGTCGCCCCGGAACCGCCCGAACTGCCGTGAGGTGCGGGGGAGTCCGCCCACTGTGGGAATATGATCTTCCGATTGCTCGAAGGAGCTCGAAGGAGGGGGTGGGCGCGGTGTCGTTCGAGGAGGAGTGGGGGCGGGCCAAGGCGGGCGCCTCGGACCGGTCGGCGCAGGCGAGCACCCGCCTCAACCAGGCCGGCGCGGGTTCCGGCGCCACCGGGTCGGCCCCGAGCGGCGACGGCTTCCACGCGAACACCGCCTCCATCAACGGCAACGCGCACCTGCTGATGGAGATCGCCGGACTGCTCTACGCCGGCCGCATGGACGGCGACAACGCCACCGCGCCCCGCTCGCCGCGCGCCCACGCCGACGTGGCGGCCGCCGTCCTCGACTTCGCCACGTTCGCGAAGGACCAGTACAACGACACGGTGGCGCTCCTGGCCGGCCTGTCGACCAAGCTGGAGTCGTCCGGGAACGCGTACACCGAGATCGACGAGGCGGCCCGGGCGCAGCTGAGCGCCCTGGTCGAGTGCGGTGTCTACCGCAAGCCCAAGGACGTGGTGGCCTGAGATGACCACCTACCGCACCGACGTCCGCTTCCTCGAGGACGCCAGCCCCGCCCTCATCGACCGGGGCGCCCAGGAGTACGCGCGCCTGCACCGGCTGATGGAGTCCACCGACGAGTCCTTCCTCAAGGCCGCCCGGATCGACTGGCGCAGCGAGGCCCGCGACCTGTACGTGGGCCGGCTCAAGGAGACCAAGGAGCTCGCGGACACGCTGTCCGCGGCCTTCCGCTCGGTCGGCACCGCGCTGGCCGCCTATGCCGACGCCGTCACCACCGCCAAGAGCCACTACCGCAGCGGTGTGAGCAGCGAGGGCGAGCTCGCCCGGGTCATCTCCCGCGAGGCGACGGCCATCACCCCCACCGCCCGCGCCGCCACCCCCATGCGCCAGTGGGAGGACCTGCGGGGCACCACGGGCGTCCTGGACTTCCTCGCCGAGGTCACCGTGGACGTCGACGCCATCCGCGAGGACGCCGACCGGCTCCACGGCCAGGCCGCCGGCCACTACGACGACGCCCGGCGCGCGGAGTCCGAGGCCCGGCACACCTGTGTCGCCGCGATCCGGGCTGCGCACCGGACCATCCCCGAGTACCAGGGCCCGGCCGGCGACCCGGCCGCCCTGCTCAGGGGGCTGGGGCCGCTCCAGCGGGAAGTGCGCGAGGCGGGCTCCGGAGCCCTGCTCCAACTGCCGGGCACGGGCGTGAAGACCGACGAGATCTCCACGGTCGGCGGGAACGTGGTGGTCACCGAGGCCCTCAGCCGGATCTCGACCCGCGTGGCGGGCCTGCCCGAGGCACCGGGCCACTACCTGCCCTTCTGGTCCAACTCCGACGAGGGCCGCCGCGAGTACATCGCCGCGCACCGGGAGCTGATCCGGGCCGCCGCCCACGACTCCGGGCTGCCGCCGGAGATGGTGGCGGGCATCGCCTGGAAGGAGGTCGAGGGCGATCCGACCTGGCAGGACGACATCGCGCAGACGACCCGCAACGCGTTCTCCGGCGGGCAGGCCGCGGACCTGACCTCGATGGGCCCGATGGCGATCCAGGTCCGCCGGGCCGCCGAGGTCCTCGGATACGACCCGCACCACCTGACCGACACGCAGCGCGACGTCGTCGTCGACGCGGTGCGCGACCCGGCGAAGAACATCTTCATCGCCTCCGAGTACCTCGCGCAGCTCAAGGCCGAGAGCGGCTTCGCCGACGTACCGCCCGAGCAGATGACCCGCGCGCAGATGCAGGAACTGGCCGCCCGCTACAACGGAGGCCCGTACTACAAGGACCCCAACGCCGAGCGGTACGGCAGACAGTTCGACGACCACGTCGACCAGGCGAAGGAGGCCCTCGGATGAGCGGCGACGGCAAGCGGACGGCCGGGTGGCTGGGCACGGCGGTCTGCGCGGTGCTGCTGGCCGCCGGAAGCCTGCTCGCGGCGTACGGGGTGTGGTTCGCCTGCACGTCCCTCCCCTCGAACGGCGACTGGGGACCGGAGGAGGCCGCCTCCGCCCGCAACGCCGCCGTGTTCGGGCTCGTCCTGTCGGGCGTCACCGGCCTGCTGGCGGCGGTCGCCGTCAAGGGCGAGTGGCTGCCCCGCTGGTGGTACGCGGTCCCGGCGCTGCCCGCCGTCGCGGCGCTGCTGCGGCTGACGGTGCTGGCGCCGTGACGGCGCACCCCCGGCGGCGGTGCCGGCCCGCGCTCCCCGGAGCCGGGCCGGACACCGCGCCTGCCCGGCCCTAGGACACGGTCAGGAACCGGGCCGTGCTCGGCACCCCCTGTGCGTCGAGGGCGAAGAGCATGTACGTGCCCGGCAGGACCACCCCCTTGTCGGCGGGCAGCTCCACCGCGTACGAGCCGGTCCCCGCGGCCGTGGCCACCAGCGGCACGCGCCGCTGGTCGTTGTCGGTGGAGTGGGTCGCGGCCGCGGCCCGCATCAGGACGAACGACGCCACCGGCCCCTGCGTGGTCACCGTCAGCGTCGTCCCGGCGTCCGCCCGGGAGGGCACACCACCGGTGATCACGGGCCGCGCCTTCTCGGAGCCGTCCGGGTTGAGCAGATAGGGCGGCGTGAACACCGCCCCGTCGGCGTGGTTGGTCGCGCACTCGCCGCACAGGCCCCCGCCGCCGGAGAAGATCCGCCCGTCCGGCAGCAGGTTCGCCACGCTGTGGTAGTTGCGCGGTATCGCCATGGTGGCGAGCGGGGTGAAGGTGCCGGTCGCCGGGTCCCACAGCTCGGGGGTCAGCACGGACGTCGCGTCGCTGAAGGGCACCGGGTAGGCCTGACCGCCGAAGACGGCCACCTTGCCGTCCGGCAGGACGACGCTGTTGCTGAAGGCGCGGGCGTGCCCCAGGTCGCCCGTACGCGCGGCCCGTACCTCGCTGCCGTCGATGCCCACCGTGTACGCGCGCCGGGTGGCCGGCGACTTCTCGTACGCGGGCGATCCGCCCAGCGTGAGCAGCTTGCCGATGTCGTAGGCGACGGCGTTGCCGGTCATGGCGTCCTGGCTGTCGGCCCGGGGCCCGGCGGCGGTGATCGCGCCGCCACCCTCGGTGGAGATCCAGTTCATCTGCCTGCTCGGGCCCAGCTGGAGCACCTTGCCGCCCGACGTGGCGTGCAGCCACATGTGGTTGTCGGCCCGGTAGGCGCCGGCCGGGTCCGCCGTCAGCGCCGGCGCGGCCGGTACGCCCGGGAGGGTGCGCCAGGTGCGGGTGTCGGGGGACCAGACCTCGCCCGCCTTGTCGGTGCCCGCCGTACCGCTCCAGGACCCGCCCAGCACGAAGGCCTCACCCGTGGACAGCAGCGTCATCGCCTGGTAACCGCGGGCGATGTTCATGCTGGTGGTCGCGGACCAGGTGTCGGTGGCCGGGTCGTAGACGCTGGCCTTCTCCGCGTTGCTGCCACCGGTGACCAGCACCCGGCCGTCGGCGAGCATCACTATCCCCGGACAGAACATGTCGTGACCGGTGTTGTCGATCCGGCGCTGCGTCACCTTGCCGGTCCTGAGGTCCAGGATCGCGGTCTGCGTGTAGCCGTTGCTGCCGCCGAAGCGGTCGAGCGCGTACGCCGACCACGCCAGCAGCTTGTCGCCCGGCAGCACGGCGGTGGCCACCGGCACCAGCGGGAACCCGGTGATCCGGCCCCACGATCCGTGCGCGGCGGGGTTCGCCGGTCCGCTGAGACGGATCTCGGCCGCCGAGGTCCACGGACCCCGGCCACCGGCTTCGGTGGTCACGGTCAGCCGGACGAACCGGGTGCTCCCGGCGCGCGTGAAGGTGGCGGTCTTGACGGTGTCGTCGTCCCGCCAGGTGCCCGCGGCCACCGGCGCGCCGTAGGCCACACCGTCCGCGCTCGTGGTCACCGTGTACGCACCGGCCCGCCCGTTCGCCCCGTCGGCGCGAGGCTGGTAGACGAGGGCGGAGACGACGGCCGTGCGGTGCATGTCGATGGTGATGCTGTGCGGCAGCGGGGCGGCGGGTGCGGACCATTTGCTGTGCCAGATGGTCGTGTTGTCGCCGTCGAGGACGTGGCCGGCGCGGCCGTTCTCACCGGCGGTCTCCTCGTCGCCGGCCGTCGCCGTCCAGCCGGTGCGCGACAGGTCGACCGTGGCCGCCGGGGTACCGGGGTCGCCCAGCAGGTTGATCTCGGCCGCGGAGGTCCAGGGCCCGCGCCCGCCCGCCTCGGTCAGCGCCGTCAGCCGCACGAACCGGGCCCCCTGAGGGGCGAACCCGAGCGTCTTGGCACTCGCGTCGTCCGCGAGCGTGCCGGTGGCCACGGGGCTGCCCCAGCTGGTGCCGTCCGTGCTCACACTGAGGCTGTACTCGCCCGGGCGCCCGTTGGGCCCATTGGTACGGGGCTGGTAGACGAGGGCGGAGACGACGGCCGTGCGGTGCATGTCGATGGTGATGCTGTGCGGCAGCGGGGCGGCGGGTGCGGACCATTTGCTGTGCCAGATGGTCGTGTTGTTGCCGTCGAGGACGTGGCCGGCGCGGCCGTCCTCACCGGCCGTCTCCTCATCGTCGGCCGTCGCCGTCCAGCCGGTCCGGTCGAGGACGGGAGCCGTGGGCTCCAGGGCGTTCGCCGGCGCTATGCCGTGGTGCGGGGACGTCTGTGCCGTCTGCTGTTCGAAGGGCACGGGAGCGGGACGGGGCGCCGGGGCGGGACTCGCGACCCCGAGCAGGGGAGTCACCCCGACGAGCAGGGATCCGAGGGCGAAGACGATGAGGACGTAGGAACGGCGTATCGCGCGAGGCAGCGCGGGAATGCGCCTGGACTGCAATCAGACCTCCTGGGACGAAGCAGGCATGCCTCCCAGAAGATAGGCCAATGGCAGTTCAACTCGGGTCACACTCAGTGGAGTTGGCTCAGAACGCACGGATACGGCCGAAGCCCGCCGGACCCGGGCGGCGCAGGCGTGGCGGCGGGGCCGCGCCCCGCCGTGAGAGGGATGAGTGGCTCAGGGACGTACCGCGCTCAGCAGCGCCGCCGTCGGGGCCATCCGGGTCGGCGGCTCCCAGGTCCAGGCGCGCACCGCGCCGAAGCCGGCCGCGCGTACGGTGTCCGCGAGCGCGGGAAGGGCCAGGGGGAGCCATTTCTCGTGGGCGCTGAGGACCATGCGGCCGCCGGGGCGCAGGACGCGGTGGAGTTCGCGGAGGGCGGCCGGGACGTCGGGCCAGAGCTGGAGGGTGTTGACGGAGATCACGACGTCCGCCGAGGCGTCCGGCGCGCCCGTGCAGGCGGCGGTGCCCGGGGCGAGGCGGACGCGGCCCCGCCGGATCTGTGCCGCGCAGCGGCGGCGGGCCATGGCGAGCATGACGTCGGAGGGGTCGACCCCGATGACGTGCGCCGAGCGCTCGGCGGCGGCTTCGAGGCCGACGCCGGGGCCGGGGCCGACGACCAGGACGACGTCCCGCTCGGCGGGCGCCGCGAGGGCGACGGCGTGACGTTCGGTGGCGGCGTTGCCGAGGGCCATCAGCCGGCCCCCCAGCCGGCCGAGCGGACCGCTGGGCCGGCCGAAGCCGCGGATCAGGAGCGGGCGTGCGAGTGCTTCCACGGCCCCATCGAAGCACGCCGTCGCCCCTGTCGACCGGCGACGCCACCGAGCGTGGCGGACCGGACGGGCTCAGTGCCCGCCGGCGAAGTCCCAGGCCTCGATGTCGCGGTAGTGGATCGGTCCCGGGCCGCGGCCGATGTTGCTGCCGACCAGGTGCAGACGTGCGGCCGGCCAGGCCCCGCCGGTGAAGGCGGCCAGGCCGGTGGCGGCCTCCGGGACGCTGACGTGGTCCCCGCGGCGGGACCGGGCCAGCGTCAGATGCGGACGCAGCGGCCGGTCCACGAAGTCGACGCCGCACTCCTTGACCAGGCCGCGGACCTCGGCGGTGAGCAGGTGCAGCCCCTCGAGGTCCCCCTCGACGCCGCTCCACAGCACCCGCTCGTCGAAGTGCCCGCCGCCGCGCAGCGCCAGCCGCAGGGGCCGTCGGGCGGCCGAGAGGTCCGCCAGGGGCTGCCGCAGCGGCGGAACGTCCCGTACCGGCAGCTCGCCGAGGAACGCCAGGGTGATGTGCCAGTCCTCGATGCGGTTCCACCGCATGCGCGGGTACGCCGCGTACGCGGGCCCGAGCTCCCGCGCCAGCTCGTCCTTCGCGTCGTCGGGCGGGGCGAGCGCTATGAACACCCGGACCGTCGAGGGCTGTGTCTGTTCCTTCACGACAACCTTCCTACACCACCGGCCGCCGGACCCGCCGCGGCGGCCGGGGGCGGCCCGCGGCGGCAGGGGCGGCCGGTCGTGGGCCGGGGGCGGCGTACCACGGCCGGCTCGCCGTGGTACGCCGCCCCCGGTGGCCGGCAGCTCACCGTCCCCGTGTCCCCGACGGGGGTGGCTGCCCCTCCGGATCAGCCGTGGTTGCGGTGGTCGCGGTGGTCGCGGCGGCCCCAGGACTTGCTGTCGACGACGTTCCCGCGGTGGTCGCGCAGGGTGGCGGTGTCACGCTCGTTCCACACCTGGTGACGGCGGTCCTGGTAGACGTCGCGGTGGGTGTCGCGGCCCTGGCCGGTGTGGACCTTGACGCTGGAGCGGCCCTCCAGGCGGAAGCCCTTGAAGCGGTAGCGGTTGCCCTCCCGGTCGGTCAGCGTGAAGCCGCGCAGGTCCACGGCGCGCCGGCTCGTGTTCTTCACCTCGACCCACTCCCTGTTCAGGGCGCGGTTGTCGTGGTTGTGACCGCGGTCGCGGCCACGGCTCTCGTGCTGGACCTCCCCGAGGACGACCGAGGAGCGGCCGCGGCGGTCGTGCCGGTGGTCGTCGTCGGCGACGGCGGGCAGGGCGGCCGCGCCGATCAGCGCGCCGGCGGCCAGGACCGTGGCGAGGGCGCGGCGGGTCGCGAGAGAAGCAGACATGAAGAGGACCCCTTCAATGGTCAGCCCTGCCCGGCTCGTTCGAACCGGACGGGGTCGAGCGGTTCCCGGCGTGGTGCCGAGGACCCACACTCTGGACCCCAACCACCCCGAAAAGCCACGAAATCGGCTCGTGTTTCACAATGCGGATATGTCCGTAACTGTCGCTTGTAGGAGCCATACGTCAAAGGTGGGTTGACGCGCGGGCGCCGCCCGCCGCCTCCGCACGCGGATCCCGGATCCCGGTGCCGCCGCCCGCCCGTGCGCCGAACGGGTTCCGGACTCCGTAACAGCAGCGCCGATTGCGTGCCCGGACGCGGGTCGGTTACGTTCGATCATCCGAAGGCCACACCCTTCGGCCGGGGCAAGGGGGAGACGTGGACACACCGAACGTGCCGGACGGACGGCCCCGGCCGGTGGAGGCGGCATGGGTGCTCACGCTCGCCGCCGTCGCCGCCGAGGCGGCGGTCTGGGTTCTGGGTGCGTTCGTGGTCGCGCCCACCGGCCTGGACGAGCTGACGGCGAGCCTCGGAGCCCGTGGTGCGGCCCGGCAACTGGCCCTGTCGGGCGGGGTGCTGGCCGTGCTCCTGGCCGGCTGGCTGGCCGTGGGGGCGCGGATGCGGGCGGGCCACGGCTGGGCACGGGTGGCCCTGACCGCCCTCGGTGCCGCGTTCCTGCTGTTCCGGATCGGCGACCTCGGCATGAGCGGAGCGCAGCCGGCGGCGTGGGCTGCCCTCGCCGCCCTTCCCGACCTGCTGGCGGCCGCGGTCGTCGTACCGATGTACCTGCCCGCGGCCCGCGGGTACTTCCCGGCGCGCGCCCGCTCGCGCTCCCGCGAAGCCTGAGCCCGCTCGCGCTCGCGCCCGCGCCCGCGCGAGGCCTGAGCCCGCTGCCGCGCGGGCCCGCGGCGGAACCGCCGGGGGCGCTGCCCGGCGTTCCGCGCCCGCCGTCCCTCCGCGCGCTCCCCCGGACGGAGCACACCCCGCTGGGCGGGGCTCGCCATGATCAATACCCTGGCGCCCGGCGCGTGACCACGCGTCTTCCGCACGAGGGAAGGCGAGCGACCCCAGTGAACTCCACGATGGTGCAGCGCATGGCCTGGCTCACCGCGACCACCGCGCTGCTGGTGGCGCTCGGTACGACCCTGGCCGGCGCCGTCGGCGAGTGGCACCGGGCGGGCGCCGACGCCCGGGGCGGCGTCAGCGGCGTCGCCTTCGAAGGCCGTACCGGTGACGGGGCCGGCGTGCGCGTGCTGGTCGTGCACGACAACAAGCGCTCCGGGCAGCAGCGGCTCTCGCGGCTCACCCACGGCGACGGCTCCGACGGCGTCTCGCCGATCACCTGGGACGGGCCCGAACCCGTCGACCTGGAGGCCATCGAAGCCATCCCGGGGATGCCGGGGGAGTACCTGGCGCTCACCGGCCGCGGCATCGTGTACCGCATGAAGGTCACCGGCTCCACGGCGACCGTGGTCGACCACACGCCCCTGCCCGCGATCGGCACGGGCGACGACTTCGAGAGCTTCGCGCTCGTCGCCCGGAACGGCCGGCTCGTCGCCCTGTGGGCGGACCGCGGCGCCGGCGCGGGCCGTCCCGCGACGCTGTACGCCGCGCCCGTGACGTTCGCCTCGTGGGGGCAGCCGCTCTTCGGTGACGTGACGCGCCGGGCGTACGGGGCGGCGTACCCGGCCGAGGACGGCACGCGCCACATCTCCGACATCTCGGTGACCGGATCGGGCCGGATCCTGGTGAGCTCGGCGGCGGACGCCGGTGACGACGGACCGTTCGACTCCGCGGTCAGCGACGCGGGCCGGGTGACCGTGTCGGCGGCGGGCCGGCCCCGGATCGCGCTCGAGACGTCCCCCACGGTGCTGGAGACCTTCCCCCGGTACAAGGTCGAGGGCATGGAATGCCTGCCCGGATCCGGCGACGCCCTCCTGGGCACCGACGACGAGAACGGCGGCGGGTACGTGACGACCCGGCCCCTCTGCGGAGCCTGACGAGCCGCCGGGGCGGCCGCCCGACGTGTCACCGCAGGCGTCCGCCTGACGGTCGCCACCCGGGGCGCCGGCCCGGCGGGTTATCGGGGACGTGCGCCTGACGGATCGTCACCCGGGGCGCCGGCCCGGCGGGTCACCGGGGGCGGCCGCCCGACGTTCACCGCAGGCGTCCGCCCGACGGGCCGCCGGGGGCGTCCGCCGAGCGCGCCGTGCCGGCGCCCGCGCCCCGCCCCCGGCCGAGTTCACCGCGCGCACGTCCCAGGTTCGTCTTCCCAACTCCCTCTGGACACACCGGAATTCGATGCTCTGCGGCGATCGGCCCAGCAACCGTCCCTCATGCCCCTGACGATGGGAGTCCTCCGTGACCCTGCACCGTCGCACCAGGCCGGCAGCCCTTCCCCTGGGTGCCGCCGCGGTCGTCCTCGCCACCGCCCTCACCGCTCCGGCGGCCGCGCACCCCGTCCCCGCCTCCGCCTCCGCCCACGCTCCCGGGACCGCCCGGCCGCCCTCCGCCGCGCTGCCCGCCGTGACCCCCACGGCCGAGACCGCGCCGCTCTTCGACGACGAGGCCGGCGGCAACGCCGACGCCGACGACCCCGCGATCTGGCGCAACCGCCTCGACCCCGCCCGCAGCCTGGTCGTCGCCACCGCCAAGGAGGGCGGCCTGCGCGTGTACGGGCTCGACGCGCGCGAGGTCCAGGCCCTGCCCGCACCGGCGGGCCCCGGCGCGGACGACGCGCCGGGCCGGTTCAACAACGTCGACCTGGTGCAGGGTTCGCGCCTGACCCCCGGGCGCGCCGACCTCGCGGTGGTCACCGACCGCGGCAACGACCGCCTGCGCTTCTACCGGATCGACCCCGGCCGGCCGCACAGCCCCCTCACCGACATCACCGACCCCGCCGCCCGCCCGGTCTTCTCCGCCGACCAGTCGGAGATCAACGAACAGCGCACGGCGTACGGCCTGGCCACCTGGACCGACCCCGCCACGGGCCGGTCGTACGCGCTGGTCAGCCGCCGCCACGAGACGACGGTCGCGCTCCTCGAACTCCTCGCCGCGCCCGGCGGCACCGTCGGCTACCGGAAGGTCCGCACCCTGGACCTTCCGGGCTCCTTCCGGATGCCGGACGGCGGCACCTGGACGCCGTGCGCGGAGCCCGGCGAGCGCCCCCAGGTCGAGGGGATGGTCGTCGACCCGGCCAACGGCATGCTCTACGCCGGCCAGGAGGACGTCGGCATCTGGCGCGTCCGCGCCGACCTCACCTCCCGTCCCGAACTCGTCGACAGGGTGCGCGAGTACGGCGTACCGGCCACGTACGACGAGGAGAGCGGGGAGTGCGTCGCCGGCGCCGACCCCGGTCACGGCGGCCGCCGGCTGTCCGCCGACGTCGAAGGGCTCACCCTGATCGACGAGCCCGACGGCGACGGCTACCTCATGGTCTCCAGCCAGGGCGACGACACCTTCGCCTTCTACGACCGCGAGGTCGACGAGGACAACGAGTACGAGGCGGGCCTGCGGATCACCGCCCGCACCCGTGAGCTCGACGGCTCCGAGGAGTGCGACGGCGCGGCCGCCCTCGACCAGCCGCTCGGCCCGCTGTATCCGCGTGGCCTGCTCGTCGTCCAGGACGGCCACGACGCCCCGCACGACGGGGCGCGCACCGCGACCGGCTTCAAGTTCGTCGACCTGGGCAAGGTGCTGGACCGCATCGACGGCTGACCCGCCGGGCGGGCGTGCCGGGCCGCGGACGCGATCGCCAGTAGGTTGGCCGGGTGACCGAACACCACGTGCTGACCTGGGAAGTGATGGCGAGCGGCGGGCTGGAGACCGCCTGGGTGGAGATCGACGGGGGCCCGCCGGGGCCGGCCGGGCTCCGTGCCCGCGGCAGGGCCGTGGGCACGGAGCCCGAGCCGTACTGGCTCAGTTACGCGCTGGAGGCCGGCGAGGACTTCGTCACCCGGCACCTGACCGTACGCGTCGAGGACGCCCTCCGGGTCCGGGAGCTGGACCTGCGGCGCTCGGTGGCCGGCCGGTGGAGCGTCGACGGCCACCCGCGGCCGGACCTGGACGGGGCGCTGGACTGTGACCTGGGCCTGTGCCCGCTCACCAACACCATGCCCGTCCTGCGGCACGCCCTGCACCGGGACCCGGGCGAGCAGGTGTTCCTGATGGCCTGGGTGTCCGTGCCCGACCTGACCGTCACGGCCTCCCGGCAGACGTACACGCACCTGGGCCGCACCGACGGCGCGGGCGCCCTGATCCGGTACGCCTCCGGGGACTTCACCGCCGACGTCGAGTTCGACGAGGACGGCCTGGTCGTCGGCTACCCGGAACTGGCACGCCGCCGCGCCACGTCCTGAGGCGCGGCGGGCCGGACCCGGCGGCGGCGCCGCCGGGTCCCCTGCGAGCCGTGCCCAGGACGGGGGCCGGGGTCCCGGAGCCGGGGTCCGGGGGTCGGGTCAGGCGCCGCTGGCGTCGAGCATGCCCTCGCGCTCGACGATCTTCACGCGCTCGCGGCCCTGCGGCTCGCCCAGGGCCTTCTCGGCCGCGTCCAGCCGGTACCAGCCCTCCCACGTGGTGTAGCGCACACCCCGGTCGGCCAGGAAGGCGTCGACGGCGTCCGGCGCGGGCGTGGCCGGCGTCAGCAGGCGGCCCTCGGCGTGGTCGGCCAGCAGGTTCGCCACCGTCTCGTTCGCGTCGCCCTTGGTGTGCCCGATCAGGCCGATCGGACCGCGGCGGATCCAGCCCGTGACGTACGTCGACGCCATGTGCTGCCCGGCCTCGATCACACGGCCGCCCTCGTCCGGGACCGTGCCCGACTCGACGTCCCAGGGCAGCTTGGGGAGTTCGTCCGAGAGGTAGCCCACCGCGCGGTAGACCGACTGGACGTCCCAGGTCGTGAACTCGCCGGTGCCCTTGACGTTGCCGGTGCCGTCGAGCTCGGTCCGCTCGGTGCGCAGGCCCACGACCTTGCCGTCCTCGCCGAGGACCTCGGCCGGCGACTCGAAGAAGTGCAGGAACAGCTTGTGCGGACGGTCGCCGATGTCGCGGATCGCCCAGTTCTCCAGGGTCTTGGCGACCATGTCGGTCTGCTTGTTCTTGCGGCGCTCGGCGATCGAGCCCTCGTCGTACTCGATGTCCTCGGGGTTGACGATGACCTCGATGCTGGGGGAGTGGTCGAGCTCGCGCAGCTCCATCGGGCTGAACTTGGCCTGCGCCGGGCCGCGCCGGCCGAAGACGTGCACCTCCAGCGCCTTGTTGGCCTTGAGGCCGTCGTACACGTTCGGCGGGATCTCGGTGGACAGCAGCTCGTCGGCGGTCTTGGCGAGGATGCGGGCGACGTCGAGGGCGACGTTGCCGACGCCGAGGACCGCGACCTTCTCCGCGTCCAGCGGCCAGGTGCGCGGGACGTCCGGGTGGCCGTCGTACCAGGAGACGAAGTCGGCGGCGCCGTAGGAGCCGTCGAGCTCGACACCCGGGATGTCCAGCGCGCGGTCGGCGGTGGCGCCCGTCGAGAAGATCACGGCGTCGTAGAAGGAGTGCAGGTCGTCGAGCGAGATGTCCGTCGGGTAGTCGACGTTCCCGAAGAGGCGCACCTGCGGCTTGTCGAGCACCTGGTGCAGGGCCGTGATGATGCCCTTGATGCGCGGGTGGTCGGGGGCGACACCGTAGCGGATCAGGCCGAAGGGCGCGGGCATGCGCTCGAAGATGTCGATGGACACGCCGGGTTCGGCGGCCGCCTCGGACTTCAGCAGCGCGTCGGCGGCGTAGATCCCCGCGGGACCGGCACCGACAATTGCTACGCGCAGGGGGCGAGGCATGACAGATTCCCTTCGAACGTCCAAAACGCGATCAAGGGGAACTGTAAACTAAGGGTATCCTAAGTGTGCACCCGGCCCCTCTTTATGACCCCATCAACGGGATTTATGACCGGGGGGTGAGGGGTGCGGACGTCGTGGCCGCCGGCTTCTCCAGGTGCTCCAAGCGCTCCAGGCGTTCCAGCCGCTCCCGGGTCTGCTCGTCCAGCGGCACGTACGCCACCAGCCGCGGGCCGGAAGCCGGCCCCAGCCACAGGTTGGTGTGCTCCAGGTACAGCAGGCCCACGTGCGCGTTGCGAATGTACTTCGCCTTCGCCCCCTGCCCCACCACCTCGTGGCGCGCCCACACCTCCCGGAACTCCGCCGACGCCCCCTCCAGCCGGGCCAGCAGCGTCTTCCACGCCGGCTCCGCCAGGTGCTCGGCCATCGCCGCCCGGAACTTGGCCGCCATGGTCCGGTGCGTGGCCGGCAGGTCCACCACCGCCGCGCGCCACTCGGGATCCGTGAAGGCCAGCCACATGCAGTTGAGGTCCTCCGGCCGCTTGCCCGCCAGATCGCCGAAGAGCCGGCCGTACGTGGCGTTGTGGGCGAGGATGTCGTACCGGCTGTTCTGGACGCACGCCGGGACGGGGCCCAGCTGGTCGAGCATGGCCCGCAGGGCCGGCGTCACGCTGGGGCAGAGCGTGTGGGGCGTCGGGTCCGCGCTCCCGGCCAGCGCGAACAGGTGCGCGCGCTCGCTCGCGTCCAGCAGCAGCGCCCGCGCGACCGCGTCCAGCACCTGCGCCGACACCGTGATCTCGCGCGCCTGCTCCAGCCACGTGTACCAGGTCACGCCCACCGACGACAGGTGCGCGACCTCCTCGCGGCGCAGCCCGGGCGTCCGCCGGCGCGGCCCCCGCACGAGGCCGACCTGCTCGGGCGCGATCCGTTCGCGGCGGCTGCGCAGGAACTCGGCCAGCTCGTGCCGGCGGACATCGCTTCCAGGGGCCACGGTCGTCATACGTCCAGCCTGCCCGACCGCCCATCCTGTTGCCAGGTAGTGCTGGTACCCGGATAAGCACACTCTGGTACCCGTCTGGCGGCGGGAGGAGTCTCGGAGCGTGACTGAGACCACCGTACGCACCACCCCCGTACCTCCGGCGCCCGCGGGCCCCGCCCCGGCGGCCGGGAAACCCGCAGCGCACCTGGGCGGCACGGGCCTGTTCACCGTGCTCCTCGGGGCGGCCCTGCCCCTGATCGACTTCTTCATCGTCAACGTCGCGCTGTCGGCCATCGAGCACGACCTCGCCGCCGGACCCGCCCTGCTGGAACTCGTCGTCGGCGGGTACGGCGTCGCGTACGCCGTCCTGCTCGTCCTCGGCGGCCGCGTCGGCGACAGCCTCGGCCGCCGCCGGCTCTTCCTCGTCGGCATGGCCGCGTTCGGCGTCACGTCCCTCGCCTGCGGACTGGCCCCGGACGCCTGGACCCTGGTCGCCGCCCGCGTCGCCCAGGGCGCGGCCTCCGCCCTGATGCTGCCGCAGGTGCTCGCCACCATCCAGGCCACCACCGAGGGCCCGCGCCGGGCCCGGGCCATGAGCCTGTACGGGGCCACCGCCGGGCTGTCCATGGTCGCCGGGCAGATCCTCGGCGGGGTCCTGGTCGCCGCGGACCTCGCCGGGACCGGCTGGCGCGCGGTGTTCCTGGTCAACGTCCCCGTCGTGATCCTGGGCCTGGTCCTCGCCGTACGCTCCGTCCCGGAGACCCGGGCCGGCCGGCCCGCCGGCGTGGACGTGCCGGGGACCCTCCTGCTCGCGCTGTCGCTGGTCTCCCTGCTGCTGCCGCTGACCGAGGGCCGGGCCGCCGGCTGGCCCCTGTGGACCTGGGTCAGCCTCGCGGTGTTCCCCGTCGCCACCGTCGCCTTCTACGTCACCGAGCGCCGGGCCGACCGCCGGGGCCGCACCCCGCTGGTGCCGCCGAGCCTGCTGCGGCTGACGTCGATGCGGCGCGGTCTGGTGCTGCTGGTGCCGTTCTCGGTCGGGTTCAGCGGCTTCATGTTCGTCCTCGCCGTGGTGCTCCAGCAGGGCCTGCGGATGGGCCCGGTGACGGCCGGGCTGGCGCTGGTGCCGATGGCCCTGGCCTTCTTCGCGGCCTCCCTGGCGGGGCCGCGCCTGGTCGGCCGCCACGGCAGCCGCGTCGTCACCGCGGGCGGCGTGCTCCAGGCGGCCGGCATCGCGATCCTGCTGGTCACCCTCCGGTACGGCTGGCCGGACCTCGGCCTCGCCGAACTCGCCCCGGGCGTGGCCCTCGCGGGGCTGGGGCAGGGGCTGCAACTGCCGGTGCTGATGCGCCTGATCCTCTCCGACGTACCCGCCGACCGGGCGGGCGTGGGCGGCGGCGTCATGATCACCGCCCAGCAGTCCTCGCTGGCGCTCGGGGTCGCCACGCTCGGCAGCCTCTTCCTCGCCCTGGTCCCGGCGGCGGGCATGCGCGCGGCGGTGTGCGTCACCCTGCTGGTGCAGCTCGTGCTGATCGCCCTGACGGCGCTGCTCAGCCTGCGTCTGCCGGGCATGCGCTGAACGGCGGGCGCGGGGAGGGGAGGTGGGTGCGGGCGGTGTCCCGGATGGGCTACAGTAGATCTTGAGCTCGCGCCGCGGTCCGCGGTGGTGGGCCTGGCGTTGGTGGTCCAAGGAAAGGCACCCCACTTCCTGTGGGGAGATGCAGGTGCAAGGCCTGCCCAGCGCTCCGCGGAAGACCCCGGCCCCCTGTGGGGGCCGGGGTCTTCGTCGTTCGCCGGGACGGACCCGGTTCCGGGCGGTAGTCTCCCGTCCATGATTGACGTGGGCATGGCGAAGTCGAGGGTGCGTGGACGCCGCCGGGGCGGGCGGTACGCCGTCGTGTTCCTGCTCCTGCTGGCGCTCCTGGGCGCGGTGTCCGCGGCGAGCGCCGCGCCCCCGCCCGGCACCCGCCCGACCACCACCACCGCCTCCTCCGCCGGCCCCGCCGTCGCGGCGGACCCGGCCACCGCCCGCTGGGGCGACCGGCGCCTGGACGAGGTCGCCTTCCTCGCCACGCACAACGCCTTCACCAACTACGAGGACTCCCGCTGGAGTTCGGTGAACCAGACCGAGTCGGTACGGGCCCAGCTCGACCACGGCGTCCGCGGCCTGAGCCTGGACACGCACTGGTACGAGCGCAGCACCTGGCTGTGCGTCATCAGCTTCGGCAGCGACTGCTACCCCAGTGACGTGTACCTGTGCCACGGCGACTGCAAGGCCTTCGCCGGTGCCACGTACGCCCTGCCGCGGCAGTCCTTCCACGGCACCCTGCGGACCGTGGTGGACTTCCTCGCCGCCCACCCGCAGGAGGTGGTGACCGTCTTCCTCGAGGACTACGTCAGCGCCGACCAGCTGCGGCAGTCCCTCGACCGGGTCGGCGGACTGTCCGGGCTGCTGTTCCGGCCCGAGGAGTGGGGCGTGGGGCAGCACGGCTGGCCGAAGGTGGCCGACCTCGTCACCGCGGGGAAGCGCCTGCTGATCTTCTCGGACCGGTCCGACCGCGAGCACCTGGGCGTCATGTACGACAAGTCCTGGACGGTGAGCAACTACTGGAGCCTGGGGGACCTGGGCCATGACCTCGCGTGCGTCAGCCGCTGGTCCGACGTACCGCTGGACCGGCAGGAGCCGGGATTCCGGCGGCTGTTCACGATGAGCCACCACCGCAACGTGCCCACCGTCCTGACGGCGGCCCTGGACAACGGCGCCAAGCTGCGCGACCGCATCGCCGAACGGTGCCGCCCCGCCGCCGGGGGCCGCGGGCCGAACTTCGTCTCCGTCGACTTCCACCGCGTGTCGGACGGCAGCGGCCACACGCCGGCCTCCGTCGTCGCGGAGCTCAACGCGAGTCCGTCACGTTAGTCCCGCACTCGGGTCGGCGGGTTCGCCGCGCGGGTCCGTCGTGTGATGTGAGGGTGTGAGGCCCGGGTTCAGGCCTTCAGGGCGTGTCCCGCCACGGTCAGGGCCAGGCGGCGGGGCGCCAGCGTGGACGCCGTGGCGGAGAACCGGTTGCCGAGACCGACGACGATGCTGGGCGGGGTCGTGGCCCGCTCCAGCGCGCGGCGCGTCGCGGTGACGACCTCGGCGGGGGTGGCCATCCGGCCGACGGCGGCGTCCGGGGTCCCGACGACGTCGAAGAACTCGGTGCGCACCGGGCCCGGCGAGACGGCGAGCACCCGCAGGGAGGACGCCCGTGTCTCGTACGCGACGGCCTCGGTGAAGTTCAGGACGAAGGCCTTGGTGGCGCCGTAGACCGCCATCGACGGGGTCGGCTGGTAGGCGGCCGAACTGGCGATGTTGACGAGCGCGCCCCGGCCGTCGGCCACCAGCGCCGGCAGGAACTGCCGCGTCAGGTCCGCGACCGCCGCCACGTTGAGCTGGATCATCTCGCTGATCTGCGCGGGCTCCTGGGCGGCGAACGGGCCGTGGCTGCCGAAGCCGGCGTTGTTGATCAGGGTGTGGACCGGGATGCCGAGCGTGTCGAGCTCGGCGTGCAGCGCGGCCGCCGCGCCCGGCGCGGCGAGGTCCGCGGCGATCGGGCGGGCCTTGACCCCGTGCCGGCGCTCGAGGTCGGCCGCCAGCTCCTCCAGCCGGTCGACCCGCCGGGCGACGAGGACGACGTCCGCCCCGCGCTCCGCCCACTGCCGGGCGAACTCGACGCCGAGGCCGGCGCTGGCCCCGGTGATCAGGGCGGTGGTTCCGCGGTAGGTCATCGACATGGTCGGCGCTCCGTTCCGGGGGGCATACGGGCAGATCGCCCGCGATGGGGGATACTTTCGAATGTAGGCAGAGCAAACATTGTTGTCAATGACAACATCGCATCCTCCGGAGGAAGGGGAGACCGCCTTGACCGGCACCGATGCGCCCTACCACCACGGCAACCTCCGCGAAGCCCTGCTGGCGCGTGCGGAGACCGTCCTCGTGACCTCGGGGGCGGACAGCCTGTCCCTGCGTGCCCTCGCGCGCGATCTCGGGGTCAGCCACGCGGCGCCGGGCCGCCACTTCCGTGACCGGCAGGCGTTGCTCGACGCGCTCGCCACCAACGGCTTCGTCCGGCTCAACGAACGCCTCCGGGCGGCCGTGGACGCGCCCGGTCCGGTCGCCGGGCGGCTCGCGGGCATGGGGCGCGCGTACATCGGCTTCGCCGTCGCGCACGCACCCCTGCTGAGCCTGATGTTCACGGCCAAGCACGCCGACGACTCCAGCGCGGAGCTGCGCGAGCGCGGCCACGAGAGCCTGCGGATCGCCGCCGAACTGATCGCGCTCGCCCAGCGGGAGCGTGCCGTACGGGAGGGCGACCCCGCCCGTCTCGCGCAGGTGGCGTTCTCCACGGTGCACGGCCTGGCCGCCCTGGCCGTCGGCTCCCTGCTCGAGGACACGCCGCTGTCCGAGGCGACGGATCTCGCCCTCGACGTGCTGCTGACCGGCCTGCGCCCGCACCCCGGGACCCCGGCGCCGCCGGGTTCCTGACCCCGGTCCTGACCCCGGTCCTGACCCCGGTCCTGGCCCCGGTCCTGACCCCGCTCCGGACCCCGGTCCTGGCCCCGGTCCGGTCACCGCCCGAAGACGTTCATCAGGATGATCGCCAGCAGGTTGGCCAGGATGATCGTGACCGTGGCGATGATCATGCCCCAGGCCCTGCGCGACTCGTCGAACTCCACGTCTCGCCTCCCGGCCGCTCGTGGGGGGGCGGGCGGACGTACCGCCCCGGAAGGCCGGCGCCCGCCCGGGCCTGCCGGCCTTCGGCCATCATGCGCCGACCGGGCGCACCGCACATCTCGGGAGGTCGGCGCCGCGGCATAACTCGTTTGCCGCCCGCCGGCCCGGTCGGATAGGAAGTCCGCAGACGGGAAGCCGGATCCGGAGGGCTGGAGCTGTGGTTGACCCACTGACCATCGGTGACGAGGACCGGCGGTCCCTCGCGCGGTGGGCCGGCGACTGTGCCGAGCGCGTGCTGCCGCTGTTCGAGGCGGCGGTCGCGGACGACGCCCGCCCGCGCGAAGCGATCGAGGGTGTCCGGGACTTCGTGCGCGACGGGAAGCGGACCGCGCGGCTGCGCTCCCTCGCGTGGGCGGCCCTCGCGGCCGCCCGCGAGGCCGGCGATCCGGCCGCCACCGCCGCCGCCCGCGCCGCCGGCTACGCGGCGGCGGTCCCGTACCTCCATCCCCTCGTCACCCCGCACCAGTCCCGGCATGTCCTCGCGCCCGCCGTGTACGGGGCGCGCGCCCGTGAGATCGCGGTCGGGACGGGCACCGGGCCCGGGGACGAGGAGATCCGGTGGGCGAGCGGCCACGTGCCGCCCGAGGTGCGCGCGCTCGTGCGGCAGCTGCCCGCCCGCAGCCCCGGCCGCAGCCGGCTGGACGCGCTGTACCACGCGCTCGACGCGGCCCTGCGGGACTCCTGAGACCGGTGCCGCGCCGGCAGCCTGGCTACCCGGCGCCGGGCATCCGGCGTCCGGTGCCCGGGCGCGCCACCCGCCGGCGCCGCAGGGGGAAGATCATCATTTAGGGTCGGAGCCGAATGCAGCAGGACCACGGGGAGGACGGACGAGCATGACGACGACCGCAGTGCGCGACCGCGGGGACGGATGGCACGGGGACCTGCTGGACCTCGACGCCTACCTCGCACGCATCGGCCACACCGGCGAGCGCGCACCCACCCTGGCGTGCCTGCGCGCCGTGCACCGCGGGCACACCACCTCGATCCCGTTCGAGAACGTGAGCGCCGTCCTCGGCATCCCACTGCCCCTCGACATCGAGTCCGTCCAGGACAAACTCGTCCGCAGTCCCCGCGGCGGCTACTGCTACGAGCACGTCACCCTCTTCGCCGCGGCCCTCAAAAGGCTCGGCTTCCGGTTCACCGCCCTCAGCGGACGGGTCTCGCTCGGCGCGGACAAGATCCTCCCGGCGACCCACGCCCTGCTGGCCGTCACCCCCGCCGACGACGACCGGACCTGGCTGTGCGACGTCGGTTTCGGCGGCGGCCCGCTGGAGCCGGTCGAACTCGCCGACGGTGCCGAGTCGGAGTTCGACGGATGGCGTTTCCGTATGGAACGCCGTCCGGACGCGCAGGGCTTCGCGCACTGGTGGCTGCACCAGTACGGGCCGGAGGGCTGGGTCGACCGGCACACCTTCACGCTGAACCCGCAGTACCGGATCGACTACGTGGTCGGCAGCCACTACGTCGGCACCCACCCCCGCTCGCCGTTCGTGAAGCGGCTGTTCGCCCAGCGGTTCAGCGCCACCCGGCACGACCAGATCGACGGACTGACCTGGAGCACCACGCTGCCGGACGGTACCCGGACCGAGAGCGAGATCGGACCCGGCGACCTCCAGCGGGTCCTGCGGGAGGACTTCGGCATCGACCTCGACGCCGACGTGATCACCCGGCTGACCGCCGGGCGGCCCGACACCCCCTGACCGCCGCCCACCGCCCCTACGCCGGCCGTAGGTCGCCAGGGGCGGCCGGGATCACCCGAATGGGTGCATATCGAACCCGGGTGCGGGCGGGGCCGACGTACCGTGAAGCGTGCGCCCTTCGTCCGGTTCCCTCATCGTGGCGGCCGCGCTGTGCGTGAGCACGGTGTCGTGCACCGCGCCGTCGTCGCAGGTCACGGTACCCGTGCGGCCCGCCGCGCGGGTGCCCGTGCTCGCCGCCGCCGTCACGGACGTGCCCCCCGGCAAGCTCGGCGCGAGCCACGGGCCCGGGTGCCCCGTGCCGCCGGAGCGGCTGCGCCTGATACGGATGAACCACTGGGGGTTCGACGGCCAGGTGCACCGGGGCGAGCTGATCGCGCACCAGGACGCGGTGGCCCCGCTGATCCAGGCCTTCGGCCAGGCCTTCGAGGCCCGGTTCCCGATCCGGCGGATGCGGGTGATGGCCGAGTACGGGGGAGACGACCTCCGGTCGATGGCCGACGACAACACGTCCGCCTTCAACTGCCGGCCGGTGGTCGGGGATCCCGGAAAGCTCTCCCGGCACGCGTGGGGCGACGCCGTGGACATCAACCCCGTCGAGAACCCGTACGTCGACGTGAGCGGGACGGTGCACCCGCCGGCGGGCCGGGACTACCTGCGGCGCGAGCCCGTCCGGCTCGGGATGATCGACGGCGGCGGTGTGGTGGTGCGGGCGTTCGGTGCCGTCGGCTGGTACTGGGGCGGCCGCTGGAGCAACCCGGACTACCAGCACTTCTCCGCGAGCAGCGGCTGAACCGGCCGCTCAGCCGCCGGTGCGCCGGGTCAGGACCAGCAGGGCGTCGACGAGGTCCTCCATGGGCGCGCCCGTGGCCAGCCGGCGCAGCTGCTGCCCGAAGACCACCGCGACGACGGCCGGGGCCATGCGGTCCGCGTCCGGCAGACCGAGGCGGGTCAGGATACGGGCGGCCAGGCGGTCGTACGCCGCGAAGCACTCGGCCGCGGCCGCGCGCAGCCGCTCGTCCCGGCCGGCCTGGACGTACAGCTCGAACGGCGCGATGTGCCGGCTGTCGAAACCGTCGCCGCCCGCGACCAGGGCCACCACCTCGGCCGCCTGCCGGATGTCGAGGCAGTCGTCCGGGCACTCGTCGGCCAGGGCCGTGAAGTGCCGGGTCTCCTCGGCCACGAAGAGCAGCAGGCTCTCGCGCAGGAGTTCGTGCTGGGTGGCGAAGTGGTAGGTGATGGACCCGAGGGAGACCTCCGCCTCCTTCGCGATCCGCCGGTTGCTCACGGCGGCGATCCCGTCCTGCCCGATGATCCGCAGCACGGCGTCGATGATGTTCTGACGGGTGCCGGAGGCGGGGCCGGGCACGGCGGCCGGGGCGGAGTCGCTGGACATGACGGCATTCTGCCGCAGCGCCTGACGGCACGTCCGGGCACCCCCGGCGAGCCCGGCGGCCGGTGCGGTGCCGGTCCGGCGGCCGGTGCGGTGCTCGTCCGGGCCGTCCCGGGCTCTGGACAGACCTCTCCCGTCATCCCTACTGTTCGTTCGAACGAACAGCCCGGGAAGGGGAGTTGCCGTGGACGTACGCGGATCGCAGGTTCTGCTCACCGGCGCCACCGGAGGGATCGGTACGGCCCTGGCCGCGGCCCTGGCGGCCGGGGGCGCCCGGCTCGTGATCACCGGGCGGCGGGAGGAGGCGCTGCGGGCCACCGCGGACGCGTACGGCGCGCGCCCGGTCGTCGCCGACCTCGCCTCCCGTACGGACGTCTCCCGCCTCGCCGAGGAGTGCGCGGACACCGACCTGCTGATCGCGAACGCCGCGCTGCCGGCCAGCGGCGAACTCCTCGACTACACCGAGGACCAGATCGACCGGGCCCTGGACGTCAACCTGCGTGCCCCCGTGCTGCTCTCCCGGCTGCTCGCCGCGCGGATGGCGGAGCGTGGCCGCGGCCACATCGTGCTGGTGGGATCCATCTCCGGCAAGGCGGCGACCCGTTCCTCCTCCCTGTACAACGCGACCAAGTTCGGGCTGCGCGGCTTCGCCCTCGCCCTGCGCCAGGACCTCATCGGTACCGGCGTGGGCGTCTCCCTGGTCCAGCCCGGCTTCGTCCGCGACGCCGGCATGTTCGCGGCGACCGGCGCCAGCACCCCGAACCGGATCCGCACGGTCACCCCCGGCCAGGTGGCCGACGGCGTCGTACGGGCCGTCCGGCGCGACCTGTGCGAGGTCAACGTGGCCCCGCTGGAACTGCGGCTGCTGAGCGCGGTCGCGGGCCAGTTCCCCCGCTTCGCCGAACGGGTCCAGGCCAGGGCGGGCTTCGGCGGCGGCTCCATGCGCAAGATCGTCGAGGCCCAGCGCGCCCACCGGTAAGGGCTCCCCGGGTCAGCGGCCGTCGGCGCTCACAGGGGGTCCCCGAGGGGGCCGTACTCCGCCTCCAGGTGCTCGGCCCAATGGGCGGCGAAGTCCGGTTGTGTGCCGTCGGTGTCGGTGAAGCCGTACTCCCGGTACAGGCCCCAGGTGGCCAGGGCCCGGCCGGACTTGGCCATGATGTCCGGGTCGGCGGCCAGGGCGGCGACGGCCCGGCCCAGGTAGGCCGGGGTCTCGGAGTGGGCGAAGTTCGGGTCCTGGGCAGCGCCGTCGCGCCAGTTGGCCTCGGTGACGCCGAAGTGTTCCAGCATGGCCTCCGAGCGCAGGAAACCGGGCGTGAGGGCCACGGCGGCGACGCCATGGGGCCGCAGCTCGGCGGCCTGGGCGACGGCGAGGCGGATGACGGCGGACTTCGCCAGGTCGTAGAAGAACGTGCCGCGGTAGCGGGCGGTGTTGCCGTCGGTGACCTCCACGACCAGGCCGCTCCCGCGGGCGACCATGAGGGGAAGCGCGAACCGGCTGGTGATGATGTGGGTCTCCACCGCTTGTCGCAGCAGCCGCAGACCGGTGTCCAGATCCTGCTCCCACACCGGGCGTTCCCAGTCGGTCAGCGGGTCCCCGCCCCAGACGGAGTTGACCAGGATGTCGAGCCGTCCGCCCTGTTCGGCGGAGATCCGGTCGACGAGGGCCCGGACCTCGTCCGGACGGCTGTGGTCGGTCCGGGCCGCAATGCCCAGCCCGCCCGCGGCGGTGACCTTTTCGGCGGTCTCCTCGATGGTTTCCGGGCGGTCCAGTTCGGAGCGTCCGCCGGTGCCGCTGCTGCGGCCGGTGACGTACACGGTGGCGCCGGCGGCGCCGAGCTCGACGGCGATGCCCCGGCCGCCGCCCCGGGTACCGCCGGCGACCAGGGCCACCTTTCCGGTCAGCGGGCGTGCGTCGGTCGTCATGATTCCTCCAGGTCGTGGTCGTGGCCGTCGCCGTGGTCGTGCCGGGGCGGAAGGTGGGGGGACAGGACGACGCCGAGCTCGTGCCGGAGCCGCTGCTCGAGGGTTCCTTCGCGGTCGAGCGCCCAGGCCAGGCCCGTACCGGCGACGATCGCCTGGACGGTGCGGGCCAGCGCCGCGGTATCGGTCCCGGCCCGGAGCTCGCCCGCACCGGCCGCCTCCGTCAGCAGCCCCTCGATCGCCCGCTTCTGGGTGCGGTGGACGGCCAGCGCGCGCTCGTAGAGCTCCGGATCGCCGAGATCGATGCACAGGAACGCCAGATGATGGGCGAAGCTCTCCGGCGTGGCCATCTCGGCCGCCGACTTCGTCGTCAGCGCCGCCAGGGCCCCGAGCACCGAGTCGTGCGACTGGCGCGCCAGCTCCGCCAGCTCGCCCGCGTCCCGCTCGGACTGCTCGGCCAGTGCCAGGAGCAGGCCGCGCTTGGACCCGAAGCGCTGCACCAGCGTCGCCGGTGCGAGCCCGACCTCGCGCGCCACGGCGGCCAGCGTGAGGCCCGTGGGCCCCACCCGCCCCATGACCTGCGCCGTCGCGCGAAGGATCACCACATCCTCGACCCCGCGGGGACGCCCCATCTCTCTCCGCCGACCCTCCGATAGTAAATGTACGTTCATTTATTAAACCATGCGCAGAGGCACCGGAGGTGGCGACGACGAGGAGGCCGATCCCTGGTACGGGACTAGGAGGTGCCGTCGTCCTGCGGTGCCGGTCGCGCCAGATGGGCTGTGAGCGCCTCGTGGGTGAGGTGGAGCCCGGTGCGCAGGACGGCGTCGTGCCGGGTCGGGTGGGCGGTGCGGTGGGCGGCGTCGAGTGCGCGGGCACGGCGCAGCGCGGCGGTGCAGTCCGCTCCCCGCAGGGCCTCGTCGAGCGCGCGGGCCGTGGCCCGCAGCAGCGGGGCGAGGTCGCGTACGGCCTCGTCGGGCACGGTGGCCCGGTCGCGGGCCCGGTCCGCCAGTTCGTCCGTGAAGAACTGGAGGGTGAGCGCGGTGCGCGCCGCCAGGCGCAGCCGGGGCCGCAGGTCCGCCAGGCGGGTCCGGTCGGCGCTCCGCCACGGCAGGAGGCGCAGCCGCGCGGTCGTCCCGTCGGCCTGGGCGGCCAGTTCGCGGGGCCGCTGCCAGAGCCCGGCGGCCCCCGGCCCGGCGGGGGCCGGCTGTCCGAGGGCCGCCCGGGCCGCGATGCCGTCGAGGAGGGCGGACAGGTCGGTCCGGTACGCGTCCAGGCCCTCCCGTGCCGCGCGGCAGGGGTCGGGCGGCCACAGCAGGGGACCGAGGAGGGCCACGACGGCGATGCCGACCGTGCTCTCCGCCAGTCTGGCCAGCGGGTATCCCGGCACCGGCGTGGCGTAGATCAGCAGGGCGGAGATCAGGACCTGCTGGTTGGGGGAACTCGCCCCGCCCAGCAGGTACATGCCCGCACAGCCGCAGACCAGCATGAGCAGGAACGAGGTGGTGGAGACCGGGAACCAGTGCAGGACAGCCACGCCGACGAGCACCCCCACCACGACTCCGGCGAGCCGCTCCAGGGCCAGCCGGGGAGCGGCGAAGAGGTCCCCGCGCAGGATCAGCACGGCGGGGAGGGCGGCCGGCACCGGGGCCGTGCTGGTGCCGAGCCGGACGCACAGGCCCCACGACACGGCGGCGCACACCACCAGGCGGGCCGCCGGTCCCACCACCGCGCCGAACCGGCGCCGCGCCGCGGCGGCCGGGTGCGCCGGCCCCTCGGCCGCCGCGGGCCGGACCGGCTTCCCGCGGTACGTCACCGCCGGGCGCAGGCGTGGGCGCCGGTGCGTTCGGCGGTCGGGGCCGCCCGCCGTCGGCCCGGGTGACCGGTGGCGCACGGGAGCACCCGGCCCGCGCCGGTCCGGTACGCGGGCGGCACGGCGAGGGCCCCGGACCCGGAACCCGGCGGCTGCTGTGCGGTCATGGCGGCGATCGTAGGCGTACGGCTGCGGGGCCGGAGGCAGCCGCGCCGCGCGCGCGGGTCCACGCGGCGGCCCCGTACGACCGGCCGGGGGGTGGTCGGCCGGTCGTACGGGGCCGGACTCGGACCCCGGTGGTGCGGCGGGTCAGCGCAGCCGCCAGAGCGGGCCGTCCGTGCCGTCGGCGCCGCGCTGGACGATCCTGGCGGCGCCGTCCGCCGCCGCCCGTTCGACGCCCAGCGCCTTGCCGGAGTGGGCGCCGACCAGGCGGAAGCAGCCGGAGCCGTGGTGGACGAGGCGCCACCGGTGGCCGTCGGACCCGGTGTCGGCGTACGCGACGATCCGGGCGCCCTCGGCGGTGGACATCCGCTCCACGCCGAGCACGCGGCCACCGTGGGCGTCACGGATACGGAACCAGCCGTCGGCGTCGGCCAGGAACGTCCACCGGTGGCCGGGCGTGGCGGTGTCGGCGTACGACCCGACCGGGGCCGGGCCGGCGGCAGGTTCCCGCCCGGCGCCGAGCACCTCGCCGGACCCGGGGTCGGCGATCCGGACCGGGCCGTCGGGCTGGAGCAGCCAGAGCCGGTCCTCGGCGGCGAGGTCGGCGCGCTGGACGATCCGCGCACCGTCGGCGGTCGTGGTCGGACGGCCGTCCAGGGCGAGCGCCCTGCCCGAGTGCTTGTTGCGCAGGCGGTACCAGCCGTCGTGGTCGCCGACGAGCCGCCACAGGTGGCCGTCGGGGGCGGTGCCGGATCCGGAGCCCGCGGCCTGGACGGCCCGGGCGCCCTCGGCGGTGGACATGCCGTCCACCGCGAGGACCTTGCCGGAGCGGTGGTTGCGCAGGACGTACCAGCCGTCGTCGTGGGCCTGGAGTTCCCACGCGTGGCCGGCACTGCCGTCGTCCGTGTCCTGGACGATCCCGGCGCGGCCGGGCGCCGCCGTCCGGTCCAGGCCGAGCACCTTGCCGGAGCGGCGGTTGCGGAGCCGGAAGCCGGGCACGGCCCGGTCGGAGGCGGTGGTACGGGAGGAGGCGGTACCGGAGGAGGTGCTACCGGAGGAGGTGGTGGCGGAGGCATCGTCCGAGGCCGAGATGCCGACGGCGCGCGCGGCGCCGTCCGGCAGCGCGGTGATGCGGACCTGGCTCGCGGGGAACGGATCGGTGCCGCCGGGCCCCCTGACCTGGGTCCAGCCGGTCCAGGAGCCGTCCCGGTCGCGGATGCGGTGCCAGGCGTGGCGGTCGAGCCCGACCGCCACGATCTGCGCGCTGCCGTCCGGCATGCCGGCGATCCCGACGGAACTCGCCCCCATGAGGCTGGTGGTGACCCCGGTGGGGCACCGGAACCCGCTCCAGGACCCATCGGCGTGGCGGACCTGGTGGTAGACGATCCCGTCCAGTCCGATGGCCAGGACCTGGGCGGAACCGTCGGGCAGACCCGCGATGTCCAGGGCCGGGCCGCTGAAGGAGGCGGCCCCGTGGGCGCCGGCCAGCCGGCCCCAGGGCGTCCACCTCCCGCGGGCGTCCCGGACGCAGTGGTGGGCGGCGCCGTCCGCGCCGAAGCACACCAGCTGTGTGCTGCCGTCCGGCATCGCGGCGATCGCCACCTGGGTGGCGCTCCAGCGGGCGGCGCCGCCGTTGCCGGGGACGGGACGGAAACCGGCCGGGACGCCGTCGGTCCGGACCTGCTGGTGGTACAGGATGCCGTCCGTGCCGACGGCGACGATCTGGGCACTGCCGTCCCGCAGGCCCGCGACCCCCGCGTCCAGCACGGTGAAGGAGCCGGCCCCGTCGGGTCCCGCCAGGCGCTGCCAGGGCCGCGGCGTGTTCTCCGTACGGCCGGCGCTCATCAGCCACAGGCCGCGGTCGGGCCCGATGCCCAGGACCAGCGTGGTCCCGTCGGGCAGCGCGGCCGCGTCGGCCCGTACGCCGTCGAAGGCCGCGGCGCCCCCGGCCCCGGGCAGCGGGCGGGTGCCGCCCCAGCCGCCGTCCGCGGCGCGCTCGGCCAGGAACAGCGTGCGCCCGTCGATCGCGTACGGAGGCAGCGGACGGCCGTAGAACCAGATCGGGTTGGTGACGGCGACCATCTGGTTCGGCACCGTCCACGCGGGCTCCGGGCGGCGCACCTCGGCGCGGGCGAACAGGGACGCCCTGCCCCAGCCCCGCCAGTGCAGGCGGGCGCTGCCGCCGGCGCCGATCGCCGTCGAGGCCATGACACCCCACTCGGTGACGAGCACCGCGACGGTGTGCGGGGCACCGGTGACGGTGACGTGGACGTCCACCGTGTCGAAGAACGACAGCGGGAGCTCCTCGCCCGGCCCCACGCTCACCCCGTTCGCGGACGCGGTGAAGTCCACCGTCACGGCGGCCGATTCCGCCGCGTACGAGCGGCCCGCGCGCACGGCCTCGAGCAGCGCGGCGGTGGACAGCGAGCCCGCCCGTACCACGGTGTGCGGCCGCCCGACGACGTCACCGGGGGCGTGCGCGTCGCTGTTGCCCACACCGGCGAGACGTCGGCCCAGGCAGAGCCGGGCGTGCCAGAGGGCGACGTTCGCCTCGTCGTCCAGGGTCCAGGGGCCGTTCCAGATCTCCATGGCGTCGACGCCGTCGAGGCCGAACGTCCACAGGGAGCCGGCGCCGGGGGTCATCGGGTGCGCGGCGACGACGAGACCGCCGAGGCTGTGCACGCGCCGTACGTGTCCGTCGAACGCCCCGTCGGACGGGCCGTAATGCCAGTCCACCCACTCGCCCTGCGGAAGTCCGAGGGCCAGCCAGTGCCCGTGCCGGGTGGTCACCTCCTCCGCGTTGACGACCAGCAGGTCGCGGGGGACGTTGCCGCGCCACGACAGGCCGGTGGAGCTGGTGTTGTGGTCGGAGGTGGCGATGAAGTCCAGCCGGGCGGCGCGGGCGGCGGCGACGAGCTCGTCGACCGTCCGGTGTCCGTCGGAGTGGACGGTGTGCAGGTGCAGGTCCCCGCGGTACCAGCCGGCGCCGCGGCCGGACACCGCAGCGGGCAGGACGTCGTGGGGAGCGGTGGGCGGCGGGTCGCCGAACTCCAGGGTCACCCGGACCTCCCAGCCCATGCCGCCGGGTTCGCTGACCATCGGGCCGAGGGCCACGGACCACCTGCCCGGCTGGACGGGGCCGGGCAAGTAGCCGGGGGTGGCGTCGGCGGCCGACAGGGTGAAGTCCCGCCGGGCGCCGCCCGACCAGCCGCGGAAACCGGTCGGCCCGAAGATGCCGATGTCGAGCATGTTGGACCAGGTCCCGGGCAGGGAGGGGGAGGTGGCCGGGTCGAAGCTGGAGCCGACGGATATGCGGCGCACCCCGGCCGGCACGTCGAAGTCGACGGAGGCCCACTGGTCGAAGCCGAAGGGGGAGCGGCCGCGGTACGTCGTCGTCTCGGTCCGGCCGTCCCCGCCGGCGCGCGTCGCGGCGTACGTGAGGTCCGTCGGCACCAGGGCGGCCGGTCCGCCGGCGGTCAGCAGCGCCCCGAGCCGCAGGACGTCCCGGCGGCCGGGGAGGGGATCAGCGCGGAGGGGGTCGGTGCGGAGGGGGTCGGTCACGTCATCGTCCTCTCGTCTTCCTGTCACGCCGGCGCGCCGAAGGACGCGAGGGCCGCGTCTTGTTCGACCGAACAGTAGGGCACCGGGCGAAGGGTGGGAACGACTCGTTCATGCCAAGTCCGAGGAGTGGGGGAGCGTACCCGCTGGCCTGTTCGGGGGAGTTGCGGGCAGCCGCGCCCGTGTCCCGGGCGGGGCCGGCCCCGCCGACCCCGCGCCGTCCCCTCTCATGGGGAACGGACCGCCGCCGCGGGGAGGCGGGGCACCGTACACGAGGAGGCCCGGGCAGGGATGACGGACGCCGCGCGCATCGACGTACACCAGCACCTGATCCCCCCGGACCGCGGCCGCGCGATGGCCGAACGGGCCGCGGCGCTCGGCTGGCCCGCACCGGCCTGGGACGGACCGGGCGCGATCGCGATGATGGACCGCAGATCGATCGCCACCGGAGTGCTGTCCTTCCCCGCGCCGCTCGCCGCACCGGACGACACCGCCGGGGCCCGCGACGGCGCCCGGCGCGTGAACGAGTACACCGCCGAGGTGGTCAAGGACCGCCCCGACCGCTTCGGTCACTTCGCCGCCCTGCCCCTGCCCGACGTCGACGGCGCCCTCGCCGAGGCCGCGCACGCCCTGGACGTGCTGCACGCCGACGGTGTGATCGTGCTGTCCAACACCGGCGGCCGGTACCTCGGCGACCCGGCCTTCGAACCGCTGTGGGCGGAGCTCGACGCCCGCGCAGCCGTCGTCCTCGTCCACCCCACCGCACCGCCCGGCGAGCCGGTCCCGGGCCTGCCCGGCCCTCTGGTGGACTTCCCGTACGACACCGCCCGCACCGCCCTGCACCTGGCCGTGCACGGCGTGCCGCGCCGGTACCCGAACCTGAAGCTGATCCTGCCCCACGCGGGCGGCTTCCTGCCGTACGCCGCCCAGCGGTTCGCGGTGGTCGCGCGCCTGCACGCCGGCCTCACCCCCGAGGGCCTCCTGGAGGACCTGCGGCGCTTCTACTTCGACACCGCGCTGTCGGCAGGCCCCGCCGCGCTGCCCTCCCTGACCGCGTTCGCCGCGCCCGGGCACATCCTCTACGGCAGCGACTTCCCCATGCTCCCCGAGGAGTGGGGCACCGGCTTCGACGCGGGGCTGGACGCGTACCCGCACGGGGACGACGGGCAGCTGCACGCGATCAACCGCGGCAACGCCGAGCTCCTGCTGCCCCGGCTCGCCCGCGCCTGAGCCCGCGGCGCGCCTGTCGCCCGCCGGACGCCCGCGGCCTGCTGGGGCACCTGTCGCCCGCCGGACGCCCGCGGCCTGCTGGGGCACCTGTCGCCCGCCGGACGCCCGCGGCCTGCCGGGGCGCCCGCCGCCCCGCCGCGCCCGGCGCTACCGGCGGCGCGGCCAGGGCGGGCGGCGGCGGGAGATGCGCGACCTGCGTCCGGACGGGGCCGGCGCGGCCAGCGCGAACGTCACCGTGATGCGCGCCCCGCCCAGCGGGCTGACGGCGATGTGCATCGAGCCGCCCGTGGCGGTCGCGGCCCGCTGCGCGATGTCGAGCCCCAGTCCCGTGGACCCGGTGCTGCTGCCGCGCGAGAGCGCCCGGTCCGGGTCGGGGATGCCCGGTCCGCCGTCCTCCACGACCAGCTCCACGGCCTGGGCCGTGCGTACCACGTGGACGCCGAACGGGGTCCCGGGCGCGGTGTGGCGGAAGATGTTGCCGATGAGCGCGTCCACCACGGCGGCGATGTCGTCGTCGGACAGCGCGACGGCCGTGGGCTCCTGGGTGAGGTCCACTGTGCAGCAGCGGTTCTGCTGCTCCGCCAGGACCGACCAGAACGCCGTACGACGGCGGACCACGTCGGCCGCCTCGCAGCGCGGGGCCACGGCGGGCGCCCCCGCGCCCCCGGCGCCCTGGTGGCCCGCGGCCGCCTCCGGACCGAGCATGCCCTGGCCCATGGGTCCCACGGCGAGCGGGGTGCGGGCCGCCGCGATGATGGCCCGCAGCTCCGCCTCCAGCTCGGCGACCGCGGCTTCGACCCTGGCCGACTCCGGCGTACCGGCCATGCGTTCCGACGCCAGGTGCAGCGCCGTCAGCGGGGTGCGCAGCCGGTGGGACAGGTCCGCGACGAGCTCGCGCTCGACGGCGAGCAGTTCGGTCATCCGGTGGGCCATCGCGTTGAAGGCGACGCCCGCGTCCCGCAGTTCCTTGGGGCCCATGGGGTCCACCCGGGTGTCCAGGTCGCCCTGGCCCAGGGCGTGCGAGGCCTGCGCGAGCCGCCGGGAGGACCGCACGACCTTCGCGCCCAGCCGGTCGGCGACCAGGACCGAACCGCCGATCAGACCCACGGCGAGGAAGGCCATGACGGCCCATGACCGGGTGACCCCGCGGCTCAGTTCCTTCTCGGGGACGAAGTTCTCGATCACGGCCACCTGGTCGTCGGCGAGGACCACCGGCTGCAGGCAGATCCAGCCGCCCGGGATCTCCTGGGAGATGGACTCCCGGCCCCGCTGCGCCCGTTCGAGCAGTGCCGCCGGGGCCTTGGACGGGCCGAGCGCGCCGCCGTACGGCAGATGGACGACCAGCCGCTCGGCCGCGTCCAGGCTCGCCACCGACTCCCGCAGGGCGGCCGGATCCGTGGTGAGCGTCAGCACGGGTGCCAGGGCGGCGGCCTGTTGCTCGGCTGCGGTGACGCCCTGCTCCTTGACCAGCGACATCACCAGCGCGGCCAGCGGTATGAGGAACGAGAGGGCGACCATGGAGGTCACGGCGAGCGCCACCCCGGCCAGTGAGCGCCTCACCGCGGCGCCACCAGTTTGATGCCGACGCCGCGGACCGTCAGCAGGTAGCGCGGGGCCGCCGCCCGTTCGCCCAGCTTGCGGCGCAGGGACGACAGGTGCACGTCGACGGTCTGGTCGTCCACGTACGGCTCGCGCCACACCTCGGTCAGCAGCCGGCGCTTGGAGACCACCTGGCCGCTGTGGTGGGCGAGGAACGCCAGCAGGTCGAACTCCCGGCGCGTCAGCCGCAGCTCCCGGCCGGCCAGGTACGCGGTGCGCGCGCCCGGGTCCACCGCGAGCTCGCCCACGGTCGTGGGCCGCAGCGGCTCGGCCGCCGGCGCCACCGGTGCGCCGGACGCGGCACCGGCGGGCGGCGGCACATGGCTGGTGCGCCGCAGGACGGCGGACAGGCGTGCGATGAGCTGGCCCCCGGAGAAGGGCTTGACCAGGTAGTCGTCGGCACCCGCGTTGAGGAGCTTGATGATCTCCGCCTCGTCGTCGCGGGCGGTGGCCACCAGCACGGGCACGGAGGATATGCCCCGGATCATGCGCAGGGCGTCCCCGCCGTCCAGATCGGGCAGCCCCAGGTCGAGGACCACCGCGTCGACGGGCGTCTGGGTGACCTCGCGCAGCGCGCCGAACCCGTCGGCCACGCTGCGCACGGCATACCCGTGCTCCGCCAGGACCTCGATCAGTGACTGGCGGATGCTGGGGTCGTCTTCCACGACCAGGACGCTCGGCATGGGGACACTTTAGGGGGCGTCGAACACGGGTCCGTCGCCGGTGACGCGCAGGCGCACGGGCCGGTCGGAGACCGGAATGGTGCAGCCCTCCCGGGTGCTGCAGCTCGCGTAGCCGAGCAGGACCGTCGCGTTCCCCGTGCCGTCGGCGCGCACGGGCAGCGTGGCCGTGACCGGGCCGTCCGGGTAGACGGGGACGGGGGCGTCGACCCCGGGCAGGCTGATCGACCGCACCTCGGCGTCGGCGGTCAGCCTGCCCTCCGCCGTGAGGGAGCCGGTGACGGCCATCGCGGTCGGCCGGCCCACGCCCTCGACGCCGGTGGGCGGCAGATCGGCGCTGTAGAGGTGGAACCCCGGCTTCTCGGGCGTGAAGACGGCGGTCAGCGTGCCCTTCGAGGTGCCTTTCGAGGTGCCCTTCGACGACGTGTCCTTCGACGTGTCCTTCGACGCCTGCCAGCCGGACACCGACAGCGTGACGGTGACCCCGTTCTCGGTGAAACGGGTCGTCGCGGGTGCGGCGGCACCGGAGCCGGTGCCGGAGCTGGCGCCGGTGCCCTGCGCGGGCTGCTGTCCGCAGGCCGCGAGGGCGGCCACGGCGACGAGGGCGGCCCCCAGCCGGGCGGTGCGCGAAGGCCGTACGTACGGGAAAGCGTTCATCCGTCTCTCTCTGTCTCTTCGTGCCGGTGGTACATCTGTGGTGCGGACCGGCCCTAGAGGGCCGTGGCGAAGCCGGCGCTCCACACCTGGAGCCGGTACACCAGGTCGTTCCAGACCCCCGTGGCCAGCGCCACGCCGACGAGGACGAGCATCCCGCCGCCGATCCGCAGAACCCACGCGTAATGGCGCTTGACCAGGCCGAACGCCCCCAGCGTCCGGCGGAAGGCCAGCGCGGCCAGGACGAACGGCAGCCCCAGCCCGAGGCAGTAGGCGGCCATGAGCAGGGCGCCGCGCCCCGCACTGGCCTCGGTCCAGGCCAGCGCCTGGACGGCGGCCAGGGTCGGGCCGATGCACGGGGTCCAGCCGACCGCGAACACCGCCCCCAGCAGCGGCGCTCCGGCGAGCCCCAGCACCGGCCGCCGGTGGCTGCGCAGTTCCCGCTGCGTCAACCCCGGAAGGAACCCCATGAACGACAGACCCATCAGGACCGTGAACACACCGAGCACCTGGGTGACCGCCTCCTGGTGGGCCAGGAGGGTACGGCCGGCGTAGCCGAACAGGGCGCCCCCGGAGACGAGGACCGCTGTGAAACCGAGGACGAACAGCAGCGCGCCGGCCGCCATCCGGCTGCGGCGACCGCCGCGCGCGGCCGCCAGGTCGGCGACCGACAGGCTGGTCACGTAACTGAGGTAGCCCGGTACGAGAGGAAGGACGCACGGCGACAGGAACGAGACCAGACCCGCGACGAACGCCACGGGGGCCGCGATCGCGAGCGTTCCGGTCAGGAGGGAAGCGGTGTCGGTGGCGGCGAGCGCCCAGGGGCCGGCCGCCGTCACGGTACCTGCTCCGGTTCCGCCACCACGCTCGCCAGCAGGGGCCGCAGCTCCTCGTCGGTGACGGCGCCCCCGATGCCGGCCGCGATCCGGCCGCGCCGGTCGATCACGAGGGTCGAGGGAACCGTCTGCGGGTTGAGCACAGCGGGCGGGAACCGGAGCAGGAGGGAACCGTCCGGATCGTGGAGGCTGGGGAAGCTCAGACCGTGCGCGCGGACGAACGACTGCGCCGCCGCCCGGTCCAGGTCCCGGGTGTTGATGCCGAGGAACGTCACCCCCTGGCCCCGGGTCTGCCGGTTCAGCCGCTCCAGGTCGTCGGCCTCCGCGCGGCAGGGGCCGCACCAGGAACCCCAGACGTTGACCACGACGACCTGGCCCCGCAGGCCGGCGAGGCTGACCGGCCTGCCGTCCAGGTCGTCACCGGCCAGGGCGGGTGCGTCCTGCCGGGCGCCGGGGGCCACGACCCTCGCCCCGTCCGCCGGCCGGACGGCGCCGCCCGCCCGCCCCGCCGTCCCGGGGGCGCCCGTATCGCCCCCGTCGTCCGTGGCGAGGCCGGCGAGGACCAGGGCGGCCGCCACCGCGAGGCCGGCCCCGGCCGGTACGGCGACGGCCCGCCGGCGCGGTGGTCTCATGACGCCCACTTCCGGAGGAAGGCGTTGATGCCGTCCGCGGTCAGCGAGGGGTTGCCCGTGACGTGGGTGTCGGTGCGCACCGTGCCGGACGGGGAGACCACGACCAGGACAGGCATCGTGTACGTCCCGCCCGAGGGGCTGTACTTGCGCAGCAGCGCCGAGTTGGCGGTGCTGTCGCCACCGATGTCGATCTTCACCAGGTGGTACGAGGCCCCCAGGATCGCCGCCGTCTGCGGCTGGGCGAACACCTTGTCGGCGGCCTTGCAGTTGCCGCACCAGTTCGCGCCGAAGTCGAGCAGCACCGTGCGCCCGTCGGCCTTCGCCGCGCGCAGCGCCGCGTCGATCTGCTTCTGGGCGTCGGCCGAACTGTCGTAGCCGGGGCCGGGTATCCGGCCCGGCGCGGGCGCGGTGGACGCGCCGGGCTTGCGGCCGGCGGCCGAACCGGTCTGGGCGCGCGAGGGGGTGGGCGAGGCCGCGGGCCGGGTCCCGGCGGACGCGGACGCCGATGTCGAGGGCGATGTCGAGGGCGATACGGACGGCGAGGCCGAAGCGGTGGGCGAGGCGTCCGTCGCCCCCGTCGCGGACGCCGCCTCCGGGGTGAGGGTCTGCGCGGACCGGCCGGGCGCCGATGCAGCGGATCCGGCGGGCTGCGAGGACGGCCCGCAGGCCGTGGCCAGCCCCGCCGCGACCACGGCCGCGGCGACGAGCGGCAGTCGCCTCCCCAGGGGCGCGGCGGAGCGGACGGGTCGGAGCATGCGAGAACTCATGGCGAAGACACCCCAAGGCACGGTTCGGACTGCGGGAGGGGCGAGAACGCCTCCCGGCACGGTGAAACCGGCGGCCCGCCGCCGCGCCGGGCGTCGCGTTCGCTACGTCCCGGCGCCGAGGGCCGCTCGGCTGACGCGAGCATAGGTCCGCCCGGCGCCACCGGAACCTGCTGTGCCGGATCTTGAGGTTGCCCTAAGGAAGAGCTCACGTTCCGCTTCGCCGGAGCCCGGTCCAACAGGGCTCATAACGTGGTGAATACGGCGAACGCGGTGAACGCGCTGAAAGCGGCGAAAGGGGCCGGCGTGGCCGAGCGGTGCGGACCGGCCGGAGCCGCTGGCCGCCGGGACGGGCGGTCGGCACGTCGTTCTCGCCCCGGTCTCGCGTCGTTCTCGCGTCGTTCTCAGAACGAGGTTTCGCGGACGCTGGCCTTCGCCGGGTTGATGGTGGCCGTGATGACCGACTCGTGGCCGGGGCCGGTGAACGTGACCGTGAGGATGTGGTCCGCGGTCTGTGAGGTGGTGGCCTTGAAGCCGCGGGCGGGGATCGCGGAGATCAGGCACACGCCCCGGCCACCGTACCGCACGGTGGCCTTGCCGCCCTGCGCGGGGACGGTGTGCAGGCCGGCGCCGCCCTGCTCGCAGTCGACGTTCCGCGGGCCCGGATCCCGCGGGGGCTCGGGCGTGGCCTTGGCCGGCGTGGGGCTCACGGCCGGGGAGGACGGCCGCGGCGACGCCGTGGGCGAGGCGCTGGCGGACGGGCTCGGGGACGGCGCGGGGGGCGAGGGGCTCGGCGCCGTCCAGGCGGGCGGCGTATCGATGACCGTCGGGGCGGACCGCGCGACCGGGGGCGTGTGCCGGGTCGAGCCGACAACGTACTGGACCGTGGCGAGCACGGCAGTCACGCTGGCGGCCGTGCACGACAGCCATATGAGCAGGTAACGCGGAATACGGGGCACCGCCCCATAGTGGCCGACGCCCCGACCGTCGTGACACCGCCTCCCCCCTCCGCTCCGGTTCGCTCCGAAGGGCCGCTTCGTACCGGTTCACCCGGGATGGCCGTGGACCCGGCCGGCGGCTTCGGGCGGCTGCTGCGGGCGGCGTACGCCCGGCGAACGCCGACGTCCTCCGGCCCGGATACGGGTCGGAGGACGTCGGGGCCGCCAGGCGGCCGGTGGGGGGTGGTTGTGGGGGGCTCAGGGCTACCTGGGGGTGCCGAAGTTCTGCGTCCACCACGGGCCGCCGTCGCCCTTGTGGACCCCTATGCCGATCTCCTTGAAGGAGCAGTTGAGGATGTTGGCCCGGTGGCCGGAGCTGTTCATCCACGCTTTCATGACCGCGGTGGCGTCGGCCTGACCGCGGGCGATGTTCTCGCCCAGGCCGGACCAGGCGTACCCGGCGGCCTCCACGCGGCTGGTCATGGTGGACCCGTCGGGCCCCGTGTGGGACATGACCCCGCTGCGCGCCATGGTGTCGCTGTACGCCCGGGCGGCCGCGCTCAGCTTGGCGTTGGAGGTCAGCGGGCCGCACCCGGCGGCCGCCCGCTCCTTGTTGACCAGGGAGAGGACCGCGGACTCGGCGTCGGTGTTGACGGTCCCGCCGCCGGAGCCCGAGCCGGAGCCGCCGCCCGAGCCGGAGCCGCCGGATCCGCCCGAGCCGGAGCCCGATCCGGAGCCCGAGCCGCCGCCCGTGGTCGTGGCGGGCTTGCGCGTGGGCTTGTCGGCCGGAGCCGGTACGGACCCCGCGCCGCCCGTGTCGCCGCCTGCGGCCGGCTTCGGGGGAGTCGGGGATCCCGTGGTGCCGGCGTCGGGCGTCCCGGAGGGGCTGGCGCTCGCCGTGGCCGAAGCCGTGGCGTCGGCGGTGGGCGGGGGGACGGCGGCGGTGGCGGAGGCGGTCCCGGTCCCGTCGGTCGCGCCCGGCGTCGCGGAACCCGCCTTCGTACCGGCGGCGTCGGCCGACCGGTCGTTGCGGGCGTCACCGTCGGAGTCGGCCACCGCCACCCCGACCGCCACGGCCGCGGCCGCCGCGGTGACCGACAGCACGATGCGGGTGCGCACCGCCTTCCTCCGTCGTGCCTCGACACGGGGCGACGTTTCGGGAGTTCGGCTGCGGCTCATGCCGGTAACACCTCACAGGAGAAGGGGAGGAGGGGAGTCCGCCTGAGCTTAGGTCGGTGATCAGCCGAAAGAGCCGCCAGGAGGGCCACTTCACGTTCCCTTAAGGAAGCCCGCAGGGAGGCCACAGGGACGACCCGGACAATCCCCTCAAGCCGCCCGGGTCACGTCACCCCGCGCCTGTGCCGAGCCGTCCCCGACGCCGGGCCCGCGACCTCGCCAACCGACGTGCCCAGCCCGAGGTTTCACACCCCGACCCCGCTGATGGCCCCCGCCCATGGCCCCCGCTCATGGCCCCCGCTCATGGCCCCCGTTCATCCCTGCCGGTCGAGAAGACGCCGCAGCCACCGGGTGCGGGCCTCGCGCGCGTCCTGGCTGACGGCCGCCCGGGGCGCCAGGCTGTCGAAGCCGTGGCAGCCGCCGGGCCACACGTGCAGTTCCGCGCGGCCGCCGGCCTGCCAGATCGCGTTCGCGTACGCCACGCCCTCGTCCCGGAACATCTCGGCCGACCCGACGTCGAGGTAGGCCGGGGGGAGTCCGGTGAGGTCGGTGGCCCGGGCGGGGGCCGCGTACGGAGGCAGGTCCGCGCTGCCGTGGCGCTCGCCCAGCAGCGCCTGCCAGGCGGTCGCGCCGGAGGTGAGGTCCCAGATGTCGATGCCCGTCATCTGCCGGGCGGAGAAGGTGCCGAGGCGGTCGTCGAGCATCGGGGACATCAGCAGCTGCCCCAGGGCCCCGGGACCGCCGCGGTCGCGGGCGAGCAGGGCCAGGGCCGCGGCGAGCCCGCCGCCGGCGCTCTTGCCGCCGATGACGATCCGGTCGGCGTCGATGCCGAGTCCGGCCGCGTGTCCGGCCGCCCAGACGAGTCCGGCGTAACAGTCCTCCAGCGGACCCGGGTACCGCGTTCCCGGCGCGAGCCGGTACTCGACCGAGACGACGGCCAGTTCGAGGGGCAGGACCCACTCGCGCAGGATCCGCGGGAGCACGGACCACGCGTTGCCCATGACCATGGCGCCGCCGTGCATGTAGTACAGCAGGGGCAGCCGCCCGCCGACCCCGGCCGGCCGCGCGCTCACGAGGGTGACGTCCGGCGCTCCGGGCGGTCCCGGCACGCACAACTCCGCCACCTCGAACCGGCCGTCGGCCCGCAGCTCCTCGACGGTGGGCCGGGGCCGGGAAGTGGCGTCCCGCGCCTGCCGGTCCGCGAGGTTGTCCGGGGTCATCGGCTCCCGGACCTCCTCGCCCAAGGCCGCCAGCACGGGGGCCAGTTCGGGATCGAAGGGAGGAACTGCCGCAGTTCGGGGCCCCGTACCGCCGGCGCCCACTCGCCCGATATCCATACGGCGTATCCCATCACATCGCCGCGCTCGGCAACCGCCCGCGCGACGGCCCGGGTGGCCTGCCCGGGTGGCCGCGCGGCCGCGCTGTCGGTGCCGGTTCGTAGCATGACGGCATGTCCGGCGCCTTCACCGTGCTGTGGACCCTGACACCTGCCGCGCCCTGCGCGCGGCGGGGCGCGTGGGTCAGCGGCGCAGCGCCGTCCGCCCCCTGACCCGCAGGTGCCCGCAGGTGCCCGGAGGGGGACGCGGGCGGACGAAGGGGACATCATGGGGATGTGGACCTGTCCTCTTCCGGAGCCGGCGGCGGCCGCGGTGCCGGGGCCGGTGTTCCGGGGTTCCTGGAGGCGGCTCCGACCCCCCGGACCGCCGTCGTCTGGCTCCCCCCGGCCCCGCTGTGGCCCGCCATCCAGGACATCCGCGCCGTGCACGACCCCCAGATCCGCCGCTGGCCACCCCATGTGAACCTGGTCTTCGGCTTCGTCCCGGAGGCCGACTTCCCGGTGGCGGCCCCGCTCCTGGCCGCCGCGGCCGCCGGCCGGGCACCGTTCGCCGTACGCCTGAGCGGAGTCCGCTCCTTCCGGCACCGTGCCTACGCCACCGTCTGGCTGGACCCCGCCGCGGCGGGCCTCGCCCCGTGGACGGAGCTGGAGCGCGCCCTGGCGGAGCCGTTCCCCCGCTGCGGCGGACGGTTCCCCACCTTCACGCCCCATCTGTCCCTGGGCCGCACCCACGACCCGCGGCACCTGGCCGCCGAGTGCGCGGCCCGGCTGGGCAGCATGCCGGCGCGCGTGGACGAGATCGTGCTGCTCTCGCGCCGCGACGACGGCCCCATGCGCCCCCGCGCCACGATCACCCTGGGCACGGGCACCGTCCACTGGCACACAGAGGGCTAGCGGGCGCTGCCGAGGTTGCGGTCGTCGTCGGTGCCCTCGACCATCAAGGTGGTCTCCTCGATGCGGCTGAAACGGCCGTCGGGTGCGAACTCGCCGAACAGGTAGACCTCCATACGCACCGTCGAGCCGTCCCGCTTCGTGACGTGGGCGGTGTGCCGGTCGGCGTACTTGCTGCCGTCGTACAGCTCCTCGTGCACCTCGAGGTGTCCGTCGGCGACGACGCCGCGCAGGTGGGTGATGTGCTCGACGAACCCGGCGCGGTCGGACCACTGCCCGTCCGTGCGCTGGCGGTAGTCCGGGGTGAAGTGGCGGTCGGCCGCCTCCTCGACGGAGAGGTCGCGGTTGAAGAGCAGGTCCTTCAGGGCGGCCTCGATGCCGGTACGCGTCATGGGACTTCCTTCGGGCCGAGTGCGGAGGGAAACTGCGTGCTCCTCGCACGCATCATTCTCACCGTAGCACCCACTGCGTGCGCCGCGCACGCTATTCTGATGGGGTGGACAACGAAGTGGGGCACGAGATCGCGGACGCGCTGGGCATTCTGCTCAGGCGCACCACGCGCACGCAGCTGCACCGGCGGCTCACCGAGGGCATGGGGGAGGCGGTCGACGAGCTGACCTACCCCGTCCTCAGCGCACTGGCCCGGACCGGACCCCGTAGCGCCGCCGACCTCGCGCCCGATGTCGGGCTCGACCGCTCCGGGGTCACCCGCCGCGCGTCCCGCCTGGAGTCCGCCGGCCTGGTCCGGCGTACCCCGGACCAGGCCGACCGGCGTGCCCATCTGCTCGTCCTCACCGAGCGGGGCGAGTCCGTCGTGGCGGAGCTCCGTACGCGCCTGGCGGCCGACATCATGGCCGGCCTGTCCGCGTGGCCGCCCGGCGACGCCGCCCGATTCGCCCGCGACCTGCGCCGCTTCACGGCCGAGGGCCCGTTCGGCTAGGTGCGGTGTCCGGACGCGTTGGTGACGCGACTGGCGCCGTGACCGCGAGACCTGGGCCACGGGCTGGTTCCGGCCCTCACCGCCACCCTGGCCGGGCCGGCCGGGGCGAGGGCCGGGACGGTCACGTGCCGTGCTGTGCCGTGCCGTCAGTCGAACACGTACAGAGCCCATCCCCGGGCACCCGCGAAGGCGCAGGCGTGCTCGCCCACGAGGGCGGAGCCCGCCTCGTAGCACTCTTCGCCGGTGCCGTAGTAACCGACGAGAACGGGCCGGTTCGGGGTGGCGGCCGTTACCGCCGCCGGGCCGGCCGGGCCGACGGCGAAGGCGGTGCCGGCACCCCCGGCAAGGGCTGAGGCCAGCACGATGCCGGCCGTCCAGGTTTTCGTGGTGCGCATGTCGTCCTCCTCAGTGGTCCGTCTCACGGGGCATGCCGGGTACGGCGGGGGCGTGAGCTCATACCGCGTGACGGATCCAGACCTGTGCGCCGCTGTTCCGGCACACGGCCTGCCGGACCTCGCGGCGGCTGCCGTCGCTCCATCCGGCGTCGTCCAGGCACAGACCCGTGAAGGCGTTCTTGACGACCACCGCGCCGCCGCCGAGGTCCACCAGCTCCCAGCGCTCGCTGGGGCCGCCGAGGCAGCGCTGCTGGGTGACGTACGAGCCCGGCCAGCTGCCGGCGGCGCTGGCGCACATCCCCGAATGGCGGGGCTGCAGCCGCGTGGTGGGGTCCGACCCGGTGAACTGCGAGACGAACTGCTGGTTCAGGGCCCACTTGCAGTCGAACTGCTGGATCACCGCGTTCGGGTCCTGCGACCCGCCCCGGACGTCCAGGCACTTGCCGGTGACGGCGTTGCGGTACTGGTGCGCGCCTCCGGGCACGACCTCGGCACCGGTCGAAGAGGCGGCGTGGGCAGAGCCGAATCCTGCGACGAGACAGGCCGAGGCGGCGAGCGCGAGGGCGCCGGAGCGCAGACGCGGTAAGGACGATCGAATCACAGGAACTCCCTGGTCGTTATGGTCAGTCGTATCGGTTGTGTCCGAGGACAGCCTTGACGCCGAGAAAAGTACCGAGATCCACTGAAACCACGGCACCCACCCGTTCAGGGGGGTACCGGCGGGGGATCTCGTCACACGGGGGGTACGGGAGTGGGGCTTCAGCGTGCGCGTCGACTGGCCGTGCAGGCCACCGGGCTCTTTCGGCTCGCGCACCTGACGGTTGCCGTCAGCGTCGTGATCACCGACCCCGTCGACGTTCGAGCCGTTGTGCTGTTGGCCTGTGTCTGCGCCATCACGGTGTTCCTCTACGCCCCGGCACTCCTGCGCGGCCGGTTCGCCGCCCGGGCGGTCTGGGCCGACGTACTGGTGACCGGATGCGTCCTGCCGTGGGTAGCGGTCGCACTCATCGGTGACGGGCCGGCGGTGGATCCGCACGGCTGGCTGATGGTTCACGGGCTGTCGGCCGCGGCAGCCGCCATCGTGGCGCTCGCTCCGCGAGGCACCGCCCTGTCCGTCCTGCTCCTGCTGGTGACATCACCCGCCCTGTACGGGGTGGTGCCGAACTCCGACTCGGCGGGGGCCTTCGAGCACGTCAGCGCACTCCTCGTCAGCGTGACCGCAGTCGGCTCGGGCTGGTGGTACCTCCGCCGCCAGGGGGTGTCCCTGGACGCCGCGCAGGCGCAGGCGGTCGCGGCCGAGGCCGCCCGGGCACGGCAGGCCGAGCGGACGGCGCACCATGCGGCACTGCACGACACGGTGCTCGCCACGCTCACCACGATCGCGTCCGGCCGCGTGGACGCCAATGCGCCGGCGGTCCGGGACCGCTGTGCCCGGGAAGCCGCCTACCTGAGACGCCTCGTTCAGTTCGACGAGCCGCCCCACCCCACGTACGAGCCTCGCACGACCGGCTCCCCGGGCCTGGGCGCCGCACTGGAGGAGGCAGTCCGCTCCGCGGAGAGTCTGGGGCTGACGGTGAACGCGCAATACCACGCTGTGCCGGATCTGCCGCGGGAGGTCGCCGAAGCCCTGGCCGCCGCCGTGTCCGAGGCACTGAACAACGTACGCAGGCACGCGGCGACCCGGGTGGCCCACCTCACCGCCGTCGGCAACACGAGGGGGGTGGAGGTCACCGTGGCCGACCGAGGCGTCGGCTTCGACGCCTCCGATCCGGCCCGCCGCGCCACGGGCACCGGCCTGCGCCGATCCGTGTTCGCCAGGATGGCGTCCATCGGGGGACGGGCAGATGTGGACAGCCGCCCCGGCGAGGGGACCGTCGTCGAACTGCGCTGGCCGACGTGATCGACATTGCCGCGGTCGACGACGACCGCATGCTCCTCGACGGGCTCAGCTCCTGGCTGTCCGGCCAGCGACGACTGCGTCTGCTCGGGACCGCGGCAACGGTCGGCGAACTGCTCGCCGGGCCCGCGGGGCGGGCCGACGTGGTACTCCTCGACCTCGTGCTGCGCGACGGATCCCGGCCGGAGACGAACGTACGACGGGTACGGGCGGCCGGGAGCAAGGTCCTGGTCATCAGCACGGTGGCCGACCGCGACAGGGTCGTGGCCGCGGTGGCAGCCGGAGCCGACGGCTACCTCACCAAGAACCACGCGCTGGACTCCCTCGTCGAGGCCGTCGAAACCGTGGCGCGGGGCGGCACGGCCCATTCCCCGGAACTCGCCTTCGCCTGGGCCCACGACACCGGTCCGCTCCGGCCGCGCCTGGCTCCCCGGGAACGGCAGGTGCTCCGCGACTACGCGTCCGGTCTGACCCTGAAGGCCACTGCCCGGCGCGCGGGAATCAGCGTCCACACGGCCAAGTACTACTTGGACCAGGTGAAGGAGAAGTACCGGCAGGTGGGCCGCCCGGCGTACACGAAGATCGAACTGGCCCAACGCCTCCATGAGGACGGCCTGAACACCTGACGTGCGAGCCGGTCCCACGAGCGAGCGCCCGCAGCACGTGACGGGCTGCGGTCCGGTCCTGCACGGCCGACGTCACTCCGCCCGGCGGGCCAGGCCGGCCATCGGGGAGCGCAGGGTCCAGCCCAGGGCCTCGTACAGGGCCCTGCCGTCGGGCGTGCCCACCAGTATCCCGTCTCGCGCCCCCGCCTCCCACGCGGCGTTCTGCAGCGTGCGCATGACCAGGGCGCCCAGGCCCCGGCGTCGCTGGTCCGGGGCGGTCTCGATCTGGTCCACCACCGCGGTGCGGCCGGCCAGGCCCACCTGACCCCTCGCGGCCAGCTGCCCGTCCCGGGTGCGCACCAGGACCTTGATCACCCCGCCCCGGCTCCAGGACGTCAGGGTGTATCCGGCCGGCGGCGCACCGGCCGGAGCCGGGGCGAGCTGCAAGGTCATCAGGAAGCCGGCGATGTCCGTCTCCCACTCGTCCCCCACCCAGGGCCGCACCACCTCGTCCGGGGCGAAGAGCTTCAGCCAGGTCGCCGGCGGTGCGGTGTCGGCCAGTTTGCGGACGTCGGCCTCCGTGGGCACGGGTACCACGTGCCGGGCGACCTCCTTCGGCAGCCCCACGGCGATGGTCCACCCCCACGGTTCCTCGACCGGGTCGGCCGCGCCGCGCGAGACGGTCCATCCGTCGATCCACTGCTTCACCCAGCCGGTGATCCGGTCCTCGGACATGATTCCCCCATATGTAATGACCCGTTTCCTGCAAGGGTTATTACATCATCGGGTGTCGCCGGTCAGGGGAACTGCAGTGTCGTCACGCGTGAGCGAGGGAGGGGTCTCCCTGGGGGAGCGGAGAGGCTGCAGGTCATGGCATCGGGGATACGGCGGCGGTGGCCGCGCAGCTGGCGCGTGCCCGGGATCCTGGCGGTGGTGCTCGCCGTCCCGTGATCATCCAGGAGTGCCCGAAGCTGGGCCAGGACTCCGACGGCCGCAAGCGACGCCTCGTCACCAAGGTCTATACCCACGGGGTGGAGAAAAGCCCCTCGCCCCAGTCCCTGCGCACGGCCGTGCGCGTGGCCAACGGAGCCAACGCCGAGACCGGCTGCGGGGCCGACCCGCTGCCGCTGCCGGAGCGCGTGGAACCCGCCCGGAAGCTGTCCCTGAGCCAGGCGGAGGGCACGGCGTGCGGCCGGCCGGCCCGGTTCACACTGCCCGCGAGCCCGTCCGGCAAGGAGTGGCAGGTGATCGCACCCACGGACGAGCGGGCCCCGATCACCAGCTGCTCGCTGATCGACTCCGGCACGGGCGAGTCCGCCGTGAACCTCACGGGATGGTACGGCGATTGGGCGGACGAGCCCTTCGAACGGCTGCTCTCGGCCAACACGCGGATCCCCGAGGGGTGCAGCCCTCGCGACGCGCTGCTCGGCGAGCAGTCCGGCCGGGCCAAGGCCCGATGCGCCGGGGAGTCCGCCCACTTCCTCGCCAACAGCTACGCCCGGGACAGCTCCCGATCGGTGCTGCCGATGAGCGAGGTGAGGAGCCTCCTCGACAGGTTCGCGGCGGATCAGGGCGACCGTCGTGGCTGCACCGACCTGGAGCTCCCCGACCCCACCGTCCACCCGCGCAGGCGCTGACGGCCCCGCGGCTCCACCGATGACGGACCGTCAGATCGTGACCGGGCCGTGGGCGGTCGCGAACTCGACCGAGACCAGGCCCGGTTCCTCGTCCTCGACCCAGGTGACGTCGATCTGGTCGAGGGGGTGGTCGGCCGGTTCGCCGAGGAACTCGGCGATGGAGGCGGCGTCGCCGGCGATGGAGACCCCGTGGATGGTGGTGGAGGTGCGCGGGTCGGCGCTCGGGCGCTCCTCGATGGGGACCAACCACTGGAGGAAGTACGGCAGTTGCGGGTCCTCCATCAGTTCCAGCACGCCGATCTGCTTCCACCTCAGGTCGAACCCGTCGGGGCGGACACGGTGGCCCTCGGCCGAGGTGCGGCCGAGGCGGGCCTCGACCGGGGCGATGTCGTCGACGGAGACCACCCAGCCGAGCCAGCCGCCGCCCTCGGCGGCGCGGCGCGCGACCGCCTGGCCGAAGGGTGCGCGGTCGGCGGCGGGGTGGTCGAGTGTGGTGACGACCTCGACGTAGGTGCCGCCGCTCAGCGGGAGAATGAAATTGCGCGTGCCGAAGCGCGGGTGCACGCCCCCGTCGACGAACCCGGCGCCGAGGGCCGATCCGATCCACTGGACGGTCGAGACGAAGCTGTCGCGGGCCACCGCATAGGACACGTGATCAAGTCGCACGGCGCCATCGTCACCCGGCAACCCGCACAAATCGCTACGCCACGCCCGCCGCCCCCGCCGCGTCCACCGTGGATTCAGCCGTGGAGCGGATCGATCATCGTCATCCCGGAGGGAGGCCGGTCGAAGCCGGGCAGCAGCGCCGCCTGTCCGGCGGTCGGGGCCGGACGGGCCGCGGCGCCCGACCGGCTCAGCGGCCGTCCGGCGCGCCCGCGCCGCCCTGGAGGCCGGAGTCCCACACCAGGCGCGCGGCACGCAGCACCCGGGAATGGTGACCACCCATCAAACCGGTGCAGCGGACCAGGTGCGAGCCGTCGAGCTGGCGGTACACCAGCCGGCGGCGCTCCTGGAGGAAGGTGCCCACCTGCATGGTGCGCGCGGCCTGCTCCAGTGCGGCCTCGGCCTCCTCCTGGGTGCCGTCGAGCTCGGTCACGGTCTCCAGCTGGCCGCCGTCGTCCCCGCGCCGTTCCGAGACCCGTTCCGCCGTGATGATCCAGCGCTCGCGCCGCAGATCGTCCCCCATGGCCTGCCCCCACTCCCCGTCCGCTGCGATGCTCCGCATCGTGCCCGGCGGCAGGCTACCGGGTCGGGCGGAACGGGCGCCCGCACCCCGGCACCGGCGCGGGCCGGCTACGAGGACGTCACGGGTCACCTGCCGCAGAAGGGCGAGGCGTGGGCGAGGGGGAGGGGAGTCCCGCCCGTCGTCGCGTGGGGCTGCATGGTGCCGCGTGGTGCTGCGTGACGTCGAGATGGCGCCAGGCGGTGCCATGTGGCGCCATGGAGGCTTGACGTGGCGCCATTGTGGCGCCATGATGAGGGCATGGACCTGACCCCGTACGTCGCCCGCCTCCGCCATGAGCTCGCGGTCGCCGCGAACGCCGGCGGCGAGGAAGCGCGTGCCCTGGCCGAGCGGCTGACGGCGCCTCTGGAGTCGGCCGCCCGGCTGACCCTCCTGAACGCGCTGTCCGCGGCCTCGGACGAGATCACCCGCGACCTGGCGCCGGGCTCGGTGGACGTGCGGCTGCGGGGGCTGGATCCCGAGTTCGTGGTGATGGTGCCGTCCGCCCTGGAGATGTCCGGCGACGGGGCGGGCATCGCCGGCATGGCGCCACCCATGGTGCCATCGGTGTCGCCCGCGGCGTCAAGCGTTGCGGACGGCGACGAAGGAGCGACGGCCCGCGTCAATCTGCGGCTCCCCGCTCCGCTCAAGGCCCGGCTGGAGGGAGCGGCGGCCGGGGAAGGTCTCTCCGTCAATGCCTGGCTCGTACGGGCGGTGGCCCTCGCCCTGGAACCGGGCGCACCGCAGGCCCGGCAGCCCGGCCGCGGCGCGCGCATGAGCCCGAGTCATCAGGGCTGGGTCCGCTGACGGCCGGTTCGTCACCGGCGTAGCGCACCTCCGCCGACGCCACATCGTCACCGTGGGGACCGGCGCGAGCGGGCGCCGTCACACCCTCGTCCAGGCGTGACCGTCACACCCGCAGGACCGTGCGACGCGCAGCATCACAACCCAGCATGCCATGTGACATGGCACAGCCATGTCCATGCCCACATCCACATCCACATCCACATCCACATCCACATCCGTCTCCCCGTCCCATCCGTTCCCAGGAGGACCCATGCAGCAAGAACCCACCGCCGCAGGTGCGACCACGGGCGATGCCGAACCCGTCACGCTCCCCAGGCAGCGCGCCGCCGGCTGCCCCTTCGACCCCCCGACCGGCCTGGCTTCCTTGCGCGAACGCGCACCACTGATCCCCATGGCCTACCCCGACGGACACGTCGGCTGGCTGGCCACGGGCTACGCCACGGTCCGCTCGATCATGGGCGACCCCCGCTTCAGCTCGCGCTACGAGCTGATCCACTACCCCTTCCCCGACGGCCCAGAGGGTCCGCTGCCCCCCGCCCCCGTCGGTGACATGACCGGGATGGACGCCCCCGAGCACACCCGCTTACGGCGGCTGCTCATGGGCAAGTTCACCGTCCGCCGCATGCGCCAGCTCACCGACCGGGTCGAGGAGGTCACCAGGGAGCACCTGGACGCCATGGCGCGCCGGGGGCAGCGTGCCGACCTGGTCGAGGAGTTCGCCCGGCCCCTCCCCGCCCTGATGATCTGCGAGCTGCTCGGCGTGCCCTACGCCGACCGCGAGCGCTTCCAGGGCTACGCGGACACCGTGATGACCACGGACGCCAGCCCCGAGGACCAGTACGCCGCCATGGTCGGGCTCCAGGAGTACATGGCGGAGCTGGTCGCCGCCAAGCTGACCGAACCGTCCGACGACCTGCTCGGCGACCTGGCCGCCGGCGGCGACCTCACGGACGAGGAACTGGTCGGCGTCGGCGCCTTCCTGCTCGCCGCCGGCCTCGACACCACCGCCAACATGCTCGCCCACGGCACGTTCGCGCTGCTCAGCAACCCGGCCCAGGCCGACGCGCTGCGTACGGACCCGGACCTCGCCCCGCAGGCCGTCGAGGAGCTGATGCGCTACCTGACCGTCGCCCCCACCGGTGTGCGGTCCGCGCTGGAGGACGTCGAACTGGACGGCCGGCTGATCAGGGCGGGCGACACCGTCACCCTCTCCCTCGAGGCCGCCAACCGCGACCCGGAGCGGTTCCCCGACCCGGACGTCCTCGACCTGCACCGCAACGCCACCGGCCACCTCGGCTTCGGGCACGGCATCCACCAGTGCCTGGGCCAGCAACTGGCCCGCGTGGAGATGACCGTGGCCCTGCCCGCCCTGCTGCGCCGCTTCCCCACGCTGCGCCTGGACGTACCGGCGCACGAGGTGCCCCTGCGGACCGACATGAACGTCTACGGCGTGCACCGGCTGCCGGTGGTCTGGGACGAGGCGTGACCGGCGTGGACGTGCGCGTCGACCGCGACCGCTGCCTCGGCGCCGGAATGTGCGTCCTGACCGTCCCCGAGGTCTTCGACCAGGACCAGGACGAGGGGCTGGTCGTCCTGGTGGACGCCCGGCCGCACCGGGACCGCCTGACGGCGGTCCGGCTCGCCGCGGGCGTCTGCCCGGCCGGCGCCATCACCGTCACGGATCCGGGACCCGCCGCCCCGTAGCGCGCCTCCCGTCATCGGGGGCGCCGGCGAGCGTACGCCGCCCGCGCCCCCCTCCTCCGGGGCGCCGGCGTCCACCCGGCGCCCCCTCTCTCTCCTCCCTCCTCACCCACGATCCGTCCTCCACTCACCGACAGGACCTCACCACCGTGGCTACGCTCCTTTCCGCACTCGGCCGCTTCGCCTTCCGACGGCGGGGCCTGGTCGTCCTCCTCTGGCTCCTCGCCCTCGTCGGCGCCGGCTTCGCCGCCTCCACCGCCCCGCCGCCGCCCGCCGACACCTTCTCCATGCCGGGCACGGAGTCGCAGAAGGCGTTCGACCTCCTCCAGGAGAAGTTCCCCGACGTCCGCGCGGACGGCGCCACCGCCCGCGTCGTCATCCGCGCCCCCGGCGCCGAGCAGATCACCTCGCCCGCCCGCAAGGCCCAGGTCGAGCAGCTCGTCGCGGACCTGGCCAAGGCGCCCGAGGTCGCCGCCGTCGCCGACCCGTTCCAGGCGGGTGCCGTGAGCGCCGACCGTACGACCACGTACGCCTACGTGACGTACACGGCGACGGCCACCGAACTCACCGACGCGGCGCACGACGGACTGACCGGGGCGATGGAACGGGCCCGGGGTACCGGCCTGGTCGTCGAGGCGGGCGGCGACGCCGTCAAGATCGAGCAGGCCATGGGCGGCACGGGCGAACAGCTCGGCCTCCTGGTCTCCGCCGTCGTCCTGCTCCTCACGTTCGGCTCGCTGGTGGCCGCCGGAATGCCCCTGCTGACGGCGGTGATCGGCGTCGGCATAGGCATCAGCGGCATCACCGCGCTCGGCAGCACCCTCGGACTGTCCTCCACCACGTCCACGCTCGCGATGATGATCGGCCTCGCCGTCGGCATCGACTACGCCCTCTTCATCGTCTCCCGCTACCGCTCCGAGATCGCCGAGGGCCGCGCGCCCGCCGACGCCGCGGCCCGCGCCGTGGGCACCGCCGGCTCGGCCGTCGTCTTCGCCGGCCTCACCGTGATCATCGCCCTGGCCGGGCTCGCGGTGGTCAACGTACCGATGCTCACCAAGATGGGCCTGACCGCGGCCGGAACGGTCGCCGTCGCCGTCCTCGTCGCCCTCACCTTCGTCCCCGCGCTCCTCGCTTTCGCCCCGGTCAAGGTGCTCGCCCGCGCGGAGCGCAAGCGCTTCACCGGCAAGCCGCTGTCGAAGCGGCAGCGGCGCAGGGCGGACCGGGCCGCGGCCGACCGGCCCAACCTCGGCGCCCGGTGGGCCTCTCTCGTGCTGCGCCGCCCGGTCGCCGTCCTGCTGCTCGGCGTCCTCGGCCTGGGCACCGTCGCCGTGCCCGCCGCGAGCCTCGAACTGGGTCTGCCGGGCGAGGGCACCATGGCCCCGGAGACCACCCAGCGCAAGGCGTACGACATGCTGTCGCAGTCCTTCGGCCCCGGATTCAACGGACCCCTGACGGTCACCGTCGAGGCGAAGGACGCCAAAGCGGCCGCCGAGCAGGTCCGCGCGGCGCTGGAGAAGGCCGACGGGGTCGACGCCGTCGCCCCCGCCACCGCCAACCCGGCGGGCGACACCGCCCTCGTCAACGTCGTCCCCACGACCGGTCCGACCGATGCCCGGACCGAGGACCTGGTGCGCTCGCTGCGCGGCCTGGCGGCCGGGCTGGAGTCCCGGACGGGCGCCACCGAGATCCTGGTCGCGGGCCAGACCGCCATGTTCATCGACTTCTCGCAGACCCTGGACGACGCCCTGCTCCCGTACCTGGCCCTGGTGGTCGGCCTGGCGTTCCTGCTGCTGATGCTGGTCTTCCGCTCGGTGCTGGTCCCGCTCAAGGCGGCGCTCGGCTTCCTGCTGTCGGTGACCGCGGCCCTCGGCGCCGTCGTGGCGGTCTTCCAGTGGGGCTGGCTCGCCGGCCTCCTCGGCGTCGACCACCCGGGCCCGGTGATGAGCACCCTGCCGATCTTCCTGATCGGCGTGGTCTTCGGCCTCGCGATGGACTACGAGGTCTTCCTGGTGTCCCGGATGCGCGAGGCGTACGTCCACGGAGCTCGCCCCGGGGAGGCGGTGGCGACCGGATTCCGCTACGGCGGCCGGGTCGTGGGCGCCGCCGCGATCATCATGACCAGCGTCTTCTCCGGCTTCATCCTGGAGGACAACGACTTCGTCAAGATGATCGGCTTCGGGCTCGCGGTCGCCGTCCTCTTCGACGCCTTCGTCGTCCGCATGGCCCTCGTGCCCGCCCTGTTCGCGCTGCTCGGTACGTCGGCCTGGTGGCTGCCGAGGTGGCTGGACCGGCTCCTGCCGAACGTCGACGTGGAGGGCGAGAAGCTGACGCAGCACCCGCGGGAGACGGCCCCGGAGCGCCACCTCGTGAGCTGACGCCCCACCCCCTGTCACCTGCTCTCGCACCGGTCCGGCGGCCTCCTCGCCGGACCGGTGCGCTACGTCGTGGTGCCGCCTGACATGATCCGAACTATCCGAACTATCCGAACTATCCGAGCTGACCGGCGAGAGCCGCCCGGACGTACCGGCCCTGTTCGCCGAGGCAGCCGAGCCGGCGGCCCGTCACCGGAGCACCGTCGGTGATGTTCCGGTCGTAGGTGACCTCCTCGACCCGTACGGGCCGGGTGCCGACCGTGACGTCGAGGGACCGGCCGTGGCCGGCCACCACCTGCCGGCGGGCCCCCGGCAGCGCGGCCGCCAGGGTGGCCGCGTCGGCCTCCCGCCCGGGGGCGTACCGGATCAGCGGGGGGCCCGCCGGACGCCCGGCGGGGGCCGCCGCCGACGTGTCGGTGACGGCGAACCCGCCGGCCCGCAGGGCGGTGGCGACGCCGGCGTCGTCCACGCGGACCGCGATCCCGGCCGGGTTCGCGGGCACGGGATTGCGGGCGACCGGCTGGATCCGCGGGTCGCCGCTGACCGGCCGGTCGGCGGCCAGCGCCGCCCACAGGGCCCGCGCGCGCTCCTCGTGCCACAGCAGGGTGGAGCCCACGCCGGGGACCCGGTGGTCGAACTCCCGCATCGCGACCGTGGCGAACTCGGTCCGCTCCGGGCTCAGCCGCCCGAGCGTCAGCCCGATGCGGACCAGGTCCGTGAGCCCGGTGCCCGCGTCGGTCCGTACGGACTTCAGCAGGGTCCGCACCGTCGTGGCCGTGGCCAGGGGGTCGGCCAGGGCGCCCTCGGCGGTCAGGCGGGTCAGCAGGTCCGACACCGCCCGCTGCTGACGCCGGACCCGGCCGAGGTCGCCGGGGCGTCCGACGTGGCGGGCCCGGACGTAGCGCAGGGCACCCCTGCCGTCGGTGTGGTGGAATCCGGGGATCAGGTCGAGGCCGGAGTTCTCGTCCGCGAGGTGCGTGTCGGTGCACACCGTGGCCCCGCCCAGTCCGTCGACGGCCCGCTCGAAGCCGGCGAAGCCGGTCTCGAGGTAGTGGTGGACGTGCAGCCCGGTGGCCTTCTCCACCGTCTTGACGGTCAGGGGGCCGCCGCCGCGGGCGTACGCGCCGTTGATCTTCCCCTTGACGCCGCTGCCGTCGGCGTACTCGACGTAGGAGTCGCGGGGGATGGACACCACGCTGGCGCGCCGGCCGTCCTGCGACAGGTGGACGAGCATCATCACGTCGGTGCAGTTGCACCCCTTGCCGCCGACGTGCAGCCGCTCCTTCTCGGCCTTGGACAGCCCGGCCCGGCTGTCGGTCCCGACGACGAGGATGTTCGTCCCCCGGTCCGGGCCGGAGCGGCCGGCCGTCGTACCGGCCCAGGCGGCGCCGGAGACCAGGGTGGTGAGCAGGGCCAGGGCGGTGGCACGTCGGAGCAACGCACACTCCAGGGGGAGGAGCCGGTGGGCGGACCGACGCTAGCGGGCCGGAGCGGCCCAGTCCCGGCCACACGCCCGGGACTGGTCCGGCCGGTGCGCCGAACGCCCCATTTGCCTCGTCCGCCGAGCCGCCCGGCATGACGAGCGAATGTCGTACACGCGAACGACCTGCGGATTCCCGGTGAGGTTCGCCACGTTCGGGCCCGCCGCGCGGTGGGCTATCGTCCCTGCGGTGAGACTGCGCATACCCCCACTCGCCCGGCGGACGTCCGGCCCCACCCGGCCTTCCGCACCCGGTGCCCGGCTCGGCTGGCTGGACGCCCTGCGCGGCGTCGCCGCCCTGATCGTGGCCCTGCACCACTTCGACGTCCTGCGGCTGCTGCCGTTCGGCGGGGTCGTGTGGCGGAACTTCGACATGGGCCTGTTCGGCGTCATGCTGTTCTTCATCGTCAGCGGGTACATCATCCCGGCCTCGCTGGAACGCCGGGGTGACGTCCGGGGCTTCTGGATCGGCCGGATCTTCCGGATCTACCCGGCCCTGATCGCCGCCTTCGTCGTGCTGATGCTCCTGCTGCCGGACGGCGACGGCTCCATAGCCCTCCTGCGCACCGGCGACGACCTGGTCTCGCTGACCGCCAACGGCCTGATGCTCCAGGACTTCCTCGGCGTCACCAACGGCATGAACGTCACCTGGACGCTCTGCTACGAGATGGTCTTCTACTTCCTCGTCACCGCCCTCTTCACCCGGGGCCTGCACCGGCAGAGCGCCCCGATCGCGGTCGGTTTCGCCGCGGCCGCCCTGGCGGTCGGTACGGCCGTCGGAACGGGTACCCAGCTGCTGTCGGCGCACCTGGGCTCGCCCCGGCCGCTCCTGCTGATCGTCACGCCGATCGTGCTCGCGGGCCTCGCCGGCGCGCTCAGCGGCAACCGGTGGCTGACGCAGGCCGGCGCGCTGGTCCTCGGCGGGACCGGTCTGGCCCTGGTCGCGCTGAACGGCCGGGCCCCGCTGTTCGAGACCGCGATGATCTTCGCGACCATGTTCGCGGGCACCGTGGTGTACCGGGCGCAGCACGGCGAACTCGGCCGCTTCCCGGCTCTGCTGGCCTGCGGCATCGTGATCGGCGCGGGTGCGCTCGTCGGCCCGCTGTACAACCGGGGCTACGTCGTCGAGCACACCTGGACCGCGAGCTGGCAGGCCTGGACCCTGTCCTACCTGGGGGCCTGGGCCCTGTTCGGGCTCGGCTTCCTCGCGCGGAAGCGGCGCTTCCCGAAGGTGCTGACCTGGCTCGGCGCGATCAGCTTCTCCGTCTACCTGGTGCACATCCCGCTGCTGCACGTCATCGAGCCGCTGGTGGGCGTACCGCCGCTGCCGTCCTCGACGCCCGGCCGGATCGCCTGGACGGCGATCTACCTGGGCGCGGTGCTGGGCCTCAGCCACCTGATGTACCACCTGGTCGAGATGCCGATGCAGCGCCTGGGGCGCAGGGTCCAGCAGGCCGCGAACCGCCGCCGGCCGCACCCGGCCGCCGCGACCCCGACCCCACCGGACGCCCCGTCCCCGGGCCCGGCTTCCGCCCCAGCCCCAGCCCCCGCCCCCGCCCCCGCAGCGAGCCTGACGGGCCCGCCCCGCTCCTGACCTCCGCCGGCCCCCGCAACCGCGGGGGCCGGCGGCCGTCCGGGGGCGCGAGGGTTACCAAGGGCTCGGTTCGCGGGTGCGGCTCCCTGTCCTCAGCCCTGGTCCCGGACGCCCCACGGGGAGCCGTACGCCGTCAGCAGGTCCAGGAACGGGCGCGCGGGGAGGGCCTCCGGGCCGAGGACGCCGGTCCCGGCCCACACCCCGCCGGCCAGCAGCTCCAGCGCCACCACCGGATTGACCGCGGTCTGCCACACCACGGCCTGCGATCCGTACTCCCGCATCGACCACTGGTTGTCCACCACGTGGTAGAGGTACACCTCGCGCGGCAGGCCGTCCTTGGTGCCCTTCACCCAGGTGCCCGCGCACGTCTTGCCGGACATCCGCTCGCCCAGCGTGGCCGGGTCGGGCAGGCACGCGGCGACCACGTCGCGCGGGGAGACGCGTACCCCGGCGCCGTCCGGGCCGCGCACCGCGACCGGCTCCGTCGAGTCCAGGCCCAGCGCGTGCAGGGCCCGCAGCTTGCCGATGAAGTCCTCGCCCAGCCCGTACTTGAAGGTCACCCGCCGGGCGTCCACCCAGTGCGGGACCAGCAGCACCTCCTCGTGCTCGACGTTGACGCACTCCACCGGCCCGATGCCCTCCGGGAAGTCGAACACCTCGGGCTCACTGAACGGCTCGGTGGTGAACCAGCCGCGGTCGCGCTCGTAGACCACCGGCGGGTTCAGGCACTCCTCGATCGTCGTCCAGATGTTGAACGACGGGGCGAAGTCGTAGCCCTCGACCGTCAGGTTCGCCCCGTCGCGGATCCCGATCTCATCGATCTCGTCGAAGAGCTCGTCGGCCGCGTACCGGGCGAAGACGTCCGACAGACCGGGCTCCACACCCATGCCGACCAGCGCCAGCCGGCCCGACGTCCGCCACGCCTCCGCCCGCGCGAACTGCTCGTCGCCCAGCTTGACCCCGCACTGCGCGTACGGCCGGGCGGGGTGCGGCCGGGACAGCGACATCGCCATGTCCAGGTAGTGACTGCCCGCCGCGAGCGCCGCCTCGAACAGCGGCATCACGAACCGCGGGTCGGTCGCGTTCAGCAGGACGTCGCAGCGCTCCCGCGTCAGGAGCGCGGCCACCGCCGCCTCGTCGGAGGCGTCGATCCGGCGCGCGCTGAACCGGCCGTCGCCGGCGCCGTCGCCGAGCGCCGCCACGGCCGCCTCGGCGCGGGCGAGGTCGTAGTCGGCGACCACGAAGTGGTCGAAGAAGTCCCGGCGCGCCGCGATCCGGGTGATCGCGGTACCGACGCCACCGGCGCCCACGAGCAGAACACGCATGACGAAACCCTCTCTCGGTGAGGCCCGCGGAGGTCCGCGCCTCATGGGAAGGGATGAAAGCCGGGCCCCCGAGACAAGGTCAATGGTGTTGGCATAAGGTCCCCCGGTAGGCCCGTACGTCCGTCCCCGTGGAGGAAGGCGCCCCGATGGCGAAGCAGGTCGTCCCCGAAGAGGCCCGCAGGCGGCGGCGCCCGACCAGGCAGGGCACCGTGCTGTCCGAACGCCTGATCGTCGAAACCGCCCTGCGCATGCTGCGCGAACACGGCAGCGCCGGACTGTCCGCCCGCCGGCTCGGAGCCGCCCTCGGCGCGGACCCCAGCACCCTCTACCGGTACTTCGACGGCATGGACGGCCTCACCCTCGCCATCGGCGAGGAGCTGATCGGCCGCGCCCTGGACGGCTGGACGGTCACCGGGGACTGGCGCCTCGACCTGCGCGAACTCGGCCTGCGCATCCACGGCGCCTACCTCGCCCACCCGCAGGCCGCCGTCCTGACCGCCGGCCGCGTGACCGGCCGGCCCCGTGAGATCGCCGCCGACGAGGCCGTCCTCGGCGTGCTGCGCACCGCCGGCTTCCCCGACGCGGAGGCGGTCCTGATCTTCCACGCCTTCATCGACCAGAGCCTGGCCTTCGCCGCCCTGGACGCCGGCGCCCTCGCCCTGACGGAGACCTCCCGGACCTCCGACGAGCAGCAGTGGGAATCCACCTACGCCCGGCTGCCGGCCGACGAGTACCCGCACATCGCGGCCACCGCGCGGCTGCTGGCGGCCCGCATGAACCGCAGCGCCTACCCGGTCGCCCTGGACATGCTCCTCGCGAGCGCCGAGGCCCGGCTCCGGGCCCTGCGACCTGCGTGAGCGATACTCGACGGGACACAACCGCAAGGCGCATGACGGCCGTTGACGGCCGGGGGGGAACGGACATGGTTCTGGACACGGGGGAGCGAGAGGCAGCGGACCGCGCACGGTGGGAGCGGATACGCGCGGCGGCCTGCGCGCTGCTGGGACTGCTGCTGCTCGCGCTCTGCGCCGCCGTGACCGGTCCCGTCGCCGGGGCCATCGCCGACGAACGGGCGTTCCTGGACGCCCGGCCGTGCGGCCCCGCCGAGGAGGCCGCACGGCCGGCGGACGACTGCCTGCGTACGATCCGCGGCACCGTGCGCACCGCCGGGGAGGCCACCAGCGGCCGGAACGTGGCTGTCTTCCGCGTACGGCTCCAGCCTCCCGTCCCCGCCCCCGCCGACCACTCGATCGACCTCGATTCGAACGGCGACCTGGCCCACGCCATCGAGCCGGGCGACGAGGTGGAGGTCGTCACCTGGCGCGACGTCCGGGTCTCCGTCAGCCGCGACGGGGTCACCGAGAGACTCCACGGACTGCCGGACGAGGCCGGGATGTTCGTCGGGCTCACCCTGATCGGCGTCTGGCTGTCGCTGATCGCCTTCCTCGCCGCGTACGGCAGCGCCCGCCGGGCCCGTGGCCTGGCCGCGGGCCGTCCCGTCACCGCCCGGGTGCGCTTCGGCCCGGCGAAGTGGATCGCCGTGGCGGTCGTACCTCTCGTCGTGTCGTTCGGCTGCCTCAGCCTGTGGGACGCGTGGACGGCGGCGGCCATGACCGTCGGCCTCTGGGCCCTGATCGCCCTCCCCGCCACGTACGCCGCCCTGCGCTGGGACACCCCGTCCGCCTGACGCCGCCCCCGTTACGCCGGGCCCCGGCCGGGACCGCCGAGGAAGAGCGGGTTGGTGAACGCCGCCAGGGGGCCCGGGAGTCCGGGGACGGTGGGGGCGTGGCGCAGTTCGGCGCGTACGTACGTCGTGCGGCGCGGCGTGGTGGGCCACGCCACCGACCCGGTGCCGGAGGCCGGGAGCGCGGTGGTCAGCAACGTGCCCTGGTCGGTGACGAGGGAGAGCGTGCAGCCGGGCGCGCCCGAGACCTCGCAGTGGACCGTGACCGGCTCCGCGGGCTCCGCGGGAAGGTGTTCGCCGATGCCCGCGCGCCGGCCGCGGCTGCCGACGGCCGTGAGGGACACGGTGACCGCGGCGGACTCGGCGACGTACGCGCGGCCGGCGCGCAGGCCCGCCAGGATCGCGTCGCGGCTGAGCTCCTCGGCCAGGACGACCGTCTGCGGCCCGCCGACCCGGTCGGGGTCGCGGTGGGCGTCGCTGCTGCCCATGGCGGGGGTCCACGGCCCGCCGGGGCGGACGGTGGCCAAGGTGGCGTCCCAGGCCGCCAGGCTCACCTCGTCGTCGGGGGTGAACGGGCCGTTCCACACCTCCACCAGGTCGGCGTCGGCGAAGCCGAACTTCCAGTTGCAGCCGATGCAGGTGGCGTGCGGGTGCGCCGGGACCACCAGTCCGCCGGCCCGGCGTATCCCGTGGGCGAACCGGCCGAAACGGTTCTCGCGGGCGCGGTAGCGCCAGTCCACGAAGGTGCCCGGGTCCGTGCCGATCGCGAGGACGTGACCGTTGCGGGTGGTGATCTCCTCGCCCGTGAGGATCAGCAGGTCGTCGCCCCACAACCCCTGCCAGGCCCCGTGCGAGGAGTGGGTGTTGTGTTCGGAGGTGTTGATGAAGTCCAGCCCGGCGGCGCGGGCCAGGGCCGCGATCTCGGCGGGCGTGCGGCGCCCGTCCGAATGCACGGAGTGCAGGTGGCAGTCGCCGCGGTACCAGGCCCGGCCGCGGCCCCTGGCCCGCTGCGGCGGGTGCACCGGCCGGGGCGTACGGCCCGGGGCGCCGTACCGGAGCGTGATCGTCACCGTGTAGGGCAGTCCCTGCGGGGCCACGGTGTAGGGGCCGAGGAGGATGTGCCAGGTCCCGGCGCGCACGGGGCCGGGCAGATAGCCGGGGGTCGCCGCGTCGGCGCGCAGGAAGAACGAGCTGCGGGCACCGCCCGACCAGCCGCGGAAGCCCTCGCCGCCCAGGCCGGTGCCGCGCTCGTCGAAGACGCCGATGTCCAGGGCGTTGTTCGGGGTGCCGGCCGGGACGCTCGCCTTCTCGTACGTGTAGGAGACCTCGATCTCCCGTACCCCGCGCGGCAGGTCCACCGGCAGTTCGACGAAGTCGGGCGCGCCGGGCGGCAGGGTGCCGCTCACCGTCCGGGTCTCCTCGCCCGCTCCGCCCGCCCCCGCCCCCGCCCCGCCCTCGCCCGCCGCGGCCGGGCCGGCGAAGCCGACCCGCCCCAGGGTGAGGACGGTGGCCGTACCCGCCGCGAAGACTGCGCGCCTGCCCAACGATCCGCTCACGCCGGTCACATCCCAGGGTGTGGAGAGACGGGGGAGGTGCGCTCCGAGCCTGCTGCCGCAACGTTAATTCTCCCGCACGGTCAGGGGACCGGGGGATAGCCGCCGTCTTACGGAGCACCCGGGAGTGGGGAATGCGTGAAGGGGCGGCGCGCGGGCACCGCGCTCGGCAGGATGGGGGGCATGGACCGTGGAGACATGAGGCCCTCGGGCGCCCGTCCGGTGGTGGTACGGGTGCCGGTGGAGCCGGTGGAAGCCGCCGTGGAGGCCGACGCCGTGGACGCCGTGGCACGTGCGGGCGACGTGGCCGTCCGCGGCCCGCTGTTCGGGGTGGCCACGCAGGGCGCCGGGGACGGGCCGCGGTGGCGGGTGATGGTCCCGGTGACCTCCGGCTGCCCGCAGATGGCCCGCGACAGCCTCAACAGCAAGCTCTGGTTCCGCGCGAAGGACGAGGCGGGGGACCGGGCCGAGCGGCGCGCGCTGCTGGCGGCGGTCGCCCGCCTGGAGAGCGAACGGGTCGACGAACTGACGGTGGGCACCACCCGGTACCGGGTCGTGCGTGCGGAGGAGTACGCCGCCCTGGGCGCCCACGGCATCGAGCCGCCCCGCCCGACCGACCCGGAACCCCCGGCCCCGGACTGGAACCGCAGCCCCCGGATACCGCGCGTGGACGACGGCCTGCTGCTGGACCCGGACGCGCCGGTCACCCCGACCCAGGCGCTCGAGCAGCTGGCGCTGCGCACCCTGGCCTACCGCGGCGAACGGTTCCCCGAGGACGTGCGCGAGGACTCGCTGCGGGCGCTGGACACACACCCCGACGTGCTGCTGCTCCCGGCCACGTTCGCGGTCGTCGAGCGCACCGGGGGCGGCTGGAAGCCGGTCAACGGCCCGCACGTCAGCGCGCACGAGGCCCGCAAGTCGCTGGACTTCTGCCTGACGTGGGCCTGGCCGCGGATGCGCGGGCTCATCCCCGTCGACACCGACGTGGAGGCCGACGCCCGCAGCGTGGCCGCGGGCGGCGGACCGTCCGCCGCCGAGCTGGCCCCGTACGCCGAGGCCTCCGAGCGGCTGCGCGCCGGGCGGCGCGTCAACCGGCTGGAACTGGGGGACACCGTCTACCAGATCGGCCGTACCCGCCGGCTGCTGCGCTGGGGCCCGGACGGCCCCGAGGGGCCGCGGCCGTCCGACACCGACAGCCACGACCCCGAACGCATCCACCTCGGGCTCGACGAGGACGGCAACGTCATCCCCGAGGACTGAGGGCTCGGTCACAGAACAGGACCCTTATGGGCTGCTTGCTCCGTATGCCACGCTGACCGCTGAACCGGGCCGCGCCACCTGCCGCGCGACCCGGCCGAGCCGATCGACACGGATGCCGCCCATGCCCCTGCCGTTCCCTGCCCGCGCCGTACCCGTCGTCCTGGCGGGGGCCGCCACCGCCCTGCTGGCGGCGTGTACGCCCTCGGCCGCCGCCGGTCCGTCGGCCGCGCCGCCGCCGGCCCCACTGCCCGCGTCGGTCCCGGCCGCCGCGCCCGTGGCCTCCGCGGTGTCCCCGGCGTCCCCGGCGGCAGGGGCGCCCTCCCCGGCCGCCGGGCCCGTGGTCTCGACGCTGTCCATACCCTCCGCGGGTGTCACCGGGCTGCGCGTGGAGCCGTACGAGGGCACCACCGACGACGTGCCCGGCACCCGCATCCAGGACCGCGGCGTGGCGGCCAGCCCGTACGGGAGCCGGGGCGGGGTCGGACCCGGTCAGGTGGGCAACTACCTGGTCACCGCGCACCGCCTGTCGGCGGGCGGACCCTTGCGCGACCTGCCCGCCGTGGACGAGGGCGACACCGTCCTCGTGACCGTCGGCGAGACGGTGTACAGCTACGAGATCGTCGCGACCCGCAAGACGTCCTTCCGGTCGGAGCGCTCGCTGAGCGAACAGCGCGCCGCGGTGCCCGGCGCCCCCGGGGCGGCCCCCACCCAGGCCATGATCACGATCTCCACCTGCGCCACGCCCGAGGACCACGCCGAGGGCAACTTCTGGAGCGACGCCCAGGGCAACCCGGAGCACCGCATCGACAAGATAGGCGTCCTGCGCAAGACCACCGGAAGCGCGCGCCCCGCCGGCTGAGCCGGCCCGCGGGCAGCGACACCCGCCGCGGCGCGGCCAGGTGGCGACGGGGTCAGCCCGTGGCGCGCAGGGTCCGCCGGGCCGTTTCGCGCAGGTGGCGTACGACCTCCGGGTCGGCGTCGAGCGTGTAGTCGGTGTCCAGGGCCGCGAGGGTCTGCGCGATACGGGTCAGCGAGTCGTCGGAGGCGTCGACGCGGCAGCTGTCCGCGCTGCCGGCGCGCACGCGCGGCCCCAGGCCCCGGACGCGGGCGCGCACCTGCTCGGCGGGCGCGCGGACGGTGGCGACGGCGCGGTAGCGGGTCGGCGCCGCCGAGAGCCGCCGGGCGACGAAGGCAGCCGGGTCGTCGCCCGGTACGGGCCGGGGCGCGACGCGGCGGCCGGTCGGGGCCGGCCCGGACATCCGGTCGAGGCGGAAGACGCGCCAGCCGTCCCTGCCGATGTCGTGGGCGAGCAGATACCAGAAGCTGCCCGAGGCCACCAGACGGCAGGGCTCGACCCGGCGGGCAGCGCTCGCGCCGTGCCGGACGGTGTAGTCGAACGTGAGGACCTCGTGGTCGCGGCAGGCGACGGCGAGCGTGGCGAGGAGCCCGGGGTCGGTCCGCGGTCCGCGGTCCTCCCAGGTGATCCCGGCGACGGACCCCTGGAGCGCGGTGACCTGGCCGCGCAGCCGCCGCGGCAGGACCTGTTCCAGCTTGGCCAGCGCGCGCAGGGCGGTCTCCTCGATCCCGGTGAGGCCGCCCGCGGCGGTGCGCAGGGCGACGGCGATCGCGATGGCCTCGTCGTCGTCCAGGAGCAGCGGCGGCAGGTCCGTACCGGAGGCCAGCCGGTAGCCGCCGCCGTGGCATGTTCGTCGTGCCGGCCCGGCTCGCCCCGGCCGTACGGTCCGCGACCGTCCGGGACGGCGGCGCACGGCGCCGCGCGGACACCATGGCGCGCCTGCGCGAGGCCCTCGGCTGGGACGAGGGGCGCTACGCCGCCGCGGAACGGGCCGTCCTGGACGCCGTCGCCGCCCGCGACGGCTCCACCGCCGCCCAACTCGTCGCCGACGTACCCGCCGTGCGCAAGCGGATCGTCGTCTTCCCCGGCAAGCCGTGGGAGACGCGCCAGCGCGTCGGCTCGCAGGTCATCGGCGTGCTCGCCGCCGAGGGCCGGATCCGGCGGACCCGCCCGGCCGGATCCTGGACCTCCGCGCAGTTCCGCTGGACACCGGCGCACCCGCTGCCGGACGTACCCGCCGCCGAGGCCAGGGCCACACTCGCCCGGCACTACCTCGCCGCCTTCGGGCCGGTGACGGTGGCCGACCTGAAGTGGTGGACCGGCTGGACCCTCACCGACACCCGCAAGGCCGTCGCCGCCACCGGCGCACAGGCCGTCGAGCTCGACGAAGGCACCGGTCACGTCCTGCCCGGCGACCTCGGAGAAACGGCCCCCGACGAGAGCGGCGCGGCCCTGCTGCCCGGCCTCGACCCCACTCCGATGGGCTGGCGGCACCGCGACTGGTACCTCGACCCCGGCCACACCGCAGCGCTCTTCGACCGCAACGGCAACATCGGCCCCACCCCCTGGTGGAACGGCCGTATCGTCGGAGGCTGGGCCCAGCACGCGGACGGCCACATCAACCACCGCTTCCTCACCGACCCGGGGAAGGCCGCCCGCGCCGCGCTGGCGGAAGAGGCCGACCGGCTGTCCGCGTTCCTCTCGGACAGCCGCGTCACCCCCTGCTACCGCACCCCGCTGGAGCGCCGGCTCGCCGGAGCCGCGGGGGCCGCGGGGCGGGAGTGACCCGACCCCCGCCCGAGCGCCGCGCCCGGCACGCCGGTACGTCAGAGGCGGCCGCTGACGACCAGCCGAAAGATGTCCGGCGTGAGCAGCAGCTCCGACTGGGCGGGGGACAGGAGCACGCCGTCGACCGCGGCCGCGGGGAGGGCGGGTGCGCCGGCGTCCTCGTAGGCCCGCTGGGAGGCGGCGACGAAGTCCGCGTACCTCATCTCCCGTACCGCGGAGTCGAAGGCGGGGCCGCGCAGACCGTCCACCTGAGACGCCAGCTCCAGCAGGAACGCGTCCGTGAACCCGTCGGTGCTCGCGGCGGGCTGGTTGCGCAGCAGCACGGCCCGGTACTCGGCGAAGCGTTCCTGCTCCAGCGCGGCCCGCAGGGCGTTGGCGGCCTTCTGCGAACCGGCGCCGCCCGCACCGCCGTCGGTGGCGGAGACCAGGGTGTACTCGGTCCGGATCTCCTTGCCGAGCGTCATGTCCAGGAGGGCCGCGCCCGCCCCGGTCGCCTCGGCCTCCCGGGAGCCGGGGCTGCGCGGGTCCTCGTAGAGGCGGACCGGCTTCCGGCGCGGGTCACCCACGATGATCGTGGTCCCGTCCGGTGCCAGCGTCTCCGGAAGGTCCGCGATCGAGGCGTAGGGGTCGCGGCGTGCGCGCTCGCCGGCGGCCGTCCGGTCCCCGCAGGCCGTGGCGGTCAGGCCCAGCACGGCGACCGCGACCAGGGCACGAGCGGTGCGTATGGCTCTCATGTGATGTGGTCCCCCTCCTCGAACGTGCGAGGACTCTAGGCGACACCTGCCGCGCGCGGGGCACCGGGGCACCGGCCGAGAAGGGCGGCCCCCTCGTTGTGAACTCGCGCACACGTTCCGCCCTCGACCTCGCCGCCCCGCGCGTGGAATGGGTCACAGCGGGCCGGGCGTCGTGCGCCCGTACCGGCCGTCCCGCCGTGTCCGCGGGGTGGGCGACGTACATCACAGCCATTTCCAAAATGGGGCAAATCGCACATATCCCGCAATCAACTCGATTGCCGATATACGCCACTTGATCCTGCGTCAGCCGAAATCACGGGATGCATAATCGAGCCCGGTCGTCTCCGAGAGCGGTGGAGCCGTCGGGGCGCCGGCCGAGCTCTCGGCGGAAGTCCGCCCCGCACCGATCCCCAAGGCGTTGCCGATGCCCCTGCCCAGCCGCCCCCGCCTCGCAGCCCTGATAGCCGCGTGCGCCGTCGGCGCCGTCGGCGTGACGACCTGGGCCTACGGACACGCCGGAACGGGAGCCGGAGCCGGAGCCGGAGCCGGAAGCGCGCCGCCGCCGGAGCGGGTGACCACGGACACGGCGCCGCTGCGCGGCGTGACCGGGAGCTCCGTCCTCCAGGTCGTCGCGCACCCCGACGACGACCTCTTCTTCATGAACCCCGACCTGAGCCGCTCCATCGCCGCCGGCGCCAAGGTCGCCACCGTCTTCCTGACCTCCGGGGAGTCCGACGGCCGCAACGAGGCCCACGGTTCCCACCTGAACGACCCCGAAGGCCCCGCCGACCACGCCGCGTACGCGGAGGCCCGGCAGAACGGCATACGCGGCGCCTACGCGGAGATGGCCACCGGTGACCGCACCAGTGAGTGGCGGCGCACCTCCGTACCCACCGCCGGCGGCGGCAGCGCCGAGGTGGACGTCCTCGTCGCCCGGCCCGAGGTCAACCTGGTGTGGATGCAGATGCGCGAGGGCCGCAGCATCTCCCAGGACAATCCGGACAGTCTGCGCGGCCTGTGGGACGCCGAGGTCCCCGCCCTCGGCTCCCTGCTGACCTCCGGGACGCCGGTCGAGGAGGCCTTCTCGTACACCAGGGACCAGGCCGTCGACGCCATAGCGGGCATCCTCGCGATGTACCGGCCGACGACGATACGGATGCAGGACCCGACGCCCGGCCGCGCGGAGGGCGGCGGCCCCTTCCATGACCACCAGGACCACATATACGGCGCCCGCTTCGCGCAGGCCGCGGCCGAGCGCTACGCGAAGTCCGCCGAGCGGCCCCACTTCGTGGTCCAGAACTACGTGAACTACCTCAACACCTCCCTGCCGCCGACCCTCGACGAGCGCACGGGCGAGGAGAAGCTCGGCTACCTCAAGACGTACGCGTGGATGGACCGCGAGGACTGGTGCGGCAGCCCCGCCGGCTGCGGCGACCGCAAGACCGCGACCCGGCCCACCGGCGCGGGCTGGAACAGGGCCCTGCGCTACAGCCGCGGCGAGGGCACCACCTGGATGACCGAGGGCGTCCCCGGCCGGCTGTGGGCCTTCGGCGTCCTGGACGCCCAGATGGCGTACTGGACGCGCCAGGGCCCCGACGCCCCCTGGCAGGGCCCGCGGTTCCTGCCCGACACCGGCACCGGCACCGGTGTCGACGCGGGCGCGACGGCGGTCCGGCTGCCCGACGGCAGGATCGCGGTGTTCGGCACGCGCACCACGCTCGGCGCGACGGCGCAGGGCTACGGCCGCGACGTCGTCCACAGCGTCCAGGACGCCCCCGACGGCGCCTTCGGTCCCTGGCAGTCCCTGGGCACCCCCGACGCCACGGACATATCCGGCACATCGGCGATCAACGGACCCGCCGTGGCCGTGGACGCCGAGGGGCGGATGACGGTGTACGTGCGCGACTCCCGGCGTACGCTGCGCGCCCGTGCGCAGACGGCGCCGGGCGGCGCGTTCGGCCCCTGGCAGGCCCTGGGCGGCACCGCCCTCGTGGGCGATCCGGTCACCGCGACCGACGCGGCGGGGCGGTCCCACGTGTACGCGGCCACGGCCGGGTCCGTGCTGGCCTGGGTCCGGCCCGGCCCGGACGCCCCGTTCGCCGGGCCCTTCCCGACGGGCCTGCCCGCGATCACCGGCCCGCTGACCGCGCGACCGGAGGGCGACGGCGTCCGCCTGTACTTCCGCCGGCCCGGTACGGGCACCGTCGCCACGAGCCTCGCCACCACCACCGGCGGCGCCGCGCCGGCGCTCTCGCCGGTCACCGAGGCGGGCGGCCAGGGCGGCTACGGCGCCGTCGGCGCCGCCGGCTCCCTGCTCGCGGGCCGTGCGGGCACGGGCACGGTCAGCGTGTCGGGCGTGGACGGGGCGCGGCCCTGGCACGAGTCCGGGATGTTCTACTCGGGGGCCCCGGCGGCCGTGGCCGGCCCGGACGGTACGGCGGTCGCGGCGGCGCTCGGCCTCGACGCCGGCCTGCACGTCCTGGTGGCCCCCTCGCCCGGCCCCGAGCCGATCGGCGACCGCGCCCGCCCCGCGTGGCACCCGGCGGTCCCGCCCCGCACGCCGGCACAGGCCGCGGAGCGGCTGCGCTAGGTCTTGCCCGGTCACCGGTGGACGGAGAGGATCGTGGGATGTCCAGCGACCGTCTCATGCGCATCCACAGCGCCGAGTTCCAGGCCATGGCCGAGAGGGTGCTGCGGGCCACCGAGCTCACCTCCCGCCTGAACGTCCTGCCTTTCGACGACGAAGCGGGCAAGGCGGAACTGTTCGAACAGATCCTCGGCAAGCCGCTGCCGCCGAAGGTCACGATCTATCCGCCCTTCTACACGGACCACGGCTTGAACCTCGACCTCGCCGAGCGCGTCTTCATCAACCAGAACTGCACGTTCCTGGACTACGCCGGCATCCGGATCGGCGAGCGCGTGATGATCGGACCGAAGGTCACGTTCATCACCAGCGGCCACCCGGTCGATCCCGGGGAACGGCGGCTGTACCTCACCGGCGCGCCCATCGACGTGGCGGAGAACGTGTGGATCGGTGCCGGTGCCACGATCCTGCCCGGCGTCAGCATCGGCCGTGACGCGGTGGTCGCCGCCGGCGCGGTCGTCGCCGACGACGTTCCGCCGGCCAGCCTGGTCACCGGAAGCAAGGCAACCGTGCACCGCAGCTGGTGAGGGCTTCCTCGGGACCACGCCGGGGCAGCCACCCTTGGAATTGATCACCAGGCGCATGGCCATGAGCGCTACGGCCGCCGCGGCGGGGTGGGCAGCCCGGGGCCGTCGAGCGACACCAGGGCGAGGACGACGATCGAGCCCGTCCACGCGAGAGGGGCGACCGACGACGGGGTGCCCGCCGCGTTCACCTTCTCCGGCAGCTCGCCGAGCGGGTTCCGCTTGGCGAGCACCCAGTCCAGGACCCGCCCGGCCTGCGCGGGCCGGCCCGTGCCCGCCCACGCGAGCGCGAAGAAGGCCGTGCTGGGCGTCCAGGCGTTCTGCCCCCAGGGCGCCATCGGATCGTTCCCGGGCGTCAGACCCCCGTTGGGCAGCAGCAGGGCCCGGTACGTCGCCTCGAGCGCCTGCGGCAGCCCGGCGGGGGCGGCGTTGAACGGGGGCGCGAGGAACGCCACCGCGCTGTCGTGCCCGGCGCGCCCGTCGACGGTGCGCCGGTACCCCAGCGGGGCGAACGCCCTGGTGATCCCGGCGGAGAGCCGCCGCGCGGCACCGGCCCAGCGCTCCGCGTCCGCCGGCCGGTCCGTCTCGCGGGCGAGGTCCGCGGCCGCGTTGAGTCCGGCGAGCAGCGGAGCGGCCGTACCGATGTTCGGCGTGGCCGTCATCAGCTCCCAGTAGTCGGGGGACGCCGGGGGAAGCCCGTCCGCCCGCAGGGAGCCCGCCACGTGGTCGGCCGCCCGGCGGATCATCGGGTACAGCGCGGACAGCCGGGCGCGCCGGCTCGCCGGGCGGGCCTGCTGGTACCACTGCCAGGTGGCCCAGGGGACCCAGCCGCTGGCGTCGAGCTGCCACCGCCTGCCGTCCGGAGGGCCGGACCCGTCGAGTTTCGTACGCGCCTCCCAGGTGCCGTCCGCCCGCTGCGTCGCGGCGCTGTACCGCAGGATCCGGTACGCCTCGGCGTCGTGGCCCGTGTGCGCGAACGCCGCGGCGACGAAGGCGGAGTCACGCGGCCAGGAGTACATCCAGCCGGCGGTCCACCCCGCCGCCAGGGCGCCGTTGGGCCGGAGCAGGGCGCGCATGGCCAGCAGGGCCCGCCCGGCCGCCGCGCGCCGGGCGGGCGACCTGCCCGGGACCGTGCCCGCGGCCAGCCAGGCGCGGCTGCGCTCGATCTGCCGCCGCGCCGCCGGATGGCCCGGCGGCACCACCATCGAGACCGTGCCGCCGTCGGGCAGGTACCGCCACCGGCCGGAGGGCAGGAGCAGGACGTTGCTCCCCTCGACGTACCGCGCGCCCCGGGCGGTGGCCGCCAGGACGCCCTCGGCGGTGGTCGCGTTGGACAGCAGCCCGACGGTGGGCGGGGCGAGCAGCGACAGGGGAGCGGGCAGGGCGGGCACGGGTACGGAGAGGCCCACGGCGTCACCACGGCCGTCGTGCCCGGCGGGCCCGGCGAACACCAGCGGCCGGGCCGCCTCGGCGCGCCGCCCGGCGGGGTGGCCCGCCGTGCACACCGGGAGTGCGACACCCGCCAGGGACACGGCGACGGCCAGCCACCGCACGAGCCGGAAACCCCGCATCGCCACTCCCTCCGTGGGGCCTTCCGCACGCGCGGCCGCCGGATCCGCCGGGAACCCCCATCCTTCAAGACCCCCGCCCACCCCGCCACGGCACACCCCCGCCCGAGTGACCCGAGCCCCCGCCGCCGCCCCGCCCGGGAAGGGCCCGCGCCGGGTGCGCCGGGTGCGCCGGGTGCGCCGGATGCGGCCCGCGCCTCGGGTCCGTCCGGGGACGGGGTCGCGTCGGGGACAGGGGCCCTGCGACGGGCGCGTCCGCCGATGGTGGCCCGGGAGGGCCCGGGGGCCGTGTCATCCGTCTGGCGATGCCCGGGTGCCGGACTCCGGGGTCCGTGACCACCATGGGAGACCGCGGGTCCCGCGGACCGGCGGGCCGGGCTGCCGCCCGTACGGCCGCGCACCGCACCGCCCCGTCCGGTCGCGCACAGCGGCGAAAGGGGTGGTGCATGGGCACGGCGTCGATCGACGGCGGCGAGGACCTGCGCACGCGTCCCGCCGCGGCGGGCCCGGCCACCGGCCGTCGCCGCGCGCCCCGCGCGGTCCTGCCGGCGGCCGGGATCACGCTCGTGGCGGCCGCCGGCGCCCTGATCGCCGTCGGATGCTTCCTCGGGCTCTACGTACGGCCCACCTCCGACGACTGGTGCGCCGGCTGGAAGTCCCGGGACCTGGGCGTGCTCGGCATCACCTCCGACTTCTACGCGACCCAGAACGGCCGGATCACCAACGCCTTCCTCAGCGGTGTCCTCTACGGCGACTACGGCGGCCACGCCGCCGTTCCCGCCGGAATCAAGATCCTCCCGGCCGTCATCGCCGTCACCTTCACGGCCGGTCTGGTCCTGCTCGGACGCGCGTTCGTCCGGCTCCTCGGCGCACGACCCCGGCTCCTGCTGCTGGTCGCCTGCGCCCTGGTCGTCCAGGCGCTGCTCTACTTCGGCGGCACCCGCAGCTACCAGGTCCTGCTGTGGGCACCCGCCACGATCTCCCACACCATCCCCAGCGTCATCGGCGTCTGGGCGCTGCTGCTGGGGCTGTGGACCGTGCGCCATCCCCGCCCGGCCGTCCGTACGGTCGGCTTCGCCGCGACCTTCCTCATCGGCTTCGCGCTCGGCACCCTCAGCGAGCCGTTCGCCTTCGTCAGCGGTCTGCTCGCGGCCGCGGCCGGACTGCTGGCCCTGCCCCGCCTCGGCCTGGCGCGGAACTGGCGCCCCTCCACGTGGTGCGCGCTGTGGTGCGCCGGCCTCGTGTGCGGGCTGGCCGTCCTCATCACGTCCCCCGGCGCCCGGTGGCGCCGCGCCCAGGAGCCGCCGGGGGAGTCGCTGCTGTCCGCGGACGGATTCCGCGGCACCTTCGAGGGCTGGCTGCACATGTGGGACACGGTCACCGGCCAGTGGGCCTACCTCGGAGCCGCGGCCGTCGGCGTCCTCCTCGGTCTGAGCCTGGGCATGGGCGTGGGCGTGGGGCCGGGCGTCGGCGGGACCACCGCCCGGGGCCCCGGCGCGGGACCGGGCCAGGACACCGGACCGCCGGGCCCGCGGCGGTCCGTCCCGCGCCCCCTGCTGATCACCGTCCTCCTGCTCCCCGTACCCGTCGTGCTCCTCGGATCGTTCGCGGTCGTGCTGGGGCTGCGCAGCGGCTACGGCCCGAACGGGTGGACGTACGCCCGGACCTGGACCAGCTACCTGGTCCTGATGGAGCTGGCGCTCTGCGGCTACGGCGTCCTGCTGGGCGCGTGGGGCAGCCGGTACGCGGCGGCCCGCGGCCGCCGGGCCTGCGCCCCGGTCCTCGGGGCCGCCGCGACGGCCGGCTGCCTGGCGCTGGTCTCGGTGGCCGCGCTCGTCCCGAACGTCCAGGCCCTCACGACCGCGACCGTCACCCGCGCGGTGGCCTGGGACGCCCAGAACGCCCGCATCCGCGCCGAGGCCGCGCGGGGCGCCACGGACGTGGGGTACCGCCGCCTCCCCATCGGCAACCTCGCCGAACCGTTCTACACGTCGTCCTACGCACGCGACTGGGTCGCCGCCTGCGTGTCGAAGTGGTACGGCATCACCCGCATCCACCGCCGCTGAGCGGTACCCCCCCACACACACAGACCAGGAGGACCCCGCGTGGCGGACGACACGACCCACCGGACGGCCCCGCACCCCATGACGGAGGAGGCCTTCCGCGCCCTCTACGCCGACCTGCGCGACCGGCGCGACCACGCGGTCAGCGGCCCGGAGCACGCGCGCGGCGCCCTGGCGTACCTCACCCCCGAGCGCGTGGCGGCGGCAGCGGCCGGGGTCCGGCACGGCCGCACCGTGTCACTGGCCGCGCCCATCGAGACGTGGCCCGGTCCGGACAACCCGCAGTGCGCCTCGTACCGCGTGACCGGCCCGGCCGAGGCCGAGACCGGCGCCCCGGGCGTGCACTTCGCCCTGGACCACTTCGCCATGAACGTGCACGGGGACGCCGACAGCCACCTCGACGCCCTGTGCCACGTGGTGTTCGACGGTGAGCTCTACGGCGGCGTCCCCGAGGCGGCGCTGCGGACGGGCGGCAGCCGGCCGATCTCGCTCGACCTGGTCCACGGCGGCATCGTCGGCCGCGGCGTGCTCCTCGACGCCGCCCGGCTGCGCGGGCTGCCCTGGCTGGAGCCCGGCGACTGCGTGAGCGCCGACGACCTCGCCGCGGCCGAAGAGGCCCAGGGCGTCCGCGCCGGCCCCGGCGACCTGCTGTTCGTACGGGTCGGGCACCGGCGCCGGCGCCGCGAGACGGGCCCGTGGGACGCCGCGCACGCACGAGCGGGCCTGCACCCGCACGCGGTGCGGTTCCTGGCCGAACGGCAGATCGCCGTCCTCGGCTCGGACGGCAACAACGACACCGCCCCCAGTCCGGTCACCGGCGTCGCCTTCCCCGTCCACGTCCTGGCGATGCGGGCGCTGGGCGTGCACCTCATGGACTACCTGGACCTGGAGGAGCTCGCGGCGCTGTGCGCGGAGCTCGGACGCTGGGACTTCCTGTGCACGGTGGCCCCGCTGCGGCTGCCGGCCGCCACCGGCTCGCCCGTGAACCCGATCGCCGTCCTGTGACCGTACGGGCACCGGGGCCGTTCGGGGTGCCGCACCGGCCGGCGGCGTATACGTTCGAAGAGGGACCCCGCTGTGACGGACAGGCCCGGTGAGGGCGCGGCACCACAGACCGAGGACGGACGGTGGTCGCGGTGAGCGACACCCCCCACTACGACGCGATCATCATCGGCACCGGCGCCGGCGGCGGCACCCTCGCCCACCGGCTCGCCCCCTCCGGTAAACGCGTGCTCCTCCTCGAACGCGGTGACTACCTCCCGCGCGAACGCGACAACTGGGAGTCCACCGCCGTCTTCGTCAAGGGCAAGTACCGCGCACCTGAGTTCTGGTTCGACAAGCACGGTCGCGCGTTCCCGCCCGAGGTCAACTACTACGTGGGCGGCAACACCAAGTTCTACGGCGCGGCGCTCTTCCGGCTGCGCCCCGAGGACTTCGGCGAACTGCGCCACCACGACGGGCTCTCGCCCGCCTGGCCGATCCGCTACGAGGACCTGGAGCCGTACTACACCCAGGCGGAGCACCTGTACCTGGTGCACGGGCGGCACGGCGAGGACCCCTGGGAGGGGCCGGCCAGTGCGCAGTACGCCTATCCGCCGGTCGAACACGAGCCGCGCATCCAGCAGTTGAGCGACGACCTGGAGAAGCGGGGCCTGCACCCCTTCCACCTGCCGATCGGGGTGGACCTGACCCAGGACGCGGACGGGCGGGCGACCCCGCACAGCGTCTGCATCCGCTGCAACCGGGTGGACGGCTTCCCCTGCCTGGTACGCGCCAAGTCCGACGCCCAGGTGATCTGCGTGGAGCCGGCCCTGGAGCACCCCAACGTCGAAATGATCACCAACGCCCATGTGGTGCGGCTGGAGACCGACGTGACGGGCCGCAGCGTCAGCGCGGTCGTCACCCGGCTGGCCGACGGCGAGGAGGTCCGGTTCTCGGCGGACATCGTGGCCGTCGCCTGCGGGGCGGTCAACTCGGCGGCGCTGCTGCTCGCTTCGGCGAACGACCAGCACCCGCGCGGCCTGGCGAACAGCTCGGACGTGGTCGGCCGCTTCTACATGCGCCACAACAACCTGGCCCTGATGGCCGTGTCCAGGGAGCCCAACGACACGCAGTTCCAGAAGACCCTGGCCCTGCACGACTGGTACCTGGGCGCGGACGACTGGGACTACCCCCTCGGCGGGATCCAGATGCTCGGCAAGTCCGACGCGCAGCAGATCCACGGGGAGGCCCCGCGCTGGGCGGGCGCGGTGACCCCGGACATGCCGTTCGAGGTCATGGCCCACCACGCCGTCGACTTCTGGCTGTGCGGGGAGGACCTGCCGCTGCCCGACAACCGGGTCACCCTGGACGGCGACGGCCGGATCCACCTCGCGCTCGACGAGACCAACAACACGGCCGGCCTGGAGCGGCTGCGGCACAAGCTCCAGCACATGCTCGGGCACCTGGGCATGCACGAGCACCACCTGCTGGACCACAGCATCTACCTGCACAAGGGCATGCCGATCGGGGCCACCGCCCACCAGGCCGGGACCGTCCGCTTCGGCACCGACCCGGCCTCCTCGGCCCTGGACGTGCACTGCAAGGCGCACGACCTGGACAACCTGTACGTGGTCGACACGAGCTTCTTCCCGAGCATCGGCGCGGTCAACCCGTCCCTGACGGCCATCGCGAACGCGCTGCGGGTGGGCGACCACCTCCTGGAGCGGATCGGCTGACCCGGCGCGGTCCGGGCCGGGACACCCGGCGCTGTCCGAGCCGGGACACCGCCGAACAGGCGAAGAACCTCAGCCGGGTGACGCAATGCGCACCGCCGCGGGCGGCCGCGCTCCGGCGGCGGTGGTTGTGTGGCTCCCGGACCCGCCCGGCCGTCCTCACGCGGACCGTCCGGACTGGCCCGGACAGCACGGGACACGTTCGCGGAGGAGGCGGTCAGAGTTGAGTTCCACCGAGCACGTACCCCGGGGCGTGATTCCCGCACATCTGCTCCGGGGCCAGAAGGTGCTGGTGACCGGCGCCAACTCCGGGATCGGCAAGGCCACCGCCATCGGCATGGGCCGGGCCGGGGCGGACGTGGTGGTGAACTACGTGGCCGGCCGCGAGGACGCCGAGAAGGTCGTCGAGGAGATCACCTCCTTCGGGGTGCGCGCGGCGGCGTACGAGGCGGACGTGTCCGACGAGGACCAGGTCGTCGCGATGACGAACCGGATGATCGAGGAGTTCGGGACCATCGACATCCTCGTCGCCAACGCCGGACTCCAGCGGGACGCCGCGTTCACCGACATGACCCTCGCCCAGTGGCAGAAGGTGCTGGACGTCAACCTGACCGGGCAGTTCCTGTGCGCCCGCGAGGCGACGAAGGAGTTCCTGCGCCGCGGCGTCGTCCCCGAGGTGTCGGCATCGGCCGGCAAGATCATCTGCATGAGCTCGGTGCACCAGATCATCCCCTGGGCCGGGCACGTGAACTACGCCTCCTCCAAGGGCGGCGTCCAGATGATGATGGAGACCCTGGCCCAGGAGCTCGCTCCGAAGAAGATCCGGGTCAACGCCATCGCCCCCGGCGCGATCCGCACGCCCATCAACCGCAGCGCCTGGGACACGGCGCAGGCCGAGCAGGACCTGCTCAAGCTGATCCCGTACGGCCGGGTCGGCGACCCAGAGGACATCGCCCACGCAGCGGTCGGCCTGGCCTCCGACCTCATGGACTACGTCGTGGGAGCGACCCTCTACGTGGACGGGGGCATGACCCTCTTCCCCGGCTTCGCCACCGGCGGCTGACCCCACCCGCGTCGGCCCCCGGGGGAGACACGCATGCACACCACGGTTCACCTGCTGGCGGACGTCCCGCCCCAGATGCTGCCGGCCCGCTCGCTCATGGCCTTCACCCTCGCCTCGCACATCATCCTCGTGCCCCTGGGCGTGGCCCTGCCGCTGATCACCCTGATCATGCACGGCTACGGACTGCGCAAGGGCGATGCGACCGCCCTGCTGCTGGCGCGGCGCTGGTCGGCGGTCATGGCGGTGCAGTTCGCCATCGGGGTGGTCACCGGAACCGTCCTGTCCTTCGAGTTCGGCCTGCTCTGGCCGGGCCTGATGGGCCGGTGGGGCGACGTCTTCGGGATCGGCTTCGGCGTCGAGGCGTGGGCGTTCTTCCTGGAGGCCGTCCTCATCGCCATCTACCTCTACGGCTGGCGCCGGCTGCCCGCCCGTACCCACTTCCTGCTCGGACTGCCCCTGCCGGCCACCGCCCTCCTGGGGGCCTTCGGGATCCTCGCCGCCAACTCGTGGATGAACACCCCGCAGGGATTCAGCCTCGACGACCAGGGCAACCCCGTCGACGTGGACGTCTGGAAGGCGATCTTCACCCCGATGTTCGGGCCGCAGTACTGGCACTTCGTGGTGGCCATGCTGCTCACCGCCGGATACGTCGTGGCCGGCGTGTACGCCGTCGGCTGGCTGCGCGGCCGCCGGGACCACTACCACCGCCTGGGCTTCACCGTGCCCTTCACCGTCGCGGCCGTCTTCACACCGGTGCAGTTCATGCTCGGTGACGCCATCGCCCGCGCCGTGTTCCACAAGCAGCCGGTGAAGTTCGCCGCGATGGAGATCGTCTGGAACACCGACACGCACGTACCGGAATACCTCTTCGGCCGCCTCCATCCCGACGGGACCGTCTCCGGCGGCATCAAGATCCCCCAGCTGGACTCCATCCTGGCCGGCTTCAGCCCCGACACGAGGGTCACGGGACTGACCTCCGTCCCCGCCGACGAGCGGCCGAACGCCACTCAGGCCACCATCGCCCACTGGGCCTTCGACATCATGGTCGGCATCGGCTCCGTCCTCGTCCTGCTCGCCCTGTGGTACGGGATCGTCTGGCTGCGCCGCCGCCGGCTGCCCGCCTCCCCGTGGTTCTACCGCAGCGCCGCGTGTGCCGGCGTGGCCAGCGTCGTCGCCGTCGAATGCGGCTGGATCACCACCGAGGTGGGCCGCCAGCCGTGGATCGTCTACCAGAACATGAGGGTCGCCGAAGCCGTCACCGCGACCCGCTCCGGCGCCCTGTGGACCATGTTCGGGCTGATCGTCGTGGTGTACGTGCTCATCTTCGGCGCCTTCCTCGCCGTACTCCTGAAGATGCGCACCCGATGGCGGCTGGACGACGAGCGCAGCGGTGCGGGAGCGGCCTTGCGGACACCGGAGACGGACACCCCCTACGGCCCCCGCCCGGCGGTCGCGGCCGGCGGCACCGCCGCCGGACCCGCCGCCGGACGCGGCGACGGCCCGGCACCGACCGAGGGGGACGGACGGTGACCGCCGCCGACGTCGTGGCCGTCGTCCTGCTGCTCGCGATCGCCGCGTACGCCTGCGCGGGCGGCACGGACTACGGCGCGGGCTTCTGGGACCTGACCGCGGGCGGGGCGGAGCGGGGCAAGCGCCCCCGGTGGCTGATCGACCACGCCATGGCGCCCGTGTGGGAGGTCAACAACGTCTGGCTCATCTTCGTCCTCATCATCATGTGGACCGGGTTCCCCGTCTTCTTCCAGACGGTGTTCCTCGCCATGTGGCTGCCCCTCGCCCTCGCGGCCGTCGGCACCGTCCTGCGCGGCGCCGGCTTCGCCCTGCGCAAGCCCACCCGCAGGCTCGCCGGACGGCGCGTCTACGGGGCCGTGTTCGCCGTCGCCTCGCTGCTCACCCCGTTCTTCCTGGGCGCCGCGGTGGGCGGCATCGCCTCCGGCCGGGTGGCACCGGGCACCGAGCCGTCCGCGCACGCCTGGTCCAACCCCACCTCCGTGCTCTTCGGCCTGCTCGCGATCGTCGCCACGGCGATGCTCGGCGCGGTGTTCCTGGCCGCGGACGCGGTCCGCTTCGAAGCCCCGGACCTGCACGCCTACTTCCGCCGCCGGGCCCTGGCCGCCCTCGCCGCCCTGGCCGCCCTGGCGGTGGTCACCCTGTTCGTCACCCACGGCGACGCCCCGTACGTCTGGCACGGTCTCACCCACGGCGCCGGGCTGTTCTTCGTCATCGTGTCCGCCGGGGCGACGCTGGTGACGGCCTGGCTGCTGCTGCGCACCGCCGCCTCCGGCGTGTGGTCGCGGGTCACGGCGGTCGCCGTCGTCGCCTCGGCGGTCATCGCCTGGGGGATGGCGCAGCGCCCGTACCTGATCCCGGGCTCGCTCACGGTGGCCGAGGGGGCCGGGGCGCCCGCCACACTGCACTGGCTGCTCATCGTCACCCTCGTGGCCCTCGCCCTGGTCTTCCCCGCCGTCTTCCTGCTCTACCGCCTCGACACGCGCGGCGAGCTGGAACCCCTCACCGATGCCGACCTGCGGCGGGGCGGCGGCCCGCAGGGCCGGGACTGACCCCGCCGGGCCGGGCCGGGTGCGGGCGGGAGGGACGGGAACACCGTGAGCGAAGACCAGATCCTGCTCGGCATCGCCCTGACCCTCGTGCTCGCCGTGGGCTCCCAGATCCTGGCGAGCCGGCTGCACGTGCCGTCCCTGATCGTGCTGCTGCCGGTCGGCTTCACCGCAGGGGCGCTGACCGACGTCATCCACCCCGACCAGCTCGCGCCCGACTTCCCGGCGCTGGTGTCCCTGGCCGTCGCCGTCATCCTCTACGACGCCGGCCTGGGCCTGCGCCTGCACCACCTCACGGGCGAGCCGCGGTCGGTGGTGGTACGGCTGATCCTGCCGGGCGTCCTGATCACCTGGGCGGCCGGACTGGGGCTGGTCATGGCCCTGTTCGACGTACCGCTCACGGTCGCGGTGATGATCGGCGTGATCCTCGTCGTGTCCGGTCCGACCGTCGTCGGCCCACTGCTCGACCACGTCCGGCCGACCGACCGGGTGCGGAAGATCCTGATCTGGGAAGGCTCACTGATCGACCCGATCGGCGGCATCCTGGGGGCCGTCGCCTTCCACGTCATCGTCCACCTCCAGTCGGGCGAGGGTCCCAGGTTCGGCATGTTCTTCGGGAGCCTGGCCGTCGGGCTGGCGGGCGGCGCGGTCGGGGTCCTGCTGCTGTGGGCGACCCTGCGGCGGATGCGGCTCGGCGAGACGCTCGGGACGCTCGCCCAGCTGGCGGCGGTCGTCGCGGTGGCCGCGGGCTGCGACATGCTCCTCGACGACACCGGGCTCATCGCGGCGATCGTGATGGGCATGGCGGCCGCGAACCTGCCCGGGTTCGACATGCCGGCCCGCCGCCCCTTCTTCGAGACCGTCGTCCAGCTGATCATCGGCCTGCTGTTCATCTCGCTGTCGTCCACGGTCGCGCCCCGCGCCGTGGTACCGGTGCTGCTCCCCTCGCTGGCCCTCGTCGCCGGACTCGTCCTCGTGGTCAGGCCGCTGGTCGCCGGCCTGGCGACGGCCCGTACCCACCTCGGCTCCGGGGAGCGGGCGTTCATCGGCTGGATGGCACCGCGCGGCATCGTCGCGGCTTCCACCGCCGCGACGTTCTCGGCCACCCTCGTCGACGACGGCCTCTCCGGCGCCGAGGACATCCTGCCCGTCACGTTCCTTGTGATCGTCGGCACCGTCCTGGTGTACGCGCTCACGGCCCGGCCCGTGGCCGCCCGGCTGGGCGTCGTCCGGCCCGCCCGGACCCGGCCGCTGCTGGTCGGCGGCGCGCCCTGGGTCGTCGATCTGGCGCTGACCCTGCGCACGGTTGGGCTGGACGTGCTGATGTGGGCGGGGCTCGCGCGGGAGCGGCGCCGTATCGAGGAGGCCGGCCTCGAACTGGCCCCGGGCGAGCTCCTGGCGGCGGCGGCCGACCCCGGGGCCCGCCTGGAGGGGGTCACGGCGGTCCTCCTCTGCACGGACGACGACGACTTCAACGCGCTCGCCTCCGTCGTCGTCCAGGACAGCGTCGAGGGACCGGTCTACCGGATCGGCCCGCCGCCCGACAGCAGCGGGGTCGTGGCCCCGTACACCGGCGGCGCCGTCCTCTTCGGCCCGGAGCTCGCCCGCGACGCCCTTGCGGCCCGCCACGGCCGGGGCGCCCGCTTCCTGGTACGGCCCGCCACGGATCCCCTGCCGCCCGGGTCCACGACGCTCTTCGTCGTACGGCGCGACGGGCGGCTGGAGCCGGTCGGCGCGGTCCCGCCGGGCACCCCGGCGGAGGGCGAGGCCCGGGTGCTCCTCGGCCCCGCGCCTACCTGATCTTCGCCTGGTTCAGCGCCGCGTCCAGGGTGATGGCGGCGTCGATGAGGGCCAGGTGGGTGAACGCCTGCGGGAAATTGCCCAGCTGGCGGCCCGTCAGGTCGATCTCCTCCGAGTACAGGCCGAGGTGGTTGGCGTACCCCAGCATCTTCTCCAGCACCAGCCGGGCCTGGTCGATCCGCCCGGCCCGCGCCAGCGCGTCGACGTACATGAACGTGCACAGCGAGAACGTGCCCTCGGAGCCGCGCAGCCCGTCCGGCGAGGCCTCCGGGTTGTACCGGTACACCAGGCTGTCGGTGACCAGTTCCTGCTCCATCGCGTTCAGCGTCGACGTCCACATCGGGTCCCCGGGCGTCAGGAAGCCCACCGTCGGCATGCGCAGCAGCGACGAGTCGAGCACGCCGCTGCCGTAGTGCTGGACGAACGCGCCGCGCGGCTCGCTCCAGCCCTGCGCCATGACCTGCTCGTAGAGCGCGTCCCGGGCGGCGCTCCAGCGCTGCGCCGGAGCCGGCCGGCCGGTGGCCTGCGCCATCCGCAGCGCGCGGTCGAAGGCCACCCAGGACATCGCGCGGCCGTACGTGAAGTCCTGGCGGCCGCCGCGGGTCTCCCACAGGCCCTCCTCCGGCTGGTCCCAGTTGTCGGCCAGCCAGTCCAGGACGTGCAGCAGTCCGGTCCACCCCCGGTACCCCAGGTGGATCCCGTGGCGGTGCGCGAAGGAGATGCTGTCCATCGCCTCGCCGTAGATGTCGAGCTGGAGCTGGGTCGCGGCGCCGTTGCCGACCCGCACGGGAGCCGAACGCTCGTAGCCCTCCCAGTGCTCCAGGCTCTCCTCCTTCAGGTCGGAGGAGCCGTCGACCGTGTACATGATGTTCAGCGGCCCGGAGCCCCCGTCGCCGCCGGCCCGTTCCTTGATGCGGTCGTCGAGCCACCCGATGAACGCCCGGGCCTCCTCGGTGAACCCCATGCCCAGCAGGGCGTACACGGAGAAGGAGGCGTCCCGGATCCACGTGAACCGGTAGTCCCAGTTGCGCTCCCCGCCGAGCTGCTCGGGCAGGCCCGTCGTCGGGGCGGCCACCACGGCGCCGCTGGGGGCGTACGTCATGAGCTTCAGGGTCACGGCGGAGCGCTCCACCGCCTCCCGCCAGCGACCCGTGTAGTGCGACCCGGACAGCCAGGACCGCCAGAAGTCGATGGTCTCGTGGAACAGCTGCTCGTACTCGGCCAGCGGGACCTCCCGGGGCGGCCCGTCGGAGCCGGTCTCCAGGACCAGCCCGCGCTGCTGTCCCGCGCTCAGGCTCAAGGAGAGGTACAGGTCTTTCTCGCCGGTCAGGGAGTTCGCCAGCCGTTCGTCGTCCGGTTCGCGGATCGGGTGCAGGGTGAGCGAGGCCCCCTCCGAGGTGAACACCGCTCCGTGCTCCGTGACGTGGAGTTCGTGCGGCTTGCGCCCGTAGTCGAAGCGCGGCGCGATGGAGACCTCGAACGTCATGCTGCCGCGCACGCAGCGGACCATGCGGACCAGCCGGTGGCGGGCCGTGACCGTGGTGCCGGTCAGCGGCATGAAGTCCACCACCTCGCCGGCTCCGGCCTCGGTCATGAAACGGGTCACGAGGATCGCCGTGTCGGGGAGGTACAACTGCTTCGTCGCGTACGTCGCGTGGGCCGGCCGGACCGTGCAGTGCCCGCCCTTGTTCTTGTCCAGCAGGGCGCCGAACACGCTGGGTGAGTCGAACCGCGGACTGCAGAACCAGTCGACCGTTCCGTCGATGGTCACCAGCGCGGCCGTCTGCAGGTCTCCGATCAGACCGTGGTTCTCGATCAGCGGGTACTTGTCCATCACGGCGTCCTTCCGGCTGTGAGACGTCACCCGGATCCGTTCCCCCGGCCAGGTTAAGCCCGGGACCGGCCGGGGGCCCGCCGAGGGCGGAACGGGGCTCCGTTTCCGGGCGGGCGGGGCGGACCGGTCGGTGCCGCCGCCGCTACGCCCGTGGCCCGGCGGCCGCGGCCCGGGCGCGACGCCAGAAGCGCCGCTGCAGGCGCAGGGTGAGCAGGCCGACGAGGACGAGGACGACCACGTTCAGCAGGAGCTGCAGGAGCGAGCCCCAGGCCTCGGACCCGTCGGCGAAGGCGAGCGACACGGCGATGTCCGAGGCGGCGGGGATCGTGGTCACCGAGATGAAGACGCCGAGGAGGGCGCTCGCGCGGGCCTCGGTGAGCGAGACGATGCCGACGATCCCGGCGAGCGTGGCCACGACCAGCGAGAAGAAGTCCGGCGTGTCGATGAGGTGGGACACCGGGCGCACGCCCAGCCGGAAGGCCTCGGACTCCAGGTGCGCGGCGCGCACCAGCACCGCGAAGGCGAACGTGACGACGATGGCCAGCAGGAACCCGGCCGAGAGCGCGCGCAGTCCCTCGCGCACCCGGCGTCGGTTGCCGCGGTCGAGGCCGAGGGCGATGCCGGCGATGGCGTTGTACTCGGGTCCGACGACCATGGCGGCCACGATGAGGATCTGGGAGTTCGTCATGATGCCGACCGAGCCGATGATCCCGGCGACGACGAGGAACAGGTAGAAGGAGGGCAGGTAGGTGCCCTCGGCCCGGATGTGGGCCTCGACCGCGGCCCACAGCGGGGTGTGGACGAGCGCGCTGGGCTGGTCCGCCTCCAGCCGCTCGGCGCGCTGCGAGAACATCATCTCGACGTCGTCGACGGCGATCGACCCGGTCCGGTCGACCCCCAGGGCGCGCAGCCCGCCGAGCACCCCGTTCGCGGCACCCTTGACCACATCGCACTCGACCGTGTCGCCGTCGGGTGCGCGCGCCGCGGATTCGCAGACCACGAGGTTGAGGACGTGGCCGTCCGCCGTGAGCAGGTCGACGGTGCGCCGGGTGAGCTCGGGCGGCGTCACCATACGGAAGTGGATCAGGTCCATCCGGGCCTCCTGTGGGCGTCGGCCCCGCGGCCGGGCGTGGTGGCGTCACGATGCTCCCCGCGACCGCCACCGCCGGGGCGCAGGCCCGCCGCCGGGGGGGCCGACGCCCGCCCGAATGGCAGCCGGGGGCGCGCAGCGGTCGACGGGTCGTCGCCGCGGGCCGTCGGCGGCCGGCCGGCCGGGGCCATGGACCGGTGGGCCCATCGGGCGACTTGTGCGCGGGAATCCCTCCGAAGGCACGTGTCCCGCTTGCGCCGTCCCGGGTCCGCTCCCAGGCTCCCCCTGTGCACGAGAGCCCGTCCGGACAGCAGACGATCCTGCGGCACCACGACCACGTCGCGGTCGTCGTGGAGCTCGGGGCGGCGCTGCGGTCGTACGCCGTGGGGGACCGGCAGCTGGTGGCCGGATTCGGAGCCGGGGACCGGATCACCGCCGGGCGCGGCCAGATCCTCCTGCCCTGGCCGAACCGGATCGGCGGCGGCCGCTACCGGTGGCACGGCGAGGACCAGCAGCTCCCCCTGACGGAGCCGGAGCACGGCAACGCCATCCACGGACTGCTGCGCTGGACGTCGTGGCAGGTCGTCGACGCGGACGCGCGCCGGGCGGCACTGGAGGCCACGCTCTGGCCGCAGCCGGGCTACCCCTTCCACCTGCGGGCGCGGGCGGAGTACGCCCTGGGCGACGCCGGCCTGGAGGTCGCCGTGACCGCCTGGAACCGGGGCGACGGCGTCGCGCCGTACGGCGTCGGGCAGCACCCCTACCTCACGGTCGGCACCGGGACGGTGGACGAGGCGCTGCTGACCGTGCCCGCCAGGACGTGGCTGCGCACCGACGGCGCGGGCCTGCCGGTGGGGGAGGAGGAGCCGGTGTCCGGTACGCCGTACGACTTCCGTACGGCCAGGGCGATCGGCGGGACGGCGCTGGACACCCCGTTCGGCTCCCTCGACCGGGACGCGCGGGGACGCGCGGTGGTCCGGCTGGCCCACCCCTCCGGCGCGTACGGCACGGACCTCTGGCTCGGCGAGGGCGCGGACCACCTGCAGATCTACACAGGCGACACGCTCCCCGCCCCGCAGCGGCGCCGCGCCGTGGCCGTCGAGCCGATGTCCTGCCCGCCGGACGCGTTCACGAGCGGCACGGCGGTGGTGGCCCTGGCGCCCGGTGCGCGGCACACGATGCGCTGGGGGATCACCCCGTGGGGCGGCTGAGGGGGAAAGCGGCGCGGGGAATACGGCGGACGTGCCACTCGTTCCCGGGTATAGTTGAATCGTAAACAACCTCGGGAAGGGGAGCCATGCAGTTCGGGATATTCACCGTCGGTGACGTCACGCCCGATCCGACGACCGGACGCGCGCCCAGTGAGCACGAGCGCATCAAGGCGATGCTCGCCATCGCCCAGAAGGCCGAGGAGGTCGGCCTCGACGTCTTCGCCACCGGCGAGCACCACAACCCGCCGTTCGTGCCCTCCTCGCCGACGACGATGCTCGGCTACATCGCCGCACGCACCGAGAACCTGATCCTGTCCACCTCGACGACACTGATCACCACGAACGACCCGGTGAAGATCGCCGAGGACTTCGCGATGCTCCAGCACGTCGCCGAGGGCCGCGTGGACGTGATGATGGGCCGCGGCAACACCGGTCCCGTCTACCCCTGGTTCGGCAAGGACATCCGCGACGGCATCGACCTCGCCATCGAGAACTACGCGCTGCTGCGCCGCCTGTGGGACGAGGACGTCGTCACCTGGAAGGGCAATTTCCGTACGCCGCTCCAGTCCTTCACCTCGACCCCGCGCCCGCTCGACGGCGTCGCGCCCTTCGTCTGGCACGGCTCCATCCGCTCCCCGGAGATCGCCGAGCAGGCCGCGTACTACGGCGACGGCTTCTTCCACAACAACATCTTCTGGCCGGCCTCCCACACCCGGCAGATGGTGAACCTGTACCGGGAGCGCTACGCCCACTACGGGCACGGCACCCCCGAGCAGGCCGTCGTCGGGCTCGGCGGCCAGGTGTTCATGCGCAGGAACTCCCAGGACGCGGTCCGCGAGTTCCGCCCGTACTTCGACAACGCGCCGGTCTACGGCCACGGCCCCTCCCTGGAGGAGTTCACCGCCCAGACGCCGCTCACCGTCGGCTCGCCGCAGCAGGTCATCGAGCGGACCCTGTCCTTCCGGGACTACGCCGGCGACTACCAGCGGCAGCTGTTCCTGATGGACCATGCGGGCCTGCCCCTGAAGACCGTCCTGGAGCAGCTCGACCTGCTCGGCGAAGAGGTCGTCCCCGTGCTGCGCAAGGAGTTCGCGAACCTGCGCCCGGCCGGCGTCCCCGACGCCCCGACGCACGCGTCCCGCGTGGCGGAATCCCAGCAGCCGTCGCAGCAGGCCTCCCCGCAGTCGTCCCAGCGGCCCACCCAGCAGTCCTCGGACCAGGAGGAGTCCCGGTCATGACGAACCTCGTCGTCGTATCGGCGGGCCTGAGCTCCCCCTCCTCGACCCGCCTCCTCGCCGACCGCCTCACGGCGGCGACCCTGTCGCACCTGGACGCCGAGCCCCACATCGTCGAAGTGCGGGACCTGGCCACCGACCTGGCCCAGCACTTCGTGACCGGGTTCCCGTCCGACCGGCTCGCCGCCGCGCTCGACGCGGTGGCGGCCGCGGACGGCCTGATCGCGGTGACGCCCGTCTTCGCGGCGTCGTACAGCGGCCTGTTCAAGTCGTTCTTCGACGTCATCGACAAGGACGCCCTCACGGGCAAGCCGGTGCTCCTCGGCGCGACCGGCGGCACGGCCCGGCATTCCCTGGTCACCGAACACGCCCTGCGCCCGCTGTTCACCTACCTGCGCGCCGTCGCGCTGCCGACCGCCGTGTACGCGGCCTCGGAGGACTGGGGCGGGGAGGGCCTGGCCGAGCGCATCACCCGGGCCGGCGCGGAACTGGCCCGCGCCATGGCCCCCCGGACCACCGCCCCGGACGTGGACACCGCCGCGGCGATCGCCCCCCGCTCCCTGACCGGGGCGATCACCTCGGTGGACCCGGCGGACGGCTTCCAGGTGGTGCCGTTCGAACGCCGCCTGGCCGCACTGCGCGTCGAGTAGGGAGGGCGCGCGGCCGGCGGTCGTGCCGGTAGCCGTCGTCCTCGCGCAGGGCGTGCGCGGCGGGAACGAACAACGCCTCGCCCGGCATCCGGGCGCCCGTGGTGCGGTCGTACTTGACGACGCCGTAGCCGCCGTAGCCCTGCTCGTCGTGCACGGGAGCCCGCTCCCTCAGCCACGCGAAGCTGCGGTAGGGGTCGGCGGCGAAGTCCTCGGACAGGACGCTGAAGGGGGTTCGGCCACGGGCATGGGGGAGCGGACCTCTCAGGACGTGCGGCGGGGGGTACGTAGAGGGAGACGAGCCGTGGCCCGGTCACCTGCCGTACAGGAAGAAGCGGGCCGGGACGAAGACCTCGTGACCGGTCGGGAAGCGTACCCGTACGCCGGACTCGGTCCAGGTGGTGGATTCGATCCCTTCGGCCCCCAGGACGCTGTCGACGTCCACCCAGTGCCCGTAGGACGGGTGGGAACCCCTGCCGATCACCATCCGGTAGGAGTGCCGTCCGGACAGCGTGTACTCGTGCACCAGCGCCAGGCTGTGGGGGAACCGGTCGTCGTAGACCACCGCGGCCGGGGCACTGCTGCGGTACGTCACCTCGGTCCGGGGCCACCACGCCACGGTCAGGAGGACGGCGGTCAGGACCACACCCGCCGCACCGCCCAGCAGTACCCCGCGGATCCCGTACCTCCCTGCGGGCCGTGCGCTCCGGCCGGAACGGTCGGATGTCTGCGCGTCGATGATGCCCCTCCAGGGTCGGTGCGGGGCGGAGATCGCCCCCGCGAGGAGGACGCGGTTCCGGGGCGATCGGTTGTCATGACCCCTGACCCACAGCAGGCCGGGGTCCGGCGGTCCGGCGGTCCGGCGGCCTGGCGGCCCCGTGGCTCCCGGGCCTCCCGGTCGACACCGCACCACCGCGGCGGGACGATGGGAACGGAGGGAGGCGGCGCGCCGTGCCACCGCAGCACCGCAGCACCGCAGCACCGCAGCACCGGACCCGCCCCGCCCCACGTCCTCCATCCGACCGCCCGTCCCGGGCCGGCGGACGTCCGGCCCGAGCGCCTGCCCGCCAGGAGCGCCATGAACCGCCTCGTCCGAACCCGCCGTCCACACCGCACCACCAGGGGCGCGGCACGCCGCGCCGTCCTCGGCGCGGCCCCGCTCGCCGCCCTGCTCGCGCTCGCTCCGGCCGCCGCGGCCGTGGATCCCGCTCCGGCGGCCGTCCCGGCCACCTGTCACCTGCGCAGCATGCCCGCCGACCCTTACCACCTGGGCTGCCGCGAGGGCTTCGACATGGGGATCGACGCCGGTTACGACACCGGCCTGCAGTGCCGGCGGATCCCGCCCCCGCTGGCGCCGGTCAACCCCACCCCGTTCGAGCGGGGGAAGCGGCAGGGCTACGTGGAGGGTTACAACCAGGCCTTCAAGCACACGTACGAGAGGAACTGCGACCTGCCCCAGCTCCCGCCCGCCCAGCGGCCGCAGACGGAGACCCAGGAGAGCATGGCCGCCGCGGGCCAGGCGGCGGGAGCGAGGTGGGGCAAGGAGGACGCCCGGCTGACGTGTACGCGGGAGCACGCGACGCTGACGCCGCCGGCCAAGCCGGACGTGCTGATCCTCGCGTACCAGAACGGCTACCGCGTCGGCTACGACGTCGCCTACGACGAGGCGTACCGCGAGTTCTGCATGAAGAAGTGACCCTCCCGAGCCCCTGCGCCCTCTTGTGCGGGGCAGGGGCGCGTCCTCACTGCCCGGCGTGCTCGAGGGCGGCGACCTCCCGTACCGCGTCGGCGACGGCCCGGAAGTCCTTGCGCAGGATCGCCCCGTGGTTGCTGGGCACCTTCGCGCTGAGCCGGATGTTCGGGTTGCGCTCGAAGACCTGGCCGAGCCCCGCGCGAATCTGCTCCTGCTCGTCCCCCTTGCTGCCCAGGGACGTTCCCGACGCGAGCACATACCGTACCGGGACGGTCATGGCGTCCAGTACGGGGCCCAGCTCGGCGGTGCTGCCGAGCCGGCCGAGCTCGATGTTGCTGTCCGCCTGCTCGTCGGCGGTCATCCGCGGGACCAGCCCCGTCGGGCGCAGCAGCGGCATGAACCAGCCCATCCGCCGGAACATCCTCCGGATCCGCCGCTCCATGGCCTCGTCCAGCCAGTCGTACGGCGCCGCGCCGTCGACCAGCACCGCGCCCAGGGCGCGGCCGGGATTGCGGCGGGCCCAGTGCGTGGCGACGTACGCCCCGTAGGACCAGCCCACCACCAGCGCCCGCTCCACGCCCCTGGCCGCGAGAACGGCGTCGACGTCCCGGACGGCGGCCTCGAAGGAGTAGTCCGCGGAGCGCCCGGACTTCCTGCCGCGGGCCCGCTCGTCGTACGTGATGTGCCGCCACCCCGATCCCGGGCCCGTCCCCAGGTCGGCGAGGACCCGCCGCCAGTAACCCTGGGTGGCGAACTGGCCGTTGAGGTAGACCACGGGGACGCCGGAACCGCCGGTGTCGGTGACGGCCAGGGCGGTGTCGTCGACCGGCACCATGCCGGTCCAGTGCGCGTCGGTCGAGGGCGAGCCGTGCTGCGTCATGGTGGTGCTCCTTCTCAGTTCTTGCGGCAGTTGTTTCTGACACCAGAAACGCTACGTAGCATTCACGAATCGTGCAACGTGCTCGTTGCGTGGGAAGCTCATGTTCCCAGCTCAAAGCCTAGAATTCATTGCAACGGGTATCGATTTAACGCAACGTCGGTCAGGGAGTTCGTTGCACTGGATCGAAGGTGAACGCTAGGCTGGCGCCCTCACGGAACACGAAGGAGATGCCGATGCCGGGAGGCAGGCTCACGCAACAGGAGCGTCAGCAGATCGCGCAGGGCGTGGCCGACGGGCTCGCCTACGCGGAGATCGCCAGACGTCTCGACCGCCCGACCTCGACGGTCACGCGCGAGGTGCTGCGCAACGGCGGGCCGACCGCCTACCGCGCCGACCTGGCCCACCGCGCCACCGAACGCCGCGCCCACCGGCGCAGGAAGACCGCGGTCCCGGGGCCGCAGGCGCCCGCGCAGGCCCCCGGGCGCGACGCCGAGGCCGTGCGCGAGTACGAGGAGACGTTCACGACCCTCCTCATGCAGTCGGGCCTGCCCAAGATGATGGCCCGGGTGCTGACCTGCCTCCTGACCGCCGACGCGGGCAGCCTCACCGCGTCCGAACTCGCCGGGCACCTCCAGGTCAGCCCGGCGTCCGTCTCCAAGGCGATCACGTTCCTCGAGGGCCAGGGCCTCGTCCGCCGGGAACGCGACGAACGCCGCCGCGATCGCTACGTCGCCGACAACGACGTCTGGTACCAGTCGACGATGGCCGGCGCCCGCGCCAACATCATGCTCGCCGAGACCGCCCGGCAGGGCGTGGCCATCCTCGGCCGGGACACCCCGGCCGCGGCCCGCCTGGAGAACGTCGCCCGCTTCGTGGAGTTCGTCGGCGAGAGCATCGCCCGCGCCGCGGACCAGGCCCGCGACATCCTCTCCGCACAGCCCGCGGCGGGCCCCGGCCCCGGTACCAGCCCGGGCCCCGACGGCGACGGCGAACCGGCCCGGGGCCGGTAGCGGCGTCCTGTACCACTCGGCGACGGCCGTTCCGCTCACCACGGTGAGCGCCCGCCTACACCCAGGGGTGTAACTCCCCGGCGATCTCGCGCAGGCGAGAACCGCAGGCCGGCATGCGTGCGTAATACGGACCAACAAGTCCGCACACACGCGAAGTCGGGGGAACACGGGTGGGAATAGCCTCAAGGGCCGCGACGGCGGCGCTGGCCGCCGCGCTGATCGCGGGGGCGGTGCTGGCCGACGGCCCGCCGGCGCTGGCAGCCGCCGGCTCCAGCGCACGGGACGGTACGACGACATCCGTCAGGCCGTCGGCCGGGACGGCGGCGAAGGCGCCGGCGACCGTCACGCTCATCACCGGCGACCGCGTCGTCGTCGGCGACGACGGCAGCGTCAGCCGGCTCGTCCGCGGCAAGGGCCGGGAGGGGATCGCCTTCTCGGTACGCCGCGAGGGCGGGCACACGTACGCCATCCCGCAGGACGCCCACCGCCTGGTCGCCGGCGGCGTCCTCGACCGGCGGCTGTTCGACGTCGCCCAGCTCGTCAGGGACGGGTACGACGACGCGCACCGCAGCACGCTGCCGCTCATCGTCAGCTACCGGCGCGACGCCGCCGCACCGGGGAAGGGCGGGCCCGGAGCCTTCGCCACCACCCCCGACGCGTTCGCCGGGCTCGCGCGCGAGCGCCGCCCGCTGCCCGCCGTCGACGGCGAGGCCTTCCACGCGTCCAAGGCCGATACGGCGGCCCTGTGGTCCACGGTCACCGGCCGCACGCCCGCCCGCACCACGGGGCCCGCCCCCGCCCCACCCGTCGCCCGCCTGTGGCTGGACGCCAAGGGCCGCGTCGCCCTCGACCGGAGCGTGCCGCAGATCGGTGCGCCCAGCCTGTGGAACGCCGGCCACACCGGCAAGGGCGTCACCGTGGCGGTCCTGGACACCGGCGTGGACGAGACCCACCCCGACCTGCGGGGCGTCGAGACGGCGCAGGCGAACTTCTCCCACTCGCCCGAGATCACCGACGCCCACGGGCACGGCACGCACGTGGCCTCCACCCTCGCCGGCTCGGGCGCGCGATCGGGCGGCGGGACCCGGCCGCGACCCTGGTCAACGCCACCGTCGGATACCACGACATGACCGCGGGCGTGGGCAACACCTGGTACACCGACGGCAGTACGCAGGTCCTCACGGCCGCGCTCGGCCCGGCCGGCGCAGACCTGCGCGCCCAGTACAACGGCGTGTGGAAGAGGCCCGGCGCGGCCGGCGCGCACACCGACTACCGGCTCGCCTTCCACCGTACGGGCAGCTGGTTCACCGGTCTGCGGCGCAGCGTCACCAAGGCCGACGTCGCGGAGGTGAAGCTCGGCTTCGGCGCGTCGGTCACCGGGGCGAAGGCCCGGATCTGGGTGACACCGACCGACCCGGGCGGTTTCGGCACCGGGGTGTGGGAGCCGGCCGACCAGAGCCTGCCGCTGGCCGCCACCACCTACGTCAGCGCCGCCGGCGTCCGCTGGACCTGGTACGCGGCGCAGGTCGACGCCGAGGGCGAAGGGCGGATCGCCTACACCGAGGGCCCGGTGGCCTACCGGCCGGGCTCGCGCCACACGCTGAAGTTCAACACCGGTGTCGTCGGCCCCGATCTGGACGCGGGCGCCGGCGCCGACCAGGGCGCCCACCGGACCGGCGACTACCTCGACACCAGGGTCCAGCTGTTCAACGACGGCGCCGGCCACTCCGGTTCGTCCGTCGTCACCGACGGGTTCGCCCGGCTGGAATCGGGCGGCCGGGTCATCGCGGAAGGGTCCGCCACGGACTGGCTGAGCGCCGAGGTCCCGGCCGGCTCCGCGGCGTACCGCCTGAGCATGGAAGCGAGCCGCGCACCGGAGGACACCGCCACCAGTACCAAGGTCGCGGCCGTGTGGACGTTCACCTCGGCCCGCCCGTCCGGGGAGGAGTCGGTCCGGCTGCCGCTGTCGACGGTACGGCTCGCGCCGGACCTGGCCCTGGACGGCACGGCCCCGGCGGGCAGCACCCTCAAGGTGCCGCTGCTGCTGGGCGGGGCGGCCGGGGCGGCCGTCGGTCAGGTGGCCGAACTGGCCGTCAGGGTCTCCTTCGACGGGGGTGCGACCTGGAAGCCGCTCGCGGTGCGGACCGACGCGAAGGGTGCGCGCTCGGTGAGCGTGAAGCACCCGGCGACGGCCGGAGCCGTGTCCTTCCAGGTGGACCTGAAGGACAAGGGCGGCAACACCGTACGGGAGACGATCACGAACGCCTACCTGCTCGCCGCCCGCTGACCGCCCCCGTCACGATGTGCCCGCATCCGTGACGCGGCCGAACGCGGCCGCCGACTCCCGGGAGTCGGCGGCCGCGTTCGGCGCTCCCGCTCCTACAGCAGGTCGAGCTTCTCCTCGAGCCACGCGACGAACCCGGAAACGGTGATGAAGGTGCTCGCGGACGCACCGATGCCCATGAGGGTGGTGCCGCCCCCGTGGCGGGTGAGGATGAAGGCGATCAGCGCGGCGGCGAGCCCGCACAGGAGCGCGATGGTGAGCGCCATGACCCTCTCGGTCTTTCGTCGGGCGTTCGGTCGTGGGCGTGCTGGCTGCCATGGCAGGCGGTCCCTCCCCGCTCGTTCCTGCCGCCCCGGTGGGGGCGGGCCGCCGTCCGGTGGGCGGCATGGCCCGAGGACACCGCGCCGGACACCGTTCGCTCCATACCAATTCCGTTCCCGAACGGTTCCGATGTCCGTCCAACACGCCACCTGACGCGCGGATCTGCGGGATCCTGGGCCCCGGCCGAGTGTCGAGGGAGTGGCGCACATGAGCACGTGGCGGGCGCGGTTGTCCGAAGCGCGGACCTGGCAGGAGTATCGGGGGGCGCTGCACGCCCTGCGCGAGGGGGGTCCCGCGTTCCGGAGCCTGCCCGCCCTCAGCGAGGAGATGGCCGGCCGCGGCATCCCGGGCCTCCAGGCGTACACCGGGGTCGCGACGTACAACGCGCTCGTGAACACGGACTCGAGCCGGAAGCCCAAGTGGGACCAGGTCGAGCTCCTGGTCCGGATCTGTGCCGAGCACCAGGGCGAGCCCGACGTCACGGCGGTCGTCGCCGACTGGGCCGCGGCCTACCACCGGTGCGGAGGCGACCCCGGCCCGCGCTTCCCCGTCCCCCACGCGGCGGAGCCCGCGGCGCGCACGCCCTCCCGGCGGGCACGGTCCGCGTGGCTCTCGGTCCTCTGCGTGCTCGCCCTGGCCGGGACGGGCCTGGGCATCCGGGGCATCGTCGGCGCAATGAGCGCCGAGGGCACGGACGGCAAACCCCCCGCGTCGTCACCGCCCGACACGGCGCCTCCCGGGACCACGGCGACCGGCCCGTCGGACAAGGGCCCGCTGTTCCTCACCTCCTCCTGGCCCACGTACGAGGACTGCGACGGAGCCACGTCCGTCGCGATGCCGGCCGGCGGCCCCCCGCTGTCCTCGTTCCAGCCCCAGGACATCGACTTCCGCAAGAACGTCACCGCCAAGGGCGGCGCGACCTGGGGAGCCGGGCACCTGTACCTCACGCTCAGCGCGGAGGAGGGCAAGACCGTCGTCGTCCAGGACATCCGCCCCTCCACCCCGCGGCCCATCCGGATCGGCCCGCCCGCGTGGATCGCCGTGACGCAAGGGGGCTGCGGCGACAGCTACAACCGTGTCTTCTCCTACGACCTGGACCGGGCCGTCCTGACGGACCGGGGAATCGACGGAAAGCCCGAGCCCGGTCGTCAGAAGGCCAACGCCAACCCACTGGGACCGGCCTTCACCGTCAGCGCCGCCGATCCGGCCGTCGTGCGCGTCGACGTGTCGGCCTGCGAGGGCAACTACGAATGGGGCCTGATCGTGGACTACGCCCACGCCGGCCACGTCTACCGGCAGACCGTGGGCCCGTTCCGCTCCATGGGCGTCCTCGGCGAGGACACCGTCGGTTACACCCCCGACCCGACGACCCACCTGTACGGCGCGGCCGGCGCTCCGCCGGCCAAGGGAGTGCTCTGCCCCTAGTACTCCAGCCGTGGATCGTGAACTCAGCAGTCGAACACCGACCAGCAGATGTCGTTCCGCAAGCGCTGGTCGTCGAGTACGAGCTCGCGAATCGGCTCCGGGAGCTGATCACGCTGCCACTGGCACTCGAGTCGCCCCGCGGCCTCACTCTCGCCCTCTGGCGCGGCAGCGCGTGCGGCCTTGATCGCGTAGGCGGCCGCACCGAGCTCGTGTGCGGCGACGTGTGCGACAACCCCGGCCTGGCCGGCGGCGTAGGCGGCATGCCGTGCCGCGCCACGTAGGTCTCGGGCCGCGCCCATCGCGTGGCCGCCCGCCGCGCGGGCTTGCATCATCTTGACCTCGCCACGCACCCAGGCGCGGGCGTGCTCGATCGCCTGGCGCGGGCGCGGGTCCTCAGGTCGAGCCGACTCGAAAAGGTCGAGGACGTGTTCCGCGCAGGCTGCCGCCCACAGGGCGAGGAGATGGTGATCCGCATCAGTGAGGGTCCCACCGCGGCGGATCGTCACGAAGCGAGGGTCTCTGACCTTTGGGAGGATCATGGTTGACATTCCTTCCTGCTGGTATGCAGCGAAGCCTGCAAACCCGGTGGCCGGTCCGCAAGCCCCACTACCCACCCCACCCCGCCGTGCCGTACGCCGGTGGCGGTCAGCCGCTCTGCTGCCTCGTCGATGGCGGGGAAGGGGCGATCACCGGTCGACGCACCGCAGGGTGGGGCCACCAGTCGGACCAGAATGTCCGAATATCGATGGTCCTGGGGGAACACGGCGCGCAGTCACGCCAGTTCAGAAAGGTAACCGGGGCGGGCCGGGACCCTCGCCGCTCGTTCCGGACCGGCAGACCTTGGCAAGGAGTACCGTGCGCATTCTCTTCACCGGACCGGCCGCGGCCGGCCACCTGTTCCCGATGATCCCGACGGCGCAGGCCCTGCGCGCCGCGGGCCACGACGTGCTGTTCGCCTGCTCGCAGCCGCTGAACCGGATCCGCGAGGCGGGATTCCCGATCGTCGAGATCGGCGACGGCCGCACCATCCGGGACCTGATGGAGCAGTCCACCGACGAGGGGCCGCGCTACGTCGCCCCCGACCTCACCCAGGAGCAGATCCTCGAACGGGCGGCCCGCGGCTTCGCGTTCATCTCCCGCCCCACCGTGCACGACCTGCTGGAGGTCGCCGAGACCTGGGGGCCCGACCTGCTGGTCTACGACTCCTTCCAGGCCGCGGCCCCGCTGGTCGCGGCGAAACGCAAGATCCCCTCGGTGATCCAGAACTTCGGCATCACCCCCGGCCTCGGCATGGTCACGCGGCTCGCCGCCCACTTCACCGAGGCGTACGAGACGTACGGAGTGGACGGGCCCGCCGTACCCACCGCCTTGAACGTCGTCCCCGCCTCGCTCGGCGGTGACCCGGGCGGCCTGCGGATGCGCTACCTGCCGTACAACGGCGGCGGGATCGTCCCCGCCGCGCTCCTGCGCCGCGGCAGCCGCCCGCGCGTCGCCATCACGCTGGGCACCGTGCTCACCGAGCTGGACGGGGTCCGCGCCATCGTCCGACTGATCGAGGCCGCCGCCTCCGTGGACGCCGAGTTCCTGCTCGCCGTCGGCGACGCGGACCTCACCGCGCTCGGTACCCTCCCGGACAACGTCCGCCCGCTGCCCTGGGTCCCGCTCGCCGAGCTGCTGACCGCCTCCGACGCGCTGGTCCACCACGGTGGCTCCGGTACCCTCCTCACCGCCGTGCACGCCGGTCTGCCCCAGCTCCTGCTGCCCCAGGGCGCCGATCACTTCACCAACGCCGACGCCCTCACCGCGACCGGCGCCGCCCTGCGCTCCGCGTCCGACGACGTGGACGCCCCGCTCCTGACCCGCCTCATCACCGACCCGGCCCTGCGCGAGGCGGCCGTCCGCGTCCAGGCGGAGAACGCCGCCCTCCCGACCCCGGCGGAAACGGTCCCCGCCCTGGAGGCCCTGACCGGCTGAGCCGAAGCCACGGATCCGCACCACGGATCCGCACCACGGGTCCGGCCCGGCCCGGGGGCCGGGCCCGAGGCGGTCCCAGCTCGGAGCGCCGCTCGCCGTTGGGCCAGAGGGCGGGGTCTTCGGCGCGATGCTGGCGTGTCGGGGCCGGTGGTGGGAAGTCCTCGGACGGGTTGGGGGAGAGGATCGAACGGCCCCGTCCCCACCCCGGCAGCCCTGGAGACCCCGTGCCCCTTTCCGAAGCCGAGCGGCAGTCCTTCCTCGCCGAACCCCACATCGGAGCCCTGGCCGTCGCCCGCCCCGACGCCGGGCGCGCGCCCCTGGCCGTACCGATCTGGTACGGCTACGAGCCCGGCGGCGACCTGTGGATCACCACCGGCCGCGACTCCGCCAAGGCGGAGGCCCTCGCGCGGGCGGGCCGGTTCTCCCTCCTGGCCGACCGGGTGTCGCCGACCGTGCGCTACGTCAGCGTCGAGGGCCCGGTGGTGTCGTCCGAGCCGACCACCGAGGAGGAGAAGCGGGACATCGCCAGCCGCTACCTCCCGCCCGAGGCGGTGGGACCCTTCCTGGAGATGGCCGCCCGCGAACACGGCGACCAGCTGACGATCCGGATGCGCCCCGAACACTGGCTGTCGGCGGACCTCGGCGGCCTCTAGGCACGCCGATCGCGACCGGCGCCCGCGGCCTAGCCGACGGCATAGCCGGCGGCCTAGTCGGCGGCGCGGCCCTCGCCGGCCATGAACCGCCAGACCAGGGCGTGTCCCAGGACGATCAGTCCGATGAGCAACAGTGCTTCGGCCTGGATGGGGCGCAGCCCGATGTGCCCGGCGAGTTCGGGGAAGGCGCCGACGACGGCGATCAGGGCGTAGAGCAGTGTGGCGCCGGCCTGCTGCCCGGCGACGAAGCGGTCGCCGCGGGAGCGGGCCAGCAGCTGCAGGGTGCACACGCAGCCGATCAGGGCGAGGACGACGAAGGCCCCCCGCCAGATCTGCGGCTGCTCGGTGCCGCCGACCTGCGCGAAGAGGCCCATCAGGGCGGGCAGCAGGAAGGACAGGTAGATCCCGCCGACGACGCGCCGCAGCGCGGGCTCGCGCATCCAGTCGGCGTGGCTCTGGACGACGTTCCACCACAGGCCGACCAGGGTGAAGCAGGTGGCGGAGAAGAGGGCGTAGAAGGTACTGACATCCATGGACGACGAGCGTGGCAGCGAGCCCGCCCCCGGCGGGCGCCACACGCCCTGCGAGCACCCCACCTCGGCCGGGACGGCCTAGCGGAGCGCACCCCCGGCTGGCGTCCGCGCTTGACCTTGACACGGTGACAAGGTCTTCACTGCGGTCCAGGAGGTGGTGTCCCGATGACCACGGCGAAACAGGACCCGCAGGTGAGCGGGGAGCAGGACGCGGACGCGGACGCGGATGCGGATGCGGATGCGAACGCGGAGACGGAGACGGTGAAGGCTGCGCGGGGGCTGGAGGACGGCCGTCCGTCGGTGCGGCTGCGGGCCGCGCTGGCGATCGGTTCGGCCCCGGCCCCGGACCCGGACGCGCGGAACGTCGAGAAGCTCATCGAGCGGTGCGCGGTCGAACCCGACTTCTCCGTCCGCGAGATGCTGACGTGGGCGCTCACCCGTCACGCAGCACACGTGACGGTTCCGCGACTCGTCGCCGAGCTCGGATCCGGGCGGCCGCAGGCACGCAGCCAGGCACTGCATACTCTGTCCAAGATCGGTGACCGGCAGGCGTGGCCGGCCATCACCCGGGCGCTGCTGTCCGACGCCGAAGACGAGGTCGCGCGCACAGCCTGGCGGGCGGCGGTCGCGCTCGTACCCGAGGGGGAGGAACCGGAGCTGGCCCGGGCGCTGGCGGCCCAGCTGGGCCGGGGCGGGCGCGAGACGCGACTGAGCCTCAGCCGCGCGCTGATCGCCCTCGGCGAGAGCGCCGTCCCGGCCCTGCTGGCCGCGGCGGCGGATCCCGACCCCCGGGTGCGTCACCACGCGGCCGCCACCGAGCGGCTGCTGCACGACCCGGACGCCGGATTCGACGCCGCGATCGAGGAGGCGAAGCGCGTGGTGGCCCTGCGGGACCAGCCAGGAGGAGGAGCGTAGGCAGTGCTGATCGGTGAGGTGGCCAGGCGGTCCGGGGTCAGTGCCCGCATGCTCCGGCACTACGACGCGCTCGGCCTGGTGCGGCCGACGGGACGTACCGTGTCCGGGTACCGGGAGTACTCCGGTGACGACATCCGGCGGATCTTCCACGTCGAGAGCCTGCGCTCACTGGGTCTGTCGCTGCGCGACGTCGCGCGCGCCCTCGACGACCCGGGCTTCCGGCCCTCGGAACTCGTCGACGACCTCGTCCGCCAGACGCAGGAGCGCATCGAAGCCGAGACGGCGCTGCTCACGCGGCTGCGCCGGATCGGTGCCGCGGAACCGGCGGACTGGGAGGACGTGCTCCAGACCGTCGCGCTCCTGCACGCGCTGGGCTCGGAGAGCGCCGGCCGGCGCCAGCGCGCGGCGTTGGCCTCGGTGTCGTCGGGGTCCTCGGCGTCCTCGGGCGACGAGGCGCCCGTACCGGTGGAGGCACTGGTCGAGGCGGCGCTGGGCGAGAGCGATGCGAGCGTCGCGGGAGCCCTGCGGTGGGCGGTGGCGCAATCGGGCGACGGCGCGCTGGAACCGCTGGCGGCGGGCCTGGCCTCACCGGTGGCCGCGGTACGGGAACGCGCCGTACGCTGCGTCGCCGAGCTCACCGACGAGCGGGCGACCGCCCTGCTGCGGGACGCCCTCGCGCACACCGACACCACGGTCCGCGGGGTCGCGGCCCTGGCGCTCGGAGCCCGGGGCGTGGCGGACGCGGTCCCGGCGCTCGTCGATCTCGTCGTCGAGGGCACGAACGACGTCGAGGCGGCCGACGCGCTGAGCGCGCTGGCCGACCGTCCCGGGGCGGCCGAGCGGATCGCCACCACGCTCGTCGGCCGGCTGCCACGGGACCCCGCCGGGGCGCCCGCCCGGCGACGGCTGGCGCAGGCACTCGCGGACATCCCGGGAGACACGGCCGCACAGGCCCTCGGCACCCTCGCGCACGACGACGACCCCGCCGTCGCGTTCACCGCTGCGTACGTCCTGACGCTGCGCGACCCCGGGTGACCGTCCGCGCCGCCCGGCGGCGGCGTTCGCGCGGGAGTGTGCACCCTTCGGATTCGCCGGACCGGCGCGTGACGGGCGGTCTACCGTGGCGTCGTGCCGGGCTTCCTGCCGCGGTCCGCTTCTGGGAGGTTTGTGTGCCGTCGCCCTGTGACCCCGAGTTCGCTCCCGCCGGTGATGTGGGTGCGGCCCTGATGCTGATCGATTCCCGCCTCAAGGCCGTCCACGACGACAGCGGCGAGGCCGCCCCGGAGAACCGGCTGCTGGCCGACCGGTTCACCGCCTCCCTGGGCCCCGAGGAGGCGAAGGAGGTGCTCGACGGGGTCTGCACGATCATGTACATGATGGTGCGGTGGCTGCGGCTGGCGCACGAGCAGCACGGCAAGGACGTGATCGAGTACGTCGTGCCCAACCTCGTCGCCTCACTGCGGATGATGCCCAGGAGCGTGGGCCCGGAGGTCGTCCCCACGATGGCCGGCATGGTCATCGCTGCGGGTACGGGCCTGAGCCCCAACCTGTGGCGGGGCCAGTACGGGCAGTGGACCGAGGCGGAGATGAGGCCGCTGGAGGCCACCGCCTTCCTCCTCGCGGAGCACATCAACCGGATCACCGACGACCCGGACTTCGTCACCCGCATGATCGCCGAAGCCCTGTCCGGGGCGGACCACGACTGACGCGGACCACGACTGACGCCCGCCGCCGCCCGCCGACCTCTCCCCACGTCCGCCGTCCGGAAAAAACTTCCGGACGACGATGTCGAGAACCCGTGGCCGGCTCCGTCCCCGGGGCGAACGCGACCACAATGGGGCGCACCCGCACCGAGGAGAACCACGATGGCCAAGTACCTGCTGCTCAAGCACTACCGCGGTGCACCGGCCGCGGTCAACGACGTACCGATGGACCAGTGGACGCCGCAGGAGATCTCGGCGCACGTGCAGTACATGAACGATTTCGCCGCCCGGCTGGAGAAGACCGGCGAGTTCGTCGACGGTCAGGCACTCGCCCCCGAGGGGGCGTGGGTCCGCTACGACGGCGAGGGACGCCCGCCGGTCACCGACGGTCCGTTCGCCGAGACCAAGGACCTGATCGCCGGATGGATGATCATCGACGTCGACAGCTACGAACGCGCCGTCGAGCTCGCCGGGGAGCTCTCGGCCGCTCCCGGGGCGGGCGGCAAGCCGATCCACGAGTGGCTGGAGGTACGCCCGTTCCTGGCCGCGCCGCCCACCATCACGGAGTGACCGCCACGTGACGGCACCGATGGACGAGGCCCTGCTCAGGAGCCTCACCCCGGGCGTGCTCACCGTCCTCGTCCGCCGCGGAGCCGACTTCGCGGCGGCCGAGGACGCCGTGCAGGACGCCCTCGTCGAAGCGGTCCGCGTCTGGCCGGCCGACCCTCCGCGGGACGCGAAGGGCTGGCTGGTCACCGTGGCCTGGCGCAAGTTCCTCGACGCGACCCGCGCGGACGCCGCCCGCCGCCGACGCGAGGACCGCGTCGAGGACGAGCCCGTGCCCGGGCCCGCGGCCGCGGTGGACGACACGCTGCAGCTCTACTTCCTGTGCGCCCACCCTGCGCTCACCCAGGCATCGGCGGTCGCCCTCACCCTGCGCGCCGTCGGCGGACTGACCACCCGCCAGATCGCCCAGGCCTACCTGGTGCCCGAGGCGACCATGGCCCAGCGCATCAGCCGGGCCAAGCGCACCGTCGCCGCCGAACGCTTCGACCGGCCCGGCGATGTCGCCACCGTGCTGCGCGTCCTCTACCTGGTCTTCAACGAGGGGTACTCCGGCGACGTCGATCTCGCCGCCGAGGCCATCCGGCTCACCCGGCAGCTCGCGGCCGCGATCGACCACCCCGAGGTGGCGGGGCTGCTCGCCCTGATGCTGCTCCACCACGCCCGGCGGGCCGCCCGGACCGCGGCCGACGGCGCTCTGGTGCCGCTCGCCGAGCAGGACCGAGGCCGGTGGGACACCACGCTGATCTCCGAGGGCGTCGGGATCCTCCAGGCGGCCCTCGCCCGCGACCGGCTGGGGGAGTTCCAGGCCCAGGCCGCCATCGCGGCACTCCACGCCGACGCGCGCACCGCCGAGGAGACGGACTGGCCGCAGATCGTCGAGTGGTACGACGAGCTCACACGCCTGACCGACAGCCCCGTCGTCCGGCTCGGCCGCGCGGTCGCCGTCGGCGAGGCCGACGGACCGCGGGCCGGCCTCGCGGCGCTCGCGGAACTGGACGCAGCACTGCCCCGCCACGCCGCGGCGGCGGCGTACCTCCACGAGCGCAACGGCGACCTCGCGACGGCGGCGCGGCTGTACGCCGAGGCCGCCCACAAGGCCCCCAACCTCGCCGAGCGCGACCACCTGACACGCCAGGCCGCCCGCCTCAACACCCGCCGCCGCTGACGGGCCGGCCCCGGCCCCGAGAGGGGGCCGGGGCCGGGGCGCCGGTGACGGGAGCCGGTGGATCAGCGCAGGGTGAACGGTGCGACGTGGGTCGTGGTGTCCGCTCCGCTGATGGTGAACTCCAGGTTGTAGGTGCCGTTCGGCAGCCCGCCCGTGCTGACGGGAAGGCTGTAGGCGGAGAGCAAGGGGGTGTAGGTGAACCGGCCTGTGACGGGCCTGGTGACGGGGCCGGTGACCCGGCGGGCGGTCAGCGTGATGTTCGGGCTGGAGAGGTTGTTGCCGTTCGCGTCGCAGATCCGGAGGCTGATCACGACCTGGCCGAGCAGCCGGATCGGGCGGTTCGGGTCGTAGAGCAGGCAGATCCGGTACGCCACGTTGTAGGTGACGCTCTTCGTGGACGGGTTCGTGGCGACGTCCGTGGCGTTGACCGTGAACGTGTGCGCGCCGAGCGTCGAGGTGTTGACGGGGCTGCCGTTGGGGACCGTGCCCACGCAGCCCTGGCGGTTGTCGGGGTGAGGGCCGCGCCGGTGACCGGCAGGCTCGCCTCCCGCCGCGGTCCCTCGGCCGCCCGTGGCTTCGCGGGGGCGAGGTCGGGCTGTGCCTGGGGCGGGGCGGTGCGCCGAGGCCGCGGCAGTGACCGGACCTCGACGCGCCGCTTGGGTGAAATCCGGGTGAGCGTCACCTCGCCGTCCGCCTGCGAGGGGGAGGCGCTCGTGGCGGGGGCCCTGGGATGCGGCTCCGCTGCCGCTCCGGCCGCCGGCGCCACCGCCGTGAGGGTGACCGCGAGCGCGAGGAGCACCGCGTGCGGCCAGCCGCGTGCCGCGAGGGTCCCTCGCGGGCCCGCTCCGGGGAACCGTCTCAATGACATGGCCTCCTCCCTTCCAGCCGCTTCGGGAGTCCGGCGTCGCCTGCGGATCGCCAACGGGCCGTCAGGGTCCTGCTGCAGTCGATGATCACGGCCCGGTGTCTAGCGGATGCGGCCCCGTCGTGCTGCCTTCCGTGGCTCGGCGTGCCGGGACAATCCCCCTCATGGGTCTACGCGCCGGGCATCGGAGGGGAGGGGGCTCGCCCCGAGGTGCCCCCCGCGCTCAGATCTCCTTGGTGGCGTCGAGGCGGGTGATCTCCGTGGCGTACGCGGCGGTGCGGACCGCCGACGTGCCCGCGGCGTACAGGCCGGCGCCGACCGTGGCCAGGGGGAGGGAGAGGAGCAGTGCGGCGAGTATCGGGCCCACGTCGCGCTCGGCGTCGCAGAGCTTGCCCTCGTCGTCCAGGTACGACACCTCGACGTCGCCGTCCTGGTGGAAGGCGAGGGACTCGCACTCGACGGGCTTCCTGTCCACGCCGCGGTCGATGGTGAACGGGAAGACGAGCAGGTAGGCCACCCAGAGCCAGATGAGGGCGGCCGCGGCCAGCAGTCCCCGGCCCCACCCCTGCTCGCGCAGGCCGCGTATCCGGAATTCCCTGTCGTACACCTGTGCCAATGAGTTCATGGAGGCGAACCTAGCGCAGGCCGGCTCCACGCCGGCCGAAGGGTCCGAGGGGCTGGGCCGAATGGTCCGCCAGCCCGCGCGCCACGGATCTGCCCTTCCTATGGTCGAAACGACGCAGAACGATGGAAAAGGGGCCTGCTCCGCGAGCGGCCGGCGTTCCCGCCTTCCATCCATCCGCAGGGCGCAGCACGCCCTCCCCGAGCAGAGGAAGACGACCATGGGCGACCAGTACAACGTGACCGCGATGGCCGACGACGGCGTGGCCAAGAACGTCGAGTACACGGGCAGATACCTCGTCCTGCTCGATCAGGACGACCCCCAGGCCGGGCTCGACGCCCTGGCCTCGGGGGCCGGAGTGTCGGTGGCCGAGCACGTCCAGGCGGGTGACTCGGCCGTGCGCGCCCTCGAGCAGGGCGGGACCGTGGTCCTCGACGAGCTGGGCATCGCCATCGTCGAGGCCGTCGAGGGCGACCAGCGCCTGGCCCTGGAAGCCACGATCGCCGCGACGCGGAGCCTGGTCGGCGCGGAACCGGAACGGGTGCTGCACGCCTACAGGGAGAGCACGGCGGACCACCCGGTCGAGTACTACGAGGGCTACCTGCACGGTGTGGCCGACCTCGTCGAGCGGGTCCGGGGCAACGGCCAGGTCAAGCAGCCGCCGGCGCGGGCCGCGGCCGTTCCCCAGTGGAGCGAGGCGCAGGCGACCTGGGGGCTCCAGGCCATCCTGGCGACCGAGACGGCCCTCACGGGCAGGGGCGTCGGGGTGGCGATCCTCGACACCGGCATCCAGGAGGACCACCCGGACCTGACGGCCCGGCTGCGGCAGTCGGCGTCCTTCGTGCCGGGACAGGCCGTCGACGACGGCCACGGCCACGGCACCCACTGCGCCGGGACCGCCTGCGGCCCCAGGAACCCGGCCACCGGGCCGCGCTACGGCGTCGCGTGCGAGGCGGACATCTACGTCGCCAAGGTGCTGAGCAACCAGGGCCGTGGAAGCGACGGACAGATCCTCGACGGCATCAACTGGGCGATGGACCAGGCCGGGGTCCGGGTCATCTCGATGTCCCTGGGCGGTGCGGTGGCCCTCGGCGCCGGCTTCTCGCGCATCTACGAGCGCGCCGCCCGCCAGTGCATCAAACGCGGCAAGCTGATCATCGCGGCCGCCGGGAACGAGAGCCGGCGCCCGCTCGATCTGCGACCGGTGGGATCGCCCGCGAACTGCCCGTCGGTGCTCGCGGTGGGAGCGATCGCACCGGACTTCACCATCGCCCCGTTCTCGTGCGCCGGCCTCAACCCGCATGGCGGCGGGGTCGACCTGGTGGGGCCGGGCGTCGACGTGCTGTCCACCTGGCCCAACGGCGGATACCGCCGGCTGGCGGGCACCAGCATGGCCACACCGCACGTCGCCGGTGTCACCGCGCTGCTCTGGGAGCAGAACCCGAACGCGACCGCCGCACAGATCATGACGCTGCTGCGCGCGGGCACGCGTGACCTCGGCCTTCCGGCGTCCGACGCGGGCCGAGGGCTGGTGCAGGCACCCTAGGGTGGTCGGGACATGACGAACCACCCTGGAGGCGACATGGACCATGTGACCGGCGACGGGCACACCGCGCGTGAGGGGACGCCCCGCGTCCGGGTCGTCGTCGCACTCGACCCGGACCAGTTCGACGCGGCGATCGAGGCCGCCCGGGGCGCCGGACTGATCGTCGAGTCCGAGCAGCGGGCGATCGGTACGGTCGTGGGAACCGTGCCCGAGGACGCGCTGGCCGCCCTGAGCGCGGCCCACGGCGTCGAGGACGTGGAGCGGGAGCGCGGCTACGAGTTGCCGGATCCCGGCTCTCCCGTGCAGTGACCGCTTCTCCCGCGGCCCCTGCGGCCCCCGCGTGCCTCGGCCTCGGACCGTGGCTGCCCCGCGCGGACTTCGGCTCCGCCCTCGTGCCGTTCGTCGGCGCCCGCCGCCCTCAGGACGGGTCCTGGTAGCGGGCGGCGAGCGCGGCGGCCCGCTCGCGCAGGGAGGCGCGCAGCGACCGTGGGGTCAGGGCTTCCGCGTCCATGCCGAGCTGCCACAGCGCCCACTCGGCATGACGTACGTCCTGGAAGGTGACCTCCAGGCGCAGCCGGCCGTCCGCGTCGGGTTCCTCCGCGCGGACGGCCAGCGCGGTGTCCAGCAGCTCCTCCCGCCGCGCCGGCGCCACCCGTAGCCGCACGGTGATGTGATCGCCGTCGGCGAGGAACCGCGCGGAACGCTCCCGCCAGATCCGGTCCAGATCGACCCGGTCCGGCCGCTGTGCGGCTTCGGGGAGTTCCTCGGCCGCCAGCACCCGCGACAGCCGGTAGGTGCGGTCCGAGCCGGATCTCGTGGCCAGCAGGTAGCCGCGGTCGCGTACGGTGACCAGGCCGATCGGGTCCACCGTCCGCCACCGCGGCGCCTGGCCGGTGGCCGCGTACCGGATGCGCAGCTTGTGTCCGGCGAGCACCGCGCGCCGTACCTCGATCATGGTGGTGCCGGATACCTCGTCCGCGACCGGCCGGCGCGAGAGCAGGTCGGTCTCCGGGTCGACGAGAAAGCGCTGCACCGCGTCGCTCGCGGTGGCCCGGTGGCCCTCGGGCAGCGCGTCGACCACCTTCCGCATGGCCGAAGCGAGCGCCGAGCCGAGGCCGAAGACCTGCTCGCCGCGCCCCGATCCGGCGGTCAGCAGCGCCAGGGCCTCGTCATGGTTCAGGCCGGTCAGCTCGGTGCGGAAGCCGGGCAGCAGCGCGAAGCCGCCGTGCCGGCCGCGTTCGGCGTAGACCGGGACGCCGGCCGCCGACAGTGCGTCGATGTCACGCAGCACGGTGCGGGTGGACACGCCCAGCTCGCGGGCGAGCGTGTCCGCGGTCAGCCGGCCGCGCCGGCGCAGCAGCAGTACCAGGGAGACCAGCCGGTCGGCGCGCATGCCGGAACTCTAACGAAATACATGACCGAGGATGTCGTGATTTCTTGGCAGGCTCGGTACCGCGACGTCGCAGCCGATGGACGTACGCACTTCCCACGCATGGAATGGAACGGAGCGGACATGGCAATGGAGCGTACGGCGGTCAACCCGGTGAACTGGTCGGTGGAGTTGGGGTTCAACCAGGGCGAGGTCGTCTCCGGGCACACCCGGACCCTGTACATCTCGGGACAGACCGCGATGAGCGAGGACGGCAAGCCCCTGCACGAGGGCGACATGGCGGCGCAGTTGGCGCTGAGCGCCGACAACCTGGAGGCCGTACTCGCCGAGGCCGGCATGACCCTCGCGAACCTCGTCCGGCTCAACGTCTACACGACCGACGTGGATCTGCTGTTCCAGCACTACGGCGGGCTGGCGGCGCGGTTGGGCGCCGCCGGGGTGGCGCCGACCACGACGATGCTCGGGGTGACGCGACTGGCGATCCCCGGCCAGATGGTCGAACTCGAGGGAACCGCCGTCGCCTGACGTGAGGTGACGTGACGTGACGTCGTCGGCGGGGGGCGAAGGCCGACGTCCGGGTGCCGCCCGCCGGTGCGCCCAGTGCCAAGGAAATGGGCACGCCAGGCCAAGGCGGTGCGGCGGGGCGCCGCCCATACTCGTGCCCGGAGCCGCCGCGGGACCGCCGCTGCGACCGGCCGGCAGGGGCAGCGCCGTGCCGGTACGGCCGCCGTACCGCGGACGTCGCCCGAGCACGGACCGGCACCCCCGTACCCCTCCGGAGGAGACCCATGCGCAGGATCGCCCCCGCCCTCGTCGGCGTCGCCATCGCCCTGACCAGCGTGGGCCTGGCCGCCCCGGCCCAGGCCCGTACCGTCGCCTGCACCAAGCTGAGCAACGGTGTGCTGTGCACCCAGCTCGCCAACATCGACCCCCTGGACCGGGCCCAGGTCAGCAACTCGTACGAGAAGACCGGCGGTTCCACCATCACCGCCCGGTTCGGGCACTACAACCGCGGTGGCACCTGGTGGGACCAGGGGGCCTTCACCCAGTCCGCCGGGACCACCCGGTACTTCACCTGGCCCATGTCCTCCTACGCCGACTGCTCGGCGGTCGTCGGGTTCATGGACTCCGGCGGCAGGCGCTACGAGGTTCCGCCGGTCAGCCTCTGCTGAACGGGCCCCGGGCGGTCGCCCGGCCCCGTCCCGCACCGCACCCCACGCACCCGACTGGAGGGGCCATGAGCCGGCTGTTCTTCCTCCCGACCCGCACCGCCCTCATCGGCCTCTGTGCCGTCGTCGCCGTCCTGTTCGCCACGCTGGTCCGTACGGCACCCACCACCCCCGCCGCCGAGGGGCTCCCCGCCGAGCAGCGGGTCCGGGCGGAACGGGCGGCACGCGCGCTGTGGGGCCGGGATGTCCCGGTCACCGGCGTCGAGCGCGCGACCGGAGCAGGGGCGGGGGCGGGGGAGCCGGAGACCGTGGTGGTCACGTCGGACCAGGGGTACACGGAGTTCTCCTGGCCTGGCCTCAAGCCGCTGCGCGGCATCCGCGACGCGGAGGCGAGCCAGGAGAAGAACACCCCCACCAGCCCCACGGGCCCTGTCGGCCCCGACGACCAGCAGCGCCGCGCCGAGGAGTTCATGTGGGCCAACTTCCCGTGGGCCGACCGGGCACGGGTGACGTCGTGGGCCCTGGGAGACAGCGGCCGGCGGGTGTTCTCCTGGCGGCGCACGGTGGAATCGGTCCTCATGCCGATGCGGCTGGACGTCGTCCTCGACCGGTCCGGGGCGGTGGCGTCCTTCGCCGCCGTGGACGAACCGGACCCGCGGCTGCCGCCCGTCGAGGTCGGCGAGGAACGGGCCGTGGCCGCGGCCGCGGCGGCCCGCCCGGGCGTGCGTCCGGGCCGGCCCACCCTGCTCGCGGTCCAGATCGGCGGAGCGTGGCGGGCGGCCTGGTCGTTCCCCGCGGCGGCGACCGAGCCGAATACGTTGCCGGGCGCCTCGCCCGCCGCGGCGGCCGAGCCGAACGCTTCGCCCGGCGCGGCGGCCGATCCGGACCGGTCCTCCGGCACCGTCCCCAGGACCCTGGTCGACGCGAGCACCGCGTCCGTACTGACCTGGACGGACGCCCCGTGACCCGGCGCACCGGCCGCCGCCGGCCGTCTTCCGAACGCCGCGAACACGCCGAACCGGCCCGCCGGACCGCAGCCCCGGCCTCGGCTCCCGCCCGCGTCCGCTTCCGCGCGCGTACGGCCCCTTCCGAGCCGGGCCGCCCGGGCCACCCCTTCCGTTCCCCGGTCGCGGCGTGCGCCGTATCAGGCCACCCGCCGGTCCGACCGCATGGACGCCCTCCGACCAGCCCCCCGACGGTGGACCCCTGCCGTACGGGGGAGGGGCCCATGGGATTCACGGTCTTCGACGCGGGGGACCTGCCCGCCGAGCACCGGTTCGAGTGGTGGCGCGAGACGGTCAGCAAAGGCGCCGGCCCGACCCGCGTGACGGCCGACCACCCGGCCGATTTCACCGTCAGCATGGGCGTGCTGCCCCTGGACGAGGTCACGATCGCGCGGATGTCCTTCCCCGCGATGAGCTCGGAGCGGACCGACCGGCTGATCCGCCGCTCCGACCCGGAGACGTACGAACTGACGCTGCTGCTCAGCGGGTCGCTCCAGGTGGCCCAGGCCGGCCGGGAAACGGCGCTGTCGGCGGGGGATTTCAACCTGTGGAGCTCGTCCCTCCCCTCCCGCAGCCGGGCCCCGGTCGGCGGACCGGGCACCGCGCCGTCCGACGCGCTCGTGCTGCACCTGCCCCGCTCCCGGGTCGCCCTCCCGGAGTCCCGGGTGGACCGGCTGCTGGCCGGGGGGTCGCTGTCGCACCAGGGCGTCGGGGCGGTCCTGGCCCGGCACCTGACCTCGGTGGTACAGGAGGCCGAGCACCTGAGCGACGTGGACGGCCGCCGCCTCGGCGCCATCACGGCGGACCTGGCGACGGCCTTCCTCGCGCACCACATCGACGCCGCGGACAGCCTGCCGCCGCCCACCCGGCACCGTATGCTGCTCGGCCGCATCGACGCCTTCATCGGCGACAACCTCGCCGACCCGGAGCTGTCCCCGCAGGTCGTCGCAGCCCGCCACCACATCTCCGTCCGGCTGCTCCACCGGCTCTTCGAAGGGCGGGGGGAGACGGTGTCCGCGACGATCCGCCGACGCCGGCTCGAACGCTGCTCGGCCGATCTCGTCGACCCGCGCTACGCGGACCTGCCGGTCCATGCCGTGGGCGCGCGCTGGGGATTCAGGGACCCCGCGTCGTTCAGCCGCAGCTTCCGGGCCGCCTTCGACCGCACACCCCGGGACCACCGTCACACACACGGTGCCACCCCGTAGGAAAGGGGGTCCCGTTCGCTGCGTGCGGTAGCTTGCCCGCCATGACTGTTCTCGGACCCGTCGCCTGGCCACCCGCCCCGATCACGACCGACCGCCTCGTGCTCCGCGCATCCGAGGCCCGGGACCGTGCGGCGTTCATCGAGTTGTTCGCCTCGCCGGAGGTGGGTGCCTACGTCGGCGGTGCCCGGCCGCGCGACGAGCTCGAGCGCGCGGTGCCCGAAGTGCCCGGCCGGCGCCCCGGGTTCTTCGTGATCGATCTCGACGGCGCGATGATCGGCATGGTCACGCTCGACCCGCGCGACCCGGGGCGTCCGGGTCACATCCGTCCGGGCGGCGCGGAGACCGAGCTCGGCTACATGTTCCTGCCGGCGGCATGGGGACGCGGGTACGCCGCCGAGGCCTGCGCGGCGGTACTCGACTGGCTCGGTGCCGCGCGCCCCGGCGAGCCGGTGGTGCTCTGCACCCGGACTGCCAACGACCGCGCGATGCGGCTGGCGGTGAAGCTCGGTTTCGCCGAGGTGGAGCGGTTCGAGGAGTTCGGCGCCGAGCAGTGGTTCGGGGTGCGGCCGTCGGCGACGCCGGCCGGGTGAGCCCGCGCACCGGTGGGGGGCGTGACCTCCCGCTGCCCCGGCAACGTACCGGGCCGGCCGGTGCGGGGATCAGTGCACTCTCGTGTCAACTCCAGGGCACGGAAGGAAAAGCCGGGCGGTGGTTCCGATCGTACTTTCGGGGTGTGCCCGGCCGCGGAGGACGCGGCGGGCCCGATACCGATCGATCCGAAAGGACCACCCGTGTTCGACATCACCAAGGTGCAGGCCGCCCCGAGCGCCGATCTCCTCACCCCCGACAACTCGGTCATGCTCTTCGTGGACCACCAGCCGCAGATGTTCTTCGGCACGGGGAGCGGTGATCGCGCCGCGATCATCAACAGCACCGTGGGTCTCGCCAAGGCGGCCCGGGCGTTCGACGTGCCGGCCGTGCTGACCACGGTCGCCGCCGAGTCCTTCTCCGGGCCCCTGCTGCCGCAGCTCGCCGAGGTGTTCCCCGAGCAGGACGTCATCGACCGTACGTCCATGAACGCCTGGGAGGACGAGGCGCTGGTGGCCGCCGTCAAGGCGACCGGGCGCAAGAAGATCATCCTGTCCGGTCTGTGGACCGAGGTCTGCCTGGTGCTGCCCGCCCTCTCCGCGCTGGAGCAGGGATACGAGGTGTACGTGGTCTCCGACGCCTCCGGCGGCGTCAGCCCGGCCGCCCACGAGCACGCGCTGCAGCGGATGCTGGCCGCCGGCGCCGTGCCCGTCACCTGGGTGCAGGTGCTCCTGGAGCTCCAGCGCGACTGGGCGCGGCAGGAGACGTACGGCGCGGTCATGGAGATCGTCAAGGCCCACGCCGGCGCGTACGGCCTGGGTGTCGTCTACGCGCAGGCCGTCATCGGCGAGCACGCGGCCGGCTGACTCCCTTGGATACCGGCATTCTGATCCTGCGTCTGCTGGTGGGTCTGCTCATCGCCGGCCACGGGGTGCAGAAGGTCAGCCCGTACCTGGGCGGCAGGGGGCTCGACGGCGGTACGGAGGAGTTCCGCGCCGACGGTTTCCGCGGCGGGGTCCTCACCGCCCTGGCGGCGGGCGGCGGCCAGATCGGATCCGGTCTGCTGCTCGCCGCCGGCGCCCTCACCCCGCTCGCCGTGACCGGGGCCGTCGGGGTCATGACGGTCGCCCTGACCGTGAAGTGGCACAACGGCCTCTGGGTGCAGAACGACGGCTACGAGTACCCGCTCGTCCTCATCGGCACCGCCGCCGCCCTCGCCGCCACCGGCCCCGGCGCCTGGTCCGTCGACGCGGCCCTCGGCCTGACGCCGTACCCGCTGTGGTGGGCGGCCCTCGCGCTCGCGGCCGGGGTCGGCAGCGGGCTGCTCACCCGGCTCGTCCTGCACCGGCCCGCCGCACGAGCGCGGCGGACCGCCGCCCCCGGCGGGCGCTGAGCACGAGCCGTACGGACCGGGTCCGGCCGCCCCGCACCCCCGACCGGCGGCCGGGCCCTCCCACCCTGTCCCCCTTTCCGCCTCTCGCCCGCCCTCGCGTGCCTTGACGACCCCTCACGACCAGCCGTGGCCGTACCCGCAGGAGTACCCGATGGACACCGCAACCCCACCCACCACCGCTTCACCAGCAGCCACGACCGAACCTGTGACCGCGGCCCCGGGCGGCGGCCGGCCGCTGCTGCACCAGAAGGGCGCCGAGACCCGGAAGTTCGGCACCCTCAAGCAGCTGCCGATCGGCGTGGAGCCGGTTCCCGTCATGCTGTCGCGGCTCCTCGACGCACACGAGCGGATCCTCATCGACGCCCGCGACGCCACCACCGGCCGCGTGACCGTGGAGACCGACGACGGCGCCACCCTCGGCTGCGACGAGGTGCTGGTCGCCGTCGGCCGCCGGCCGCCGCCCGCGCACCGCGGACCTCGGCCTGGAGAGCGTCGGCCTGCCGGCGGGGGGACCGCTCACGGTCGACGACACCTGCCGTGTCACCGCCCTCGACGACGCCTCCCGCGACCGGGCCTGGCTCTACGCCGTCGGCGACGTGAACCACCTGGCGCCGCTGACCCACATGGCCAAGTACCAGGCGCGCGCCTGCGCCGCGGCGATCGCCGAGCGGGCCGCGGGCCGTCCGGCCGCCACCGGTGACGGGCAGCCCTGGAGCATCCGGGCCGGCCACGCCGCCGTGGCGCAGGCCGTCTTCACCCGCCCCGAGGTCGCGAGCGTCGGGCTCACGGAACGCGCGGCGCGCGAGGCCGGCCTCGCGGTCCGGGTGGTGGAGTACCGCATCGACGACGTCGCCGGCGCCGCGCTGCACGCCGACGACTATCGCGGCCACGCCAAACTCGTCGTCGACGACACCCGCCGGGTCGTCGTCGGCTGCACGTTCACCGGCCCCATGGCGACCGAGCTCATCCACACGGCCACCGTCGCCGTCGTCGGGGAGGTCCCGCTCGACCGGCTGTGGCACGCCGTGCCCGCCTTCCCGACCGTGAGCGAAGTCTGGCTGCGACTGCTGGAGGCGTACGGCCTCTGAGACGACGGCTCCCCCGTCCGTTCCGCCGCGACGGCCCGCCCGCTCCCGGGCGGCCGCCGCCCCGCCCGCTGGGCGAGCGATCCCTTCCCGCCCCACCCGCACACCCGGCCTCCCGAGGAAGAACCCGCATGCCGAACCGCCCGACCCACGAAGGCGCTGCCCAGGCCTTCGCCGACACCACCGCCGCGCCCCCGTTCCGCGCCGTCGAGACCCTGAGCGAGACCCTGCGCGAGGCCCTGGCATGAGCGGGCCGACGACGAGCACGCCGATGCCGGACATGCCGGCCGCGAGCATGCCCGTGGCGGGCGTGGGCCCCGCCACGGCCCAGCGGACGGGAACCGGAGCGGGAGCGGAAGCGGCCCGGGCCGACCTCCTCGTCCGCAACGCGAAGGTCTTCACCGGCGACCCCGGCCGCCCCCACGCCCGCGCCGTCGCGATCCGCGACGGCCGGATCGTGGCCCTCGGCGACGACCACGACCTCGCGCCCCTCGTCGGGCCGGGCACCCGGGTCGTCGACGCGCTCGGCCGCCGGGTCGTCCCCGGCCTCAACGACTCGCACCTGCACGTCATCAGGGGCGGCCTGAACTACGTCCTGGAGCTGCGCTGGGACGGGGTACGCAGCCTGCGCCGCGCGCTCGCCATGCTGCGCGAGCAGGCCGGCCGCACCCCCAAAGGCCAGTGGATCCGGGTCGTCGGCGGCTGGACCGCCGAACAGTTCGCCGAGCGCAGGATGCCGACCGTCGCCGAGCTGAACGCCGCCGCCCCGGACACGCCCGTGTTCGTCCTGCACCTCTACCAGTCGGCCCTGATGAACCGGGCCGCCGTACGGGCCGCGGGATTCACCCGGGACACCCCCGATCCGCGGGGCGGCCAGATCGTACGGGGCCGCGACGGCGAACCCACCGGGGTCCTCCTCGCGGCGCCGAGCGCCCTCGTCCTGTACTCGACCCTGGCCAAGGCGCCCGCCCTCGACGAGGCCGCCAGGAGGACCTCGACGCGGCACTTCCTGCGGGAGCTGAACCGGTTCGGGCTGACCTCGGCGGTCGACGCCGCCGGCGGCTTCCAGAACTTCCCCGACAACTACGCCACCGTCATCGACCTGGCCCGCTCGGGCGAGCTGTCGCTGCGGATCGCCTACCACCTGTTCCCCCAGACGGCCGGTCAGGAACTCGCCGACCTCACCCGCTGGACCGAGACGGTCCGGCCCGGCGACGGCGACGAATGGCTGCGGCTTAACGGTGCCGGCGAGAACCTGACCTGGGCCGCCGCCGACTTCGAGAACTTCTCCGAACCCCGTCCCGAGCTCGCCGCGGACTACGAGGGCGAGTTCGAGAAGGCCGTCCGGCTGCTGCTGGAGAACGGCTGGGGCTTCCGGCTCCACGCTACGTACGACGAGACGATCCGCCGCGACCTGGCCGTGTTCGAGAAGCTCGCCGCGGAGGGACTCTTCCCCGGCGACAACCGCTGGCTGTTCGACCACGCGGAGACCGTCTCGCCCGCCAGCCTGGACCGGATCGCGGCCCTCGGAGGCGCCCTGTCCGTCCAGAACCGCATGTCCTTCCAGGGCACCGCCTTCCTCGACCGCTACGGCGCGGAGGCCGCCGCCCACGCCCCGCCGGTCCGGGCCATGCTCGACCGGGGCCTGACCGTCGCCGCCGGCACCGACGCCACCCGCGTCTCCTCGTACAACCCGTGGGTCGCGCTGCACTGGCTGGTGACCGGGCGCACCGTCGGCGGCACGCGGCTGAACCCGGCCGGGAACCCGGTCGGCAGGGAGACCGCGCTCGGCCTCTACACCCGCGGCGGGGCTCTCCTCACCGGCGAGCAGGACGTCAAGGGCGTGCTGCGGGAAGGTTGTCACGGCGATCTCGCGATCCTGTCCGAGGACTTCCTGACCGTGCCCGAGGAGACCATCCCCGACATCGAGGCCGTGCTCACGGTCGTCGGCGGCCGCATCGTCTACGCGAGCGCGGAGTACGAGGGACTCGACGAGGCCGTTCCGCCCATCAGCCCGCAGTGGAGCCCCGTGGCCCACTTCGGCGGCTACCAGAGCGGTGCCCGCCAGGCCGAGCTGGTGACCGAGGCCGCCGCCGAGTCCGAGCTGCACCGGCAGTGGCGCGCGGCCCGGGGCTCCGCGCCCCGGGCACCGCAGCCGTTCCTCGACCCCTGCTTCGAGCACTGAGCGTTCGAGCACCGAGCGTTCGAGCACCGAGCGTTCGAGCACCGAGCGTTCCAGCACCGAGCGTTCCCCACCGAGCGTTCCAGCACCGAGCGAAACGAGAGTTCCCCACGATGAGCACAACCCCCTCCGCACCCGGCGCCGACGGCGCCGACGACCCGCCGCGGCCCCGGCCCGACGCGCCGCCCGGACGCCGCTTCGAACCGGACCTCCGGTCGATGACCCGCATCACCCTGCGCCCCATCGCCTCACCCATGCCGCTGGGCTTCTTCACGGTGGCGATCGCCTCCGTGATGACCGGGTCCCTGCAACTCGGGCTCTTCGAGGACGGGGCCCGCGTCGCCGTCGCCCTGTGCGTGCTGCCCGCCTTCGCCCTGCAGTTCCTGGTGAGCGTCCTGGCCTTCGGCGCCCGCGACGTCATCGCGGCGACGCTGATGGCCGTCTTCGCCGGCAGCTGGCTGGCGTACGCGCTCGTCATGTCCACCGGCGCGCCCGACGGCCTGCCGGTGCTGGGCGTCTTCAACCTGGCGCTGCTCTGCTTCGGCGCGCTGATGGCGGCCGTGACACGGCCCAAACGGGCCCTGTGGCTCGTCCTGGTGGTCTCCCTGCCCCGCTGGGCGGCCACCGGCCTGGCCGGGCTGACCGGCGCCGAGTGGCTCACGCGGACCTCGGGCGCCCTCGGCCTGCTGGTGGCGCTCGTCGCGATGTACGCGGCGTTCGCGCTGATGCTGGAGGACATGCGCAGCGAGGAGGTCCTGCCCATCGGCCGCAGCGGCCCGGCCCACGCCGCCGTCGAGGGCGACCTCGCGGTGCAACTGCGTAATCTGGAACGCCAGGCGGGTGTGCGCCGCACGCTCTGAACCACCGCCCCGCCGCCCCACCGCCCCGCCCCCGAACACAGCGACCGCAACAGGAGCATGCATGCAACCGCAGGTGAAGGACCGGCCCGAGCGATCGCGCTACGAGGTCCTCGCCGGTGACGACGGCGTCGAGACCGCCGGATTCGCCGAGTACTTCCTCTCCGAGGGCGAGATCGCCTTCATCCACACCGAGATCGATCCCCGGTTCGGCGGCCAGGGCCTGGGCGGTCTGCTCGCCCGGGGCGCCCTGGACGACGCCCGGGCCCGCGGGTTGCACGTCCTGCCGTACTGCCCCTTCATCCGGGGCTGGATCGGCAAGCACCCCGAGTACGCGGACCTGGTGCCCGAGGCGCACCGCGCCCGCTTCGGCCTGTGAACCACGGGCCCGCGACAGCCGCCCGCCACCGCGTCCGTACGCCGCTGACCTCGAACGATTGGTCGATGTCGTTCGAGCGCTGATAGCTTCGGGTCGTCCCCCGAGAACGCCTGGGGGGCGATCGGAGGAAGCACACCCATGAGGTTCGGCGCGAGGCTCGCGCTCGCCGTCATCACCCTCGTCGCCACGGTCACCGCCTGCGGTGCGCCCGGCGGCAGCGGCCCGCGGAACCACGCGGCCACCGACTGCGGCCCGTACGCGCGCTACGGCGAGCACCCCGGTACCGAGGTCACCGTCTACGCGTCGAACCGGGACCGGGAAGCCGACCTGTTCGAGGAGACGTGGGCGGACTTCGCGGCCTGCACGGGCATCGACGTCCAGTACGAGGGAGACGGGGAGTTCGAGGCCCGGATCCAGCTCCGGTCCGACGGCGGGAACACCCCCGACGTCGCGTTCTTCGCTCAGCCCGGGCTCCTGGAGCGCTTCGCGCGCGCCGGCCGGCTCAAGCCCGCCGACCCCGAGCTCGCCACGCTGGCGCGGCAGGGCTGGTCGGCGGACTGGAACAGCTACGCCACCGTGGACGGCACGCTGTACGGCACCCCGCTCGTCGCCAACGTCAAGTCGTTCGTCTGGTACGCGCCGGCGTTCTTCCGGGACCGGGGGCTGAGCGTGCCCCGTACCTGGGCCGAACTGATGGACGTGACGGAGAAGGTCGCGGCCTCGGGCGTCACGCCGTGGTGCGTGGGCGTCGAGTCCGGGGAGGCGACCGGCTGGCCCGTCACGGACTGGATCGAGGACGTCCTGCTGCGCCAGCAGGGAGCGGACGTCTACGACCAGTGGGTCGCCCACCGGATCCCCTTCGACGATCCGCGCGTGATCGAGGCCATGGACACCGTGGGATCGGTCCTGAAGAACGACCGGTACGCCAACGGCGGTTTCGGACCGGCCCGTTCGATGACCTCGATCACCTACCAGGAGGCCGGCCTGCCGGTCCTCTCCGGCGAGTGCGCGATGCACCGGCAGGCCTCGTTCTACGCCGAGCAGTGGCCGCGGGGGACCCGGATCGGACCGGACGGGGACGTGTACGCCTTCCTCCTTCCGGGAAAGGAACCGGCCGACCAGCCGGTGCTCGGCGGCGGGGTGTTCGCGGCGGCGTTCGCCGACCGGCCCGAGGTCCGGGCCTTCCGGGCGTACCTGGCGAGCGCGGACTTCGCCGAGACGCGCATGAAGAAGGGCCCGTTCGTCTCGGCGCACAAGGACGTGGACCCGGCCGACGCCGCCAACCCGGTCGACCGGCTCTCGATCGAGCTGCTCCAGGACCCCAGGACGCGGTTCCGGTTCGACGGCTCGGACCTGATGCCGGCGACCGTCGGCGCGGGGACCTTCTGGAAGGGTGCCGTCGACTGGGCCGGAGGTCGGGCCACCCGGCCGGTGGCCGACGCGATCGAACGGTCCTGGCCGAGTCCCTGATGTCGTTCGACCTGCTCGCCCAGCAGCCCAAACTGCTGTATCTGCTCCAGGGCGTCGGCGCGTTCGCGGCCGTGGTCTGTCTCGTCCTGCTGGTGCTCCACCGGGGCCCGGCGCGCGGTGGGGGCGCCGCCGTCCTGCTGCTGGCCCCCGCGCTCCTGCTCCTGACGGCCGGCCTGTTGCTGCCCGCCCTGCGGACCCTGATGCTGTCGTTCACGGACGACGAGGGCACCGCGTGGGTCGGACTCGACAACTACGCGTGGACGCTCACCGACCCCGGGGCCCTGCTCGCGTTGCGCAACACCCTGATCTGGGTGGTGCTGGTGCCCCTGCTGGTGACCGCGGTCGGCCTGCTCTACGCGGTCGCCGTCGCACGGTCGCGGCTGCGCTCGCCCGCCCTGTGCCTCCTGCTGCTGCCGATGGCGATGTCCTTCGTCGGCGCGGGCCTCATCTGGAAGTTCGTCTACGCCTACCGACCCGCCGGGGCGGACCAGATCGGCCTGCTCAACCAGCTCGTGGTGGCGTTCGGCGGCGAGCCGCGCCAGTGGCTCGTGGACGCGCCCTGGAACGTCCTGTTCCTCGTCGTCGCGATGGTGTGGACCCAGGCGGGCTTCGCGGCGGTCCTGCTGACGGCCGCGATCCGGGCCGTTCCCGGTGAGCTGACGGAGGCGGCCCGGCTGGACGGCGCCCGGCCCCGGCAGGTCTTCCGGTACGTCACCCTGCCCGTGATCCGACCCGCGCTGCTCGTCGTGGTCCTCGCCGAGGCGATCGGCACGCTGAAGGCCTTCGACATCGTCAAGACCATGACCGCCGGCCGCTTCGGCACGGGCGTCCTCGCCCACGAGATGTACGACCAGGCGTTCCGCTACGGCCGGACCGGCCGCGGCGCGGCCCTCGCCGTCCTGCTCTTCGCCCTCGTCACACCGGTGGTGGCCCACCAGGTGCGGGCGCGGCGGAGCGCACGATGAGCCGGGTACGGGAACGGCTGACCTCCCGCGCGTTCGCGTGGGCCGCCGTCGTGATCGCGCTGCTGTGGACGACGCCGACCCTCGGTCTGCTCCTGTCCTCCTTCCGCCCCGCCGACGAGATCAAGACGACGGGCTGGTGGACGGTGTTCGGTGCGCCGCACCTCACGTTCGACAACTACCGCGAGGTCCTGTTCGGTTCCCGGAACGGGTCGGGCCGGCTCGCCGACCACCTCGTCAACTCGCTCGTCATCACCCTCCCCTCGGTGCTGTTCCCGCTGGTCCTGGCCTTCCTCGCGGCGTACGCGCTGGCCTGGACCGACTTCAGGGGGCGGGACGCCGTCGTGGTCGCCGTCTTCGCGCTCCAGGTCGTGCCCCTCCAGATGGCGCTCGTGCCCCTGCTGAGGCTCTTCTCCCAGGGGTGGCTGTTCCTGCCCGCCTGGAACGTGGACGGTCCGGCCCGGTTCGGTCACCTCTGGTTCGCCCACACCGCCTTCGCGCTGCCGTTCGCCGTGTTCCTCCTCCACACCTGCCTGGCCGGACTGCCGCGCGAACTGATCGAGGCGGCCCGGGTCGACGGCGCCTCGCACCGGACGGTGCTGCTCCGGATCGTCCTGCCGCCGGCCGCGCCCGCCCTGGCCACGTTCGCGGTCCTGCAGTTCATCTGGGTGTGGAACGACCTGCTGGTCGCGCTGACGCTGTCCGGCGCGGCGGCCGGGACGGCGCCGGTCCCGGCCGCCCTCGCGGCCATGGCCGGGACCCGCGGCAACGAGTGGCAGCGGCTCACCGCCGGAGCGTTCGTATCGGCCGTCGTCCCGGTGATCGTGTTCCTCTCCCTCCAGCGGTACGTCACCCGGGGACTCCTCGCGGGATCGGTCAAGGGATGACCGCGCGGGAGGAGGAGACCGGGAGCCCCGGCCCGGACGGACCCGCCGTGGGCCGCCCCGATCCGCGCCGCCCCGACGCGAGCGGCCCCGATCCGCGCCGCCCCGACGTGGGCCGCCCCGACGCGCGCCGCCCCGGCCTGAGCCGGCCCGGACTGCGGGGCCGCGAAGCCGAGCTGGGCCGGCTGCGCGCCCTGGTCGAGGCCGTGCGCGGCGGCGGCGGGGAGATCGCCGTACTGCGGGGGGAGCCGGGCATCGGCAAGACCGTCCTCCTGGAGGAGACGGTCGCCTTCGCACGCGCCCACGGGTTCCTCGTCAGCCAGGGACGCGCCGAGGAGCTCCACGAGCTGGCGCCGCTCGCCTCCCTCGCCTCGGGTCTCCTGCACGGCGACCCGCCGCTGCTGTCCGCGGTGGACTTCGCGGACCTCGCCGGCCACCACGACCAGCGCATCTGGCTCGTGGAACGGCTCGCCCAGCTCATCGAGGAGCGCGCGGCGGGCACCCCCGTCCTCATCGCGATCGACGACGTCCAGTGGACCGATCAGCTCAGCCGGTTCGCCCTGAACGTCCTGCCGGCCCGCCTGTTCAGCTCCCCGGTCCTGTGGCTGCTCGCCACCCGGGAGGACCCCGGCCTGCGCGCGGACAGACCGCGCGCGACGACGGTCGCGCTGCGGCCGCTGCCCGACGCGGCGCTCGCGGAGCTGGCGCGCGACGCGCTCGGCGAGGACGTGCCCGAGCGGGTCACGCACCTCCTGGACGGCGCGGCGGGCAACCCGTTCCTCGCCTCGGAGCTGCTGGCGGGCCTCGCCGCCTCGGACGCCGACGCGAACACGCCGCCCGAGCGGCTGGTGGTCGGCGTACGCGGCAGACTGGCCGCCCTGCGGCCCGACACCCTGCACTTCCTGCGGATCGGCTCCGTCCTGGGACGCGCCTTCCGGCTCGCCGACGCCGCGATGCTGTGCGGCCGCCCCGCGACCGATCTCATCGGCGCCGTCGACGAGGCGGTCACCACCGGCCTCCTCCACGACGACGGCGAACGCCTGGTGTTCCGCCACGACCTGCTGCGCCAGGCCGTGTACGCCGACCTCGCCCCCTCGGTACGGCGGGCGCTGCACCGGGAGGCGGCGAGCCGGCTCGTGGCGGCGGGCCGGACCCCCGCCGACGCCGTCCCGCACCTGCTCCACAGCGCCGACCCCGGGGACCACGAGGCGGTCCGGCTGCTGGGCCGGGCGGCCGCGGACGTCCGCGCCGTCATGCCCGACCTGGCCGCGGACCTGGAGTCGCGTGCCCTGGACCTGCTGCCGCCCCACGATCCCGAGGCGTTCGCAGCCGGGGAACGCGCCATCGCCGCCCTCACCCGCGCCGGCCGCTACACCCGGGCCCGGGAGACCGGTGATCTGCTGCTCGCCCGGCAGCCGCCGCTGGAGACCTTCGCCCGTCTGCAGTGCGCGCTCGGCGACGCGCTGTGGCACCTCGACGACATCCACGAGCTGACCCGCCGTACGTCGGCGGCTCTGGCCGCGGTCACCGACCCGGCCGTCTCCGCCCGGCTGACGGCCCGGCAGGCACTGGCGCAGTCGCGCGGCCGCGACCTGAGCCTCGCCCGCCGGACCGGGGAGCTGGCCCTCGCCGCGGCCGGGCGCGCGGGCGACCGCGAGGCCCGCGTCGCCGCTCTGTGGGGGCTCGGCGAGATCGCCCTCAACGACGGCGCGTGCGAGACGGCCCTGGGCCACCACGCGGCCCTGGCCGCCTTCGACCCGGCCTTCCTGCCCGAGGAGGTCGTCGCACGCGTCCACATGGACGACTTCGACGGCGCCGACCGCCTGCTGAGGGAGGCCGGCGACGAACCCCTGCGCCCCGCCATGCTGATGTGGGCGCAGGGCGGCCTCAGGCTCGGGCTCGGCCGCCTCGACGACGCGGAGAGCGACCTCGTCACCGCCGAACGGCTGGAGGCGGACATCGGCGTGCCCGGCAACCTGGTCAACATCCGGGTCCACCGGGGTCTGCTGGCGATCCTGCGCGGCGACCGCGACGCCGCCCGCGAACACCTCGGCATCATCAGGGTGACGACGGCCGCCCGGCCGAACGCCGGCAACCACGCCGCCCACCAGTACCTCGAGGCCGTCCGCGCCGACGCCGACGGCGACCACGCGGCAGCGGCCCGGCGGATCCGGTCCGCCCAGCGCGACCACCCGTTCGGCCGCTGGCGGATCCTGCGCACCCGGTTCGTCGACGCCGTGAGGATCGCCCTGCGCGCCGGGGACACCCCGCTGGCCGAGGACCTCGCGGCCCAGGCCGCCGCGTACGCCGCCCGCAACCCCGGCGTGCCCACCGCACAGGGGATGGCGGACCACGCGGCCGCCCTGGTGACCGCCGACACGCGACGGCTGGAGCGGGCCGTACGGATCCTCGAGGACGGCCCCCGCCCCCTGCACCTCGCGGCGGCCTGCGCCGACCTCGGGCGCGCCCTGCCGGCCGCCGCCGCGGTACCCGCCCTGACCACGGCCCACGAGCTGTACGCGCGGGCCGGGGCCGCCGCCGAGGCCGACCGGGTCCGGGCGGACCTGGACCGGGCCACCTCCCGCGCCGGCCGGCGGCGCGCCCCGACCCGGCCACGGCCCCGCGAGGGCTGGGACGCGCTCACCGCCTCCGAGCGCACGGTGGCCCGGCTGATCGCCGCGGGCCACACCAACCGCTCGGCCGCGGCGGCCCTCGTCGTCTCCCCGCACACCGTCAACACCCACCTGGCCTCGGTCTTCCGCAAACTCTCCGTCAGCTCCCGGGTCGACCTGACCCGGTTCCTCCTGGCGCAGGGGGAGACCGGGGCGGCCGGCCCGGCCGCGCCCGCCAACACTGCACCCCTGGGCAAGAACCAGTGCAGCGCACGACAACGGACGACCCTTTCCCCGCCCTAACGTGACGGCGTCCAGGGCCGCGCCGACGCGCGGACCAGCCGCACCACGAATCGAGGAACGACCCATGCCGTACATCACCGTGGGCCAGGAGAACTCCACCGCCGTCAACCTGTACTACGAGGACCACGGAGCCGGACAGCCGGTCGTCCTCATCCACGGGTTCCCCCTCGACGGCCGCTCCTGGGAGCGCCAGAGCGCCGCGCTGCTCGACGCCGGCCACCGCGTGATCACCTACGACCGCCGCGGTTTCGGGCAGTCCTCCCACCCGACCGCCGGCTACGACTACGACACCTTCGCCGCCGACCTGAACACCGTGATGGAGACCCTCGACCTGCGCGACGCGGTCCTCGTCGGCTTCTCCATGGGCACCGGTGAAGTCGCCCGCTACCTGTCCGCGTACGGCTCCGCCCGCGTCGCCAAGGCAGCCTTCCTGGCCTCGCTGGAGCCCTGCCTGCTCAAGAGCGAGGACCACCCGGACGGGGTCGCGCCGAAGGAGTTCTTCGACGGTGTGGTCGCCGCCGTGCAGGCCGACCGGTACGCCTACTACACCGCCTTCTTCCACGACTTCTACAACCTCGACGAGAACCTGGGCACCCGCATCAGCGAGGAAGCCGTCCGCAACAGCTGGAACACCGCCGCCGCCGGCGGCACGTTCGCCGCGTCCGCCGCGCCGTCGACCTGGTACACCGACTTCCGCGCCGACATACCGGCCGTGGACGTCCCCGCCCTGATCCTGCACGGCACCGCCGACCGCATCCTGCCTGCGGAAGGCACCGCACGCCCCTTCCACAAGGCGCTCCACGCCGCCGACTACGTCGAGATCGAAGGCGCCCCGCACGGCCTGCTGTGGACCCACGCGGCCGAGGTCAACGCCGCGCTCCTGGCCTTCCTCGCGAAGTGACGCCCGGCGTGGGGCCGGGGCCGCCCCGGCCCCCCCCCCCCCCCCCCCCCCCCCGCGGGGCCGCCCCCCCCCCCCCCCCCCGGGGGGGGCGGGCGGGCCCCGGGGGGGGCGGGCCCCCCCCGGGGGGGGGGGGCGCCCCCCCCCCGCGCGGGGGGGGGGGGGCGGGCCCCCCCCCCCCCCCACGCCCCGCAGGCCCCGTCCCTTCTGGCCGGCCGACCACACCCGGCGCATGGTGGCGCTCTGCTCATCCGCCTGCACGCGGACCGGCTGACCGAGTCGGTCCGCGCCGAACTCGACGCCGTGACCGCGGCCGACGGCCTGATCGTCGTCACGCCGGTGTTCACGGCCTCCTGCAGCGGGCTGTTCACGTCCTTCTTCGACGTGTTCGGCCCGGACGCCCTCACCGGCACACCGGTCCTGATCGCGGCGACCGGGGGCACCGCGCGGCACTCCCTGGTCCTGGAGCACGCCCTGCGCTTCGACTGAAGCCCCAAGAAGCGTTCATACTGATCCGCCGTACCGCGCGTGGAGCTCCGGCGTCATCCCGTGCGGCCCCCGGCCGGCGGAAAAGAGTGAACGGCATGACGACAGGGCCAGGCCCCTCTTCCGAGGAGCCCGACGGCGGGCCGACGCCGCTGCGCGGCCGGGCGGCGGAGCAGTCGTTCATCGAAGCACGGCTCGACGCCCTCGGCCGCGGCGCGGGCGGGATCGTACGGATCGAGGGCCCGGCGGGGATCGGCACGTCCAGGATGCTCGCGGCCGCGTCGGCGTCCGCACGACGGCGCGGCATACGGGTGTTCCACGGGGGAGTGGACCCCGACGCGCCGCCGGTCCCGCTCGGCCCGCTGCTGGAGGGGCTGCTCGCGGGCCCGGAGCCGCTCGCCGACGCCGACCGGCTACGGGACCTGGCGACGGTGCCCGGTCAGCGGTTCTGGCTGCTGCGGGAACTGGCCGACCGCCTGCGGGAGGCGGCCCGTGACCGGCCGCTGCTGATCGTCCTCGACGACTTCCAGTGGTGCGACGACCTGACCCTGCTCACGCTCGGCACCGTCGTGACCGAACTGGCCCCGCACGCGATCCTCTGGCTGGTGGCCGTCCGGGGTGCCGTCGTACCGCCGGGCGTGCGCACGACCCTGGACCGGATGCGGCGGGCCGGCGCGCACGAACTCGTCCTGGGGCCGCTCACGGACCGGGCGAGCGCGCGGATCGCCGAGGACGTCCTGGGCGCGGTTCCCGGACCGGACGTCCTCGGCCTCGTCCGCACCGCCGGGGGCGTGCCCGCGCTGCTGGTCGAACTGCTCGGCGCCGTACGGGAGGAGGAGGCGGTGACGATCGAGAACGGGACGGCGGCACTGACCGCCGGCGCCTTCCCGGTGCCCCCGCTGCCCTCCGTCGCCCGCCGCCTCGACCGGCTCTCCGCGGCGGCGCGCGAGCTGGTGGAGACGGCCGCCGCCGTGGGCGCCCCGGTCACCGTCGCGCGCCTCGCCGAGCTGCTCGGCAGGTCGCCGGCCGCACTGATCACTGCCGTACGGGAAGCCCTGGACGCCGAACTGCTCACGGAACAGGGCGACTTCCTGGCCTTCGGCCACGATCTGGTCCGCCGCGCGGTCGCGGCCGGGCTGCCGCCCTCGGTACGCCAGAGCCTGTACCGGCACGCCGCCGACGAGCCGGGCGGCGGCGCGCCGGCCGCCGGCCCGCGCGGCGGCGCCGCGCCGGCCGACAATCCGCCCGCCCCGCAGGCCGGTCAGGGGCGCCCCGGCGATGGCCGCGGGGAGAGCGACCGGCTGCGTACCGCCGCGGCGGAACTCGCGAGCACCGCCCCCGCGGCCGCCGCGGAGCTGGCTCTGCGGGCCCTGGACGGCATCGCCGCGGACGCTCCCGAGCGGCCGCGGCTCGTCGCCGAGACCATCCCGCTGCTCTGGCAGGCTGGGCGGCCGGCCCGCGCGCGCGACCTCGGCGCCTCGGCCCTGGCGAGCCGCGAGCCCGGCGGCGATGCCCCGGCCGCCGCCCCGGGGGCCGAGGACGAGGCCCGGATACGCCTCGCCCTGGCCCGCCTGTCCAGCCAGTTCGACTTCACCGAGACGGTCCGCCAGGCCCGGACCGGCGCCGCACTGCCCGGGCTCCCGGCGGACCTGCGGGCCCGGCTGCTGGCGCTGGCATGCCTGGGCCTGGCGATGTCGGGCGAGAACGAGGCAGCCGAACGGGCCCTGCCCGCGGCGCTGGCGGCCGCCGGGGAAGCCGGGGACCGTACGGCGGAAGCCACGCTGGCGGTGGTCGAATCGGCCGTCCGCTTCGCCCGGTCGGACTGGGCCGACGCCCTGCGCCGGGCGGACCGGGCCACGGCCCTCGCCGCCGGCCTCGGCATCGTCCATTCCCTCTGGGTTCCCGAAGCCCTCTGGCACGGCTTCCTGCTGAACCTCGCGGGCCGCTCCCGCGCGGCGCTCGCCGTCGCCGACTCCGGTGTCCGCGGCAGCCGGAACCAGGGCCAGGCGGCCACCACGTGCCTGTGGCTCATGAACCGCACCCGGGCCCTCCTGGACGCCGGACGGCTCGCGGACGCCCGGGCCGACGCGGAGGCCGCCGCCGCGCTGACGGACGAACTGGGCCTCGGCGACTTCGCCGACCTCACCCTCCGGTACGCGATGACGCGCGTCGCCCTCCACACCGGCGACCGGGCGGCCGCCCGGACGTGCGCGGCCGAGGCCCGGCGCATGCGCGCCGGCGGCCCACCCCTGGTCCGTACGGCCGGCTCCTGGCTCCTCGCCCTGCTGGCCGACGCCGAAGGCCGGCCCGACCGGGCCCTGGCCGCCCTCGACGAGCTCCTGCCCGCGCCCGGCGCACAACGGCCCGCACCCGACCCGGACACACCGTCACCCACCGCCCCCGGCCCGCTCCTCACCGCCCCGCTCGACCCCGCCGACACCCCCGTCCTCGTCCGCATCGCCCTGCGGGCGGGCGCACTCGAGCGGGCCGTGCCCGCCGTCCACGCCGCCGAGCGACGGGCCGCGGACAACCCCGGCATCCCGCTCCTGGCCGCCGGCGCCGCCCACGCGCGTGGACTGCTCGACAACGACCTCGGCCACCTCGTGCGCGCGGTCCGGCTGTACGAGGACTGCCCCCGGCCGATCGCCCGCGCATCCGCCCTGGAGGACGCCGGACGCAGACTCGCGGCCACCCGGCTGTCCGACGCCGTGCCGTACCTGGAATCGGCCCTCGCCCTCTACACCCGGGCCGGGGCCGACCGGGACGCCGCACGCGTCCGCCGGCGCCTGCGCGCCGCCGGCATCCGGCGGCGGCCGTCGACGGCCGGACACGACAAGGAATGGCCCGAACTGACGGGCGCCGAGCTCCGGGTGGCCCGCCTCGTCGCCCAGGGGCTGACCAACGCGCAGGTGGCCGAGCACCTCTCCCTCTCGCCGCACACGGTGGGCTCGCACCTGCGCCGCGCCTTCACCAAGCTCGACCTCACCTCGCGCGCGGACCTGGCCCGCCTGGTGACCACCCGGGACGACGGAGCGTAATCGCTTCGTATCCCCTGCCGGTGCCCCGTCAATGCACGATTCGTGCGATGTGCGGGCCCCGGCCGTTCCTCAAAAATGATCAATGCCGCGGCGGGCCGGAAGGCGGCGCGCTCCGCGGGAACCCAGGTGGTCGAGAGAGGAACAGTGCATGACCGTCAGTCCCCAGCGAGCGCGACCCGGCAGTACGGAGCTCCAGGCGCTCGTCGACGACCTCGCGGAGACCCTGGGCCGCTCCGTCGTCGTCGACGATCCGCTGGTCCGCATGGTGTGCACGAGCCGCCACTTCGGCGACGAGGACCCGGTACGCGTCGGCACCCTGCTCCAGGGCCGCGCCGACAGCGCCACGGTCCGGTACGTCCTCTCCCTGGGCGTGGCCCGGTGGACGCGCCCCGGATTCGTCGACGGCCGCCCGGACCTCGGACTGCTGCCCCGCTACGTCGTGCCGCTCCGGGCACGCGGGCACCTCCTCGGGCTGCTGATGATCGTCGCGCCGGACCAGGCCCTCGCCGAACACGAGACCGCCGCCGTGGCGCGGGCCGCCGAAGCGATGGCCACCCAGATGTACGGCGAACAGCTGGCCTCCGACACCCGCAGGTCCGACGAACGCACCATGGTGCTGGAGCTGCTGGACACCGACCTCGCCACGCGCACCGCCGCCCGCCGGCGGGCCCTGGAACTCGGACTGATCGGCGAGGCGGGGCACGTCCTGGTCAGCACCGTCCAGCTGTGCCGCGGCACCGAGCCCGGGCGGCAGTCCGACACGGCCCTGTGGGCGGCGCTGGAGGGTCTGCGCCGGACGCGTACCGCACAGGGTCTCGTGGCGGTCTACCAGGAGCGGGCGGTCCTGCTCCAGTTGCGCGACCGGCCGCCCGCGCCGGAGGAGATCGAGGCCCAGTGCGCGCGCATCCTGGAGGAACTGCGCACGTTCCTGGACCCGTCGGCGGTCCCCGTCATCGGCGTCGGCGGACGGCAGCAGGGCCTGGCCCACGCCTGGACGTCGTACGAGCAGTCGCAGGTGGCGGCCCGCGCGGCCCGCCGGCTGCCCTCCCTGGAGGGCGTGGGCGACTGGGAACGGCTCGGCGCGCTCGCGGTGCTCCTCCAGCTCCCCGAGCACGCCCTGAACCCGTCCCTCGTGCCGGAGCCGCTGCGGATGCTCGACCGGGCCCACGGCGGCGACCGGCTGCGGGACACGCTGCGGTGCTTCCTCGAGAACGCCGGGTCGATCCCGAGGACCGCGGACGCGCTGAGCCTGCACCGCACCTCGCTCTACTACCGCCTGCGCCAGATCCAGGAGATCACCGGACTCGACCTGGACGACGGCGCCCACCGGCTCACCCTGCACCTGGGCCTCAGGATCGGGGAGCTCCTCACCGCGGCCGCCCCCGCGCACACGTGACTTCGACAGAACGAGAATGATCCGCCCCCCGATTCCTACAGCACGCGGTGGTGGCGGCGCCGCGCCGCCTCCGAGGATGGACGGGACGGGGTGGGCCCGCCGGCCCGCCCGTGAACAGGAAGGACGCGATGAACGAAGTGATCACGACCGACGGCACGCGGATCGCCTACCGGGACACCGGCGGCGAGGGCGTCCCCCTGCTCCTGCTGCACGGCTGGGGCCAGACGCAGGAGATGTTCCGGCACCAGACCGAGGGCCTGGCCCCCGGCCGCCGCATCGTCACCCTGGACCTGCGCGGGCACGGTCGGTCCGGCAAGCCGCGGTACGGCTACCGCATCGCCCGGCTGGCCGCGGACGTACGCGAAGTCGTCGACCACCTCCGGCTGGAGCGCTTCGACGCGCTCGGCTGGTCCATGGGCGTATCGGTGTGGTGGAGCTTCATCGACCAGTACGGCACCGGCCGGATCCGGCGCTTCGTCGCCGTCGACCAGCCGGCGGCCGTCGCCGCCGCTCCCTGGCTGACCCGGCAGGAGCAGCAGGAGTCCGGTGCCATCTTCGACGTGCCCGGACTCCTCGCCCTGTGCGCCGCGCTCGCCGGGCCGCAGGGCGACACGGTGCGCGCCGACTTCGTGCGCGGCATGTTCTCCGGCGATCCCGACCCGGAGCTGCTCGCCTTCGTCGCACGGGAGATCACCTCGACCCCCGCGCACGCCGGCGTACCGCTGCTCTTCGACCACTGCGCCCAGGACTGGCGCGACGTCCTGCCCAGGATCGACGTACCCACCCTGGTGATCGGCTGCGAGGGCAGCCATGTGCACCCCGACGCGCAGCGCTACATAGCCCGGCGGATCCCCGGCGCGCGGCTGCACGTCTTCACCTCCGACGAGGCGAACTCGCACTTCCCCTTCCTGGAGAACCCGGCCGCCTTCAACGCGGTGGTGGAGGAGTTCCTGGAGGAGTTCCTGGCCGAGGAGTCCCCGGACCCCCGGTCCTGACCCGGCCACCGCCACGCACCGTTCGGTGGGAGTACCCATGACACAGACGCCGACCCCGACCCCGACCCCGTCGTGGCTCGTGCAGATCCTTTCCACGATGCCCGGCGACGACGGCGACGGAACGTTCCTCTACCTCGGCATGCACGTCCACGGACCGGTCACGGTCGTCCGCGACGGGGCGACGAGCCCCCTGCGGCCGGGTGACCTCGTCTTCTGCGACCCGGCCCGTCGCCACCTGCTGCACTTCGGCGACGACTGCCAGATGATCTTCTTCCGGATCCCGCGCTGCTACGTGGGCGTCACGGAGCCCGAGCTGCGGCGGGTGGTGGGCGTCCCCGTGCGCGGCGGAGAGGGCCTGGGCGCCCTGGTGTCGGACTTCCTCTCAGCCTTCGCCGCGAAGTCGGAGTTCCGCCGGTCCACGATCGGGGACGGACCGGCCCGTACGGCCGTTCACCTCCTGTCCGTGCTGGTCATGGAGCTCCTCGAGCCGGTCGCGGCCGGCGGGCCGGCCGGGGCCGGCCCGCCGAGGGCGGGCGACGAAACGCTGTCCCGGATCCGGTCCTTCATCGAGGAGCACCTGCGGGACCCGGACCTCTCCCCGGAATCGATCGCACGCGCCCACCACATCTCCGTCCGCTACCTCCACCGGCTCTTCCAGAACGACGGCATGACGGTGAGCCAGTGGGTGCGCCGGCGCAGGCTGGAGTCCTGCCGGATCGAACTGGGCAGGTCCCGGCGCCGGTTCACCGTGGCCGCGGTGGCCCGCCGCTGGGGCTTCACCAGCCCCTCGCACTTCAGCCGCTCCTTCCGCGGCGCGTACGGCATGTCCCCGACCGAATGGCAGTCCCTGGCGGCATCGGCCCCGTCCCCGGCACTTCCGGCACCCCGGCGGCGCTGACGAGGGCCGGGTCATGAGCGCGGACGGTCCGCCATCGCGCGATCGGACTCGCCGCGCAGGACGCAGCCGCTCGATCTCCTCGTTCCGCACTGCGGAGATCATGCGTGGCAGCCTGCCTGCCCGGGGCTCGATCCGCCACCGTCCCCCTCCACTGACGCGCATGGCATGCCGTATCAGTGAGCTGGTCATCGACTGCGCGGACCCCGAGGGGCTCGCCGCGTTCTGGAGCGAGGTCCTCGGCTACGTCGAACACGGCCGGGAGGACGACGGAAGCATCGCGATCGGGCCGCCCGGCGCCGGCTTCGGCGGCCCGCAGCCCCTCCTCGTCCTCAATCCGAGCACCGACCCGCGGCCGGGCAAGCTCCCCTGCAGCGCGACGGTCCGCGGCGGAGCGTTGTGGGAGCGTGTGTCCGGCGCCGCGCGCCCGGCGCGCACGACCCGGCCCGCCGCGGGCGGCCCTCCCGGCCCCGCCTCACGGGCCGGGACCGGCCGCTCCGATTGTCACTCTATTCCCGCCTGGGGATGACTTGCGTAGTTTCACGCTTCTTCGCGTGCTTATGCTTCACCCGCTATGACGGAAAGTCAGAACTCCCCCTCCTTATGCGAAGCAGCCGACGTGGTCGTCCTCGGCGCCGGTCCCGCCGGGCTCGTTCTCGCAACCCTCCTGCACGCCGCCGGGATCGACTGCGTCGTCCTGGAACGCGCTTCCCGGGCCCACGTCCAGACCCGGGCCCGGGCCGGGTTCCTCGTGCCGAACACCGTGCGGATCCTGGACCGTCACGGCCTCGCCGACGGCCTGCACCGGCACGGCCGCCGCCACGGCACGTGCGAGTTCCGGACGGCCGACGGCCGGTTCCGCCTGGACTACGGCACCCTCGGCCACGGCGAGCAGCACCACGTCTACCCGCAGCAGAACCTGGTCACCGACCTCCTGACGCGCTACCTCGACCGCGGTGGGCGCGTCCGCTTCCACACCGAGGCGCTCGCCGTGCACGACGCCGACACCCCCCGGCCGTCCGTCACGACGCGCGAGCCCGACGGCCGCCCCGCCCGGTGGGCCGCCCGCTACGTCGCCGGCTGCGACGGACGGCACGGAGCGGCCCGCCGCTCCCTGCCACCGGGCGCCGTCCGCCACCTCCACGACCACGGCGTGACCTGGCTCGGCCTGCTCGCCGGGACACCGCCGAGCCTCGACGCCGTCGGCTACGCCCTCCACGACCGCGGTTTCGCCGGACACATGGCGCGTACCGCGGAGATCACCCGCTACTACCTCCAGTGGCCGCGCGGTGTCCCGGCCGACGCCTGGCCCGAGCTGCGGATCTGGGACGAGCTCGACCTCCGGATGCGCGCCGCGGAGTACGGCCCGCTGCGCCGGGGCCCGTTCCTGGAACGCGGGATCGTCGACCTGACCTGCGATGTCGTCGAACCGCTGCGGCACGGTTCGCTCTTCCTGGCGGGCGATGCGGCGAGCCTGTCGGCCCCGGCCGCCGCGAAGGGCGCCAACCTGGCGGTGCTGGAGGCCGAGCTCCTGGCGCAAGGCCTCGTCGACGCCCTCGCCCGGGGCGACATGAGGGCCCTCGACCGGTACTCCGACCAGTGCCTCGCCCACATCTGGCGGGCGCAGGAGTTCACCGGGTGGCTGACCCGGCTGCTGCACGCGGTTCCGGACCGGGACGAGGGTCCCGAATCGCCCTTCCACGCCGCTCTGCGGCGCTCCCGGCTCGACTCGCTGCGCACCTCGCGCGTCCACCAGGACTGGTTCGCCGAGAACTACGTCGGCGTGTGACGGCCGAGGCGGCCCACCCCCTACCGCCACCCGGCCTCCCCGTCCCCACCCGCGGGACCGCCACCCCTGCTTGCCCTGCCCGCCGCCTGCTGTGCCACGCCCGGGCAGCGCCGCCCCGCCCACCCCAGCCCAGAGCACCCCTGCCCAGACCACCCCTGCCCAGACCACCCCCCCCACCCAGACCCGTACCCGCCCGAGGACACCCCCACGATGACGACGACGTTCTCCGACGAAACGATGCTTCTGGACGACACGGCCCGCCTGCGCGCGGCGGCCGAGTTCGTCCGCGGGCATGACAGCGCCGCCCTGTTCCCCCTCCTCCTGCCCGGCCTCGACGGCCCGGACCTGACGGCGCTCGCCGGGCACTGCCGGTTCGCCCACGCCGGACTGCTGCTCTTCCCTCCGGACACGGAAGGCCTGCGGGCCCGGCTCGCCGACTGCGGGCTGGCCCCGGACACCCCTTCCCACCCCAGCGTGGTGGTCCGTGACCGCCTCGCCCGGCGCCACCGGCTCGATCCGGCGGAGCTCGACGTACGCATCCTGCGCCCGCAGGTCCACGGATCCGCCGGGGAGCGCCGCGCGGTCGAGGTGTTCGCCCTGACCGTGCCCCCGCACTCCGGCCTGGAACGGATCGCCGCCCACGAGCGCGCCCGCCGCCACGAGTCGCACCTCGCCTTCGAGGTCGAGCACCCGGAGCAGCTGGTCCTGCGCGGCCTGTGCGCGATCCTCGTCCGCCACGGCGCGCGCCCCGACGGCGGCGGCTACAACCCGCACGAGGACGGCACGGTCCTGTACTTCACCACCCCCGCCGATCCGGCCTGCGGATACCGGAGGCTGGAACTCTACGTACGCGGGGACCACCGCGGCGCCCTCGCCGCGCACCTGGACCACCCCGACGACGGCGCGCGGCCGCCCGCCGAAACGCTCCTTCGCCTCCTGACCGGCGCATGGACGACGCAGGCGCTCGCCGCCTTCGCCCGGCTGGGCCTGCCGGACGCGATGGACCCCAGCACCTCGTACCGCGCCGAGGACCTCGCGCGGCTGACCGGCACCCACCCCCGCGCCCTCGCCACCCTCCTGCGCTACCTCGCCATGCTCGGCGCCGTCACCCGGGACCAGGAACCGGACCGGGCCCCGGACCAGGAGCCGGACGGCTTCCGGCTGACCGGACTCGGCGCCCTGCTGCGCACGGACGAGCCGGGGTCGATGCGACCACTGGCCCTGCTGTACGGCGGCCCGTTCTACCGCTCCTTCGGCGGCCTCGACCACGCCGTGCGGACCGGAGAGCCCGCCTTCGACCACCTCTTCGGGGAGAACCACTTCGACCACTTCGCCCGCGACCCCGAACTCGCCGACCTCTTCGACCGGTCCATGGCCTCGAGCGCACGGATGTTCCAGCCGCTGCCCGCCCACCCGGTCATCACTGCCGCGGCCCGGGCGTCCGCGCCCGCGACCGTCGTCGACGTGGCCGGCGGGACGGGAGAGCTCCTCGGCCGTCTCCTGACCGCGCACCCGCGCCTGCGCGGGATCCTCCTCGAACGCCCCCACGCCGTCGAGGCCGCCCGCCGCCTGCTCGACGCCGCGGGCTGCGGCGCGCGCTGCGACTACCGCGCGGGCGACTTCGCCGACGTGCCGCCCGGCGGCGACGTGTACGTCCTCTCCCGCGTCCTGCACGACTGGGACGACGACCGCTGCCGGGAGATCCTGCGCCACTGCGCCCGCGCGATGCCCGCCCACGCGGACCTGCTGATCGTGGAACGGCTCCTGCCCGCCGACGGTTCCCCCTCCCTGGCCACCGCCTGGGACCTGCACATGCTGTGCAACGTCGGCGGCCGCGAACGCCGCACCGACCACTACGCGCGCCTGCTCGCCGACGCGGGCCTCGAACTCGTCGGCCACAGCCCCCTGCCCCTGGACGCGCACGTCCTGCACGCCCGCAGGTCCGCCGTCCCGTCCGCATCCCCCGGATCGGGTCGGGCGCGCGTGGCGATCAAGGCGGTCCGACCCGACCATGGAGGGTGCCCGAACCACGCGGGGTGTGACACATGACCGTGCCTCTCTCGGAAGATCCACTGCTGGCCGCGAAGCTCGCCGTACCCGTCCGGGCACCCGGCCTCGTCCGCCGCCCGCGCCTGATGCAGCGGCTCACGGTCGGCACGCGCGGGCCGCTGACGCTGATCACCGGGGGAGCGGGGTTCGGCAAGACCGCCCTCGCCTCGTCGTGGGCCCTGTCCCGGCCGGACCGCACCCCGGTGGTCTGGCTGACGGCGGAGGCGGACGACACCCCGGGCGTCTTCTGGGCGTACGTCGTCGAAGGGCTCCGGCGCCACGGCGTGCCGGCCGCGACCGGTCTGAAGCAGCCCGTCCACGCCGACGACGTCGCCCGCTCCTTCCTGATCCGCCTCGCCTCGACCCTCGAACAGGTGCCGGACCCGCTGGTCATGGTCGTCGACGGCCTCGACAAGCTCCCCGGCAGGGGAGTCCACGACGAGCTGAGGTTCGTCATGGAACACGCCGGTCCGGCCCTGCGCCTGGTCCTCATCAGCCGGGAGGACCCGCCCCTGCCGCTGCACCGCTACCGCGCCGACGGACGGGTCCACGAGATCCGCGAACACGACCTCGCCTTCACCCGGCACGAGGCGGCCCTGCTCCTCGGCGGAGGGGCCGGGGACGGCGGACGGGGCGGGCACGGCGGACCGCGACAAGCGCCGGACGACGACGTCGTGGACCTCCTGTTCGGGCACACCGAAGGCTGGGCCGCGGGCCTGCGGCTGTGCGCCCTGGCCCTGGCCCGGTCCGGCGACCCCGCCGGCTTCGCCCGTTCCCTCACCGCTTCCGAGCAGGCCGTCTCCGACTACCTCCTCACCGAGGTGCTCGCCACCCAGCCGGAGCCGCTGCGCGACCTGCTGCTGCGCACGGGCGTCCTGAACCTGGTCCACCCCGACCTCGCCGACGCCCTGACCGGACGGAACGACTCCGAGGGGGCCCTGCGGGACCTGGCCCGCAGTCATGCCTTCGTGGAACCGCTGGCCGGCACCCGGTGGTACCGGTTCCACCCGCTGTTCGCGGAGGTCCTGCGCACCCACCTGCGCAGCCGTCAGCCGGAACTGGAACCCCGGCTGCACCGCCGCGCGGCCCGCTGGTACGCCGGCCGGGGCCGGACCGCCGAGGCCGTGGCCGAGGCCGCGGCCGGCGGCGACTGGGCCTTCGCGGCCGCCCGGACCGTCCAGCACCTGATGGTCGTCCCCCTGCTGGCCGGATCCGGGCCGGCGGGTCCCCTGCGGGGCGGTCCCGCGGGCCTCCCCTGCGCCGACACCTTCGCCCGGATGCCCGCCGACACCCCGGGCGCCGCCCCGGCCCTGGTAGCCGCCGGCTGCCGACTGGTCCACCACGACGCCGCCGGATGCCGCTCCTGGCTCGTACGGGCCGAGCGCCGGCTGGCGCGTGCCGGCCGGCCGCCGGATCCGGCGACCCGGCTCACCGTCGCCCTGCTCCGGCTCCTGGCCGCTCCCCACGGCGGCGGCGACACGCAGGCGCGCCGGGTCGCCGTCCTCATGGCGGAGCTGCCGCCCGAGCAGCTCGCCCGCCACCCCGAGACCGAACCCCTGCGCCTGTACGGGCTGGCGTGCGCCCGCCTGCGCGCCGGCGACCCGCAAGCGGCCCGTGACGCGCTGGAGCAGGCGGTCCGGGCCTGCTCCGGTGACACGACGGCGGTCCTGCGCCACCGCTGCCTGGGACGGCTGGCGCTGGCCGACGCCGCCGCCGGAGCCCTGACCCGGGCCCAGGAGCACGCCACGGCCTCCCTGCGCGTCGCCGACGAGCACGGCATCCCCCTCGACCACCGCTGCGGTGCGGCCGGGCTGGCCCTGGCCACGGTGGCCCTGGAACGCGGCGACCTCGTCACGGCGGCGGCGCACCTCGAGCGCTGCGAGCAGCTCCCGGACGTCCGCCGCGACGCGGACCTCGCCACGGAGTGCCTGGTCCGGCGCGCGCACCTCGAACTCGCCCGGGGCCGGTGGCAGGCCGCGCTCGACCTGCTCGACGAGCCGGCCCGGGCCGGAGCCACCGCCACCGGCACCGGTACGGCCGTACGCCTGGCCGAGGCGCACGCCACCGCCGCACTGGCGCACGGGGATCCCGGCACGGCGCTGCTCGTCCTGGAGGACGCCCCCGACGGCCCGCCCTCGCGCGCGGTGGTCCTCGCGCGGGCGCATCTCGCCGCCGGGCACGGCGCGCGGGCGCTGCGGCTGATCGCGGACGCCGAGGACGCCGCCGCTCCCACCCTCACGGACCGGGTACGGCTGGAGCTCCTGCGGGCCCATCACGCCCTCCTGGACGGTGACGAGGCCGGGGCACGCGACCGGCTCGTACAGGCCCTCGACCGCGCGCGCCCCGAACTCCTGCGACGGCCCTTCACGGAGGCCGGTCCCTGGGTGCGGCACCTCGCGGCCGGGCTCGACGGGCGCAGCGCCGCCTACGCCTGGGTCACGGCCGCGCCCGCGGAGCCCGTGCCCCTCGTGGTCGACGAGCTGAGCCCGCGCGAGAGGGAGGTGCTCGGGCACGTGGCGCGGATGCTGTCCACCGAGGAGGTCGCCGCGGAGCTGGGACTGTCCGTGAACACCGTCAAGACCCACCTGCGCGGCATCTACCACAAGCTGGGTGTGTCCCGCAGGCGTGACGCGGTCGAACGTGCCCGCGAGCTGCACATGCTCTGACCGTGCCGTCGCCCCTGCTCGCGCGGCAGCGGCAGCGCCAGCGGCACCCGGCCGCCCCCTCACCTCGGACGGGTGAGGCGCGCGGCGCCCGGCCGCGGCCAGCATGGGGACGCCGGCTCCGGCCGGCACGACGCGGAAGGCCCCGCACCGGGCCCTCCCCCGGGCGAGGTGGGAAGGACGCCGCCCATGCGCTACGAATTCCGGATCACGGGCCATGTGTCCGACACGCTGTCCCACGCCTTTCCCGAACTCGACCACAAGCCGGCGTCCCGGCAGACCCAGTTCTACGGCACCGTCACGGACGAGGCGCACCTGTACGGCCTGCTCGGGCGCTTCCGGGACCTGGGCCTGCACGTCGAGGAGATGCGCCGGCTGCCCGACTGATCCCGGACACCGGGGCCGGACGGGCACCACACCAGGCGAGAGGAGCCGTCGCCATGACCGAGCGCGCAGCTGCCCCGGAGGCCGCCCTCACACCCGCCGCACGCGCGGAGCGCGGCAAGGCGGCCCGCGCGAGCGTACGGCGGGCGGAACAGGCGCTGTTCGACCCGGGAACCGAGCGGGCCGACCCCGTCGGCATCCTGGAGGCCGAGGCCGCCACACGGCTGCCCGAACTGCTGCCCATCCGCTACGGCCGGATGCTCCAGTCGCCCTTCCACTTCTACCGCGGCTCGGCCGCCATCATGGCCGCCGACCTCGGAGGGGCGCCCCACACGGGCCTGACGACCCAGCTGTGCGGCGACGCCCACCTCCTGAACTTCGGCCTCTTCGCCTCTCCCGAGCGCACCCTGGTCTTCGACGTGAACGATTTCGACGAGACGCACCCCGGCCCCTTCGAGTGGGACGTCAAGCGGCTCGCCGCCAGTCTCGCCGTCGCCGGCCGCGTCAACGGCTTCCCGGCGCGGATACGGGCCGCCGCGGTCCTGGAGGCGGCGTCGGCCTACCGTCTGCGGATGCGGCAGTTCGCGGGCATGCGCGTCCTGGACATCTGGTACGCCCACGACAACGCCGACGACCTGCGCGCCATCGCCGCCGAGGGCGGCCGCCGCGCTCTGAGCCGGGCCGACCGGGTCATCGGCAAGGCCCGTACCAGGGACCACCTCCAGGCCTTCGCCAAGCTCACCCACCGGGACGGAGGGCAGCTGCGCATCGCGGCGGACCCGCCCCTGGTGGTGCCGCTGTCCGAGCTGCGGGACGAGCCCACGGCGGCGGACCAGGACACCGTGCTGCGTGAACTCCTCGACTCCTACGCGGCCAGCCTGCCCCCCGACCGCCGGGCGCTCTTCGGGCGGTTCCGACTCGTCGACGTGGCCCGCAAGGTGGTCGGCGTGGGCAGCGTCGGCACCCGCTGCTGGATCGTCCTGCTGACCGGCAGGGACGAGGACGACCCGCTGTTCCTCCAGGCGAAGGAGGCCGGACCGTCCGTGCTCGCCCCGTACGCCGGGCCCGTCACGTACGACAACCAGGGCCACCGCGTGGTGGCCGGCCAGCGGCTGATGCAGGCCACCGGCGACATCTTCCTCGGCTGGCAGCGGGCCGAGGGCCTCGACGGCCGGCACCGCGACTTCTACGTCAGGCAACTGCACGACTGGAAGGGCTCCCTCAGCACGGAGGACATGCGGCCGGAGGGCATGCGGCTGCTCGCCCGCGTCTGCGGCGCCTCCCTCGCCCGCGCCCACGCGCGCTCCGGCGACCCCATCGCCATGGGCGCCTACCTCGGCGGATCGGACACCTTCGACCGCGCGCTGGCCGACTTCGCCGAGGCGTACGCCGACCGCAACGAGCGCGACTACGAGGCCCTCGTCGACGCCGCCCGGACCGGCCGGGTCCCCACCGCGGCCGGCTGACCGCCGCCGCCCGGCCCGGCGCCGCCGCCAGGACCGTACGGCTGACAGGGGAGCCGAGCGGCCCGTCAATGTGCCGACGGCCGCCGCCGCCTCCTTACGGTGGGTGGCAACGGTCGGCCGGGCCGCCCAGGCCCCGTACGGCCCGGGCAGAGAGGTGGCGCAGTGCGTCGATGGCGGGCTCTCCTGGTGCTGGGCACCGCGCAGTTCCTGATGGTGCTGGACACCGCGGTCATGAACGTCTCCATCAGCACCCTGGTGGAGGACTTCGACACCGACGTCACCGCCATCCAGGCCGTGATCACGCTCTACACGCTGGTCATGGCGGCCTTCATGATCACCGGCGGCAAGATCGGTGACATGGCCGGGCGCCGCCGTACCTTCGCCATCGGTCTGTGCGTCTACGGCGTGGGCTCCGCGCTGACGGCGCTGGCACCCGAACTGTGGGTCCTGACCCTCGGCTGGTCGGTCATCGAAGGCCTGGGCGCGGCCTTGGTCCTGCCCGCCCTCGCGGCCCTCGTCGCCGGTTCCTACCAGGGCCGGGACCGGGCCGTCGCCTACGGCGTGATCGGCGGGCTGGCGGGAGCGGGCATCGCGGTCGGCCCGCTGCTGGGCGGCTGGGTCACGACGTACCTCACCTGGCGCGTCGTCTTCGCCGGCGAGGTCGTGGTCGTGGTCGCCCTGCTCTGCGTGGTGCGCTGGATCACCGAGCCGCCGCGGCCCGCCCGGCCGCCCCGGCTCGACGCCGTCGGCGTGGCGCTGTCCGCCCTCGGCCTGGCCGGCGTGGTGCTCGGCGTCCTGCAGAGCTCGACCTGGGGATGGCTCCAGCCCCGGGACGTCCCCTTCACCGTCTTCGGATTCGCGCCGACGCTGTTCGTGGTGGCCGCGGGCTGCCTGCTGCTGTGGCTGTTCCGCATCTGGGAGCGGCGCCGCGAGTCCCGGCACGAGGACCCGCTCGTGAGCTTCGACCTGTTCGGCGTCCCCGTCCTGCGCTCCGGGCTCTCCATGCTGTTCGCCCAGAACCTCATCCTGCTCGGCCTCTTCTTCGTCATCCCCCTCTACCTCCAGATCGTGCAGGGGCTCAACGCGTTCGAGACGGGTCTGCGGCTGCTGCCGGTCTCGGTCACGATGTTCCTCTCGGCCCTCAGCGGTCCCTTCCTGGGCCGGGTGGCCGCCCCGCGCACGGTGGTCAGGGTGGGGCTGCTGGTCCTGCTCGGCGCCATCGTCTGGCTCCTCTCCACGATCCAGCCGGAGCTCGACGAGGCCTCGTTCGCCTGGGCGATGGGCCTGCTCGGCATCGGCATGGGCCTGCTGGCGTCCCAGCTGGGCAACGTGGTGCAGTCCAGCGTCGAGGAAAGCCGGCGCAGCGAGGCCGGCGGACTGCAGTACACCGCGCAGAACCTCGGCTCCTCGCTGGGCACCGCGCTCATCGGATCGGTGCTGATCCTGGCGCTCACCACCGTCTTCGTCCGGCAGATCGAGGAGAATCCCCTGATCTCCGACGCCGTGCGCGAGCAGACCGGCGTCGCGGTGGAGTCAGGGGTCAGTTTCCTCTCCACCGACCAGGTCCGGGCGGCGATCGAACAGACGGACGTCCCGGCGGCGGAGGCCGACGCCTACGTGGACGAGTACGCGCAGGCCCAGATCACCAGTCTCAAGACGGCGATCCTGGCCGTCGGGGCCGTCACCCTGGCCTGCTTCCCCTTCACCCGCCGGCTGCCCACGGGGCGGATGGGCGCACAGGCCAGTACGCCGCCGGCGCCCTGACCCCCGTCCTCCAGAGCCCCGCCCCCTTCCCTGAGAGCCCGGCCCTCCGGCCCCCCGCCCCCGGCCTCAGTGCGAGATGGCCGTCTTGAGCCCGACGATCAGCAGGCCCAGGACCAGGCTCGCCGCTGCCGCCATGGCCACCAGACGGCGCGACGCGCCGGCCCGTACCGCCCCGGCGACCGCCCAGCCGACGAGCCCGGCCAGGGCCACGGACAGCGCGAACCACACCGTCCCGGGGATGTCGAGACCGAGCGGCCCGCTCAGCGCGACGGCCGCGGCGGGCGGTACGGCCGCGTCGACCAGGGGCCGCTCGCGCGCGCACTCCCGGCGGACCTCGCGCCAGGTCAGCTGCGCGTCGGCCAGCGACACGCCGAAGAGGCGGGCGAAGACGTGCGCCGCCCAGAACACCACACCCGTGCCGAGCAGCAGCACGATCAGCTGCGTCCTCGGGAAGTTCCCGAGGCTGCCGGCCCCGACGATGACGGAGGCGGCGAGCAGCGACCCGTACACGGCTCCGGAGTAGTCGGACCGCGCCGCGCCACCCGGCCCCGGCCGCCCGCGGCCGTGCTCTCCCGGGTGCTCGCCCGTGCCCGCCGGAGCGGGCCGCTTCTCCACGGCCGCCCTCCCCATCGTCAGCGCGAGTCTGCGCACCCCGGCCCAGTCCATCGGCACCCCCGTCCGGATCCCGGGCCGGTGCCGGGGCACCAGCACCCGCAGGGCGCCGGGCTCCACCCGGCAGCGCACCGGCGCGGGCATGGTCAGCGACTCGCCGTCCACCCCGACCCGGACGAACGCGTCGTCCGAGTCCACGACGACCTCGCCGGTGCGCAGCGACGTCAGGCCGCTGGACCGTCCGTGCCGCAGGATCCCGGCTGCCTGCGCGGCGTTGTTCACCTTCACGCTCAGGACGCCGAGCGTGCCGGTGTCCAGCCGGGTGCGCCTGCCCAGCCCCGCCGGGTCGCCGTGGCCGTACGGATTGTTGCTGACCAGCACGGCCTGCGGCTCCTCGACGGTCGTCCCGTCGGCGTGCACGCGCAGCCGGGGCCCGCTGTGGCGCGCGAGCAGGTCCGGCAGCAGCGCCATGATCGTACGGATCTTGTCGTCCCGGTACGCCGGGCTCTGGACCACTTCCGCGTACGTCCCGAAGGAGGCGTTGTTGACGAAGACCCGGTCCCCGATCCGGCCGAGGTCCACCCGCAGCTCCACCCCGTCGGTCAGGGCGTCCAGGCAGGCCGCCGGGTCCCTGCGGTCCAGCCCGAGGTCCATCGCGAAGTGATTGCGCGTACCCGCGCTGACCACCAGGAACGGTACGTTGCGTTCCGCCGCCACGCCGGCGACCAGGGCCTGCGTACCGTCGCCCCCGGCGACCCCGACGAGGTCGGCGCCCCGGTCCACCGCCCGGCGGGCGAGATCGGCGACGTCCTGGGGGTGGTCCGGGTCGAGGAGCACCACCTCCGCTCCCAGCGCCTCGGCCTTCTCCCGCAGGTGGAAGGAGCCGACCTTGCCGCCCCCTGAGCGCGGATTCATGATGAGGAACGGCCGTTCGGGCGGCGGGGCCCGGAACTCGGGCATCCTGGACCGGCCCTCCGCGGTGAGGGCGGCCCGCCCGGCCGCCACGGCCAGGGCCCACAGGAGGGCCGCGCAGAGCACCACCCACAGCAGCCCGGCGTGCACGTACCAGACGATCACGGCCACCGGGGCCGCCACGACCAGGAGCAGCGCCACCCACCGCACCGGGCCGCGATGGGCCAGCACCAGCCAGCCGGCCACCACCGTCAGCACCACCCCGGCCGCTCCCACGAGCACCAGGAGGATGCTCCGGTAGCCGGCGAAGACCAGCATGACGATCAGGGCCGCCGCACCGGACAGCAGGGCCAGCCGCGCCTTGGCGTGCATGCTCACGTGGGGATCCTCCGCTCTGCCGTACCTTCACCCCCCGATCTCCATTGAGCTCCAGGCCGGATGGCCGCGCATCTCCCGGGGGTCCGCCCCGTCCCGGGTGACGGCATCCTCCGTACGGCCGGTGGCCCCACCCGGACCGGGTGATGCAGGCGACGGGGGGAGCGAGGACCCTGGAGCACGCCACACAGACGCCGCCCCGCGGCCGGGGCAGCCTTGCGACGGAGACGATGATGGACGACTATCCGCTGCTCAACGCATTCCTCACCATGCTCTGGTTCTTCCTGTGGGTGCTGTGGTTCATGCTGCTCTTCAGGATCATCGGGGACATCTTCCGGGACGACAGCCTGGGCGGCTGGGGCAAGACGGGATGGACGGTCCTCGTCTGCGTCGTGCCCTTCCTCGGCTGCTTCATCTACCTCCTCGCCCGGGGCCGCGGCATGGGCGAGCGCCAGCTCCGGCAGATGCAGGAGCAGGAGAAGGCCTTCCGCTCGTACGTCCAGGAGGCGGCCGGGGACACCGCGTCCGTGACGGCGACGGCCGACGAGCTCGCCAAACTCGCCGGGATGCGCAACCACGGCGACCTCACCGCCGCCGAGTACGAGCAGGCCAAGGCCAAGGTCCTGGCGTCCCACTGACCGCGCCGCCGGCGTCGCGCGGCCCTGGAGCCCGGCGGCCGCGTCACCCGGCCGGGCCGGCCGGTGGGCCGGGTGACGCGGCTGTGCGACCCGACGAACGGAGGGCACGGTGGCCCGTCCCGACGGAGCGCCCGAGGCCCTGCTGCGCGCGGCCATGCGCGAGCCGGGCCGGCTGCCCGAACTGCTGGCCGGCTTCGCCCTGCGGCACGCCGGACCGCGCGCCGCCCGCAGCGTGGCCAGGCTGCGCGCCGAGCGGCCCGACGCGGACGCCGCCTCGCTCGGCGCGGAGGTCGTGGCCCGGGGGATGCGCCGGACGGTGACCGAGGGGGCCTTCGTCGGCGGCCCGTTCCTCGTGTTCATCCCGGTCGCGTTCTGCGCGGCGCTGCTCAGCCAGGCCCGGACCATGCTGGAACTGGCCGCCGTGGCCGGACACGATCCGACGGCTCCGCGGCGGGCCGCGGAGCTCATGGTGCTCCAGGGGGTCTACGAGGACGCGGACGCCGCGGAGCGCGCGCTGGCGACGCACGGGAAGGCCGACCGGCAGCCGTCCGGGGAGCGCGGCGACGGCCGGCCGGCGCGCCGCGAGGGCGGGCGGATCTCCACCCTGACGGCGCTGACGCTCCGCATGGCCAAACTCCTCGGCGTGACGCCACCGCGCCCGACGGACACCACCCCGACCGCACGGGACCGGCTCGTCTCCGTGGGCCGCTGGGCGCTCCTGGTGCTGACGCTGCTGGTGGGCACCGTGGCCCCGCTGGTGTGGCTGCCCTACATGGCGGTGTCCTACCGCAGGGGGTCCCGCGAAGCGTTCTCCCGCGCCGCCGCGATGTACCTGACCCACACCGGGCTGCCGCGCCGGCGCACCACCACCTCCCGCCTGGATCCCGGCATGCTGGCCGCGCTCCTACGGGCTGTGGGCTACGTGGTGCTGCCGGCGCTGCTGGTGGTCGTGGTCCACGGCGCCGACCTCCGGATGGCCGGGAGTGTGTGGCCGGTCGTGGGCATCGTGCTCGTCGTGGCGTCCGTAGGGGCGGGCGCGCTGTGGCAGTACCGCCGCCGGCACCGCGCCCCGGACGCAGACGATGCGTAGGCCGAGTCGCCCGAGGGCGCCGGTCCGGCGGACCGGGGCCGGACACCCCTTGGCGACCGGACGCTGGACAGCCCCTGGCGGGCGCTCGCGGGAGCCGCCGCTCACGCGCGCTTGGCGGCGGCCCGCTTGGTCCTGGTCGCCCCGGTGGCCTTCCGGCTGCGTGCAGGCCTCGCCGGTCGCACCGGGGCCGGCTCCGGCTCCGGCTCCGGCTCCGGCACCTCGGCGGTCTTCGGCGCGCGGGACGCCGAGCGGGGCCGGCCGGTGTTCCATTTCAGTTCGATCTCCAGCTCGATCTCGTCCCCGTCCACCTCGATCTCCACCTCGGTGCGCAGCTCGTCCGGCAGCCGCAGGCTCAGCACGCCCGCGCCGAGCTCGATATCGGCCTTCTCGCCGCTTCGCAGCGCCTCGGCGAGCGCCGCGAGCTGGTCGGCGGCCTCCATGCGGGACAACGAGCGCTTCTGCTCGTACTTGAGGTCTGACACGGCTTCCTCCAGGACAAGGCCAGGACACGGGGACGTACGGGCCGGCACGGACCGGACACCTGCCATGGTCCGTTCCACGACGCCATCACGCGGCCCCGGAGCCGTCCCCGTTGGACCATTCGGCCGACCTCCGCGTTCCTCGTGCACGATCGATGATCAACAGCGGGAGGGTGTCGGCAGATCTGTGCGGAATATCTACTTCCGGTGGGGCTTCCTGCACCATGACGCGCACCCGACAACCTCAACGCAGAGGTGACACATGAGGCATCGGCGTCTGGCGAGGGTCGCGCCGGCGGCACTCACGCTGGCCCTGCTCGGATTCGGCCAGCTCACCGGCGCGCGAGGGTATGCCGGCCGGCGGCGTCCTCGCCCCGGCCCGTGATCCGCTCCGGGTCCGGCTGCGGCAGGTCGATCACCTCGAACCGCCGGCCGCGGGCGTCCGTCGCCTTCGGCAGGACGGACTTCGCCTGGTCGGCGGAGCGCGACCAGGAGTCGGCAGGAACGCCGGGGTGGGCGCGGTCCAGAAGGACGACACCGGGGGCGGTGAACCGTACGAGGCTGTCCACGTGGGCGTCGGTGATGTCCTGGCCGCGCACGCCCGCGAACCACACCACCTTCTCGACGCCCAGGTTCTGCTTCAGCTCCGCCTCGATGGTGTCACGGGACCTGCCGCGGTTGCGGTTGTCGTTGACGATCGAGCTCTCGGTGATCAGCAACGTGCCCTCGCCGTCGGTCTCGAAGGATCCGCCCCCGGCGGCCACCCGGGCCTGGGCCCGGGGGATCCCGTACCTCTGGAGCACGGTGCGCCCCACGGCCCCGTCGTTCTTGTGCTCCTGCTTGTTGCCCCAGCCGTTGACGTTGAAGTCGAAGTCGACGCCGACGACCTTGCCGCCCTCCTCGACGAAGACGGGGACGGTGTCACGCGTCCACAGGTCGTCGACGGCCGGCGGGATGACCTCGACCCGGGATCCGCACGCCCGCTGCGCGGCGTCCACCTGGTCGGGCCGGGCCATCATGACCACCGCCCCGTACTCGCCGACGGCCCGGGCGATCCGCGCGATGTCCTCGCGGACGCAGCGCAGGTCCTCGGCCCACACCGAGGTCAGGGCCGGCCAGGCCATGAACGTGCGGGTGTGGGATTCCCACGCCGCGCCGAGCCGGCGCCCGCCGCCCGGCCCGCCGGGCCGGGAGGGAGTACCGATCGCGGGGGACGGCCCCCGGGTGATCGACTTCGGTATCGCGCGGGCCGTGGACGCCGCCGCGCTCACCGGCACGGGACTGAGGATCGGGACCGCGGCGTTCATGGCCCCGGAACAGGCGCTGGGCCTCCCGGTGACGCCGGCCACCGACGTCTTCGCGCCGGGGACACTGGCCGCCTACGTGGCGGGCGGGGCGAAACCGTTCGGAGACGGGCCGGAGTCGGGCGCACCGTACCGGGTGGTCCACGACCGCCAGAGTGCTGTGCCCCTATTGCCCGGATACCCTGGGACATGTGATCGAGTCTGGACGGCCGCGGCTGCGTCGGAGCTACGGCCCGGGGAGGCTTGTGCGGCTGTCGCCGGTCATCCTGACCGTCGTGATCGCCAGCCTGGCCTACGCCACCCCGCCGGAAATGGCCTTCAGCCGCCTGCTGCCCGCGGCGCCGGCCCTGGCGGCGGCCATGTGGCCGGTCCTCCCCACGGTCCTGCTCGGTACGGTCTGCCTCATCCTGATGATCGGCCTCAGCTTCGTCTTCCCCGACCTGGGAGCGTGGTGGACGTGCGCGGGCATCGTCGCGGTCACGGTGGCCGCCGCGTACGGAAGCCATGTCCGCCTCCAGCGGGAGCGCACCCTCTTCCAGGTCCGGCTCGTCGCCGACGCGGCGCAGCAGGTCGTGCTGAGCCCCATGCCGCGCCGCTTCGGCGACGTCGAGATCGAATCGCTCTACCTCGCCGCCGCCGCCGAGGCCCGTATCGGCGGGGACTTCTACGAGGTGGTCGACACGCCGTACGGGGTCAGGCTGCTGATCGGTGACGTGCGGGGCAAGGGCCTGCCGGCGGTGGGGGCGGCCGCGGCGATCGTCAACGCCTTCCGGGAGGCGGCCTACGGTGAGGCCGACATGGTCGCCGTCGCGCGCAGGATGGACGCCAGCAGTACCCGGTACAACGCCGCGTTTCCCCCCGACGGGCCGATGGAGCGCTTCGCCACCGCCCTGCTCGCCGAGATCCCGCACGGCGGCAGACGTATCGACATCCTCAACTGCGGACACCCCCCGCCGATGCTCCTGAACCGCGGGAGACTCCGTGTCCTCGAGCCCGGCAGCCCCTCGCCGCTGCTCAGCCTCGCGGAGCTCATCGGTGATGACTACACCGTCGACACGTTCGACTTCATCCCCGGCGACCTGCTGCTCCTCTATACCGACGGGATCGCCGAGACCCGTGCCCGGGACGGTGAGTTCTTCCCGCTGGCGGCCTGGATGGGCCGGCAGCCCCCCACGCCGCCCCGCGAGCTGCTCGCGGCCCTGCACCGGGACCTCCTGCGGTACAGCAGGGGGCGCCTCGACGACGACATCGCCGCCCTCGCCGTACGCCTGTGCGAGCCCTGAGGCGGGAACCCGACGAAGAACCTTACGAGGGCGAGGGCGAGGGCGAGGGCGAGGGAGTGGGAGTGGGAGTGGGAGTGGGAGTGGGCGTGGGCGTGGGCGTGGGCGTGTGCCTGCGGCGTGTGCGCAGCGCCAGGTAGCCGGTCAGCCCGCCCAGTGCGACGCACAGCGGCGAGTAGAGGGCCAGGTCCCAGTGGCGGAACCGCTCCGGCGCCTCCTGCAGCTCGAGGCCGGACACCAGCAGTCCGCCCAGTCCGCGGACGGTCAGCGCGCCGGAGAGGGTCCACAGGCCCGTCCGCGCCAGTCGCGAGGGCGCGAGCCGGTGCGCCGGCCGGGCGGCCGTGACCACGAGCCACGCGCCGGCGCCGAGCAGACCCGCGACGGCCAGCGTGGCGGGGACCGAGGGCAGCCGGCCCTCGTCGACGCCGACCACGACGGCCGCGAACTCGGCGCGGTCGGCCAGCGGCCAAGGGGAGACGGTCCACACCACGTGCAGGGCGCCGGCCGCCGCCAGGCCGGCGGCCGCGACACCGGCCGCGGCGAGGGCGCCGCCACCCGCACCGCTCCCGATCTCGAGCGCATCACCCGTACCGCCCGTACTGGCTCCGCCACCCGCCGAACCGAGCAGCCATTCCCTGGCCTTCATGCTGCCGCCCTTCCCCACCTCCGCAGGTCTGCCACCGGGCCATCGGGCGCCGGCGGCAGATCCATACACCGCTGTATGGATGTTCCATACAGTACTGTACGGAACATGGTGAAGGGCAAGGTCAGCAAGGACGACTGGACGATGGCGGCACTGCGGGCGCTCGCCCGCGGCGGGGCCGCCGCGGTGGCGGTGGATGTGCTGGCCAGGCAGCTCGGCGTCTCCCGCGGAAGCTTCTACTGGCACTTCGAGAACCGGGAGGCCCTCCTCGTGGCCGCCCTCGAGACCTGGGAGCGGCGCGGTACGGCCGAGGTCATCGCGGCCGTCCGGGAGCAGGCGGACCCCCTGGCGCGGGCGCGGGCCCTGTTCGCCGAGGCGCTGGGGGACGAGGAGATCGCCGGGCTGGAGCCCGCCCTCGCCGCGGAGGCGGGCCACCCGGCGGTCGCCGAGGTCGTCGCGCGCGTCACGCGGACCCGGCTCGCCTTCCTCGAAGAGGTGTACACCGGCCTCGGTCTGGGGCAGCAGGACGCCCGCCATCGGGCGCTCGCCGCGTACGCCGCCTACCTGGGATGGCTCGAGCTCCGCAGGACGGCGCCCGGTCCCGCCCCCGAGGCACAGCTCCAGGGCCCCGGCTCCGCCGAGGCCCTCGCCCACCTGATCGACATGATCCTCGCGCCGGCCGGTACCGGTACGCGTACCGGCGGCGGATCGTGAGCGGCGGGGCTCAGCCGCGGTGCCCGACCGCCGCCAGGGCGTCCTTGACCTCCCGCGCCACGCGGGCGGCGTCCTCGGGGTTGTGCACCACGTCCGTGTGGTTCATGTCGATGACGAGGACCTCGCTGGCCGAGTAGTGCTTGTGCACCCAGTCGTCGTAGCCGGACCACAGCGTGCGGTAGTACTCGACGAGGGCCTCGTCCTGTTCGAAATCGCGGCCCCGCAGTCCGATGCGGTGCAGCACCGTCTCGAAGTCCGCCTTGAGGTAGACCATGAGATCGGGCGCCTTGCGGTAGGGCAGGCCGTCGATCTCGCGCATCATCTCCTCCAGCAGCCCCTCGTACACCTGCATCTCGAGGGAGCTGATGCGGCCCAGGTCGTGGTTGACCTTGGCGAAGTACCAGTCCTCGTAGATGGAGCGGTCGAGGACGTTGTCACCCTGCTTGTACGCCTCCTTGATCGCGGCGAACCGCGTCTGCAGGAAGTAGAGCTGGAGCAGGAAGGGGTAGCGCTTCGCCTGGATCTCCTCGGGGCCGGCCGTGTAGAAGAGGGGCAGGATCGGGTTGTCTTCCACGCTCTCGTAGAAGACGTCGCTGCCCAGCTCCTCGGCGAGCAGCTCGGCCACACTCGTTTTGCCGATGCCGATCATGCCTCCGACGCAGATCACTGGCATACCTCACTTCTCCCTGGGGGTCTTCTGTTCGTGGGCGGGTGGGCTGGGCGCCCCACACCACTGAGACGCACACCGGCGGTCACGCGACTCCCCGGGATCTTCCAGATCCGCGTCATGTGGTCCCGTCCGGACCAAGGCCCTGACCCAGGCCGCTCTCCTCGACCGGCCGGCCTGACGCTTGCGCGGCCGCCGCGCACAGCGCCGAGCCGCGGCCCCGCGGCCGCCTTGAATCTTAGATGACGATCAGCCCCCCGTAGGCCAGGGCGCCGGACCGCACCGAGGGGGCGGGGGCCGGATCCGCCGTCGTCAGGCCCCCGGGGCATCGGCTACGGTCCTTGACTGTGAACCGTACCGAGCGCCTGTACGCCCTCGTGGAGGAGTTACGCGCGGTCTCGCCCCGGCCGCGCAGCGCCCGGTGGCTCGCCGAGCGCTTCGGCGTCAGCACCCGCACCATCGAGCGCGACCTCAGCGCCCTGCAGCAGTCCGGTGTGCCGCTCTACGCCGAACCGGGCCGCAGCGGCGGGTACGTGGTGGACAAGGACCACACCCTGCCGCCCCTGACCATCACCCCGGCCGAGGCGGCCGCCCTGGCCGTCGCCCTGCACGGGCTGTCCGGGACGCCGTTCGCCGCGGACGCCCGCGCGGCGCTGCACAAGGTGCTCGCCGTCATGCCGGAGCGCGAACGCCAGGCCGCTCGGGAGCTCGCCGGCCGGATCCGGCTCGCCGTGAACCCCGCCCGCCCGTCCGCGCTCCCGCACACCCTGCGCGAGGCGCTCTCGGCCCACCGGGTGCTGCACCTGCGCTACGCCGACGCGCGGGGCGAGGCCACCGACCGCACCGTCGAACCCCTGGGCTTCCTCGGCGCCGACCACTGGTACCTCATCGGCTGGTGCCGGCTGCGTTCCGGCGTACGCGGCTTCCGCCTCGACCGCATCCGCGAGGCGCGGGCACTGGAGGAGACGGCGGAGCCGCGTCCGCTGGACCTGTCCGAACTGGACACCCTCGGATGGGATTTCGTCCCGCTCGACGAGCTCTACGGTTTCGCTTGAGCCGCCGCCCGGACGGCTAAATACCGACAGGGGGGTGTCGCCCCCGGCCCGGAGGCTGGGTGACCACGAACCGACCATGGAAGGCACCCATGTCTGTGACGACGACCCCCACCACCGACTCCGCCCCGCTGACCCGGGAGGCCGGCACCCGCCTGGTGGAGGGCTGGACGGCGCTCTGGAACGGAAACGTCGCCCTCGCCGAGCAGATCCTCGCCCCCGGCTTCCGGCTGCACTTCGCGGACGACTTCGACGGCACCGGCTCCGCCGCCTCCTTCGGCCAGGACGAACTGATGGCGTTCATCTCGGCCAACAGCCTGGCCCTCACCGGCCTGACGTTCGCCGCCGACGCCGCGCCGCTGGTCGACACCGAGCGCGGCGAGATGGCCTGCCGTTGGCTCGAGAGCAATGCCGACGGCGACGGAGACGTCGTCGTCAAGAGCGGCATCGACATGTTCGAGGTCACGGACGGCCGGATCTCCGCCGTGTGGTCGCTCACCGGCAACCGCCGCTTCGCCGCCTGACCGGCCGGTAGGGGACCTTCGGAGCCCTCGGAACCTCAGAACCCGCAGGACGTGCGCGCGTCCTGGAAGCGCTCCGGGTGCCGCCGCCGGTACTCGACCAAGGACTGGGCCACGGCGGCGCCTTCGCCCACCGCGGCGCCGACCCGCTTGACGGATCCGGACCGTACGTCGCCCACGGCGAACACGCCGGGCCGGCTGGTCTCCATCGGCAGCGTGTCCGGGCCGGCTCCGCCGCTGCCGGTCAGGACGTAGCCGCGGTCGTCGAGCTTCAGCGCGCCGCCGAGCCACTCGGTCGACGGGCGGCCGCCGATCAGGACGTACAGGCAGTGCGCGGCGACGGTCGTCTCCTCGCCCCGGCGGTCGCGCAGCCTGAGTCCGGTGAGGGTCGCGCCGCCGAGGCACTCCGCCACTTCGGTGCCCAGCAGGACCTTGACGCCCGGGGTCCGTTCGATCCGCTGCACCAGGTAGCTGGACATCGACGCGGTGAGGTCCGTGCCCCGGACGAGCAGGGTGACGGAGCGGGCGTAGCGCGCGAAGTAGAGGGCGGCCTGCCCGGCGGAGTTGCCCGCGCCCACCATGTACACGTCCTCCCCGGCGGTCGAGGGGGCGTCGGACAGGCAGGACCCGTAGTACACACCGGAGTGGAGGAGGCGGTCGACGCCGGGAGCCCTCAGCCGGTTCCAGTCCACGCCCGTGGCCACGACCACGGCGGCCGCGGTCACCGAGGCCGTCTCGTCGGTGCCGGCCTTGACGAAGTCGACGGCGTGGGCGCCCTCTTCGGTCGTGGTCACCCGGCTGGCCACCCGGGTGGGCTGCCACTCGACGCGGGCCCTGCGCGCCTGTTGCAGGGCCCGCTGGGCCAGGTCGCCACCCGTGAGTCCGACGGGGAACCCGAGGTAGTTCTCGATCCGCGAGGTCGATCCCGCCTGCCCGCCGGGCGCGTCGTCCTCGATCACGACCACGCTCATACCCTCGGCGGCGGCGTACACGGCTGCCGACAGTCCCCCGGGGCCACCGCCGATCACCGCGACGTCGTAGTGGTCCTGCGCCGCCGGCCGGATGAGGCCGAGCCGTTCGGCCAGCGCGCTGATCGAGGGGTTCACCAGCTCGGTGCCGTCACCGAGCCGGACGGTCACCGGCGCCTCCCGTACGTCCTCCTCGGGCACCCACCGGAAGAGCACACCGCTGCGGCCGAGGAAGTCGCGCACCGCGTACGCGGCGGGGGAGAAGCGGCTGCCGCGCACCTCGGCGGTGGGCAGATCGCCCTCGCAGTCGGCGTTCCAGGTGCACAGGGAGTCGTCGAGCGCCTCCCGGAGGTGCTCGGCCGGGCCGTCGCCGTCCGCGGCCTCCTCCCCGGTACGGGCGCCGGGTACGGTGCCGCGGTGCCCGGCCAGCGGCAGCCAGCGCACGCCGGGATGCGCGGCGCCGGCCTCGGGGGCCTCGTCCGCGAGCACGGCCGCGACGGGCACCTTCCGGTCGGCCAGCGAGGTCAGCGCCCGGACCACCTCCGCCGGTCCGCCGACCTGGAGCACACGGAACGACGTGCGGTACCAGCTCTGCACCAGCTCGGCCGTTTCGTGCCGGCGGAGCGGGTCGGAGTCGGAGAGAACAATCACCGGCAGTTCGGCATCGGCCATCAAGAGATCCTCCAGGTGGATGACGTGGGATCGGCTTCCCGTCGTGATCAACGAGCGGGAACGCGATACGCATCGGCCCGGAGGGAAGGGGGCCCGCGGGCCCCCCGCGCACCGCTCAGAGACGGCCGAAGAACTGGTTGCCGCGCGCCGCGTAGTTCTCGCTCGTGTAGTACTCCTTCATCGCGGAGCTGATCTCGTCCCGGCTCAACTGCCCGTCGCCGTCGACGTCCAGCTCGTTGAACGCCTCGTCGAAGGTCTCCCGGGGCAGCCGGAACATGCCGTGGAGCAGGGAGGTGTACTCCTCGCGGCTCAGCATGCCGTCGCCGTCGCGGTCACCGAGCTCGGTCCAGGCGTTGCTCATGTTCCTGATGCGTTCCCAGATCCTGTTCTGGTCGGTGACGATCCGCGCCCGGAACGCCGACCGGAACTCCTGCCGGTCGACACCGCCGTCGGCGTTCTTGTCCATCGCGTGGAAGACGGTGTCCCAGAGGTCGGCCAGCGAGGTCCGCAGCGTGGCCACGGTCTCCGGGGCGCAGCCGAGTGACTCGGCGAGCCTGTCCGACAGGCCGATGACGTCCGCCTTCTCGAGCCGCCCGTCGCGGTCCGAGTCGAAGACGTCGAACGCCCGCTCCAGCTTGATGTCCAGAACGCTCACGACACCATCCCCTTCACTCCATGTGGTCACCCCGTCACGCTGCGGGGCGGGACCAGGAAACCACATGCCGCGGCCCGCGCGCAGCCCGACCCGGCCCGGCGCCGCACTCCGCTCAGCCGGGGCGGCCCGTACGCCACCGACAGCACCCGCGGTCCCGGCGTGCGACGCCGAGTCGGAGGGGCCCTGCGGCCGCACGGCGACGACGAGGGCCCGATCCGGGTCCTCCTGCGCGAGATCTCGCCCGCCGAGGCCGCCGCGGCCGGCGCCGTCGACGACCGGTTCCGCGAGCGGGACGAGCAGGCACGGGTCCGGCTGACCGCCTGGTTCGAGCGCAGGGACATGCTCGCCCCCGATGACCGCCGCCCCGTGCCGAACGCCGCCCGCTACCACCTGTCCCCGGGAGCTGCCCACTGACAGCTCACGCCCCCGGAGGGCAGGACATAAGCGCGGTTCATGAGGCCATCCGCCGGCCGGCCCTACCGGCTGCCTACGGGCCGGACGAGGGTGGAGACAAGAGCCTTCCGATGAAGCAAGGACGCCATGTGGGCAGGAACCCCGGCGCTCACCACGCTCGCGTTCCTTCCCCACCCCGACCGTGCCTTCGGCCTGAGCTTCTGAGGAGGAACCCCATGACCGCCACCGCATCCACCACCACAGCCACCACAGCCACCGCATCCGCCGCAACGGGCGCCGACCAGGGGCTTGCCCCGGCCCGGCTCACCCACCGCCTCGGCCTCTGGTTCGCCCACGCCTACGTCTTCGGCATGTGCGCCACCATCGGCGGCTGATGCACATCGTGCCCCCGGACCCCGGCTACGCCGGCGCCCTCTTCGGCCTGCACCTGTACACCTGGGCCGTGATCACCTTCCTGGTCGCCGTGCTCGCCGCCGCCGTGAACCTCGTCCTGGCGCGGGAGTTCCAGCCCCTGGGAGCCGCCCCTTGAGGGCGGGTCAGCGTGCCCCGGCCGAAGCGCCGTTGTCAGTGGTGGGGGATACGTTCGGGGTGTTGCAGGGGCCGTGATCCGCCGGTCAGGCCCGTTTCCCGACAGGAGTGGACGATGACCGAGAGCAGTGCTCAGCCCACGCTGAGGGTGGTGCTGACGGACGTGAACGAGCGCGTGGTGGAGGCGTGGCGGGCGGCGTTCGCGGACACCCCCGGCATCGAGATCCGCAGGGGCTCGATCCTCGAGGAGGACGTCGACGCCTGGGTCACCCCGACGAACTCCCGGGGCCGGATGGACGGCGGGGTCGACGCCGCCATCAAGCGTCACCTCGGAGCCGGCATCCAGGTGCGCGTGCGGCGCGCGATCCGCGACCGCTTCGCCGGAGTCCTCCCCGTCGGCAGCGCGGTCTGCGTCCCGTCGGGGGCGACCACGCCCCGGTACCTGATATCGACGCCGACCATGGTCCAGTCCTCCCAGAACGTGAGCGACACCCTGAACGTGGCGCTGGCATGCGCCGCCGCGTTCCAGGCCGTTCACCGGCAGAACCGGAAGGCGCCGGGCAGCATCCGCTCCGTGGCGCTCGTCGGCATGGGCGCGCAGACCGGCCGGGTCCCGGCCAGGGTGTGCGCCAACCTCATGTGGACCGGCTACACGCTCTTCCACGACCACTGGTTCGAGGACGACGACGAGTTGCGGGCCACGATCGTCGCGCAGCTGAGCGGCATCGACGACGCCCCCGTCGAACAGCGGGTACGCATCGTGCCCCCGAACGCTGTGCAGCCCGCCCCCGCCCCGACCGCGACGACCGAGAGCCCTTCCCCCATGACCGACGTGACCGACGTGACCGACGGCGCCGCGCCGACCCAGGCCGACGCCCACGACCCCCTGGCGCTCACCGAACTCTTCGACGGCGGCGGCGAGCCCTGGCTGCCGCTCCTCAAGCCGGTCATCGAGGCCCAGCCCGACGCCGCCCGGTTCATCGGCAAGGGCCGCAGCCCCGAGGTCGTCCCGGTGCGCGAACTGACCTTCCAGGCGCTCAAGCCCAACCCGCCGCACAAGTGGAAGGTCGTCGCCTTCGGGCAGAACCCCTACCCGCGGCCGGAGAGCGCGACCGGCATCGCCATGTTCGACAACACCTTCAGCGACTGGAAGGACAGCCAGTTCGGCAGGGTCGTCAGCATCCGCTGCCTCATCAAGGCGGCCGCGATGTGGAAGTACGGCATCGCCAAGAAGACGCCCGTCGCCGACGTCCGCGCGCTGCTGAAGGAGAAGGAGACCGTCCAGCCGCCGGAGTGGTTCCAGGCGATGCTCACGCAGGGCGTGCTGCTGCTGAACGCCTCGCTCACCGCCAGCGGCGACGGAGCGATGGCCACCGACCAGCACACGGCCTTCTGGCGGCCCGTCGCCGAGCGGATCGTCGAGGAGATCCTCAAGGCCAAGCAGGACGCCGCCGAGGAGGACCGGGGGATCGTGTTCGCCTGGTGGGGCGCGCACGCCCGCAGCCTGAAGCGGGTCGTCATACGGCTCCAGAAGAAGTACCCGGACGTCGAGGTCCGGCACATCGACCATGCGAACCCGGCGGCGCAGGGGGACATCTTCTGCGAGGGCGACCACTTCGCCCTGGTGAACGACGCGCTCACATCGCTGGGTGCCGAAGCGATCGACTGGCTGCCGAGCAAGGGGTGGAGCGAGGCGGCGGCCGGCGCGGACGGGGCAGTCGCGGCCCGCATGGGCGCCTTCATCGAGTCGACCATGAACCTGCACCAGCTGTACCTGGAGCGCCTCACCAGCGTCAAGGACGAGGGCCTGGTCCTCCCGGCGATCACCGGTGTGTTCGACACCCCGCTGATGGACTTCCAGGACGCCGTCGCCCCCGTCGCCCAGACGCTGTCCGGGCTGGCCGGACACATCGACCGCTCCCACCACTTCGGCAAGCGGCGGGCGGACGAGACGTCCACCGGCCTGTCCGCCGACGAGATCGCCGCGCTCTACCTCTACACCTGCGAGTCCGCGTTCTACCGGGAGATCAACGCGGTCCTGAGGTCCCCCGACCGGACCAGGGTCACGCCCTACCTGCCGTACCTGCGGCTGCTGTTCTCGGCGGTCTCCGGGCTGCCGGCCCACACGCAGCCGCTGTGGCGCGGAGTGGCGCTGGACCTGCGGGGGCAGTACCCGGTGGGCCGCACGGTGACCTGGTGGGGCGTCTCCTCGTGCACCTCCGAGCTGAACGTGGCCCGCGCCTTCCTCGGCAGCCGCGGCAAGCGGACGCTCTTCGAGGTGACACCCGCCCAGGCGGTCGGGATCAGGAGCTTCTCCGCGTTCACCGGGGAGGAGGAGTACATCCTCGCGCCGGGCACCCAGCTGAAGGTGACCGACGTCAAGAGCGAGCGCAGCGGGCTGTACACGGTCAAGCTGACGGAGGTGAACGACGCTCCGCTGGTCTCCTGACCCGGGTCGGAGGGGGCGGTCTCCGGACGGACGGCGGCAGGCGCTCAGATGGTGACGGTGTCGATGACGAAGCGGTAGCGGACGTCACTGGCGAGGACGCGCTCGTAGGCCTCGTTGATCTCGTCCGCCCGGATCAGTTCGATCTGCGCCGCCACCCCGTGCTCGGCGCAGAAGTCCAGCATCCCTCGTAGGTCTGTTCCCTTTCCCCCGTTGTCGGCGCCCCGCCGACCGATGCCTCCTGGACGCGCGACCGGCCCCTCGACCTGGTGGTCGAGGGGCCGGTGCCGTGGTAGCGGGGGCAGGATTTGAACCATGCGACCTCTGGGTTATGAGCCCAGCGAGCTACCGAGCTGCTCCACCCCGCGTCGGTACGACCAGCGTACGCGAAGCGATCGGACCCCGCCGGTATTTGTTCGGGCCGGCCCGAGGGAAGAGAAGGACACGGTATGACGGCAGACGACATCGACCCCAAGGGGACGGCGGCGGAACTCAGGGCCGCCCTGTCCGAAGGGGCCGACCCGGTCCGGGCCGAGCAGCAGCGCGCCTACCTGCACAGCGACCTGCGCCACCTCGGCGTCGGCGTGCCGGACATGCGCCGCAGCGTCACCCGCACCCGCCGGGCGCTCGGCGCCCGGCCGGCCCCGTACGTCCTCGCCCTCGCCCGGGAGCTGTGGTCCGCCCCGGAGCCCGCCGGGCCGCCGGTGTACGAATACCGCTGGGCGGCGGTCGAACTCCTGGTCCAGTACGCGCGGACGCTGGACGCCACCCACCTGCCGGACGTCGAGGCAGTGCTGCGCGAGTGCCGCACCTGGGCCCTGGTGGACCCGCTGGCCGTGCACTGCGCCGGCGTGATCGCGCTGCGCGACCCGGCGGCCGGGACCGTACTGGACCGGTGGGCCACGGACACCGACGTCTGGCTCCGCCGCGCCGCGCTCCTGGCGCTGCTGCCCGGCATCAGGACGGGCCGCCCCGACCCAGGCCGCCTCACCCGCTACGCGGACGCCCTCGTCGACGAGCGCGAGTTCTTCATCTGCAAGGCCCTGGGCTGGGTCCTGCGGGAAACCTCCGTACGCGACCCCGAGTTCGTGGTCGCGTGGGTGGAGCGGCACGGCACGCGCGTCGCCCCGCTCACCCGCAAGGAGGCCCTGCGCCGCCTCCCGCCCGGGCCGTCGGGGCCGCCGGACCGGCCGGAGCGCCCGGTTGCCCCGTGACGGCCCGGGCAGGGGAAGGCGTCCGGCGTCAGAGGCGGTGCACCGTGTGCAGAGTCCTGTCGTAGGTGCCGCCCCCGTCCAGCAGTGAGGCTCCGCCGACATCGGCCATCGTGGGGCCGTTGACGGTCTTGCGACTGGAGAGGAAGCGGGCCTTGCCCAGCGCGTCGGCGCCCAGATGGATGCCCACGTGGTCCACCTCCCCGTCCTCATCGGCATCCCACAGCAGCAGGTCACCGGGCTGGAGCAGGGCGATGACCTGCGCGGTGGACCCGGTGGTGCGGGCGAGACGCACGCCGGGGGCACGGTCGGCCATCTGCGCGGACGTACGCGGAAGCCGGGCGGGCGACGCGTCGTGCACGTCCGCCACCGGCACGCCCAGGTGGTAGCCGTACACCATGCGGGTGTAGCCGGAGCAGTCGAGCGAGCCCGCGAAGGCCGGGTCCGCCGCCCTGACCGTGCCGTTCGGGAAGGTCCAGCCGACGCCGGCGAACTCGTGGAAGTCGGCGCCGACCGTGCGCTCGCCGCGCAGGCCCGCGGGACTGTACGTCGCCTCGCCGAGCACCTTGCGGCCCGCGGCGGGTCCCGCGCCGGCGCTCACGGCGGGCGCGCCGGGCAGGAACATGGCCGCGTACGCCAGAACGTCCGGGGCGGGGGAGCCGATCCAGCCGCGCACGGTCTGCTCCAGGGCCGGGGTCCACGTGCCGTCGAAGGGCTCGGGCAGCACCCGCACCCAGTCGCCGTGGGTGACGCTCGGAGGGGCCTCCCACGCGGCGTCGACGACCCGGAAGCCGGTCACGGCCAGGGTGACGGGCAGGCTGGTGCAGCCCTGGTTGGCGAGGGCGCGCAGGCCCACCCGCCCCGTGACGGCCGGGCTGTCGACGACGTCGACGTGCCACGCGCCCGGCTGCCCCGCGGACGCGCGCCACGCCTTGACCCGGATACGCGCCCCTTCCCGCAGGACCCGTACGCCCCACGCGGTCCGGGCGGGCACACCGGTGGCCAGGGTGAGGGGCGCGGCCAGCGCGGTGGCGTTCCCGCCGGCCACCTTCTCCAGCCGCAGCTCGACGGCCCCGGTGGTGAGGAAGGAGAGCCGGACCCGGTGGTGGCTGTCCGGCGAGGTGTAGCCGAAGACCAGGGCGAACGAACAGGCGTCTCCCGTCGGTACCTTGTCGAAGCCCGCGACGGCCTCGACGTCGACGTCCGTGATCCCGTCGTCCTTCAGGGTGCAGTAGCGGCTCGCACCGTCGGTGGTGAGCGCGATGAGACCGCGGCCGGGCGTCACCGAGAAGTCACCGGCGACGGGGCCGTGGGTCTCCCACGTGCCGCCGCCCGGTGAATTGCCCCAGTACACGCGCTGGGAGGGGGCCAGGGCGGGATCGGGCAGGGTACGGCCGAAGTCCTCGGCGAACGGCTGCTTGTCCTCCGTGAAGGTGCGCCGCGGGCCGGGCACGAGGACGGTGCGGGCGCCGTGGGTGAGCAGGGCGACCCGGCGGCCTGCCGAGGTGACCTCGGTACGGGCCGGGGACCCCGGCAGCACGGTGGCGGTGAGCTCGGACTCCAGCGTGACCTGCGTGAACCAGGAGGCGTCCAGAGCCGTCATGGTCACGGACGACGCGGGTCCGGCGAGCCCGGACGGGCCCGCTGCCGCGGCACTCGGCGCGGCCGTGGCGGCCCCGTGCGCAGCCGCGGCGGCCCCCTGCGCGGTCGCTACGGCCCCCTGCGCGGCCCGCGCGGAGGGCGCGGTGGCCAGGGCGGACAACGGAACGGTGGCGGAGGCGGCGATGGCCGACAGCAGGGTTCGCCGGGACGTGTGCGTCATGCGTACATGATCCAAGCCCTGATCCGGCCGTCCGCACCAGCCCCCGGTTCCCGGCGCACGTGCACCGGAGTTGACCGAACGCCGCCTTCTCCGGGCCGCCCCGCGCCCCCACCATGACAGGGGTGGATCAGCCATCGGAAGGCACCGCCGGGACCCAGCTGGCCGCGTCGAGCACGGACGTGCCGGCCGGTGACCGCTTCGACTGGTGGTGCGACGTCGTCGACCGCACCATCGCCCCCTTCACGCTCCTCACCTCCCACACCCACGACTACCGGGCCCGGCTCCGGGACGTGGACCTGGGCACGACGCGGGTCACGTGGTCCTCCTTCGCACCCCTGCGCGCGGTCCGCTCTCCCGCGCACATCCGGCGCGCGGACCCGGAGACCTACACGCTGGTGATGGTCAACGGCGGTCCGCTGCAGGCGAGTCAGCGCCGTAACGAGGCGGCGGTCGACACCGGCGGACTGGTCCTCTTCGACACCTCCTACCCGTTGGAGGTGTGCTACCCCGGTGGACACGGCCCGTGCGAGTCCACGTTCCTGACCCTCCCCAAGAGCGTGTTCCCGCTGCCCGCGGGCCGGACCGACCGCCTCCTGTCCCGGCCGTTGTCCCCCGCGGGGGTCCCGGGCGCCCTCCTGTGCCGGTACCTGACCACGGTGATCGGCCGCGCCGGCGAACTGACGCCGGCGGCGACGTACCGGCTCGGCACCGTCGCCCTCGACCTGGCCGCGGCGCTCGTCGCCGACCACCTCGACGCCACCCCGGAACTGCCGTCCGAGACCCGTCGTCAGGTGCTGCTGGCGCGGATCCACGCGTTCATCGACGGCCATCTCGGCGACCCCGACCTCGGACCGGCGGGCATCGCGGCGCAGCACCACATGTCGATCCGTTCCCTGCACCTGCTGTTCCGGCCCGAACCGGAAACCGTCTCCGCCACGATCCGCCGCCGCCGGCTCGAACGCTGCCGCAGGGACCTCGCCGACCCCCGCCTGCTCGGCCACCCGATCGCGGCCCTGGTCGCCCGGTGGGGATTCCAGCAACCCGCCGATTTCAGCCGGGCGTTCCGCAGGACGTACGGCATCACGCCGCGCGAGTTCCGGTACGAGGCCGTCGGCGCCCACCGCCGGACCGACGCGGCCGCAGGGCAGCGCGCCGACGGCAGCGCAGCGTAGCCCTCGCGGCCGCCCCGGACCGACCGTACGGCCTGGTTCCGCCCAACCAGGCCTCAAGGCATGCGAGTTGGCATCGGACATCCGACCAGCAGCGTATGCCGTCGCGACCGCGGTCTGACGCCGCGCGCGGGTGCCGCTCGCTAACGTCGTCGGCATGCCCACTCTCACCAGGGCGGCCACGGCCGCCGTCATCGCGCTGTCCCTGTCCCTGCCGCTCGCCCTGGCGGGCCCGTCCGCGGCCTCAGGGTCCGCCGCGCCGTCCTCGGCGCGCCCGCCGGCCACCGCCGTGGTCGGCGCGGCCGACGCGAGGGCGGAGGGACCTGCCGAACTCCCGCGCCCGACGGGTCCGTTGCCCGTCGGCAGGTCCGTACTCCACCTCGTGGACCGGTCCCGCCCCGACCCGTGGGTGCCGACCGCCGACGGACGGGAGCTGATGGTGACGCTCCACTACCCCGCTCGGCGCCCCGCTGCCGGCCCCGCGGCCCCCTACGCGACCACCCCCGAGACCCGGGCCCTGCTCGAGGGCTACGGACTCGGCGACGCCGTACCGGCGGCCGACCTGAGCGCGACGCGCACCTGGGCCGGGACCGACGTGCGTCCGGCCCCCGGCCGCTACCCGCTCGTCGTCCTGTCTCCCGGCTTCACGGCGTCCCGCTACACCCTCACCGCCCTGGCCGAGGACCTCGCCGCCCGCGGATACGTGGTGGCGTCCGTGGACCACGCCTACGAGTCCCTGGGCATCGAGACCCCCGACGGCCGCCTGCTGACCTGTGCGGCGTGCGGGCCCGTCAGCGAGGGACAGGTGCCGGAGGGCGTGATCACCGCCGGCCGGGCCCGGGACGTCTCGTACGTGCTGGACCGGCTGACGGGAAACCGTCCGGCGTGGAAGTACGCGGGAACGATCGACCGGCGGCGGATCGGCATGGCCGGTCATTCCATCGGGGGAGCGAGTGCCGCGACCGCGATGCTGGCCGACGGACGCGTCCGCGCGGGCGTCAACATGGACGGCGCCTTCCACGACACGCTGCCGGAGGAGGGGCTGGGCGGGCGCCCGTTCATGCTGCTCGGCACCGACGACGAGATGCACCGGCCGGGTGGCCTGGACCACACGTGGGACGCCGCCTGGCAGCGGTTCGGCGGATGGAAGCGATGGCTGACCCTCGCCGACTCCGACCACTTCACCTTCACGGACGCGGCCGTCTTCCTGGACCACTTCGGCGTGCCGCGCGCTCCGCTGCCGGGCGACCGGGCCCTGGCCCTCACCCGCGCCTACGTCGCGGCCTTCTTCGACCGGCACCTGAAGGGCGCGGCCCGGCCGCTGCTGGACGGGCCGTCGGCGGCCGACCCGGAAGTGCTCTTCCACAACCCCTGACCCCCCGAGCCGGCCCGGAAACCGTCGCGCACGGGTGTCCGTACGCCTGCGGAGGGTGACATCCGGGCCTCCCGCTGGTGAGCCGCCCCATAGGACCCAGGTCACATACGATGCGGGTTAGTAGTCCGCGGGCGGCCTGCGCACGGCCCCTCATACCGGCTCCCACCTGCGCGGACGTTGATCACGACGGTGCACGCTGTGGGCGCCCGCGCTGCGAGGGGGGCTAGTAAGCGAGCTCTTTGCCAGGGCTTCGGCGGCCTGGCTAACTGGTGTTGTCGCCGAGGCGGCCGGGGCACACCGCCCCCCGCCGGACGAACCCCTCTCCCTCGCGTGA